>NZ_JBFRDZ010000015.1:0-186091 GCF_052114025.1 Allobosea sp. RAF48
AGGGCTCCGGCGGCCGAGCCGGAGCGGCTGCGCAAGCTCGCCGAGGCCGCCTTCGCCCAGTCCAAGGCCGCCCCCGCCCCGCGCAAGGTCGCCAATGGCCGCGCCCAGGACGCAGGCTGGGAAGAGTTCTGAGGCGGGAAGGCCCGCCCAATACGACACGACCCGGCGCCCCGAAAGGGCGCCGTTTTCGATTCAGGGACGCAGCGGCTCAGCCCGGCAGCCGGTAGTCCTTGAACATCTCGCGCAGCGCCGTCTTCTGGATCTTCCCCGTCGCGGTGTGCGGGACAGCCTCGACCAGCACGACATCGTCCGGCAGCCACCATTTCGCGATCTTGCCGCTCATGAAGGCAAGCATCTCCTCCTTACCGGGCCTGCGGCCCGGCTTCGGCACGATCACCAGCAATGGCCGCTCGTCCCATTTCGGATGCGCGACACCGATCACCGCCGCCTCGGCCACATCGGGGTGGCCGACGGCGAGGTTTTCGAGGTCGATCGAGGAGATCCATTCGCCCCCCGATTTGATCACGTCCTTCGAGCGGTCGGTGACCTGCATGTAGCCGGCGGGATCGATCGTCGCGACATCGCCGGTATCGAAGAAGCCGTGATCGTCGAGAATGTCCTCGTCCTCGCGCCGGTAATAGGCGCCAGCCACCGCCGGCCCACGCACCTTGAGGCGACCGAAGGTCTTGCCATCCCAGGGCAGGTCCCGGCCGGCGTCGTCGGTGAGCCGGAACTCCACCGTGAAGGGTGGGTGGCCCTGCTTGACCTTGAGATCGTAGAGCGCCTCGCCTTCGAGCTGCTGGTAGACCGGCTTCATCGAGCAGAAGGAGCCGAGCGGGCTCATCTCGGTCATGCCCCAGGCATGGGCGACCGTGACGCCGTATTTGCGCTCGAAGGCCTCCGTCATCGCGCGCGGGCAGGCCGAGCCGCCGATGACGACGCGCTTCAGGGTCGAGAGCTTGCCGCCGGTCGCCTCCAGATGCTGCAGCAATCCGAGCCAGACCGTGGGCACCGCCGCGGTCATGGTGACGCCCTCGCCTTCCAGCAATTCATGCAGGGAGGGGCCGTCCAGCTTCGCGCCGGGCATCACCAGCTTGGCGCCCGTCATCGGCGCGGAATAGGCCAGCGACCAGCTGTTTGCATGGAAGAGCGGCACGACCGGCATCACGGTGTCGCGCGAGGACAGCCCCATATAGTCCGGCGCCGCGCAGGCGAGCGCGTGCAGAACGTTGGAACGATGCGAGTAGAGCACGCCCTTCGGCCCGCCGGTCGTGCCGGAGGTGTAGCAGAGACCAGCAGCCGTGTTCTCGTCGAAGACCCCCCAGGCGAAATCCTCGTCCGCTTCGGCAAGCCAGTCCTCATAGGAGACCGCGCCCTTGAGACCGCACTTCTGCATATGCGCGGCATCGCTGAGGACGATGTAGCGCTCGATGCTCGGCAGCTTCTCCTGCAACTGCTCGATCATCGGCACGAAAGTCAGGTCGAGGAAGAGCAGCCGGTCCTCGGCATGGTTGATGATCCAGGCGATCTGCTCGGGGAACAGGCGCGGGTTGACCGTATGCGTGATCGCGCCGATGCCGCTGATGCCGTACCAGAGCTCGAGATGGCGGTCGCTGTTCCAGGCCAGCGTCGCCACCCGGTCCCCGAGCTTGACGCCTTCACGCTGCAGCCGCTTGGCCACGCGAAGCGCCCGCCCCCTGATCTCGGCATATGTTCGTCGCCGCAGCGTGCCGTCCTCGACCGCCCGGCTGACGACCTCGCGCGTGCCGTGCTGGATCGCCGCATGGTCGATGATCCGGTGGAGCAGAAGGGACCAATCCTGCATCAGGCCGAGCATGCGCGTTCCTCCCGAAGGCTTATCGTTTTCGAGAGGATAGCGACGTGCTTCCGCGAAAGGAAAGTCGCACTATCGAAGGCTCGCCTGACGGCTCCGGATAGTTTAGGTCTGATCGTTCCAGAGGGGGGAAACGCGATGACCGCTCCGAAAAGCGTGCCGCACGCGGTGACGGAGCCTGACCGGGTCTGGTTCCGCTTTATGCGGCTGCATCAGCGCATGCTGATGCAGATGACCGGGCGCATCCGCAAGCTCGGCCTCTCGATCCCGCAATTCGATCTGCTCTCGACCCTGACGGAGCAGGAAGGCATCAGCCAGAGCGAGCTCGCCGAGCGGCTTTATGTCACCAAGGGCAATGTCTCGGGACTGGTCGACCGCCTCGTGCAGGCCGGCCTCGTCGAGCGTCGTGCGATCGCCGGGGACCGGCGCTCCTATGCCATGCACCTGACTGCCGAAGGCCGCCGGCTGGCCGAGGCTGGCATCGCCAGCCAGCGCGACTTCGTCGCCAGCACGCTTGGCAAGCTGAAGCCCGACGATCTCGCAGAGCTCGATCGGCTCGTCCTGCTCTGGCGCGATCACGCCCGCGCCGTCGATGCGGAGTGATGCCGGGATGGCTGCCGACATCGACCTGACCGCCTCGGCCACCGCCCTGCGTACGGCCCTGCTTGCGCGCCGCTTCAGCGCCACCGACCTGCTCGAGGCCAGCTTCGCCCGCATCGATGCGATCAACCCGCATCTCAACGCCATCGTCGCGCAGGATCGCGAGGCCGCCCGCGCCATGGCCCGCGTCGGTGACGAACGGTTCGCGAATGGCACGGCGCGGCCTCTCGAAGGCCTGCCGATCACGATCAAGGACGCCTTCGACGTCGCCGGCCTGCCCTCATCAGGCGGTCTGCCGGCCTATCGCGAGCGCGTGCCTGCCGAAGATGCGGCCGCGGTCGCGAGGCTGCGCGCTGCCGGCGCGGTCATCGTCGGCAAGACCAATGYCCCGGTCTTCTCCGGGGACTTCCAGAGCTACAATCCCGTCCATGGCGTGACCAACAACCCCTGGGACGAAACCCGCTCCCCCGGCGGTTCTTCAGGCGGCGCAGCGGTCGCTGTCGCCACGGGCATGAGCGCCTTCGAGCTCGGCTCCGATCTCGGCAGCTCAATCCGCTGGCCGGCCCATGCCTGCGGCGTCTTCGGGCTCAAGACGAGCTGGGGGCTGGTCTCGACCTGGGGCGCGATCCCACCTCCGCCCGAGCGCCGGACTGCCCGCAATGTCGACCTGATGGTGGCCGGTCCGATCACCCGCGCGGCAGAGGATCTCGACCTCATATTGCCGGTGATCGCCGGCCCGCGCGATGCCGCGCTCCCCTCTCCCGCCCTGCCTGAGCCGCGCGCCCGGACTGCCAAGGGCCTGCGCATCGCGCTGTGGGCCGAGGACTCCTTCGCTCCCGTCGACAAGGAGGTGTCCGAGGCCGTGCGCGAAGCCGCCCGTCGCCTCGCCGAAGCCGGCGCCAGCGTCGACGAGACAGCCCGCCCCTCGGTGAGCTTCGCCGATGCTTTCGAGGTCTATGCGCTGCTGAACCACGCCGTCGTGGCCTATGGCCTGCCGCCGAAGGTGCGCGCCCGCATCCAGGCGCAGGCCTCGCGCTTCAGCCCGAACGATCTGTCACATCAGGCGCTGCAGGCGCGCGGCGCGCGCATGACGCCCGGTCTCTATCAGCAACTTGCCCATCGCCGGCTCGCCCAGAAGCGGCAATGGGCGCGCTTCTTCGAGCGCTACGACGTCGTGCTTTGTCCGCCGGCTCCGGTCGCCGCGATCCCGCACGACCACGGCCCGGACATCCATGCCCGCCGGCTGATGGTGAATGGCGAGCCGAGACCCTATCTCGATTTCCTGCTGTGGGCAGCGCCCGCCACCGGCGCCGACCTGCCGGCGCTCTGCGCGCCGGTGATGCGGTCGCGCGAGGGCCTGCCGCTCGGCGTCCAGATCATCGCGCCCTTCGGCGAGGACCGCACGGCGATCGCCGTCGGCGCGATGCTGGAAGAACTCGGCAGCCGCTTCGTCCCGCCGCCGATCGCGCGCTGAGGCCTGTCACGGCGCACTGCATTTTCACGGATGCGGGGTCATCCCGGACGCAGCGAAGCTGAGATCCGGGATCCCTGCCTGGACCTTGATCGGTAGCGCTCCGGCAAGGCCCCGGGTCAAGCCCGGGATGGCGGCGTGTTTCCGCATGAAATCGGCAGGCTCCAAAAACACCTGGCGGAACTCTTTGCCTCCGCAGCCGCCCTGCGGCAGAGTCTACCGTCCCCTGCGCCAAAATCGCTCAACATTTGCGGCCATCTCGGCTTATGGTGGCAAGAATATTAAACAGAACCGGGAGCCCATCATGCTGTCGAATGTCGCCGTCAGGGACATCGAGACCCTCGTCCATCCCTATACGAACCTCGCCACCCACCGGCAGAACGGGCCGCTGGTGATGGAAAGCGGCAAAGGCGTCTACGTCTACGATTCCGCCGGCAAGGAATATATCGAGGGCATGGCGGGCCTCTGGTGCACCTCGCTCGGCTACTCCAACCAGGAGCTGATCGAGACCGCCTATGAGCAGATGAAGAAGCTGCCCTTCACCCACATCTTCGGTGGGCGCAGCCACGACCCGGCGATCGAGCTCGCCGAGAAGCTGAAGGAGATCGCCCCGGTTCCGATCTCGAAGGTGTTCTACGGGGCCTCCGGCTCCGATGCCAACGACACCCAGGTCAAGATCGTCTGGTACATGAACAATGCGCTCGGCCGGCCGCAGAAGAAGAAGATCATCTCGCGGCTGAAGGGCTATCACGGCGTCACCGTCGCCTCGGCATCGCTGACCGGCCTGCCGAACAACCATATCGACTTCGACCTGCCGCTGCCGGGCATCCTGCACACCTCCTGCCCGCACCATTACCGCTTCGCCGAGCCGGGCGAGAGCGAGCAGGACTACTCGACGCGCCTCGCCGCCGAGCTCGAGGAGATGATCCTGCGCGAGGGGCCCGACACCGTCGCCGCCTTCATCGCCGAGCCGGTGATGGGCGCCGGCGGCGCGATCACCCCGCCGGAGGGCTATTTCGAGAAGGTCAACGCCGTCCTCGCCAAATATGACATCCTGTTCATCTCGGATGAGGTCATCACCGGCTTCGCCCGCACCGGCAAGATGTTCGGCACCGAGACTTACGGCATGAACGCCGACACGATCTCGCTCGCCAAGCAGATCACCTCGGCCTATTTCCCGCTCAGCGCCGTGATGATGAACGAGAAGGTCTATGAGGTTCTGGTCGACCAGAGCCGCAAGATCGGCACCTTCGGCCACGGCAACACCTATGCGGGCCACCCGGTCGGCTGCGCCGTCGCGGTGAAGACGCTGGAGATCTACCAGCGCGACAAGATCGTCGATCACGTCAACAAGGTCTCGCCGACCTTCATCCGCCGCCTCGAGAAGCTTGCCGAGCATCCGCTCGTCGGCGAAGCCCGCGGCGTCGGCCTGATCGGCGGCGCCGAACTGGTCAAGGACAAGCAGACCAAGGCTGCCTTCGAGACCAAGAAGGGCGTCGGCGCCAAGGCTGTCGCCTTCGCGCTGCAGGAGGGTCTCATCACCCGCGCCATGGGCGACCGTCTCGCCTTCTGCCCGCCGCTGGTCATCAGCGAGGCCGAGACCGAGGAGATGTTCAACCGCTGCGAGCGCGCCCTCGACAAGACGCTGGACTGGGCCAAGGCGGAAGGCCTGTTCGCCTGACGGCCACGGCATGTGCGATTTTGAAGGCCGGGCGGCGATCGCCCGGCCTTTTTTGTTTTCGTTCATCAATGTGGCCGAAACCGCTCACGGCCCGAGATCGCCACGAACAAATCACAGACGCGCCCCGGCCCCGTCCTGATCGGCCGGCAGGGTGACGAGGTCGGCGGGCGAGAGCCTCCGGCGTCAGGTCATCAGAGAGTCAGGAGCCATGTTTCAAAACGACGTCCGTCCCCAGATGCAGGTGCGCAAGAGTTTCCACGATGCCGCGGCACGCGAAAACTACACGTCGCAGTTCCGCCCGATCGCGATTCAGGCGGTCGCTGCGGGAACCAGGCAGCTGTCAGGCGCGTTGAAGAAGCACGGCGAGGCACGCAGGACCGAACTCCCCGGTGTGCTCCGCCACGGTTTCGACGACTGAAACCTCCCTTCGAGACCCTAAACTGGCCGGCGCGGAGCTCTACTCCCGCCGGCCTTTTTCGTGACGGCCGCCTGTAACGAAAACGGGCGACCCGAAGGCCGCCCGCTCGAATTCCTGAAGTTGCCGTCGAAAGTCAGACGACGATGACCTTCGCGCCTACCGGCACGCGATTGAACAGGTCGATGGCGTCGATATTGCGCATCCGGATGCAGCCGGACGACGCCGAACGGCCGATCGTCTCGGGTTCGTTGGTGCCGTGGATGCGATAGAGCGTGTCGTGGCCGTTCTGATAGAGATAGAGCGCGCGCGCGCCGAGCGGGTTTTCCGGCCCGCCGTTCATTCCGCCCGCAACCGGCTTCAGATGCGGCCAGCGCTTGACCATCTCGGCCGGCGGCGTCCAGCGCGGCCATTCGGCCTTGCGCTGCACCACGGCCTCGCCGGTCCAGCCATAAGCCTCGTCACCGGTGGCGACGCCGTAGCGGATCGCCTTCTTGTTCGGCAGGACGAGGTAAAGGAACTTCTCCTTCGTATCGACATAGACCGTGCCGGGCGGTTGCCCGGTCGGATCGGCGATCTCGTAAGGGAGATAGGGAAGGTAGGTATCGAACTTGGGGACGAGCGCGATATATTCCGCGTCGCGGGCTGACAGCTCCGGAGCGGCCACGCTCTTATACTGGCAGGCACCGAGCAGCGCCGACAGCGCCAGGGCAACGAAAACGGTCTTCTTCATAGTCTCCACCAGAGCGACCCGAAGGCACCCTTTATGATGAATCAAGAGTTAACGCTTCGTATCGCCCAAGTCATACCCGAGGCGCGACGGTCTGGCGAAGCACTAGGCTCCAAACCGGCAAGGCGCAATCAAGTTCCCCTTAGGGCGCCCTGATCGCGCGCAGGCGTGGCAAACGGGCCACGCTTTCCGTCGCTTTGACAGCAATCGTCTGGATTGACCCGCTTGACCACGCTTCTGATCACCCATCCCGCAGGCTTCGGCCACGCCATGCCGCCCGGCCACCCCGAATGCGCCGAACGGCTGAAGGCGATCGATCAGGCTCTGGAAGCAGAGCGTTTCGCGGCGCTGATTCGGGTGGAGGCGCCGCTCGGAACGCTCGAACAGGTGACGCTCTGCCACCCCGCCACCTACGCTCAGGCGCTGATCGATTCGAGCCCGGCTTCCGGCTTCGTTCAGGTCGACGGCGACACGTTCATGTCTCCCGGCACGATTGAGGCCGTCCTGCGCGCCGTCGGCGGCGCAACCGCTGCCGTGGACGAGGTCATGAGCGGCAAGGCCCGCAATGCCTTTGTCGCCATGCGCCCGCCGGGGCACCATGCCGAGCGCAACCGCGCCATGGGCTTCTGCTTCTTCAACCACGCTGCGATTGCCGCCCGTCATGCGCAGAACGCCCACGGTGCCGCGCGCGTCGCCATCGTCGATTGGGACGTCCATCACGGCAACGGCACGCAGGACATCTTCTGGGAGGATGCGAGCGTCCTTTACGCCTCCACCCACGAGATGCCGCTCTATCCGGGCACCGGCGCGGCGTCGGAGCGCGGCGCCCACGGCACGATCGTGAATGTGCCCTTGCACCCCGGGGAGGGATCGGACGAATTCCGCGAGGCCTTCGAGATCGCGATCCTGCCTCGCCTCGATGCCTTCCGCCCCGATCTCGTTGTGATCTCGGCCGGGTTCGACGCGCATTGGCGCGATCCGCTCGCCAGTCTCAATCTCCGCGAAGCCGATTTCGCCTGGGCGACGCAGAAGCTGATCGACATCGCCGACAAGCACGCCGGCGGCCGCGTCGTCTCCGTGCTCGAGGGCGGCTACGATCTCGACGCGCTGGCGCGATCGGCGGCCGCCCATGTCGGGGCGCTGATGGGCAGCTGAGCGGGCCTCACTCCAGTGGCGCGGTCTCCGCGATCTCGATGCCGAAGCCGCTGAGGCCCACGAAGGAGCGCGGCGAGGAGGCGAGGTTCACGATCGAGCTGACTCCGAGATCGCGCAGGATCTGCGCGCCGAGGCCGACCTCGCGCCATTGCTGGATGCGCAGCTCGTCCGAGCCTTCCTCGACGCTCTTGATCGGCACGCCGGCGCTGCCGTCGCGCAGATAGACGAGGACGCCCTTCCCTTCCTGCTGGAAGCGCCGCAGAACGCATTGGATCGAGCTGGCGCCGCCGAGCACATCGGCCACCACATCGGCCCTGTGCAGCCTGGCGGGCACCTTCTCGCCATCGCCCAGCTTGCCCATCACGAAGGCAAAGTGCTGGGTGTTGTCGAAGGGCGTGATGTAGACATGGCCCGTCATCTCGCCGAACGCGGTCTTGACCGGGAAGGAATGCACCCGCTCGACCAGCTTCTCGCGCAACTGGCGATAGGCGATCAGGTCGGCAACCGTGATCTGCTTCAGCCCGTGCTTCTCGGCGAAGGCGGTGATCTGCGCGCCCTTCATCACCGTGCCGTCGTCATTGGCGAGCTCGCAGATGACGCCGACCGGCGGCAATTCGGCGAGCTTGCACAGGTCGACGGCGGCTTCCGTATGGCCGGAGCGCATCAGCACGCCGCCATCCTTGGCGATGAGCGGGAAGACATGGCCGGGGCGGACGAAATCGGCGGCGCCCATATTGCCGTTGGCGAGCGCGCGCACCGTGTTGGTGCGCTGCTCGGCCGAAATGCCGGTGGTCAGCCCGTGCTTGACGTCGACGGTGATGGTGAAGGCCGTGCCGAGCGGCGCGTCGTTGGACGAGACCATCGGATCGAGGCGCAGGCGCCGGGCCTCGCTCGCGGTCAGTGGCGCGCAGACGATGCCGCAGGTGTTGCGGATGATGAAGGCCATCTTCTCCGGCGTGCAGAGAGAGGCGGCGACGATGAGATCGCCCTCGTTCTCGCGATCGTCGTCATCGGTGACGATGACGATCTCGCCGCGGGCGAAGGCTTCGATGGTCTCGGCGACGTTGTTGGACATGGCAGCCTCGCGCGGCCCTGACAGGCCGAGGAAATCATTGGGAGTGACGGCGCCGCCTGTAGCGGCGGTGATGCGCTCGGCGCTTTCGCGGGAGATCCAGGCGGCAGGGTCGTTGCAGAGCGCCGTCACGCTGGCCGGCGACAGGCCAACCTGCTTGGCGAAGGCGCTGCGCGCGATCTTGTTCTGCCGGAGCCAGACGTCGAGCTTCATGCGAGCAAGCTAATACGACGAGACTTCATCCGCAATGAATGATTGACGCATTTTCAGTATTGCTGAAATGCAAGCCGCTACGCGTCGTGCCCGGGCTTGACCCGAGCATCTCGTGACGCGGGAGACTCGCCTATGAGCGCCTCTTCCGACCAGAGATTCCCGGGTCTCCGCTACGCTTCGCCCGAGAACGACGGCAGCGTCACTCCTGAAACGGCCAGCGCGGCTCCACAACGCCGACCTGCCCGCGATGGCGCAGATAGTGATCCGCCAGCACGCAGGCGACCATCGCCTCGCCGACCGGCACGGCCCGGATGCCGACGCAGGGATCATGGCGCCCCTTGGTGAACATCTCGGCTTCGCCACCCGTTCGCGTCACGGTCGCGCGCGTCGCCAGGATCGAGGAGGTCGGCTTCACCGCGAAACGGGCCACGATGGCCTGCCCCGTCGAGATGCCGCCAAGAATGCCGCCGGCATGGTTGGAGAGGAAGAGCGGGCGCCCGTCATTGCCGGCGCGCATCTCGTCGGCGTTCTCCTCGCCTGAAAGCTCGGCCGCGCCGAAGCCCTCGCCGATCTCGACGCCCTTCACCGCATTGATGCTCATCAGCGCCGCAGCGATCTCGGCATCGAGCTTGCCGTAGATCGGAGCGCCAAGGCCCGCCGGCACGCCTTCCGCGACGATCTCCAGCACGGCGCCGATCGAGGAACCGGACTTCCGGATACCGTCGAGATAATCGGCGAAGAAGGCCGCGGCCTTCGCATCCGGGCAGAAGAAGGGGTTGCGGGCGACCTCCTCCCAATCCCAGTTGGCGCGGTCGATCTTGTGCGGCCCCATCTGGACGAGTGCGCCACGCACCACCATGCCCGGCACGACCTTGCGGGCGATGGCGCCGGCGGCGACGCGCATCGCCGTCTCGCGCGCCGAGGAACGCCCGCCGCCGCGATAGTCGCGGATGCCGTATTTCACATCATAGGTGAAATCGGCATGGCCCGGCCGGTACTTGTCCTTGATGTCCGAATAGTCCTTCGAGCGCTGGTCGACATTGTCGATCAGGAGCCCGATCGAGGTGCCCGTCGTCACCTGCACGCCGTCGCTCTCGCGCGCGAAGACGCCGGAGACGATGCGGACCTGGTCCGGCTCCTGGCGCTGCGTGGTGAAGCGCGACTGGCCGGGCCGGCGCCGGTCGAGATCGCCCTGGATATCGGCTTCCGTCAGCGGGATCAGCGGCGGGCAGCCGTCGACGACGCAGCCAATGGCGGGGCCATGGCTCTCGCCGAAGGTGGTGACGCGGAAGAGATGACCGAAGCTGTTGTGCGACATGGGAGCCCGATGCGTTGCGTATCGGCTCTTAAGCCGGATCGGGCCGCGGCGAAACCCCGCCCCGCTGCACGCGCTCCATTGACAAGACCGCGCCGCGCCGGCTTCAAGCTGACCGCATGAGTTGCTTGGCGCCCTGCCCCTCGCGCTCCTGGCGCCCCGGGAGCCCCATCATCGCGGGACTTTAGCCCCGAACCGCCCGCCGGCGGTTTCGGGGTTGAGCCGGCTCGCCCCTGCCAGCGCAATCGCGGCACCGAGCCACAGACACCAGATCACTCCCTGTCACCATCGCTCGATCGTCGGGACGGGCTCCGCCGCCTGCTGGCCGAACCGGCCGCACCGCAGCAGGCGGGAGCTTTTCCGATCCGTCGGGCAGGCCGCGCCATCGGCGCCCAGGCTCATCATGAAACCTTTCCGCAGGCGCCCCGCGCCCGGAACCGCGGCAGGCGTCGGCCTGGCCCGCGCCCTGTCCAAGCTCGGCTACTGCTCGCGCACCCAGGCGGAGAAGCTGATCCAGGAAGGGCGCGTCGCAGTCGACGGCCGCCGCGCCCGCCATCCGGAGCTGCGCATCGACCCGCAGCGGGCGCGTCTGCAGGTCGATGGCCAGCCCGTTTCCGCCGCAAGCCGTGTCTATCTGATGCTCAACAAGCCGCGCGGCGTGGTCACGACAACCAGCGACCCTGAGGGGCGCCAGACCGTCTATGCCTGTCTGGACGGCCTCGACCTGCCCTTCCTGGCTCCGGTCGGGCGCCTCGACATGGCGAGCGAGGGGCTGCTGCTCATGAGCAACGACACCCGCTGGGCGCAGCACATTCTCGACCCCGCTTCCGGCGTCGAGAAGACCTATCACGTCCAGATCGACCGGGTGCCCGACGACGCCTTCATGGCCCGTTTGCGGGCAGGAGCCACGCACGATGGCGAGACCCTGACGACACGCGCGGCCACGCTGCTGCGCCACGGCGCGCGCAATGCCTGGGTCGAGATGGTGATCGACGAGGGCCGCAACCGGCAGATCAGGCGGATCGTGGAAGCGGCCGGGGCCGAAGTCCTGCGCCTCGTCCGGGTCAGGATCGGCGAACTCGAACTCGGAGACCTGCCCAAGGGCGATGTCCGCGAACTCGGCGACGCGGAAAGGGCACTGCCGCTGGCCGGCCGCGCCGTTCCCGCAGGAAAGATCTGGGGTTCGGCGCGCTGAACCGCTCCAGCTTCAGTGCGCCGAGGCCTTCGCCGGCACCGCCGGCGCACCCTCCCAGCGCGTATGCGCCGGCAGGTTTTCGCCCTTCATGATCACGGTCAGCAACCCGACCTGAGCGTAGTCGCCGACATGGGTGTCGTAGAGCACGGTCGCGCCGGCACCGACGCAGACGCCCTTGCCCAGCCTGACACGGCCGACCTTCATCACGCGATCCTCGTAGAGGTGCGTCTGCAGCGCCGAGTGGGCGTTGACCGTGCAGAAATCGCCGACCTTGATGCAGTCGAACTCGGTGATATCGGTAGAGTCGAGCCAGACGCCCTTCCCGTACTTCGCGCCGAACAGCATCAGGAACCAGGGCAGAAACGGCGTGCCGCGCAGATAGTCGAACAGCACCTTGCCGCCGAGGCCCCAATACATCACCGCGACGGCCTCGGTGCGCATCGCCCACCACGACCACATCGGCTTCATCACCGGCTTGTAGGTGCCCATCATCAGCCATTTGACGGCAGCGCAGATCAGGGCCTGGGCCACGGCGATCAGCACCGAGACCGCCATGAAGGACAGGGCAAGGCCGAGCCAGTCGCCCTCGTTGATCTTCTGCTGCAGCACCATGTCGACGGCGATGGTGCCGAAGGTGATGAACAGCATCGACGGGAAGGAAGTGTGCAACGCCTCGAAGACGCCGCGCCCGAACTGCTTGGCGAAGGAGGGCTTGTAGGTCCAGTCCGCGCCGAGATCGACCTTCTGACGGGTCGGCAGCTTGATCGGCGGGGAGCCGAACCAGGTGTCGCCGGGCTGCATCCGGTCATTGGCCGGCGGCTTCGACTTGATGCCGATCAACACCCGGTCTGGGATGACCGCGCCGGGCGGCACCACCGCGTCGTTGCCGACGAAGACCTGCTCGCCCGTGCGCGTCGCGTCGAGCCGCATATAGCCGCGGCGCATGTCCTCGTCGCCGAAGACGACCTCGTCGGCGATGAAGTTGCCCGCGCCGATGCCGGTGAGGTCGTAGCGGCCGGAGAGATTGGTCGAGATCTCCGCGCCCTTGCCGATGTGCGCGCCCATCAGCCGGTACCAGGCCCGCATATAGATCGTGGCAAAGAGCGAGGAGAGCGTCTCCAGCGTCACCTCGGTCGCCAGCGCCACCGTCCATTTGCGGGCGTAGAAGCCGGAATGGATCGAGTAGGAGCCGGAGGTGACGCGCGGCAGGATCGCCCAGCGCAACCCCGCCATCAGCAGCACGGTGAAGGCGATGAGGCCGATCGCGGTCGGCCAGGTCAGGATCGGCAGGAACCAGAGATAGCTGATCTCGGTCCAGCCGGCGATGAAGTCGTCGATCTTGTCGAACAGCCAGAAGGCCGGGAAGATCGGCAGTAGGCTGACCGGCGGCAGCACGATCAGCATCAGGAGGTAGAAGACGGTCATCAGCGCGCGCCGCGCCGGTGAGGCTTCGGCCTGCGGCGGCAGGGCGGCGAGGTCGACCGTGCCGATCTTGCGGCCGGGCGTGCCGTCCCAGATCTCGGCCTCTCCGACATGGACGCCGGGCTGAATGGCGGTGAGGTCGCCGATCTCGGCATGAGCGCCGATGACCGCGCCATGGCCGAGCACGACCGAAGCTCCCGCCGAGACATCCTTCCCGATCTTGATGCGGCCGATGATCAGCTTGTCGCCGATCGCCTCGCCATTGGCGAAGGTGGTCTTGGAGCCGAAGCTCGTGAAGTCGCCGATCTCGATCAGATCGATCGCGCCCGCCTCGTAATCGGAGATGACGACGTCGCGCCCGACCTTGGCACCGAGCAGGCGCCAGTAGAACCGCATCACCGGGGTGCCCTGGAGCCATTTGATATGGACGAGGCCGGCGACACGCGCCGCAAACCACCAGCGGAAATAGTAGACGCCCCAGAGCGGATAGACGCCGGGCTTGGTCCGGCCGAGCACGATCCACTTCAGCGCGACGGCAATGAGCCCGGTCGCGACGATGATCATGATGTAGACGCCGAGCAGGGCAGCGATCTGGCCGAGCAGCGGCAGATCCTCGCCCGAGAGGATCATGTAGGTGACGAAGACGCCGAGCCACTGCGCCGTCGACAGGCCGATGATGACCGGCAGCACAGCAGCCTGCGCCAACCCGCACAGGAAGCGCCGCAGGAACGGCGGAGGCGTGAAGGAGAGGTCCTCCGCCGTTGCCGCGCCCCGCTCGTCGAGCAGCGCGGCCATCGCACGCAGCGTACGGGCACCATAGACATCCTGCAGCGTGATGCCGGCATAGGCCGGCGTCTCCCGCACGATCGAGATGAAGCGCGCCGCGAGCAGCGAATGCCCACCCAGATCGACGAAGAAATCGGCTTCCAGCGGCAGGCTGGCTGCGCCGAGCACGCGCCTGGCGGCATCGAGCAGGGCGGCTTCCGTCTCGTTGCGCGGGGGCTCCTGTTCGCCCTCGGCGCTCGGCGCCGTCAGCGGCGCCGCCTTCAGCATCTTGCGGTCGACCTTGCCGGAAACCATGCGCGGCAGCGAGCCGACCGCCTCGAAATGCGCGGGAACCATGTAGGGCGGCAGCTTCTCGCGCAGTGCCGCTCTGAGCGCAGCACCGTCCACCGCCACGCCCGGCTCCGCCACGACGAAGGCGACGAGCCGCTCGATGCCGTCATCCGTGCGCAGCACGACGGCCGCCTGCGCCACGCCCGGCTCGTCCGCGAGCTTCGATTCGATCTCGCCGAGCTCGACGCGGAAGCCACGGATCTTGATCTGGTCGTCGATGCGGCCGTGGAAGACAATGTTGCCGTTCTCATCGAGGCTGACGGCATCGCCGGAGCGGTAGAGCACCGGGTCGCCCTCGCCGGCCAGCCCGGAAAACGGGTTGGCGATGAACTTCTCGGCCGTCAGTTCGGGGCGCCCGTGATAGCCCTTGGCGACGCCCGGCCCGCCGATCAGAAGCTCGCCCTGCTCGCCCGGATGGACCAGGCGCAAATCTTCGCCGACGACATAGGCGGTGTAGTTCGCGATCGCCTTGCCGATGGTGACGGTCTCACCGGGAACGACCTCGGCAGCGGTCGCCACGACCGTCGCCTCGGTCGGGCCGTAGGTGTTGAGGATGCGCCGGCCCGGCTTCGACCATTTCTGCACGATCGCCGGCGGCAGCGCCTCGCCGCCGAGCAGGATCAGCTTCAGGGAAGGCACGTCGGCCGGCAGGATGCCGAGCAGGGTCGGCACGGTGTCGATGACGGTGACGCCGGCCTCGTCGAGGATGGCAGGCAGCTTCTCGGCATCGCCCATCATCTCCGGCGAGGCGACGAAAAGCGTCGCCCCGACGAGATAAGGCGTCCAGATCTCCTCCATCGACAGGTCGAAGGCGACCGAGGCGCCCTGGAAGACGACGTCGTCGGGTCCGATGCCGTAGAGCGCGTTCCCGGAGCGCAGGAAATGGCAGATGTTGCGGTGGCTGATGACGATCGCCTTCGGCGTGCCCGTCGAGCCGGAGGTGTAGATCAGATAGGCCGGGTGTTCCTTGGTCAGCCCGGCCGGCCGCGCCGGCGGCTCATGCCCGTCCGCCGCGGCGGCGAGGATTTCGGGCGTCCAGACCTTGCGGTCCGTCTCCTCGGCCCGGGCGGCCCAGCCGGCGCAGGTGACGATGCCCTTGGCCTCGGCGTCATTGAGGCAGGTCGCGATGCGCTCGACCGGCGCATCCGCGTCGAAGGGCACCCAGGCCGCGCCCGCGCGCGTGATCGCGATCTGCGCGACGAGCAGATCGATGCCGCGCGGCATCCACAGGCCGACCATGTCGCCCGGCCCGACGCCGGCAAGCTGCAAGCCCCGCGCCTGCCGCCCGGCCTGGGCCCAGACCTCGGCATAGCTGAGGCGACGTTCGCGATCGACAAGAGCGGGATGGTCAGGGCGAGCGGCTGCGGTCGCCGCAAAGATCTCGGCCAGCACCTCGTCACGGATCAGGTCCGGGCGCTTCTCGCCGGCCAGCATGGCAAGGAGGTTTGCGCCGGCCGGATCAGACGCCGCCGACAGCTTCGTCATATCGTTCATCGCGCCCCGCTGCGCTCAAAGGCCCGTCGCTATGACCGAGGCGGCTCATGCCTTCGGTCGGGCGGCACCTTGCCACGCACCCTATGAAGAAAACCGGAATCCGTCGCCACTGCGCCGCGACATCCGCGTGAGCCCCCCGGCCGGGCAGGCCGCCGCATCACGACGCTCTGCTAGCATATTCTTCCTGCCGAATCACGCGTGAACCGGTGATGAATGCCGGGATGCCGCCGGCACTGCCCGAGCCTCTCAGAGCCAGTCGGCCTTGCTCCCGGTGACGACGAGCAGCTTGCCCTGCCAGATCTCCACCCTGGCGGCGTCGCGTGGCGCAACCGCACCAACCAGCGCGAGCACGGCGCGCGCAACCCCGCCATGGCTGACGATCACCGTCTCGCGCCGCAAGCCTTCGAGCACCGGACGCACCCGTTCGGCCAGCATGCGATAGCTCTCGCCGCCCGGCGGCACGAAGCCCCATTTGTCGCGCTCGCGCAGATGCGCCTGCTCGCGCTCGGCCTTGCGGACATCGCGCCAGGTAAAGCCTTCCCATTCGCCGAAGGTCAGCTCCCGCAGCCGGTCATCGACGGCATAGCCGCCTTCCGGCAGAGCGAGTTCGCGGCTCAGGATGTCCATCGTCTCGCGCGCCCGCCGCATCGGCGATGAGATGTAGTCGAGCTCGGCATAGGCCGGCTCCAGCGTCTTCAGACGGCCGGCGGCCTCAGCCGCCTGTTCACGGCCGAGATCGTTGAGCGGGATATCCTGTCCGCCTTGCAGCCGCCCCTCGCGATTCCAGTCGGTTTCGCCGTGGCGGACGAGGATGAGCCGATGCGAAAGCGAAAGCGGAAGCATGCGGGGCTTCTGCACGCTGACGCCGCCCGCGTCAAAAGCCAAAGGCGGCCGGAGCCCATGCATCCGCCCCATAGCGACAATCGGCCGCTTTCTGTGGCCCATCTCACACGGGATGTGTATAGCGCCCTTGCCCAATCATCGGCGGAACCGCATGCCCTTCTCCCTCGCCTTGCCCGATGGCCGCAGCCTTGCGCTCGATGCGCAGCCGCTGGTCATGGGCATCGTCAACGTCACGCCCGATTCCTTTTCGGATGGCGGCCTGCACGCCGGTACCGAGGCCGCGGTGTCGCATGGCGAACGCCTTGTCGCCGAGGGGGCGGCCATCGTCGATGTCGGTGGCGAGTCGACCCGGCCGGGCCATGCCACCGTCGATGCCGAGACCGAGAAGGCGCGCGTGCTGCCGGTGATCGCCGGGCTGAAGGCGCGGGTCGAGACGCCGATCTCCATCGACAGCTACAAGGCCGAGATCGCGGAAGCGGCGCTCGCCGCCGGCGCATCGATCGTCAACGACGTCTGGGGCGCCCAGCGCGATCCGCGCATCGCCGCGGTCGCAGCACGGGCCGGCGCCCCGATCATCCTGATGCACAACCGCGAGAAGGCCGACGGCGCGCTCGACATCTTCGACGAGGTGCTGCGCTTCCTCGAGCGCTCGATCGCGATCGCGACGCAGGCCGGCGTCCCACGT
The DNA here is from genome assembly GCF_052114025.1 of Allobosea sp. RAF48. Classification (NCBI taxonomy): domain Bacteria; kingdom Pseudomonadati; phylum Pseudomonadota; class Alphaproteobacteria; order Hyphomicrobiales; family Alloboseaceae; genus Allobosea; species Allobosea sp. RAF48. The sequence continues at coordinate 17,242 of NZ_JBFRDZ010000015.1, forward strand.
GACCAGATCGTCGTCGATCCCGGCATCGGCTTCGGCAAGACCATCAGCCAGAATCTCGACCTGATCCACCATCTCGACCGGCTCGGCGAGCTCGGCTGCCCGATCCTGCTCGGCGCCTCGCGCAAATCGACGCTCGGGCATATCACCGGCCGCACGATCCCGGCCGAACGGCTCGCCGCCAGCATCGCCGCCCATCTCTACGGCGCCAGCCGCGGCGCCGCCATCATCCGCGCCCATGACGTCGCGCCCCATATCGATGCGCTGAAGACCTGGGCCGCGATCGAGGACAGCACGAAGGCAGACCTGTGAGCGAAACCGGCCGCATCCTGATCGAGAAGCTCGATATCTACGCCTATCACGGCTTTTTCTCGGAGGAGGAGCGGCTCGGCCAGCGCTTTGTTCTCGACCTCGTGCTCGACGTCGACCTGCGTGCCGCCGCCGCCAGCGACCGCCTGGCCGATACGGTCGATTACGGGCGTGCCGTCGCCATCGTGAACGACGCTTTCACGGCCTGCCGTTATCACCTGCTTGAAGGCGCAGCCCGTGCCGTGGCTTTGGCGATCCTCGACGCTTTTCCCTCGGTCGATGCTGTGGAAGTCACGTTGCGCAAGCCGGCGCCTCCGATCCCGGCGACGCTCGGCTCGGTCGGCATCCAGTTGAGATTCCAGCGTGAAGGTTGAAGCCGCGCTCGCCTTCGGCGGCAATCTCGGCGATCCCGTCGCCGCCTTCGCCGCGGCCTTGCATGGGTTGCGCGACCACCCGGCCATCACTCTTGGCCGGCTGTCCTCGATCTATCGCACACCGCCCTGGGGCAAGACCGACCAGCCGGAATTCCTCAACATGGCAGCTCTGGTCGAGACATCGCTCGCCCCGCAGGACCTGCTCGCGTTCTGCCTTGAACTGGAGCGTGCCGGCGGCCGCGAACGGCGCGAGCGCTGGGGACCGCGCACGCTCGACATCGACATCCTGACCTATGGCGATGCGGTCATCGACCAGGCGCGGCTGCAGATTCCGCACCCGCGCATTCCCGAGCGCGCCTTCGTGCTGACGCCGCTGGCGGAGATCCTGCCACAACGCCTGATCGGCGGACGGACGGTGGCCGATCTGCTTGCAGCCGCCGCAGACGAAACGATCCGCCGCGACGACGGCGCGACGGATCGCTTGAAAACCTTGCTGGCGGGCTAGTTCTCTATTTCCGCATTGAAACGATCCGGAAAGTGGATGTCACTTTCCGGTTCGATGCTTGCGCTCACTCGCCCTTGTCGAGGGAGATGTCCGGCGCGGTCGGCACCTTCATGCCGACGACATGGTAGCCGGCATCGACATGCATGATCTCGCCGGTGATGCCGCGCGACATGTCGGAGACGAGGAACACGGCGGTCTCGCCGACCTCCTCGATGGTCACCGTGCGGCGCAGCGGCGAGTTGTACTCGTTCCAGCGCAGGATGTAGCGGAAATCGCCGATGCCGGAGGCGGCCAGCGTCTTGATCGGGCCGGCCGAGATCGCGTTGACGCGGATCTTCGAGGGGCCGAGATCGGCGGCGAGATACTGCACGCTCGATTCCAACGCCGCCTTGGCAATGCCCATGACATTGTAATGCGGCATCCACTTCTCGGCGCCGTAATAGGTCAGCGTCAGCAGCGAGCCGCCATCGGGCATCAGCTTCTCGGCGCGCTGGGTGATCGCGGTGAAGGAATAACAGGAGATCAGCAGCGATTTGGAGAAGTTCGCCTCGGTGGTCTCGACATAGCGGCCGGTCAGCTCGTCCTTGTCGGAGAAGGCGATGCAGTGGACGACGAAGTCGAGCTTGCCCCAGAGCTTCTCGACCTCGGCGAAGACCGCGTCGATCGTGGCGCCGTCGGTGACGTCGCAATGGCCGACCACATGGCCGCCGAGTTCCTTGGCGAGCGGCTCCACCCGCTTCTTCAGCGCATCGCCCTGATAGGTGAAGGCGAGTTCCGCGCCCGCGTCGGCCGCCGCCTTGGCGATGCCCCAGGCGATGGAGCGGTTGTTCGCGACGCCCATCACGAGTCCGCGCTTGCCCTTGAGGAGATTGGCGGTCGGCGAAATGGCGTTGGAATCAGGCATGGGGAACCCGCAGGGTGAACGAGGAGCAGGTCTCTTAGAACAGTCGCAGGGAAACGGGAACCGCTTTTGACGCCGGCCTCCACGGTTGAATCACGCATCCGGCCCCAATCGGGGGTATTTTCCCTCCGATCGGGCCGGCAAAGGCCCATCGCATAATGCTGGAAGGTTAGCCGGCCTCGCTGCGCGCCTTCATCAGGGCGGTCAACTCGGCGTCGCTTGCCGGCATCTCGATATCGATCGCGACGAAGAGGTCGCCAACCGCGCCCTTCTCGCCCTTGAGCCCTTTGCCGCGCAGGCGGAACTGCTTGGTCGTGCCGGTCATCGGCGGGATCGTCATCTCGACGGCGCCGGTCAGCGTCGGGACGTGCAGCGGCCCGCCAAGGACCGCCTTGGTGAGCGGCACCGCGACGCGGGTGCGCAGATCCTTGCCGTCGACTGTGAAGCGCGGGTCCGGCTTGATCTTGATCGTCATCATCACGTCGCCGGTCTCGCCGGAGAACGGATCGGTCTGGCCGAGACCGCGCAGGCGCATCACCTTGCCGTCGGTGACGCCTTCGGGGATGGTGATCTCGACCTCGCGCCCGGTCGGCAGCTTGACCCGGCGCGCGCCGCCGGTCACGGCCTGAGCCAGCGTGACCTCGAGCGTGAAGCTCTGCTCCGCCGGCTTCTGCGGCTCGGGCCGCCCGCGCGAGCGCCGGCTCGCCTCGCCGAAGAGCGAGGAGAAGATGTCGGAGGCGTCGAAGCCGGCGTCGCCACCGGGCTGCCCGCCGCCGGGTTGCGCGCCGGCGCGCCCGCCGAAGGGGTTGCCGCCCTGGCCGAAATTGAATTCGAAGCCGCCGCTGCGGCCGCCGCGGCCGGCGCCCATGCCCTCGAAGCCCTGGAACTTCGGCTTGCCCTCGGCATCGATCTCGCCGCGGTCGAACTGCTTGCGCTTGGTCTCGTCGCCCAGGATCTCATAGGCGGTGTTCAGCTCGGAGAAGCGGTCCTGCGCCTTCGGATCTTCCTGGTTGCGGTCCGGGTGCAGCTCCTTGGCACGGCGGCGGAAGGCCTTCTTGATCTCCGCATCGCTCGCGCCGCGGGCGACGCCCAGAACCTGATAGGGATCGCGCATCCAAAACCTCGTTTTCACGCAAAGTCGGACGGCCGGCATCGAAAGCCGGCATCCGTCCGCTCCGCCTTATCTGGGGATGGTGTGGCGCCGACGCAACACCCTCCGGGGGCCCTTCTGCACCCGCCGCAAACGCAAGGCAAGCCGATAGCTGGGCGCTCAGCTCACGCCCTTCCAGGGCGCGACATCCTTGACCGCCCACTCGCCGCCGGAGGGGCGGCAGGCGGTGCCTTGCAGCTTGGCCGGCCGGGCTTGCGTCTGGACGCTGGCGATGAAGGCCCGGCAGATCTCGTCCGACCGCAGGAACGGGCCACCTACCGGAATGAAGGAACCCTTGATGCCGCTCTGGGGGTTGTCCCAGGATACCGCGGCACCGTTGCCCTGCGGGTCGAGAGCGACGCTCATCGCGCCATCGGCGCGGCGCATGTCTTCGGGGCCGAGCTCGGCCGCAAGGCTGGCGAGGGCCGCCGGCCGGTCGCCGCCGCGTGCCGGCAGAATCGCGGAGGTCGTCGCGACCTCGTCCTCGCTCTTGCTCGACAGGCCGAGAATCGGAAAGGAGACCGAGCAGCCGGCGGCGAACAGCGCCAGCACGGCCACAGCCATCAGCGGGCGCATGGGGGCTGCGCGATCAGGAAGGCTTTGGAACGCTCCGGCCCCTGCCCTATATAAACCAGTCGCCCGTAACCGGATCACTTTGCGCTCGCCCGACGCCCAACTTCCACTGACCGAGGATTAGAACGTGCAACCGTTAACGAGCGGTGACTTCACCGAGGAAAACGAGCCTTTCGCCTTGTTCCAGAAGTGGTTGGACGAAGCGACGAAATCCGAGCCCAACGACCCGAACGGCATGGCGCTTTCGACCGTCGATGCCGACGGCCTGCCCAACAGCCGCATGGTGCTGCTGAAGGGCCACGGGCCGGACGGATTCGTCTTCTACACCAACACCGAAAGCCAGAAGGGCGAGGAGCTGCTCGGCCAGCCCAAGGCCGCGGCACTGTTCCACTGGAAGAGCCTGCGCCGGCAAATCCGCATCCGCGGCCCCGTCGCCCCCGTCACCGACGCCGAATCGGAGGCCTATTTCCAGTCGCGCCCGCGCGACAGCCGCATCGGCGCCTGGGCCTCGCAGCAGTCGCGCCCGCTGGAAAGCCGCTTCGCGCTGGAGAAAGCGGTCGCGGCCTATACGCTGAAGTTCGGCATCGGCGAGATCCCGCGCCCGCCCTATTGGCGCGGCTTTCGCATCACCCCTGTCTATATCGAGTTCTGGCGCGACGGCGCCTTCCGCCTGCACGACCGCATCATCTTCCGCCGCGGCTCGGCCGGTGAGCCCTGGTCCAAGACACGCTTCTACCCCTGAGGACTCCAGCCCCATGGCGATGCCGAAGTTCGATTTTCCGAAGACCGAGCCGGGCAAGCGCCCGGTCATGCTGCTGACCGGAGCGAGCCGCGGAATCGGCCATGCCACGGTGATGCAGTTCGCCATGGCGGGCTGGCGTATCCTGTCCTGCTCGCGCCAGGGCTTCTCCGAGAAGTGCCCCTGGCCCTCTGGTGCCGACGACCATGTCCAGATCGACCTCGGCGATCCCGAGGACACGATGCGCGGCATCGCCGAGATCAAGAAGCGGCTGGCCGTCGAGGGCGGCAAGCTGAATGCGCTGGTCAACAATGCCGGCATCTCGCCGAAGGGGCGCAACGGCGAGCGGCTCGGCGCCGCCACCACCTCCTTCAACGACTGGCACAAGGTCTTCCAGGTCAATTTCTTCGCGCCGATCATGCTGGCGCGCGGACTGCTCGACGAACTCACCGCCGCGAAGGGCGCGATCGTCAACGTCACCTCGATCGCCGGCTCACGCGTCCACCCCTTCGCCGGTGCCGCCTATGCCACCTCCAAGGCGGCTCTCGCCAGCCTCACCCGCGAGATGGCCGCCGATTTCGGGGCGTTCGGCATCCGCGTGAACTCGATCTCGCCGGGCGAGATCGATACCGCCATCCTCTCGCCGGGCACCGAGAAGATCGTCGCCACCCTGCCGATGAAGCGGCTCGGCAAGACCGACGAGGTCGCCAAGGCGATCTATTTCCTCTGCACGGACGCCTCGAGCTACGTCACCGGCTCGGAGCTGCACATCAATGGCGGACAGCACGTTTGACGCCGGTCAGCGCGCCATGAGCAAGGATGGCGGCCAGGTCATCCGCTTCCCCATGCCCGGCCGCGCGGCGGCTCGGCCCGTGCTCGCAGCGTCGGTCGCCGTCTTCCGCGAAGGCAAGGTGCTGCTGGCGACCCGCACCAAGCCGCCGGCCGACCAGCTCTGGTCGCTGCCCGGCGGCAAGGTCGAGGCCGGCGAGACGCTCGAGCAGGCGGCGCTGCGCGAACTCGACGAGGAGGTCGGCGTGACCGCCCGCATCCTCGGCTTCAACCGCCATGTCGAGATCTTCGGCCGCGATGCCAAGGGCGCCGTGACGCATCACTTCGTCGTCGCCTCCTTCGTCGGCGAATGGCTTTCCGGCGAACCGCAACCGGGCCCGGAGGCAGGCGCCGTGATGTGGGCCGATCCCCTGAAGATCGGCGGGCTCGCCACCACGCGCGAACTCGGCGACGTGCTGCGCCGGGCTCACAGCCTCTTCGCGGCCAGCGGGTCGGCATGAGGCGCGGCGCTCGCGCTTCGGCCGTTCTGGCCCTTGCCGTGCTCGCGCCGCTGGTTTCGCAGGCGCAGCAGCGAACGCCGCAGCCGGCGAAACCGCCCGCAGCCAAGCCTGCCGAACCGCCCGTCCAGGAGCCGGACGGCCCGCCCTATGAGCCGCAACTGCTCCAGCTCGCCGAGATCATGGGCTCGCTCGCCTATCTGCGCACGCTCTGCGGCGGCAAGGAGGCTCAGGATTGGCGCGCCCGCATGGCCGCCCTGATCGAGGCCGAAGGGCGCACCCCACAACGGCGCGACCGCCTGACCGCCGCTTTCAACCGCGGTTTCAAGGCCTATTCGCTGACCCACCGTTCCTGTACCGATGCCAGCCAGGAAGCCTCCGCGCGTCTCGCGGCTGAAGGCGAGGCCCTGTCGCGGGCGCTGGCCAGCCGCTATGGCGGATAGGCAACAGCTGTTGCCCGAATGCGATCTTCGGTGGAATTCTTCCGGTCGCGTTAACCTTTCTTAAACACCGCGGTAGCGTGCCGCTCTGGCACGGCCTATGACTTGAGTGTCGCCCAACCGTCGCGAACCGGGTCACAACCGGCGCGATTCGCATCAGATAGAAGGCCGCAGAGTCCCATTTCGATGCCAATCCAGCCCGAAGACACGATGCTCGACCCGAATCTCGCCGAAGACCATGGCGATGCGCGCCGCGTCGCCTACGGCTACGTCGAGGACGCCTTCACCGAAGCCCAGCAGGACGGGCTCGATTCGGATGCACTCGCCCATGCCGCGCTCTTTGCTGCGCTCCGCACCCTGGTCGAGACCTATGGCGAGGAAGCCACCGCCGTCTTCACCGAGGCCCTGCCCGAGAAAGTTCGCTGCGGCGCCTTCACCACCGGCACGCGGCACTGAATCCAGGCGTCATTCTCGGGCGAAGCGAAGCGCAGACCCGGGAATCCCGGGACGGACAAGTGCGGAAGCCTCGGTTGGCATGAGATGCCCGGGTCAAGCCCGGGCATGACGGCTTAAGGCCTGGTGAGACATTCTCAGCTCGATGCGGCCCTGCAGGCACCAGCCCGTGCCGCTGCTGCTCGTTCTTCCATCAACGCTCGCTCCTTGACGTTGCGCGTCAGTGCTACAGCCTGCTCGAAGGCCGCAGCCGCCTCGGCAAGCCGGCCGAGCTTGGACAGCAGGTCGCCGCGCACGCTCGGCAGGAGATGGTAGCGCTTGAGCGACGGCTCGGTCGCCAGCGCTTCGACCAGTTCCAGCCCTGCTGCCGGCCCTTCAGCCATGCCGACCGCCACGGCCCGATTGAGCTCGACGATCGGCGACGGCATCACCCGGCCGAGCACCGCGTAGAGCGCCGCGATTCGCTGCCAGTCGGTCTCTTCCGCCGTGCGCGCACGGGCATGGCAGGCGGCCAGTGCCGCCTGCAGCAGATAGGGACCCGGCAAAGTGCCGGCGAGCCGCTCCGCCCGTTCCAGCGCCGCGAGCCCTCGTCCGATCAGAAGCCTGTCCCAGCGCGCGCGGTTCTGGTTGAGCAGCAGGATCGGCTCGCCATCGGGGCCGACGCGCGCCCGGAGTCGTGAAGCCTGCAGCTCCATCAGCGCGACAAGACCGAGCACCTCCGGTTCCTCCGGAGCCCGCGCCGCCAGGATGCGCCCGAGCCTCAGCGCTTCCTCGCACAGCGCCGGCCGCACCCAGTCCTGCCCGGCTGTCGCGGCATAGCCCTCGTTGAAGATCAGATAGATCACCTCCAGCACCGAGGCGAGCCGCTCCCCGAGTTCGGCGCCGCCGGGCACCTCATAGGGGACCTTCGCTTCGCTCAGCGTCTTCTTCGCCCGCACGATGCGCTGCGCCATCGTCGGTTCGGGCACCAGGAAGGCACGTGCGATCTCCTCGGTCGTCAGCCCGCCGAGCAGCCTGAGCGTCAGCGCCAGGCGCGCCTCCTTGGGGAGGACCGGGTGGCAGGCGGTGAAGATCAGCCGGAGCAGGTCGTCGCCGACCTCATCGTCGAGGGCGGCATCGAGATCGGGCATGGCCGGGCCGTCATTTTCGAGGTCGCGGCCGAGCTCTTCCTGCTTGCGCCGGGCCATCATCTCGTGGCGGGCGGCATCGAGCGCGCGATGCTTCGCGACCTGCATCAACCAGGCGGCGGGATTCCGGGGCACGCCCTCCTGCGGCCACTGCTTCAGCGCCGCGACGAGCGCTTCCTGCGCCAGCTCCTCGGCCCGGCCGACATCGCGGGTCAGGCGCGCAAGGCCCGCGATCAGCCGGGGCGACTCCATGCGCCAGACCGTCTCGATGGTGCGGTGTGCATCGCTGCCCGACATGGGAAGCGATACACACCATCAGCGCATCGGCTGGCAAGTGGCCCAGGCAAGGCGTCGATCGCTCAGCCCTGCCCCTCGGACTCGGCCTTGAGCCGGTCCCACTGCGCCGCCGTCTCCGGCGTGACGATCTCGCCGAAATCGGCCAGTTCGAACAGCGGCCGGATTTCGATCTCGGACGGACCCGGCATCGGATTGGGGCAGCGCTTGACCCAGGCGATCGCCTCGTCGAGCGATTGGCACTCCCAGAGCCAATAGCCTGCGACGAGCTCCTTGGTCTCGGCGAAGGGCCCGTCGACGACGGAGCGCTTGGCGCCGTCGAATTGGACGCGCGCGCCCTTCGAGCTGGGCTGCAAGCCGTCGCCGCCCTTCATGATGCCGGCTTTCACCAGCTCTTCGTTATAGGCCATCATCGCCTCGAGCAGCTCCTGGCTCGGCGGAGCGCCGGCTTCGCTGTCCTTCGTCGCCTTGACCATCACCATGAAACGCATCGGTTTTCTCCTTCGAGAGACGGGGGCGTAGCCTGCACCGTCCGTTGAGCTGGGTTTGGGGTATCGGGCCGGCTCAGCCGGGACGTTTCTCGAATTCGGCGCGCAGGTTTTCCTTCCGTTCGCGCCGCTCCGGCGTCACCATCTCGCCGAGATCCTCCATCTCGAAGACGGGCCTGAGCTCGATCTCGGTGCCGCCGTCGAAGGGCGCGCGCTTGAGCCATTCGACCGCTTCGTCGAAGGACTTCACCTGCCAGAGCCAGAAGCCGGCCAGCAGTTCCTTGGTCTCGGCGAAGGGGCCGTCGGTGATCGCCCGCTCGCTACCCGAGAAGCGCATGCGCAGCCCCTTCGATGTCGGGTGCAGGCCTTCCGCGGCGAGCAGGATGCCGGCCTTGATCAGTTCCTCATTGTAGACGCCCATCTTCGCGAAGACGTCCGGATCCGGCATCACGCCGGCTTCGCTGTCCTTGCTCGCCTTGACCAGAACCATCACACGCATCGGTGTTCTCCTTGGGTTTGGGAGAACCGGGCGGCTTCGGCGCGAACCGCCGAAACCCGTTCTCTGACTGCACGTCGAACGGGCGCGGCTGGAATCGACAGCGCCGGAAATCTTTTTTCGATTTTTTTGCGGAGCCGCCCGCGCGCTCATCCGGAGCTGAACGCGGGCGGCGCCGATCCGTTTCAGGCGCTGCGCGGCAACGCCTCCAGGAAGCGGGCCGGCTCACCCTGCGACGGGGTCGTCAATTCACCCTCCCACATCACCTTGAGGCCACGAACGAAGGTGCCGACCGGCCAGCCGGTGACGGTCACGCCGTCATAGGGCGTCCAGCCGCATTTCGAGGCGATCCAGTCATTGGTGATCGTCTCCCGGCGCTTGAGGTCGACGATCGTGAAATCGGCATCGTAGCCGACCGCGATCCGGCCCTTGCCTTCCAGTCCGAAGATGCGCTGCGGCCCATGGCTGGTCAGGTCGACGAAGCGCTCCAGCGTCAGCCTGCCGGCATTCACATGGTCGAGCATGATCGGCACCAGCGTCTGCACGCCCGGCATGCCGGAATGGCTTGCCGGATAGGCATGGTGCTTCTCCTCATGAGTATGCGGCGCATGATCGGAACCGAGCACGTCGACGATGCCCTGTTCCACGCCCCACCAGATGCGCTGGCGATGGCTGTCGTCGCGGATCGGCGGGTTCATCTGGGCGTAGGTGCCGAGCCGCTCGTAGCAATCCGGCGCAACCAGCGTCAGGTGGTTCGGCAGAACCTCCACCGTCGCGACATCCTTGTGGTCTTTCAGGAAGACCATCTCCTCGCCCGTCGAGATATGCAGGATATGGACGCGCGCACCGGTCTCGCGCGCGATGCGCACCAGCCGCGTCGTGCAGGTCAGCGCGACCTCGGGCGAGCGCCAGACCGGATGGCTTGCCGGATCGCCCTCGACGCGCAGGCCCATGCGCTCGCGCAGCATCGTCTCGTCCTCGGAGTGGAAGGCGGCGCGCCGGCGGGTGCGCTTGAGGATCTCGGCGACGCCCTTGTCGTCTTCGACCAAAAGATCGCCGGTGGACGAGCCCATGAACACCTTGATGCCGGCCGCCCCCGGCAGCCGCTCGAGCTCCGGCACGTCGGCAGCGTTCTCATGCGTGCCGCCGACCCAGAAGGCGAAGTCGCAATGCATGCGGTGCCGGCCGCGCCGGATCTTGTCGGCCAGCGCCTCCGGCGTCGTCGTCTGCGGGATGGTGTTCGGCATCTCGAAGACGCAGGTCACGCCGCCGAGGGCGGCAGCGCGCGAGCCCGTCTCCAGATCCTCCTTGTGGTCGAGCCCCGGCTCGCGGAAGTGCACCTGGCTGTCGATCACGCCCGGCAGGATGTGCAGGCCGGTGCAGTCGACCGTCTCGCCGGCCGAGGCCTGGGAGAGATCGCCCAGCGCCATGATCTTGCCGCCGGTGATGCCGATGTCGCGCGCGACGCGGCCATCCTGGTTGACCACCGTGCCGCCCTTGAGGATGACGTCATAGGTCTGGGGCATGGCGGTTCTCCGGGCGGTTGAGCAAAGGGCCGATGCGGCCTACCTATCGGCAGTCTCGCCGTCCCGAAAGCGGAAACAGCTTTCGGGTGGCGCGATCATCCCTTTCGGCCGCACGAGCCCGGCATGGAATCAGAACTGGAACGGCTGCCTATGTCCGCAACCCGATTGATCGATCGCGGCGTCATCCGCGTCAGCGGCGAGGATGCCCGCGACTTCCTGCAGAACATCGTCACCAACGAGATGGACGAGGTGACACCCGAACGGGCCGGCTATGGCGCACTGCTGACACCGCAGGGCAAGATCATCTGCGATTTCTTCGTCGTCGCGCTGCCGGCGGAAGACGGGGGCGGCTTCCTGCTCGACACCCCCCTGCTCCAGACCGCCGATCTGATGAAACGCCTGAAACTCTACAAGCTGCGCGCCAAGGTAGCTCTGGAAGACCTCACCGAGAAGAGCGCCGTGCTCGTCTCGGCGGACGGAGCGCCGCTGCCGGGAGAGGCCGGCTTCGTCTATGACGACCCGCGCCTGCCGGCGCTCGGCCAACGGGCCATCGCCGATGTCGAGGGCATCGATGAACTCGTCACGGCCGAGCCCGACGCCTACCACGCCCGCCGCATCGCGCTCGGTATTCCCGCAGGCGGTCGCGATTTCCCCTATGGCGACACCTTCCCGCACGAAGCCCTGCTCGACCAGCTCGGCGGCGTCTCCTTCAAGAAGGGCTGCTATATCGGGCAGGAGGTCGTCTCCCGCATGCAGCATCGCGGCACGGCCCGCACCCGCGTCGTTCCGATCGCCTTCGACGACGGCATCGTCGCCGAGACCGGCGTGGAAGCGACCGCCGGCGGCAAGATGCTCGGCAGCATCGGCTCGGGGGCGAACGGCAAGGCGCTCGCCATGCTCCGCCTCGACCGGCTGGCCGATGCATTGGTGGCAGGCGAGACGCCGCTCGGTGGCGGCCTCGCCTTCCATCTCGCTGACAAGCCCGATTTCATCCGCTTCCCCTTCCCCGGCGAGCCGGGCTTCGGAGCCGCCGCAGGAGTCGCCTTATGAGCGAAGAACGCATCGCGATCGAAGGGCCGGACGGCAAGTTCCGCTGCCGCTGGCCGGGAACGGACCCGCTTTATCTCGCCTATCACGACACCGAATGGGGCGTGCCGGAATATGATTCCCGTGCACTCTGGGAGAAACTGATCCTCGACGGTTTCCAGGCCGGCCTCTCCTGGATCACGATCCTGCGCAAGCGCGACGCCTTCCGCACCGGCTTCGCCAGCTTCGAGCCGGAAGCCGTCGCACGCTTCGGCGAGGCCGATGTCCAGCGCCTCCTGGCCGACCCCGGCATCATCCGCCATCGCGGCAAGATCGAAGGCACGATCAAGAGCGCGCAGGCCTATCTCAGGATCAGCGAGCGCGAGCCCTTCGCCGATTTCCTCTGGAAGCATCTCGACGGCCGCGTGCTGCAGAACGCCTTCCGTACCCATGAGGAGGTGCCGACGCAGACCAAGTTTTCGGAGGCTATGGCCAAGGAACTGAAGAAGGCCGGCTTCACCTTCTGCGGCCCGACCATCGTCTATGCCTTCATGCAGGCCTGCGGGCTGGTCAACGACCATCTCACCGGCTGCTTCCGCTACACCGAATGCGCCGAATTGGCGCGCGACTCCCGTCCCGCCGCCTGATGTCCCGCACGCCTGAACCGCCGCGTGCCTGGCAGCGCATGCTTTCGGGCCGGCGGCTCGATTTGCTCGATCCCTCTCCGCTCGACATCGAGATCGAGGACATCGCCCATGGACTCGCCCGCGTCGCCCGCTGGAATGGGCAGACGCGCGGCGCGCATTCCTTCTCGGTGGCGCAGCATTGCCTGCTGGTCGAGGCTATCGCGGGCTTCCTGTATCCGGACTGGAGCGAGGCGTGGCGGCTGATGGCGCTGCTGCACGACGCGCCGGAATACGTCATCGGCGACATGATCTCGCCGTTCAAGGTTGTGATGGGCGATGCCTACAAGAGCGTGGAGCTGCGCCTGCTCACGGCGATCCACCTGCGCTTTGGCCTGCCTGCAACCACACCGGCGATGCTGAAGCGCAAAACGAAGGAGGCCGACACCATCGCCGCCTTCTTCGAGGCGACGCAGCTCGCCGGTTTCGACCGTCCGGAGGCGCTGAAATTCTTCGGCCGGCCGCAGGCGCTGCCGGCCGAAGTCCTGGCCTGGCTCGACCCGCTGGACACCGAGACGGCGCAAGCGCGCTTCCTGGCGCGCTTCGCCGAACTCGGCGGCGGCCTCAGTGCGTCAGACGCACTGCGCTGATCTCGTTGGCGATCGACTTGAAGATCGGGCTGAGCTGCGAGGCGCTCGTCACCTCATAGTACATGGTCGAATCTGTGGCACAGTTGCGCAGCATCGCCGCGTTTCCATCCATGACGCGGATCGTATAGACGCTGACGCCGGCCGCCTTGACGTTTGCGCAGGCAAGTTTCGTTCGAGCATCGATATTTGGATTGGGGGTGCTACCGTCGCCTTCGAAACGGTTCTGGGTGTTGTCGCCGTCGGTCAGCAAGATCATGTACTTCTTCAGCCGCGGCTCCGTATTTGGCTTGGCCTCCGTGTAGGGCGCGCCGGTCGACAGCGTTGCCCAGCCCCAGACTGCGCCGATGGTGACGTTGGTGGCGCCGACTGGTGTCATCGTATCGATCTTGGCCGTCAGCGCCGTCCAGTCGGAACTCAACCCCATCGTTTGCGCCAGCGAGGTTTGGCCACACCAGGTCGCCGGATACTGCTGGGCGCTGGCGGAATACGCCCCGCCATCGGTGACGTCGTAGCTCTGGTCCCGGTCGGCTATGCAGCCCTCAGTCTTGACCCAGTTAGCCTTCGTCAGGGTCTCGGTGCAGGTCGTCACGCCCTTGCTGGTCTTGCAATTCGAAATTGTGGGGTCGGACGCAGCCGCACCGCTAGGCGCCTTGCAGTTGTTGCCGTTCTTGTCGCAGGTCATCGTCACCGACCGGGTCATGCCGTAGCGAATCCACGGCTCGTCCTTCAAGGCGCGGTCGATACGAACCTGCGTGTTGAACGGCACGATCGAGATCCGAATCTGATCCGTTTCGATCGCAGCGTCCTTCATAATCTGAATCAGATCCTTCGACGCCTGTTTCAGCGCCGTCATCTTTCCCGAGGACGACATCGAGCCCGTATTGTCGAGCACCAGGGCCAGCTCGATCTTGTTCGTTCCCCAGGTCGATTGGCTGTCACTGGCGACAGGAATGTACTGAGGTCCAAGCACGCGCCCGATCGTCGTCTCCACATTGGCGTTCGCCGTGATCTTGATCGTTCGCGCCGTGCGGTCGATCACCACGTTCGCACCGGTGAATTCACTCTTCGCGCTCGCCGGCAGATTGTCGCGGATCCAGGAATCGATCCGATCCCTGAGTTGCCCGTCCGTCAGCTTCTGGGCGTCGCGCGCCGCCATCAGCGAGGCGGAATCGATCGCCGAGCTCAGCGCCTGGCGGGCGTTGCTGGCGCGCGAGTAGTCGACGGTGACGCCGACGATGCCGATGAGCGGAAGCGTCAGGAAGCCGGTCATGACGAGCACGTTGCCGCGCTGGTCGCGGCGGAACCGCCGCATTAATTCCGAAATGAAAGCGAGCTTGACCATGACATCTCATCCTGGGCCGGATTGCCGCATTGAGCCGGATGAGGGTTGGGGCTCGGAGCTTACGAATTGCTAAAATCGATTCATGGAACTCGGCCCTATCTGCGCATTTTTTGGGAAAAGAAGTGCCGTTGCGTCATCCCGCCTTCCACACGCCGATAATTATTTCTCACATGGAATAAGTGAAAATCATTTTTCTCCATTCCGAAAACAATCATTTCGCGGAACAGTGCGTTCAGATCACCAAAGGAGCAGCCATGTCGGACACCCCCACTCTCTCCCTTCCGCCGGGCGTCGTCATCAAGGGCGCCGTGCAGCCGCGCTTCGACGAGATCCTCACCACGGAAGCGCTCGCCTTCGTCGCTGAGCTGCATCGCCGCTTCAACGAGACGCGCAAGCGCCTGCTCGCCCTCCGGGCCGAGCGCCAGAAGCGCTTCGACGCCGGCGAAACGCCGGATTTCCTGGCCGAGACCAGGCACATCCGCGAAGGCGACTGGAACGTCGCGCCGATCCCGGCCGATCTGCAGGATCGCCGCGTCGAGATCACCGGCCCGGTCGACCGCAAAATGATCATCAACGCGCTGAACTCCGGCGCGAAGGTCTTCATGGCCGATTTCGAGGACGCTTCCTCCCCGGTCTGGACCAATATGGTCGAGGGCCAGATCAACCTCAGGGATCGCTGGGCGGGCAAGATCGACTTCACCGATCCCACGAGCGGCAAGGACTACAAGCTCGGCGCCAAGCCGGCCGTGCTGATCATCCGCCCGCGCGGCTGGCATCTGCCGGAGCGCCACATCGAGATCGACGGCGAGGAAGCCTCCGGCTCGCTGGTCGATTTCGGGCTCTATGTCTTCCACAATGCCAAGGCGGCGCTGGCGGCCGGTTCGGGCCCCTATTTCTACCTGCCAAAGCTCGAGAGCCACCTCGAGGCCCGACTCTGGAACGACGTCTTCGTCGCGGCGCAATCGGCGCTCGGCCTGAAGAACGGCACGATCAAGGTGACCGTCCTGATCGAGACCCTGCCGGCCGCCTTCGAGATGGACGAGATCCTCTACGAGCTGCGCGAGCACATCGCGGGCCTCAACTGCGGCCGCTGGGACTACATCTTCTCCTTCATCAAGAAGCTCGCCCGCAACAAGGCCTATGTCCTGCCGGACCGCTCGCAAGTCGTGATGTCCAAGGCCTTCCTGCGCGCCTATTCGCTGCTGCTGATCAAGACCTGCCACAGGCGAGGCGCCTTCGCGATGGGCGGCATGGCCGCGCAGATTCCGGTCAAGAACAATCCCGAAGCGAACGCCGCAGCCTTCGCCAAGGTCAAGGCGGACAAGGAGCGCGAGGCTGGCGACGGCCATGACGGCACCTGGGTCGCCCACCCCGACCTCGTTCCCGTGGCGATGGAGGTCTTCGACCGGCTGATGCCCCAGGCGAACCAGCTCGGCAAGAAGCGCGACGACGTGAACATCGGCACCAGGGACCTGCTGGAAGTCCATCAGGGCACGCGCACCGAGGAAGGCTTCCGCGAGAACATCCGCGTCGGCGTGCAGTATATCGAGGCATGGCTGCGCGGCCGCGGCGCGGTGCCGATCTACAACATGATGGAAGACGCCGCGACCGCCGAGATCAGCCGCGCCCAGATCTGGCAATTCGTCCAGTATGGCGTCGAGCTCGAAGGCGGCGTGAAGGCAGATGCGGCGCTGTTCAAGCGCTGCCTGCCCGAGGAAATGGAGCGGGTGAAGGGCGAGCTGGGGGCAGACGTCTATGCCAAGGGCCGGTTCCCGGAAGCGATCGCGCTGTTCGAGACACTGTCGCTCGCGCCGAACTTCGAGGACTTTCTCACCGTCCCGGCCTACGCCAAGCTGGGCTGAATCCGGGTCCGGTCAGTCGATCCAGGGCGCCGCTGCGAAGCGGCGCCCTTTCGTTTGCGCGGTCAGTGCAGGTGCCACCAGACCCGCCCGCCAATGACGACGGCGAGCAGGGCGACCGACCCGAAGAGATGCAGCAGGTCGGCCTTCCAGCTGCCGCTCGATGAACCGCGGACATGCTGGTAGATCGCCTCCCGGCGACGGCGATAGGTGCCGATCGTGGTCATTGAAGTCTCCATCCGATCATTGCAGGCGCTTCGGCGCCCACGCCGGGTTCAGGCGCGGCAGGGCGCCCCCGCCGCACCGCTCCGCGTCGCCGCCATCGCCGTGCCGGCGAGCGGGCGCGGCAGATCCTCGATCGCGTCGCGCATGAGGGCTGTGAGCTCCGGCCGCGCCGGCGTGAGCGGCGCGCGACAGGCAGCGCCGATCTCCGGGTGAAGCATCGACAGGGCGAGCTTGACGAGCACCGGATCGGGCTCCCGGGCCAGCAGGTCGAGCAGCGGGACGAGACGCCGCTGCAGGATCTGCGCCTGCCCGTAGAGTTCGGAGCGCGCGGCGCTCTCCAGCCGCGCCAGCCAATGCGGCGCGAGATTGCCGACGCTGGTGACGGCTCCGCAGCCGCCCGCGAGCAGATAGGCGGGGATCGTCTCGGCCGCGCCGGTCAGCCGCATGAACCGGCGGTCGCGCAGCCGGGCGATCCGGTCACAGCGAACGAGATCGCCGTGCCGCTCCAGGATGCCGACGATATTCGCGGCGCCTTCCAGGCGCTCCAGCGTCTCCGGCGCGACCTCGACGCCGCAGCGGTCCGGATCGTTGTCGAGAATGATCTCGAGACCCGTCGCCTGCGCCGCCGCGAGCGCATGGGCCGCGAGGCCCGCCTGCGTCGGCCGGTTGTAATAGGGCATGCGCAGCAGCAGGGCCGAGGCGCCGGCCTTCTCGGCAGCGGCGATCTCGGCGATCGTCTCGGCCGTGGCATAGCTGCCGACGGCCGCGATCACCGGGAAATGCCTGCCGGCGATGAGGCGGGCGGCAGCACAGAGTTCCCTGCGCTCCGCCTCGTTCAGGGTCGGGCTTTCGCCCGTGGCGGTGCCGATCACGATACCGTCGGCGCCCTGCGCGATCTGCCAGTGAATGAGGCGTTCCAGAGCGCCGTAGTCGATCGCGTCCTCATCGAAGGGCGTGACCAGCGCGGTGAACATGCCGTGTAGCCAGTGGTTCATGGCGCGCCTCAGAGCAGCCTCAGCGTCTTCGCCGTCATGCGGACCGCGCGCGGCCGGTGGCCGGTCTCGAAGACGGCATAGCGCAGCGCGGTGCCGCGGTCGGCGAAGATGCCGCCGCCGCGACCATGGGTCTCGACGGCCAGCCAGTGCCCTTCGATGTCTCGCCCGACCAGAAACTGGAGCGGACCGCCGAAGGATTTGCGAGGGATACTGAACATCATCCTGTTTCCCGAACGGTCTTCCAGACCGCACGGACAAGGTATTTTTGCCGCCATAGGCATTCGAGACGTAGCGAAGCGCGACAACATCAACGATGCATAAAAACTGCGACGCCGCTTTTGACTTCCGCGGGCCGCTCGCGCTCAATCCGCCCGTCTCTCCTGGATTCGCCGCATGCGCCCCCGCCTACTCTCCCTCCTCGCCGCCGCCCTCCTCGGCGCTTCCTTCGCCCATGCCGCGACGCTCGCACCCGAACAGCGGTTCAGGACGCTGGGGGACTTCTCGGGCAAAAGGCCGGGCAGGGTGGCGCACGATGTCAGCGGCCTCGCCTGCATGCCGGTCGCGAACGGAGCCCAGCGCTGCCTGCTGATCAATGACGAGGGCTCCTTCGCCCAGTTCGCCCGGATCGCCGAGAACCGCATCACGCCCGGCGCGACCCTGCCGGTCGTCGGCACGGACGCCTCGCCCGACACGCTCGGCCAGCCGCCGCAGGGCATCTGCCGGGCGCCCGGCCGCTTCGCCGAACTCGATGGCGAGGCCGTCGCCTATGCGGATGGCGCTTTCTATCTGGCCGGTTCCCATGGCTGCTCGCGTAACAAGGGCGAGTTCCGCCTCTCCGCCTTCCATCTGGCGCGGATCAAGGTCGACGCCGAAGGCGCCCCGACCGGACGCGTCGAGCTGACCTATCGCTTGAGCGACATGCTGCGCCAGGCTAGCGAGGCGGGCGCTTTCTTCGGCCGCAGCCTGATGGACGACAACGGGCTCAATGTCGAAGGCATCGCCGTCATCGGCGATACGCTCTGGGCCGGCCTGCGCGCGCCTTCGCTCGGCAATCGCAGCTTCCTCGTCGGCGCTTCGCTCGCAGCGCTCTTCGCACCGGGGCATGCTGCCGCGACAACCGCTCCGACTGTGGTGGCACTGCCTGCCGGGCGCGATCGCGGCATCCGCGACCTGGCCCCCCTGCCCGATGGACGGCTGCTCGCGCTGCTCGGCCCGGCGCAGGACCAATCGCTGCCCTATTCCCTGATGCTGGTCGATACGTCCCGGCCGGAGGCAGCCGCACCCCTCGGCGAGCTGCCGGCCCGTGGCGAAGGCAAGGCGGAATCCCTGACGATCCTGGCGGAAAGCCGCGGCGCGCTCACCGTGCTGATCGGCTATGACGGCCGCAAGAACGGCCATTTCGAATCCTACCGCCTGCCTCTGCCTGGCCAGACCCGTTGATCGCCATGGATTTTCACTCCCGCCTTGCCCGCGCCGTCGCGCGCTACCGTGCCGAGGTCGCCGGCCCGCGCGAGCATCTCTCGCTGCTGCGCTGGCAGATGGCGGAGGGTCACACCCTCGACCGCCGCGACACCTTTCCCGGCCATCTCACCACCAGCGCCTTCGTGCTCTCCCCCGACCATGCGCAGGTCCTGCTGATCGACCATGTCGTGATCGGCCGCTGGCTCCAGCCCGGCGGTCATTGGGAGGAGGCCGAGCATTTCCATCTGTCGGCTGCGCGCGAAGCCGAGGAGGAGACCGGCGTCCAGGGCCTGACGCTGCATCCCTGGCACGCGGGCGGCGACGTGCCCTTCACCATCGACAGCCACGACGTGCCGGGCAAGCCCGCGCGCGGCGAGCCCGACCATATCCATCACGACCTGCAATATCTCTTCCTCGCCGACCCCACCCGGCCGCTCGTCGCGCAGGTCGAGGAGGTTCACGCCGCCGCCTGGAAGCCCGTCGCGGCCTTGGCCGAGATCGCGCCACGCGCCCTGGAACGGCTCTCGCGCCTGCCAAAGCGCTGACTGTTGCAGCGCAACAACATCGGGCCGGATTGCGGAAACGCCTATGGCTCTTTTATCGCGCCGGGTCCGGACCCACGGCATGGTTCATTCAAGGATGAATTAGATATTGCAAACGATTTGCAATAGCGTATTGATCCGTGACCTCCCCGGAGCCCGCTATGCCTTCGAAAGCCCTCGCTCTCGCCCTGATCGCTACTGCTGCGTCAGCCTCTGCCTTTGCCGCTGATCTGCCGTCCCGCAAGACCGCTCCCGCACCGGCGCCAGTCGTCTCGGCCTGTACCGAGAGCGAAGGCATTCCGACTGACGCATTCGGCTTCACCACCGGCTCGGATGTCGCGGAGAAGGGCGCCTTCGGCCCCAGCCTCACCTATAACGGCGCGTTCGGCACGCGCGTCGGCTCCTCGAACGGCCACGGCCTCACCCTGCAGGGATCCTACGGGCTCTTCCCCTGCTTCGAGATCGGCCCCTATGTGCTGGGCTCCTTCACCAATGCTTCGGCCAACGGCATCGGCGCCGACGCGCGCGCCATCGGCGCCGGCGTCGAGATGAAGTACAAGCTGCTCGGCCGCGACATGCACGGGCTCGGCTTGACCCTCGTGATCGACCCCAGCTTCAACCGCGCCGATCCGGACGGCGCCGGCCGCTTCACCACCTACAACACCGGCATCCGCCTCTTCGCCGACAAGACGCTGATCCCCGGAACGCTCTATGCGGCGCTCAACCTCTCGCAGGATCTGACCTGGACCGGCCCCTCGCCCTATCAGCGCTCCTCGACCCTCACGGTCGCTGGTTCGCTCTCCTGGCAGGTCTCGGACGGACTCTATCTCAGCGGCGAAGTCCGCCACATGCGCGCCCATAACGAGCTCGGCTTCGGTAATGAGGCGGGCTACGCCACCTTCGCCGGCCCCGGCATCTTCTGGCAGGCGACGAAGCAGCTCGCACTCTCGGCCGCCTACAACATCCAGGTCGCCGGCAAGGCCAAGGGCGAGCCCGGCAATCTCGACCTGACCAATTTCGGCCAGCATCTCGTCAAGGTGAAGCTCGGCTACAGCTTCTGAGCCTTCTGAACATCGCGCCTGCGCAAGGGCGGCAGCGGCAACGCTGCCGCCCTTTTTCATGTCGGCAAGTCGCCCGCGTTGACATACTCCCCCCGAGTACCATAGCGTAACTGGCAGATCGAAGCTCGACATGTCGCCATGCCTCATACGCCGGAAGAGAAGAAGCGCGCCGTCACGCGGCTGCGCCGGATCAGGGGGCAGGCCGACGCCCTGATCGCCGCCGTGGAACGCGGCGAGGAATGCGGCGCCCTGCTCCAGCAGCTCGCCGCGCTGCGCGGCGCCGCGACCGGGCTGATGGCGGAGGTGCTGGAGAGCCACCTGCGCGAAACCATGCACGGCACCGCCGGCCCGGCAAAGACATCCCCCGATGACGCCGACGAGGTCGCCGCGATCATGCGGGTCATCCGCCCCTATCTGAAATGACCGTTCGCAAGGAAGGAAACACCCCATGAAAACCCGCGCCGCCGTCGCCTGGGAAGCCGGCAAGCCGCTTACCATCGAAACCATCGAGATCGGTGGCCCCAAGGCCGGCGAGGTCCTCGTCGAGGTCATGGCGACCGGTATCTGCCACACCGACGCCTACACGCTCTCGGGTCTCGATTCCGAGGGCAAGTTCCCGGCGATCCTCGGCCATGAGGGCGCGGGCATCGTGCGGGAGGTCGGCGCCGGAGTGACGACGCTGAAGCCCGGCGACCATGTCATCCCGCTCTACACGCCGGAATGCCGCAGCTGTAAGTCCTGCCTGTCGCGCCGGACCAATCTCTGCACCTCGATCCGCGCGACCCAGGGCCAGGGTGTGATGCCGGACGGCACCTCGCGCTTCTCCTGCGACGGCGGCGAGGTCTTCCACTACATGGGCTGCTCGACCTTCGCGAATTTCACGGTCCTGCCCGAGATCGCGCTCGCCAAGGTCCGCGAGGACGCACCCTTCGACAAGATCTGCTACATCGGCTGCGGCGTCACCACCGGCATCGGCGCCGTGATCTACACCGCCAAGGTCTGGCCGGGCGCCAATGTCGTGGTCTTCGGCCTCGGCGGCATCGGCCTCAACGTCATCCAGGGCGCGCGCATGGTCGGCGCCGACAAGATCATCGGCGTCGACATCAATCCGGCCAAGCAGGAGATGGCGCGCAAGTTCGGCATGACCGACTTCATCAACCCGGCCGAGGTCGGCAACGACAAGGTCGTGCAGGCGATCGTCGACCTGACCGGCGGCGGCGCCGATTTCTCCTTCGACGCCACCGGCAACACCAATGTGATGCGCCAGGCGCTGGAATGCTGCCATCGCGGCTGGGGCGAGTCGATCATCATCGGCGTCGCCGAGGCCGGCAAGGAGATCGCCACCCGCCCGTTCCAGCTCGTCACCGGCCGCGTCTGGAAGGGCACCGCCTTCGGCGGCGCGCGCGGGCGCACCGACGTGCCGAAGATCGTCGACTGGTATATGGAAGGAAAGATCAACATCGACGACCTGATCACTCACAAGCTCACGCTGGAGGAGATCAATCACGGCTTCGACCTGATGCATGAGGGCAAGTCTATCCGCAGCGTCGTGGTCTACTGAGGCACGCCGCTTTCTGGCCTTATCGATAGGGCACGGAGCCATCGTCATCCCGGACAAGCGGTGAAGCCGCGTCGATCCGGGCTCCATCGTAGAGCAAAGTTCCTCACGATGGATCCCTGATCTCCGCTTCGCTGCGCCCGGGATGACGGCGCAGGTTAAGCTGCATTGTCGCAGGCGCTCGACCGAAAGGAACTCATCATGGAACTCCTCTCCTCCTCGAAGGCCTTCGGCGGCTCCCAGCGTGTCTACCGTCACGAGAGCGCGGCCTGCGCCTGCCCGATGACCTTCGCGGTCTATCTGCCGCATCAGATCGAGGATGGGCCGGTTCCGGTGCTGTGGTACCTTTCGGGCCTGACCTGCACCCATCAGAACGCCATGGACAAGGGTGAGTACCGCGCCGCGGCTGCCGCCAACGGCATCGCCATCATCTGCCCGGACACCAGCCCGCGCGGCGAAGCCGTGCCGGATGAGCCCGACAACTGGCAGTTCGGCTCGGGCGCCGGCTTCTATCTCGATGCCACCCAGGAGCCCTACGCCCGCAACTACCGGATGGAGAGCTACATCCGCGACGAGCTGCCCGCGCTGGTCACCAAGAACTTTCCGCTCGACATGAGCCGGCAGGGCATCTTCGGCCACTCCATGGGTGGGCATGGGGCGATCACGCTCGCGCTCAAGAATCCCGGGCGCTACGCCTCGGTCTCGGCTTTCGCGCCGATCACCCAGCCCTCGACCGCGGGCTGGTCCCGGCCTGCATTCGAGAAATATCTCGGCCCCGACGAAACGACCTGGCGCGCCTATGATTCAACCCTGCTGATCGCGGACGGGCATCGCATCCCGGATCTCCTCGTGGACCAGGGCACCGCCGACGGCTTCCTCGACGAGGGCCTGCGCCCGCAATTGCTCGAAATCGCCTGCGCCACGGCCGGCATCCCGCTGCAGCTGACGATGCGGGACGGCTACGACCACTCCTACAATTTCGTCTCGACCTTCATGGCGCAGCATATCGCCTGGCACGCCGAGCGGCTGTTCGCCTAGAGCATCGGATCGAAGAGGTCCGCCGCGAATTCGAGGATATGGCGGCAAAGGGCCGCCAGACTGCCAACCGGAAGGCGGCTGTCGGCTCAGGCCCAACCGCCGCAGATGCGGTCGCGGCAAGGGGCTGAGCTGGCCGCTCTCAGCCCCGATCGGGAAAGGCACGGGACGGAGAACGTCCTCCCGGTCGAACCGGCCATGCGCGCAATTCATCCAAATGAAGGATGCCGGTTAACGTCATTTAAGGCCAAGTATCCTCGGGGGGCCACGGGTGCGGCCTATCAATGATGGATGTGCAGATCGCTCACCTGAATGAGCGCGGGAATTTTTTTGTGATCGTTCCGGTCGAAAGTTCCTTCGGCGCGCAGACCCGCGTGGCGCAGGAGGCCGCGATCGACAGGATGCGGCTTGCAGCGATGACCGCGCGCCTCAACGGCACGGTTGTCCCCGTCTGGCAGGATGGCAACCGCCTCGCTTTTCGGGCGCCCCAGCGCTTTCACAGCTTCTTCAGGAGCCTGTCGCTGCCGATCATCCGCAGCAAGCTGAATGCGACTCTGCCCTGCCAGTGACCAGGCAGTCTCCCTGCCATCGCCCTCGCCTCGGATCTCGGCCACGCCGAAATCAGAAAGATTTCGTTAAGCATTCGGGCGCTGTTCAGGCAAAAGTAAGGTTAGCCGTTAGGGTTAAGGGTCATTTAAGAAATGTCTGACAGGTTCTTCCCGTTGGTAACTCGCGCGGGCTGCGTTCTTGCGCCGCGCAAACGCGAAGGACACTGCCATGGGCAGCCTGAAAACTCTCGCGCTGGCGGGCGCCCTGGCCCTCGGTGCCTCCGTCGCGGCGCACGCAGCCGATCTGGCCTACGCACCGCCGCCTCCCCCGCCTGAGCCCCTCGGCCTCAAGGGCACGATCTCCGGCGGCTTCTACCTGCGCGGCGATATCGGCGTCGGTGTCCAGAGCGTCGGGAAATACTTCCAGGAAGATGTCGCCCAGTTCGGTGGCAGATTCTTCGGCAAGACCGACAACTCGGCCTTCTTCGCCGGCCTCGGCATCGGCTATCGCTTCAACAACTGGCTCCGCTTCGACGTCACCGGCGAGTATCGCGGCTCCACCTCGATCGGGGTGAACGACATCGTCTTCAACCCCTTCATCAACGACAACCAGACCAACACCTACAAGGGCAACCTGTCCTCGCTGGTCACGCTGTTCAACGGCTACATCGACCTCGGCACCTGGAACTGCCTGACGCCGTATATCGGCGCCGGCATCGGCTTTACGCAGAACCGCATCAGCGGCCTGACCGACCAGGGCTCGGTCGCCGGCTTCCCGACGCTGGGCTATGCGAACAACGGCACCAAGACCAACGTCGCCTGGGCGCTCATGGCCGGCCTCGGCTACGAGGTGAACAAGAACCTCACCCTCGAACTCGGCTATCGCTACCTCAACCTCGGCGACGGCCAGTCGGGCCGCATCCAGAACGCCTTCCTCCCCGAGAGCTATGGCCCGCTCAAGGCCAAGGACCTCGACAGCCACGACTTCCGCATCGGCATGCGCTGGAACTTCGGAGACCCGAACTGCTGCGGCACTCCGGAGCCGGTCGCCTATGCGCCGCCGCCGGTGGTGCGCAAGTACTGAGACTGACCCAACGACCAAAAAACGAAACGGCGCGGATCATCTCCGCGCCGTTTTGCTTTTGCCGGTCGCCCCGCCTCAGCGCAGCAGCGACCGCCCGGTCATCTCCGCCGGCTGCTCCAGCTCCATCAACGCGAGCAAGGTCGGCGAGATGTCGGCAAGGCGCCCATCCGCCAGCGCCTTGGCCTGTCCGCCGATCAGCATCACCGGCACCGGGTTCGTCGTGTGCGCGGTATGCGGCTTGCCGGTCTGCGGATCGACCATCAGCTCGGCATTGCCGTGATCGGCCGTGACGAGCAGCGCCCCGCCCTGCCGCTGCACCGCTTCGGCGATCGCACCCAAGCCTGCATCGACCGTCTCGACCGCCTTGATCGCCGCCGCCAGCACGCCGGTATGGCCGACCATGTCGGGATTGGCGAAGTTGAGCACGACGAGATCGTAGCGGCCGGTCTCGATCGCCTCGACTGCCTTGGCGGTCAGCTCCGGAGCCGACATTTCGGGCTGCAGATCATAGGTCGCGACCTTGGGCGACGGCACCATCACCCGCTCCTCGCCGGCATAGGGTGTCTCCTCGCCGCCGTTGAAGAAATAGGTGACGTGCGGATACTTCTCCGTCTCCGCCATGCGGACCTGCGTCCGGCCCGCCCCGGCGACCGTCTCGCCCAGCCCGTTGGCGAGTGTCTGCGCCGGGAAGAGCGCCGGCATGATCTTGTCGAGCTCGGCGCTGTAGGAGGTCATGCTGACCGCCTTGACGAGCTTCGGCACGCGCGGACGCGCGAAGCCGTCGAAAGCTGGCTCCAGGACCGCATTCAGGATCTCGCGGATGCGGTCCGAGCGGAAGTTGAAGCTGAGCAGCCCGTCGCCATCCTTCATGCCGGCATAGCCGCCGATCGCCGCCGGCAGGATGAATTCATCGGTGACCTTGCCGGCATAGGCGACCGCGATCGCCGCATCGGCCGTGTCGAAGGCCTCGCCCTCTCCCAGCACCATCGCTCGCCAGGCCTTCTCGACCCTCTCCCAGCGATTGTCGCGGTCCATCGCATAGTAGCGGCCCGAGACGCTGGCGATCACCGCCTCTGGCGGCAGTGCGGCGGCAAAGGCCTTGACGTAGTCGGCGGCCGATTGCGGCGGCGTATCACGTCCGTCGGTGAAGACATGGACCCGAACCGGGATGCCCTGCTTCGTCAGGATATGGGCAAGCGCGACGGCATGGTCCTGATGGGCATGGACGCCGCCCGGCGAGACGAGACCAAGCAGATGGCAGGCACCACCGCTCGCCTTGAGTTCAGCGACGAGACCGGAGGCAGCGAGCGCGGCCTCGATCGAACCGTCGGCGATCGCCTGGTTGATCCGCGGCAGGTCCTGCATCACCACCCGGCCGGCGCCGAGATTGAGATGGCCTACCTCGGAATTGCCCATCTGGCCTTCGGGCAGGCCGACATCGAGCCCGGAGGTGCGCAGGAAGGCATGCGGGCAACTCGCCCAGAAACGATCGAAATTCGGGGTCTTCGCCAGCCGCACGGCGTTGTCTTTGCTGTCGTCGCGCCAGCCCCAACCGTCGAGGATCATCAGCATCACGGGGCGAGGCGGCATCGGCTTACCTGTCGGCATCGGTGAAGGATGGTTGTGCGGATATCACGCACCACCTCGCCTATGCGAGTGCTAAGAAAGCGGCGGAACCGCGGCGAAGCCCCGATGGGAGGCAGCGATGACGATCAAGGCGCTGGTTTTCGATGCCTATGGCACGCTGTTCGACGTGCAGTCCGTCGCAGGCGTCACCGACCGGGCTTTTCCGGGGCACGGCGCGGCGATCACGCAGATCTGGCGGCTGAAGCAGCTCGAATACACCTGGCTGCGCGCCCTGATGGACCGCTACGAGGATTTCTGGACCGTCACGCGCGACTCGCTCGACTTCACCTTGCGGACGCTCGGCCTCTCGGCGCCGCCGAATCTCGTTTGGCAGATTGCCGAGGCCTATGACGCGCTCGCTCTCTACCCGGAGGCGCGGGCAGCGCTGGAAGGGCTCGCCTCGCACCGCCTCGCCATCTTCTCGAACGGCAGCCCGGCGATGCTGAAGCGGCTCGTCGCCCATGCCGGCATCGGCGAACTGCTGGAAACCGTGATCAGCGTCGACGAGATCGGCGTCTACAAGCCTGACCCGCGCGGCTATGCCCATGTCGAGAAGCGGCTCGGGCTGGCGCGCGAGGAGATCCTCTTCGTCTCCTCGAATGGCTTCGACATCGCCGGCGCCAAGTCGCATGGTTTCCACGTCGCCCGCATCGAGCGCGTGCCAGCGGACAGGCTGCGCTGCGAGCTGGAAACGGCAGCAACGCTCGACCCGGCCCTGATGTTCAAGGCGCTCAGGATGCAGCCTGAACAACTCGGATTTCAGGCCGACGCGACCATTGCAGCGCTGACCGATCTCGTCTCCTATGTCGCCGCACTGAGACAGGCCTGAGCGCCGCCGAGGAGCCCCATGATCAAGCTCTACTACCACCCCTCGCCCAATCCGGCGAAGATCGCGCTCTTTCTCGAGGAAGCCGGCCTGCCCTACGAGATGGTGCCGGTCGACACCCGCAAGGGCGACCAGTTCAAGCCGGAATTCCTCGCCATCAACCCCAACGCCAAGACCCCGGCTCTCACCGACGGCGACGTCACGGTTTTCGACTCGAACGCGATCCTTCTCTATCTCGCCGAGAAAACCGGGCAGTTCCTGCCGCAGGACACGCCGAAGGCGCGCGGCGAGATGCTGTCCTGGTTGATGTTCGTCGCCACCGGCATCGGCCCCTATTGCGGCCAGGCCGTGCATTTCAGCCGCTTCGCACCGGAGAAGATTCCCTACGCCATCAACCGCTATTCCCGCGAGGCCGAGCGGCACTGGGGCATCATCAACGATCTCCTCGCCCGGCGCCGCTACGTGCTCGGCGACGTCTACACGCTGGTCGACATGTCGGTCTGGGGCTGGGCGACGCGCCTTTCCTTTGCGGTGGGCGAGACCTGGCCCGAGATGTTCCCGCATGTGAAGCGCCATCTCGACGAGATCTCGGCTCGCCCCGCAGCGCGGCGCGCGGTCGCTCTCAAGGACCGGTTCGACTTCAAGGCCGATTTCGACGCCGAGGCGTTCAGGTACCTGTTCCCGCAGAACGCCCATCTCAAAGCCTGAGGCCGCCCGTGCGGTGCGCTCATCGCAGCGCGCCGCACCGCCTGTGCATCATGGCTGCCTCCGCGGCAAAAGCGCTGGCGGCCACAGGCGTTTCGCGCCAGTGTCGCCGCGGCTCTGCCCCCGGGGAGGCGCGGAGCAAGTACAGTCTCCGAGAGGACGGATGCCGACCGATATCGAGATCGCGCGCGCCGCGACGCTTCAACCTGTTGCCGCCATCGCCGAGCGCGTGGGCATTCCCTCGGAGGCGCTCAACCCCTACGGCAAGCATATCGCCAAGATCGACACGCAGGCGATCCCCGACTTCGAAACGCGGCCGGACGGCAAGCTGATCCTCGTCACCGCGATCAGCCCGACACCGGCTGGCGAAGGCAAGACGACGACGACGGTCGGCCTCGGCGACGGGCTTTCGCGCATCGGCAAGCGCGCGATGATCGCGCTGCGCGAGCCCTCTCTCGGCCCCTGCTTCGGCGTCAAGGGCGGCGCGGCCGGCGGTGGCTATTCCCAGGTCGTGCCGATGGAGCAGATCAATCTGCACTTCACCGGCGACTTCCACGCCATCACCAGCGCCCACAACCTGCTCGCGGCCATGATCGACAATCATGTCTACTGGGGCAACGGGCTGGAGTTCGACACCCGTCACATTGCCTGGCGCCGCGTGCTCGACATGAACGACCGGGCGCTGCGCTCGACGGTCTCGTCGCTCGGCGGCCCCGGCAACGGCTTTCCGCGGGAGGACGGCTTCGACATCACCGTCGCCTCCGAGGTGATGGCGATCTTCTGCCTGGCGCGTGACGCGATCGATATCGAGGAGCGCCTCGGCCGGATCGTCGTCGGCCGCACGCGCGACAAGCGCCTGATCACCGCGGCCGACCTCAAGGCGACCGGCGCGATGAGCGTCCTGCTCAAGGACGCGCTAATGCCGAACCTGGTGCAGACGCTGGAGGGCACGCCGGCCTTCGTCCATGGCGGCCCCTTCGCCAACATCGCCCATGGCTGCAATTCGGTGATCGCGACGCGCGCGGCGCTGAAGCTCGCGGACTATGTCGTCACCGAGGCCGGCTTCGGCGCGGATCTCGGCGCCGAGAAGTTCTTCGACATCAAGTGCCGCAAGGCCGGGCTCAAGCCCGCCGCGGCCGTCGTCGTCGCCACCGTGCGCGCCCTCAAGATGCATGGCGGCGTCGCCAAGGATGAACTCGGCCAGGAAAACCTCAAGGCGCTGGAAGCCGGCATGGCCAACCTCGCGCGCCATGTCGAGAACATCCGCAAATTCGGCGTGCCGCCGATCGTCGCGATCAACCACTTCACCACCGACACGGCGGCCGAGCACGATCTGATCCGCCATTACTGCCGCAACCATCTCGGTGCCGAGGCGGTCATCTGCCGGCACTGGGCCAAGGGCGGCGCCGGCGCCGAGGAGCTCGCCCGCAAGGTCGCCGCGCTCACCGACGAGGACGAGGCCGATTTCGCGCCGCTCTACCCGGACGAGATGCCGCTGCGCGATAAGCTGGAGACGATCGCGCGTGAGATCTACGGCGCGGCCGGGGTCGGCGTCGACGGCAGGCTGCGCGACCGCTTCGCGGAGCTGGAGGCAGCCGGCTTCGGCAACCTGCCGGTCTGCGTCGCCAAGACCCAATATTCCTTCTCGGCCGACCCTGCGCTGCGCGGCGCGCCCTCCGGCCATATCGTGCCGCTGCGCGAGCTCAGGCTTTCGGCCGGCGCGGGTTTCGTCGTCGCGATCTGCGGGGACATCATGACGATGCCCGGCCTGCCGCGCCAGCCGGCCGCCGAGCGCATCCATATCGATGCGCAGGGGCGGATCGAAGGCTTGTTCTGACGGCTCCGCCAACCGGCAGCGTCACGCCTTCGTCAAATGACTCATCGAAGCCCCCCGCCTCGGCATCGACAGCGGGGCAGCGAAGATGAGCACGAAAATCACGGGCGTGCGGGCGCTCCTCGATGAACTCGCCGCGACGGACGTCTCGCTCGAAGGAGGTCTGATCGCCTCATTGGGCGAGGCCTCGCACACGGCGGATCTCGTGCTTCACGCCGAAGGCTGCCTCCTGCTGCCGGGTATCGTCGACTGCCATGGCGATGCCTTCGAGCGTCACATCATGCCGCGCCCGGGCGTCGCCTTCGATATCGATCTCGCGCTGCGCGACGCCGACCGCGCTTTGCTGGCGAGCGGCATCACCACCGCCTTCCATGGCGTGACCTGGTCCTGGGAGCCGGGCCTGCGCAGTGCGGAGAATGCGCGCCGGCTGGTCGAGCGCATCGCCACCCTCAAGCCGGAGCTCGGCGCCGATACCCGTTTCCACATGCGTCATGAGACCTTCAACCTCGACGCTGAGGAAGAGATCGCCTCATGGCTGGCCGAGGCGGCGCGCAAGGCGGGCGTGCCGACCATGTCCCATGACGACATGAGCCCTGGGATGCGGCGGCAGCATCGTGCGCTCGGCATCGCCATCGCCGAGTTTCCGATCAATGAGGCGACGGCGCGCGAGGCGGCCTCGGCCGGGGAAGCGATCGTCTTCGGCGCGCCGAATGTGCTACGCGGCGGCTCGCATACGGGCTGCCCGGCGGCCGAGGAGATGGTGCGCCAGGGGCTCTGCACCATCCTGGCCTCCGACTACTACTACCCGGCGCTAGCGCTGGCGCCCTTCCTGCTCGCCGAGAGCGGCGCGGCCTCCTTCGCCACTGCCTGGACGCTTGTTTCGGAGAACCCTGCAGCAGTGCTCGGGCTCACCGATCGCGGCCGGATCACGCCGGGCTTGAGGGCCGATCTCGTCATCGTCCGGCCGGCCCCCACACCGCGCGTGGTGGCGACCATCGCCGGCGGGCGGCTCGTCCATCTCGCCGACCCGTCGCTGCTAGGCTGGTAGAACACACTGCGTCATGCTCGGGCTTGACCCGAGCATCTCATGCCGAAGGAGGCTCCCGCGCTATCCCCTCCCGAGATTCTCGGGTCCGCTAACGCGGCCCGAGAATGACGCTCCGCTTCGGCTCATGCGAAATCGAGCTGCACCTTGATCGCCTTCGACTTGTCTGCCGCCAGGTCGAAGGCCTCGACCGCGCGATCGACCGGGATCGTCGCCGTCAGCAGCGGCGAGAGATCGATAGTACCGGAGCCGATCATCGCCACCGCCCAGTCGAACTCCTCATGGAAGCGGAAGGAGCCGCGCAGGTCGAACTCCTTGGCGACCACGACGTTCATCGGCAGCGTGAACTGGCCGCCCACGCCGATCTGCACGATGATGCCGCCCGGCCGGACCACATCGAAGGCGCCGGTCAGCGCATGCTGATTGCCGGAGGCCTCGAACATCACGTCGAAGGCGCCCTTCTCGGCCCCGTATTCCGCTTTCAGCCGCTCGGGCTCGGCGGCAACGTTCACGGTCGCGGTCGCTCCCATCCTGCGCGCGACCGGCAGCGGCCCGTCGACCACATCGGTCGCCACGATCTCTGAAGCGCCCGCCGCCTTCGCCGCCACGATGGTGAGAGCGCCGATCGGCCCGGCCCCCGTCACCAGCACGCGCTTGCCGAGCAGCGGGCCGGCGCGCTTGGCGGCGTGGAGGCAGACCGAAAGCGGCTCGGCGAAGGCAGCCTCGGCGGCGCCGACATGCGGCGCGACTTTGACCGCCTGCCGCTCCTCGACGACGAGCACGTCGCGGAAGCCACCCTGAACATGCGGGAAACGCATCGCCGAACCGTAGAACAGCATGTCCGTGCAGTGCTGCTGCAGCCCCATCTGGCAGTAGCGGCAATGGCCGCAGGCCCGGCTCGGATTGACCGCGACCCGGTCGCCCGGCTGCACCCGCGAAACCTCGCCGCCGATCGCCTCGACGCGGCCGGCGATCTCATGGCCCAGGATCATCGGTTCGCGCACGCGGATCGTGCCGAAACCGCCATGAAGGTAATAGTGCAGATCCGAGCCGCAGATGCCGCCGGCCTCGATCCGCACGCGCACGTCGCGCGGCCCGAGCTCCGGCGCGGTCGTCGGCTCGACCCGCAGGTCCTTCTCGGCATGAATGACGACGGCACGCATGGTGGTTCTCCCTGATCCGGACAGCTTGTTTTCCTCTGCCCTCATCCTGAGGAGCCGCGGAACGCGGCGTCTCGAAGGATGGTTTGGAGCGCGCTGGAACACCCTTCGAGACGCAAGGCATTCGCCTTGTTCCTCAGGATGAGGGCTGAGAAAGCGAAGGCGCCCTTCCGTGGTTGTCTAATCGATTGAAACCTGCTTACCCAAGGATGCAGGCTTTGCGCAAACCGAATTTGCTCACACCAGAACACTGCGAGGATACGCCATGTCGCTGTCGCTGTTCAGTCTCGAAGGCAAGATCGCACTGGTCACCGGCTCCGGCCAGGGCATCGGTCTGGCGCTCGCAGAGGGCCTGTCCGAGGCCGGCGCCCATGTCGTGCTGAACGGCCGCGACAAGGCCAAGCTCGAACGTGCCCGGCAGGCGCTCGCCGCCGCCGGCCGCAAGGCCTCCATCGCTCCCTTCGACGTCACCGACCAGAAGGCGGTCGAGGCCGGCATCGCCGCGATCGAGGCCGAGATCGGGCCGATCGACATCCTCATCAACAATGCTGGCATGCAGAAGCGCGCGCCGATCACCGAATTCCCGGTCGAGGGCTGGCACGAGGTGATGAACACCAACCTGCATTCAGTGTTCTACGTCACCCAGGCGGTGACGAAGCGAATGGTGCCGCGCAAGCGTGGCAAGATCATCAATATCGGCTCGGTGATGAGCGAGCTCGGCCGCGCCACCATCATCCCCTACACGGCCTCCAAGGGCGCGGTGAAGATGATGACGCGCGGTCTCGCCGCCGAGCTCGGCAAGCACAACATCCAGGCCAACGCCATCGGCCCCGGCTATTTCGCCACCGAGATCAATGCCGCGCTGATTGCGGACGAGGCCTTCTCGAACTGGGTTGCCACCCGCACGCCGGCCGGGCGCTGGGGGGAGACGAAGGAGCTCGTCGGCGCCGCCATCTTCCTGTCCGCGGCGGCATCCGACTACGTCAACGGCCATCTGCTGATGGTCGACGGTGGCCTGACTGCGGTGGTGTGAGGCTGGCACAGCCGTCATTCTCGGGCGAAGCGTAGCGCAGACCCGAGAATCTCATGACGGGGTCGCACCGAACCTCCACCGTCATTGCGAGCACAGCGAAGCAATCCAGGAGGACCGGGTGAGACATCCAACCCAGTCTTCCTGGATTGCTTCGTCGCTTCGCTCCTCGCAATGACGACCGGAGCCTCCTCCGGCCGGAGATGCTCGGGTCGAGCCCGAGCATGACGGTGCCCTTCAGGCCGCGGCCTTCGTCACCGCCTCGACGACATCGTCCACCGCGCGCTCGACCAGATCGCGGTCGTCGCCTTCAGCCATCACGCGGATCACCGGCTCGGTGCCCGAGGGGCGGATCACCAGGCGCCCGCTGTCGCCCAGCAACTGCTTCGCGGCCTCGATCGCGCTGATGACGGGCTGCTGCTCCAGCGGCTTGCCGGCCTTGTAGCGCACGTTCTTGAGGATCTGCGGCAGCGGCTCGAAGCAGTGGCAGACTTCCGAGACCGGCCGGTCCATCCGCTTCACCACCGCGAGCAGTTGCAGCGCCGCGACCAGCCCGTCGCCGGTCGTGCCGAAATCCGAGAGGATGATGTGGCCGGACTGCTCACCGCCGAGGTTGAAGCCGTGGTTGCGCATATGCTCCAGCACATAGCGATCGCCGACCGCCGTGCGCGCCAGCGACAGACCAAGCCCCGCCAGATAGCGCTCCAGCCCGAGATTGGACATCACGGTTGCGACGATGCCGGGTGCCGAGAGGCGGCCATCTTCCATCCAGCTGCGCGCGATCACGGCCATGAGCTGGTCCCCATCGACGATATGGCCGTGTTCGTCGACGACGAGCACGCGGTCGGCGTCGCCGTCGAGCGCAATGCCGACATCGGCGCGCAGCTCCTTGACCTTCTCGATCAGCGTCGAAGGATGGGTCGAACCGATCTCGCGGTTGATGTTGAAGCCGTCGGGCTCGACGCCGATGGTAATGACCTCGGCGCCCAGCTCCCAGAGCGCCTGCGGCGCGACCTTGTAGGCGGCACCATTGGCGCAATCGAGCACGATGCGCAGGCCTTCAAGGCTCAGGTTGCGCGGCAGCGTCCGCTTGGCGAACTCGACATAGCGCGCATCGGCGCTGTCGATACGCTTGGCCCGGCCGAGCATCGGCGAAGTCGCCAGGCGCGGGCCGAGATCGGCGTCGATCAGCGCCTCGATCTCCCGCTCGACATCGTCGTTGAGCTTGTAGCCATCGGGCCCGAACAGCTTGATGCCGTTGTCCTCATAGGCGTTGTGCGAGGCCGAGATCATCACACCGAGATCGGCGCGCATCGAGCGCGTCAGCATGGCGACGGCCGGCGTCGGCATCGGGCCGAGCAGCATCACGTCCATGCCGACCGCGGTGAAACCCGCGACCATGGCGTATTCGATCATGTAGCCGGAGAGGCGGGTATCCTTGCCGATCACGACCCGATGGCGATATTCGCCGCGGCGGAAGGCGAGGCCGGTGGCCTGGCCGACCTTCATGGCAAGGTCGGGCGTAATGACGCCGTTCGCCCGCCCGCGAATGCCGTCAGTTCCGAAATATTTGCGCGTCATTGCGTTTCGATTCCGAGGGGCTGCAACGCCCGATTGTACGTGTTCTATAGCCAAAAAACCTTTCCGCCTTCTCACAAATTATGACGGAACATGACATCGTGGCTGCCCAAACAGAAAGGGCGGCCACGGGGGCCGCCCTTCCCTTCGACTATACTCGCGGTATCAGACCTGCGGCTGCGGCTCCATGCCGGCGTCCGGCTCGCCGCGCTTGCGGCCCTTGCCCGCGCTCGGCACGGCCGAGCCGCGCGGGGCATGCGGCGTGTCGTCGAGATCGCGCGAAGGGCGCTTGCCGGCGATCAGGTCGCGGATTTCCTCGCCGGTCAGCGTCTCGAACTCGAGCAGCGCCTCGGCCACCGCGACGAACTCCTCATGGTGATCGGTCAGAATCTTCTTGGCGTCGGCATAGCCCTCGTCAACGAGGCGCTTCACCTCCGCATCGATCTTCTGGGCGGTCGACTCGGAGACGGACTGGCTTCGGCCCATCGACATGCCCAGGAAGACCTCCTCCTGATTGTCGCCATAGGCGACCATGCCGAGCTCGTCCGAATAGCCCATCTGCGTGACCATGGCCTTGGCCATCTTGGTCGCCTGCTGGATGTCGCCCGTGGCGCCCGAGGTCACGTTCTCGCGGCCGAAGGTCATCTCCTCCGCCACGCGCCCGCCCATGGCGACCGCAAGCTGCGAGGTGAACTCCTTGAACTTCATCGAATAGCGGTCGCCCTCCGGCAGGAACTTGACCATGCCGAGCGCGCGACCGCGCGGGATGATTGTCGCCTTGTGCACGGGGATACCGGCCGGGACATAGAGGCCGACGATGGCATGGCCGGCCTCGTGATAGGCGGTCAGCTTCTTCTCTTCCTCGGACATGGCCATCGACTTGCGCTCGGCGCCCATCATGACCTTGTCCTTGGCATCCTCGAACTCGGCATGGGTGACCATGCGCTTGCCGCGGCGGGCCGCCAGCAGCGCGGCTTCGTTGACGAGGTTCATCAGGTCGGCGCCGGAGAAGCCGGGCGTGCCGCGGGCGAGGATCTTGAGGTCGACATCCGGCGCCATCGGCACCTTGCGGACGTGAACCTTGAGGATCTTCTCGCGGCCGGCGACATCCGGGTTCGGCACGACGATCTGCCGGTCGAAACGGCCGGGGCGCAGCAGCGCCGGGTCGAGCACGTCCGGACGGTTGGTCGCAGCGATGATGATGACGCCCTCGTTCGGCTCGAAGCCGTCCATCTCGACGAGGAGCTGGTTCAGGGTCTGCTCGCGCTCGTCATTGCCACCGCCGAGACCGGCGCCGCGATGACGGCCGACAGCGTCGATCTCGTCGATGAAGATGATGCAGGGCGCGTTCTTCTTGGCCTGCTCGAACATGTCGCGGACGCGGCTCGCGCCGACGCCGACGAACATCTCCACGAAGTCGGAGCCCGAGATGGTGAAGAACGGGACATTGGCCTCACCGGCGACGGCGCGCGCCGTCAGCGTCTTGCCGGTGCCGGGAGGGCCGACGAGCAGCACGCCGCGCGGGATGCGCCCGCCCAGCCGCTGGAACTTCTGCGGATCACGCAGGAATTCGACGATCTCCTGCAGGTCTTCCTTGGCCTCGTCGATGCCCGCGACATCCTCGAATGTGACGCGGCCATGCGCCTCGGTGAGCAGCTTGGCCTTCGACTTGCCGAAGCCCATCGCCCGGCCGGCGCCATTCTGCATCTGGCGGGACATGAAGATCCACAGGCCGATGAAGATGACGAAGGGCAGCGAGTTGACCAGCAGCGCCATGAACCAGGGCGTGCCCTCGGACGGCGCGCGGGCCGACACCTGCACACCCTTCTGCGCCATGGTCTTCAGCAGATTGGGGTCGCCATAGGGCGCATAGGTCACGAAATTGCGCCCGTCGGAGAAGCTGCCGGAGATCTCCTGCCCGGCGACCACGACATTGGCGACGCGGCCCGCTTCAGCCTCGTTGATGAGCTGGCTGTAGGGGATTTCGTTGGTGCTCGCGCGCTGGCTTGGGCTCTGGAACAGAGTCACCAGCGCCAGGACCAGAAGAAAAATCACCACCCAGAGGGCGAAATTACGAAAATTCGGATTCATCACCAGTCCGATCGGGCCTGCCGGACCAACCGGATAAGGCCAAGGGTTTCCCGAGCTAATCTAGGAGCGGCGTACGCCCTTGCCAAGGGAAACAGAAGACGTAAGGGCACTAAGATGTCGCAGGGTGAACGCCGCGTCGACGTGGCGGCTCCCGTTCGAGGGCCAGCACGCCGTCCACGCCAAGCACCACCATGCAGCCGGACAATGTCCGTCTGATGGCAGAACCTGTCTTCGCCCCAGCACGCAGCGCCTCCACGCAATCCTCCAGCCGTTCGAGCCGACCATAGCGGTCGCCGCTGGCCATGACGGCCTCAAGCGCCTGCCCGACCACGCGCAGAACGATCTCGTCCGGCTCGGCCATCAGCGCCGAAAAGTCGAGCCTCACCCGGTCCTCGCCCGCCTCTCGCGGCAAGCCGACCGCTGCAAACACGGCCTGCGCGCGCTGGCTCGCCGCAGCCTCCAGCCGCGCCATCCTTTCCGCCATCCGTCCGAAGCGCTCGGCCGTCAGCCCCTCCTCCGCGAGAACCGGCATGATCTCACGCCAGCGAACGCGCTCGAAGCGCAGGTCGGCATTGCTCGGATCACTCACAAAGGGAAGGCTGCGCGCCCGGGCTGTCGCAACGAGCCGTGCCTTCGCAATGCCGAGGAGCGGGCGGACAAGTACGACACCA
This sequence comes from Allobosea sp. RAF48, assembly GCF_052114025.1. Classification (NCBI taxonomy): domain Bacteria; kingdom Pseudomonadati; phylum Pseudomonadota; class Alphaproteobacteria; order Hyphomicrobiales; family Alloboseaceae; genus Allobosea; species Allobosea sp. RAF48. The sequence continues at coordinate 54,475 of NZ_JBFRDZ010000015.1, forward strand.
TCCTTCACGGTTCGCGCGCGCATCCCGACGAGACCGGATGGGCCGGAGCCATGGGCGAGCCGCATCAGCATCGTCTCGGCCTGATCGTCGAGCGTGTGGGCGGTCACCAGAACGGCACCGCCGAGCCGCTTCGCCTCTCCCGCCAGCAGCGCGTAACGGGCGTGCCGGGCCGCTGCCTGGATGCCCCTTGAAGGCTTCTCGCCTTCCCAGCGCAGGATCGCATGCGCGACGCCGAGCCGCGCGCAGAGCGCAGCGACAGCGGCAGCCTCCGCCGAGGCTTCCGGCCTCAAGCCATGGTCGACGGTCGCGGCATGGAGCCGTGGCCGGCCCGGCGAGCGCGCCCAATCGGCCAGCAGCCCCAGCAATGCGACCGAGTCCGGCCCGCCTGAAACCGCGACGAGCAGAACGCTTTCCTGCGTCAGCCCCAGAAAGAGTTCGCCGGCCTCGACAGGCGAGACCGGCGACGCATTCGTTTGATTCTGTGGCAGCGCGCTCAAGCGCAGCCGGAGCGGCGCCGCTCGCGCGCCACGCCCTGGCGCACCGCATTGGAGGCCGAGGGATAATCGACGCCGACCTTGGCATAGGTCGCGCAGGCCTGGTCCTTGGCACCGAGCCCATTCAGAGCCATGCCGAGCTTGAGCAGGCTGTCCGGCGCCTTGGTCGCCTTGGGCGATTCCCGCGAGATCTTCAGGAACTGCTCGGCAGCCTCGCGATAGCGCTGGCGCTGTAGATAGCTTTCGCCGAGCCAATAGGTGGCGTCGACCGCAAGCCGGTCGCGCGGATAGCTCTGCAGGAACTGCCGAAAGCCCATCTCCGCCTGCTCGTACTCCCTGCGTTGGAGCGAGGTGAAGGCGAGGTCGTAGGCCTCCTTGGCGCTCTGCGGACCGCTGGCAGCCGCGACGCTCGGCCCCCGCGGCATGGCCTGCGGCAGGCCGCCTTGCGGAGCGGGGCGTCCGACGCCCTGCAGGTCGAGCGGCCGGCCCGTGGCCGGTCCGCCGCCATCGTCATCCTCGATGATGCCTGCGATCCCGCCGCCGAGCTGCTGCGGGCCGCCGGCGGCGCCCTGCTGCATCGTCGGATCGAAGGCATCGCCACGGCGCTGGCGCTGCGGCGCCCCGGGGGCGCCACCGCCAGCCGGCGAAGCACCCGGCGCGGCCCCGCCTGAACGGCCGCCGCCCTTCTCGTTCAGGCGGAAATCGACATCCTCCTGAAACTTGCGCAGCTGTTCGCTGAGACGGCGGTTCTCGAACTGGAGCTGCTCGATCTGGCCGGACATCTGGCGCAGCTGGTTCTCCAGCCGCGTCGTACGCACCAGCAGGTCGGCGGCATCCTGGGCCGAGCCGGGCGCGGCCCCGCCGAACAGTGCCGCGGCGCAGGCGAGCGCAACCAGCCCCGAACGGGAAAGATAACGGGCGAGGATCGAAGGAAGCATCGATGAAACCGGTTTTCCGAACATGTCGCGCTTGTCTATATCATCTGCTCACCACGTCCAAAATATGAACATTTTCATGGCGCCCCCCCCGCACATTTGGGTGCGTGCCGGCAAATCGCCTCTGGCGCTTTGCCGGCGGCTTGCTTACATTGGCTGAGCGGGGCTGCCTGGTGCGTGAGAGACAGCATTCCCCGGGCCCATACGACTCCCTAGGGAGCTGTCCCTGTCCGGATCCATCGGAACCGGGCACACGGCGCCCACCTACTTCTGTAGGTGTCCCGGGATTCAAAACTCCACGGCCGAGGTGGCTCCGCAGCCTGACCATGACGACCACGCGTCCCGATACGCCTTTCATACCCCCGGCCTCCCCATCCCCGCGCAAGGCCGTTCTCCGTGACGCCGCGCTGGCCCGCCGCGACATGTTGGATCTCGACAGCCGGCTCGAATGGGATGCGGATATCGCCGCCCGCGTCCTCGCTCTGCCCGTCTGGGACAGCACCGGCCCTATCTCCGCCTATTGGCCGATGCGCTCGGAAGCCGATCCGCGCCCGATCCTCGAAGCGCTGCATGAGCGCGGGCTGCCGCTCTGCCTGCCGGCGATCGTCGACAAGCGCATGATCTTCCGCCGCTGGGCGCCCTACGAGCCGATCGTACCCGGCGGCTTCGGCACGCTCGTCCCCGCTCCCGCCGAGCCCGAGGCTAAGCCTGTCATCCTGATCGTGCCGCTCGCCGCCTTCGACCGGCGCGGCTACCGCATCGGATACGGCAAGGGCTACTACGACCGTGCCCTGACGGAACTCGGGCCGACCGTCAGCATCGGCATCGGCTACGCCGCACAGGAGATCGAGGCCGTGCCGGACGAGCCGCACGACCAGCGCCTCGACTGGATCGTGACCGAACGCGACACCATCCGCTGCGGTTGATTCCGGCTGGCTTTCGGGTCACGGAGGAGGACAGACCTGCCATTCCACAGCCCTCATCCTGAGGAGCCGCGGAACGCGGCGCCTCGAAGGATGATCCAGCGGACTCTGGAGCATCCTTCGAGGCGCGACCTGCGGCCGCTCCTCAGGATGAGGGCTCGTGTAACCGGCGCCCCTACCGGCTCGGAGCCTTCATGCGTTTTCTCTTCCTCGGTGACATCGTCGGCCGCCCTGGCCGGATTGCGGTTCAGGAGCGCCTGCCGGCCCTGCGCGAAGCGTGGAAGCTCGACTGCGTGGTCATCAACGGCGAGAATTCCGCGGGCGGCTTCGGCATCACCGAGGCGATTTGCGACGAGATCCTCGCCGCCGGCGCGGATGTCGTCACGCTCGGCAACCATTCCTGGGACCAGCGCGAGGCGCTTGTCTTCATTAACAGGCAGGACCGGCTGATCCGCCCGGCGAATTATCCGCCCGGCACGCCCGGCCGCGGCGCTACCGTCATCGAGGCGCGCAACGGCGCCCGCGTCCTCGTCGTCAACGTCATGGGCCGTCTCTTCATGGACCCGCTCGACGACCCCTTCGCCGCAGTCGAGCGCGAGCTCGCCGCCTGCCCGCTTGGCGAAGTCGCCGACGCCGTCATCGTCGACGTCCATGCCGAAGCGACGAGCGAAAAGCAGGCGATGGCCTATTTCCTCGATGGCCGCGCCAGCCTCGTCGTCGGCACCCACACCCATGCGCCGACCTCCGACACGCGCATCCTGCCCGCCGGCACGGCCTATCAGTCCGATGCCGGCATGTGTGGCGACTATGATTCCGTGCTCGGCATGCAGAAGGACGAGCCGGTGCGCCGCTTCCTGCAGAAGGTGCCGGGCGCGCGGCTGGAGCCGGCCACCGGCGAGGGCACTCTGTCAGGCGTCGCAGTCGAGATCGACGATGCGACGGGGCTCGCGAAAGCCGTCTGGGCCGTACGGGTCGGCCCGCATCTCAGCGAGGCGCTGCCCGGCTGGGCGCAAGACTGACCGGCAGGGGCCCGCGCGTCTCAGACCGCGCGGTGCTGGCGAACCAGATCGTCGAAGGCGTGGTTCAGACTCTCGGCCTGGCGGGACAGGGTGCCGGCCACGTCGAGCACGTCATGCACCGCCTTGCCGGCCTGCTGCGCCCGGTCGTTCAATTGCACAATGGTTTCGGCGTTGGCCTGCGTGCCCATCGCCGCCTGATCGGCACTGCGTGCGATTTCCTGCGTGGCGGCGCGCTGCTCGTCGATGCTCGCCGCAACCGCACCGGCGATGCCGTTCACCTGGCTGACGAAGGCGACGATGCTCTCGATCGCCGTCACCGCCTCGCGCGTCGCCGCCTGCATCGCCGGGACCTGGGCCGCGATTTCGTCCGTGGCCTTCGCGGTGCGCGATGAAAGCTGCTTCACCTCCGTAGCCACAACGGCAAAGCCTCGTCCGGTCTCGCCGGCGCGTGCAGCCTCGATCGTGGCGTTGAGCGCAAGCAGATTGGTCTGGCTGGCGATCGTCTGGATCATCTCCACGACCGAGCCGATCGTCTCCGCCGAAAGAGCGAGACTCTTGACGATGGCATCGGTCTTCTGGGCCGCGACATGGGCCTCATGCGCCATGGTCGATGCCCGCACGACCTCCGCCGCGACATGGTCGAGCGAGATCGACAACTCGTTCGTCGCGGTCGCGACGTTGCTGACATTGTCCGAAGCGCTCCCCGCCGCCCCCGCGGCCCGTTTGGCTTGCGCGCTCGTTTCTCCGACCACGTCTTCGACCGAGGCGGCGAGGCGCTCCACCTTGCCGGCGCTCGCGTTCACCGCGCCAACCACCTCCCGGACCGTGACCTCGAACGCCTCGATCTGGTGGCGCGTGCGGTCGCGGCTCTCCTGCTGAACCACGGCATAGGTCTCGAGCAGCAGCTCCAGGTCGAGCTGGGTCGCCTTGGAGAGCGCCGTGCGCGTCGCGATCCGCCGGTCGAGCTCGCGTCTCTGCCAGAAGCTCGACAGCCCCATCATGCTCTGCCGGTCGAGGCCGAGCTCCACGATGATGGCGTTCGAGACGATCGCGTGGCAGATCACCACCGCATAGATCGGCACGCCATGGTCGTGGAACGCGGTCGCCAGCTTGCGGGCCGACTCGCTGTAGCCCTCCCGGAGATCGCCGGAAGCAAGTTTGATCCAGTGCGCCAGCCGCCGCTGGTGGACGTCGGGACGGCGCAGCGCCTGCGCGATCTCCGGCCAGGGCGCGAATTGCTCGTGCAGCTCTTCCAGCAGTTGCGGCAGCCGGTCGCGCGCGAAACCCGATAGCGAAGCGAGAAGCTCGATATCCTCGCTGAAGATCCGGAAGGCGCGGAACCGGTGTTCCTGCGCGGCAATGGAATTAAATGTCACTGGTTCACGAGCTTGAAAGATGACGGCATGGCGCCGCCGGCATACTGCTCGGCCACGGCAAACAATGGCTTAACGGCCGCTCCGCCATCGATCTCGCCAGCGAGGGCCCACTGGCGCTTGCCTGTCCCGGAAATCGGCGCCTATAAGGCCGTTCCGATCGCCCCGGCGCGCCGCGGGTGGTGTTTCCATGGTTCCATCATCTCAAAGGGCAGCGAGTCCCCATGGCCGGCCATTCACAGTTCAAGAACATCATGCACCGCAAGGGCAAGCAGGACGCGGTGCGCTCCAAGCTGTTCTCGAAGCTGGCCCGCGAAATCACCGTCGCCGCCAAGATGGGCATGCCCGACATCAACATGAACCCGCGGCTGCGCATGGCGGTGCTCGCCGCCCGCGCCGAGAACATGCCGAAGGACAATATCCAGCGCGCCATCAACAAGGCCGCCGGCGGCGAAGGCGATAACTACGACGAGGTCCGCTACGAGGGCTACGGCCCCGGCGGCGCCGCCGTCATCGTCGAGGCGCTGACCGACAATCGCAACCGCACCGCCTCGGCCGTCCGCTCCTACTTCACCAAGTCCGGCGGCGCGCTCGGCGAAAGCAATTCCGTCTCCTTCATGTTCAACCGCGTCGGCGAGGTCACCTATCCGCCGGAGGCCGGCGACGCCGACAAGGTGATGGAAGCCGCGATCGAAGCCGGCGCCGACGATGTCGCCTCGGACGAGAACGGCCATGTCATCACCTGCGCCTTCGACGCGCTGAACGAAGTCTCCAAGGCGCTCGAAGCCTCGCTCGGCGCGCCCGCCTCGGCCAAGCCGGTCTGGCGGCCGACGACGACGGCCCCGCTCGACGAAGACAAGGCGGCATCGATGATGAAGCTGATGGAAGCGCTCGACAACGACGACGACGTCCAGAACGTCTTCGCCAATTTCGAGATTGCCGACGACATCATGGCCAAGCTCAGCGCCTGATCCCGGCCAGCCGTCATTCTCGGGCGAAGCGAAGCGCAGACCCGAGAATCTCATGCCGGAAAACGCGGCGGCACCTCCTGGTCACGAGATGCTCGGGTCAAGCCCGAGCATGACGGCTTGCATTACCGCCCGATCAGCGCATCCCAGAGCGGCAGGCTGATCAGCGCACTCAGGAAGATCACCAGATAGGCGCCGCGCCGGAAGCTCTGCTCCGAGGCCAGCCGGAAGCCATGCGTGCCGGCCCAGAGCCCGATCCCGTAGACCGCGAAGAGCGGCACCGCCATCAGCAGCGCGCCGAAGATGAGAATGCCTTTCCACCACAGCACCGCGCCGCTGATCAGCGTCGAGACGCCGAAGAAGGCCTGCATGTTGGCCCGCGTCTTGTGCCGGTCGTTGCGCTGGGCACCCAGCCAGAACACCGCCAGCGGCATGCCGCCGATAGAGGCCATGCCGTTGAAAAGTCCGGACAGCGCGCCGACCCCGAGCGAAAGCGGGATCGTCGGGCGCCCGTGATAGCGCCAGCCCGAGGCCATAAGACCGACCGCAACCAGCACCAGCGAGGCGAGCAGCCAGCGCATCGTCTCGCGGTCGAGCCAGGTCAGAAGCCAGATGCCGGCCGGCAGCGCCAGCGTCGCCGTCAGCAGGAGCGGCAGGATTTCGCCCCACTCGGCCCGCCTGGCGCTGCGCGCCGCGATCGGCAGGGCGAAGGGCAGGTCGATGAACCAGATCAGCCCCAGCGCCGCCACCGGCCCGAGCACCATCGAGGCCAGCGGCATGAATACCATCGCGAAGCCGAAGCCGGTGAAGCCGCGCACCAGCCCGCCGAGCAGCGTGGCGGCGAGCAGGACGGCGATGCCGTCTGAGGTCAGTCCGGGCATGAAGGCGGAGAGGCTGAAAGGCATGGCGTCGGCGTCGGAGAAGCTGATCCGGCGAACCATGCCCGCCGCTGCGCGGCAAGAACAACTTTCCTTTTTGATGCGATCGATGAGCGGAATTCATCTCCGCCCAAGTTCCGGGCGGGACAAATCCGAAACACCCGCTAGTTTGGCAACGTTATGGCACCCGCGATTCGCATCATCGGCATCGACCCCGGCCTCCGGAAGACCGGCTGGGGCGTCGTCGTCTCGGAAGGCAACAAGCTCTCCTTCGTCGCCTGCGGCTGCGTAGAAAGCGACGGCACTCTCGCCTTGGGCGAGCGCCTGCGGCAGCTGCACGAGGGACTGCACAAGATCATCGCCACGCATCGCCCGCATGAGGCGGCCGTGGAAGAGACCTTCATCAATCGCGATCCGCAATCGGCGCTGAAGCTCGGCCAGGCGCGCGGCATCGCATTGGTCGTGCCCTCGCTGGCCGGCCTGAGCGTGGCGGAATACGCCGCCAATCTCGTCAAGAAGACGGTGGTCGGCGTCGGCCACGCCGACAAGAAGCAGGTGCAGGCAATGATCCGCGTGCTCCTGCCCAAGGCCGAGACCCGCTCCGCCGATGCGGCGGACGCGCTCGCCGTCGCGATCTGTCATGCCCAGCATCGCGGCATGAAGGCGCTGGTCGCGCAATTGAAGGCATCGTGAGGGCCATGCTGTCATCTGGTAATTTTTGCGAGGCTCGTACCGCGCAGGTCATCCCGGACGCAGCGAAGCGGAGATCCGGGATCCATGCCTGAACCTCTATCGGCGGCGCTCCGGCATGGATCCCGGGTCTCCCTGCGGTCGCCCGGGATGACAGGCGGAGAATATCGATGATCGGCAAGCTCAAGGGCCTGATCGATTCCTATGGCGAGGACCACGTTATCATCGACGTGCAAGGCGTCGGCTATGTCGTGCAGTGCTCGGCGCGCACGCTGCAGCGCCTGCCCAAGCCGGGCGAGGCGGCGGCGCTCTCGATCGAGACCCATGTCCGCGAGGATGCCATCCGCCTCTACGGCTTCATGTCCGACGTCGAGCGCGACTGGTTCCGGCTGATGCAGGTGGTGCAGGGCGTCGGCGCCAAGGTCGCGCTCGCCATCCTCTCGACACTGGACCCGGGCGCGCTCGCCACCGCCATCGCCACCAACGACAAGGCGGCGATCGCCCGCGCCCCGGGCGTCGGCCCCAAGCTGGCGCAGCGCCTCTGCGCCGAGCTCAAGGACAAGGCCCCGGCCTTCGGCCATATCGATCCTGGGATCGTCCAGCTCTCCGGCGCGCTCGAGGACCGGAAATTGCCGCAGCCCATCGCCGACGCAGTCTCGGCGCTCGCCAATCTCGGCTATCCTCAGGCGCAGGCCGTAGCGGCCGTCGCAGCCGCCGCCAAGGCCGCCGGCGACGGCGCCGGCACGGCCCAGCTCATCAAGCTGGGCCTGAAGGAACTGGCGAAGTGAGCGAAGCGCCCGACGAGCTGGACCTGCGCATCGTCACTGACAAGACCGAGCTTTGCCGCATCATGCTGGCGAGCTGGGGCTCGCACAGCATGATGATCGACCTGCATGTCTATGACGTCGCCGAGATCGGCGCGCTCGGCTTGTTCGAGCGCGATGGCAGGACGGCGGCGCTGGCGAGCTGGACGGTGAGAGGCGACACCGCCTATCTCTGCGCGCTCCATTCGCTGCGCCCCGGCGAAGGCGTGGCGATCCAGATGCTCGACGCTGTCATCGAGGCCGCACGGACGGCGGGCGCGAAGAAGCTCAAGGCCATGCTGACCAACGACAACATGCCGGGCATGACCTTCTACCAGCGCCGTGGCTTTCGCCTCTCGGGGCTTTATCTCGAGGCGATCGACGCCTATCGCTCGGTTGTGCCTGATATCATCAAGACGGGATACAAGGACATTCCGATCCACGACGCCATCGAGCTGGAGATCGCGCTGTGAGCGACCCGAAGCGCTCCGGCCTTATGACGGCCGAACGCCGCGACGACGACAGCGAAACCTCGCTGCGGCCGCTATCGCTCGCCGATTTCACCGGCCAGGCGGCGGCCCGCGCGAATCTCCAGGTCTTCATCAACGCCGCCAAAAGCCGGGGCGATGCGCTCGACCATGTCCTCTTCGTCGGCCCGCCCGGTCTCGGCAAGACGACCCTTGCGCAGATCGTGGCGCGCGAGCTCGGCGTCAATTTCCGCTCGACCTCGGGCCCGGTCATCGCCAAGGCCGGCGATCTCGCCGCGCAGCTCACCAATCTCGAAGAGCGCGACGTGCTCTTCATCGACGAGATCCATCGGCTGAACCCAGCAGTGGAGGAAATCCTCTACCCGGCGATGGAGGACTACCAGCTCGACCTGATCATCGGCGAGGGGCCAGCGGCCCGCTCGGTCAAGATCGACCTGCCGAAGTTCACCCTCGTCGGCGCCACCACCCGCGCGGGCCTGCTGACCACGCCGTTGCGCGACCGCTTCGGCATCCCGATCCGCCTGCAGTTCTACACCGTCGAGGAGCTACAGGGCATCGTCGCCCGCGGTGCCCGCGTGCTCGGCGTGCCGATGTCGGACGACGGCGCCAATGAGATCGCCAAGCGCTCTCGGGGGACGCCGCGCATCGCCGGGCGCCTGCTGCGGCGGGTGCGCGACTTCGCCATCGTCGACGGCGATCCGATCGTCACCCGCAAGGTCGCGGACAAGGCGCTCTCGCTGCTCGATGTCGACGCCATCGGCCTCGACCAGATGGACCGGCGCTACCTGACGACGGTGGCCATCAATTTTGGCGGCGGCCCGGTCGGGATCGAGACCATCGCCGCCTCGCTCTCCGAGCCGCGCGACGCGATCGAGGAGATCATCGAGCCCTTCCTGCTGCAGCAGGGCTTCATCCAGCGCACGCCGCGCGGGCGGCTGCTGACCCCCCATGCCTTCCGCCATCTCGGCATGCCCGAGCCCTCGCGTGAAACGGCACAGTTCGGCTTGTTCGGAAACGACGAGGACGAAGCGTGAAGCAGATCGTTCGGAATTTCGCGCTGGCGCTGGCCCTGACGGGCCTGTTCGCAGTCCTGGCGGTTTCGGCCCGCGCCGGCGACGACGTTCCGCGCGGGCCGGTGGAAGAAGGGTACGCCATCACAACCAGGACGCTGATGGCCAAGGGCAAGGCCCCGCCGCCGGCATGGCGCCCGCCGCACCGTGACAGGCTGATGAGCAAGAGCCTGGCCGCGCTCTTCGCCCGCGACGACCTCTACCAGACGGAAAGCGGCGATATGGGCCAGATCGGCGCCGATCCCTTCCTCAACGGCCAGGATGGCGAAGTGAAGAAGCTGAGCTTCGACACGATTCCCGTCGCGGCCGGCAAGGCGACCGTGCTGGCCAACTTCCGTAGCTTCGGCAAGCCCGTCACCGTCCAGTTCCAGATGATCAGGGAGAATGGCGGCTGGCGCATCGACGACATCGTCAACCGCTTCGAGGGCAAGGATTATTCGATCCGCGAGCAGCTCTCGCAGCCCTATGATTGCGGCTCCTTCATGAACAAGCCCTGCAAGCGCTAAGCGCCCGCAGGGCCCGAGATAACCGCGTCGCCGGAACGCGCCGACTGATCAACCGCTACGGCGAGCCATCTTCGYGCGCATCATCGCGGGGCGGGCGCCAGCATCCTTGAGGGCGCCCGACTTGGCCGCCTTGGGATTCTCGACCGGCTGCATGCCCTTGCCGGCAGTGCGGCTCTTCGGACGCTCAAGCGCGCTCTGGCGTTGTTTCAGCGCCAACGCCTTGCGGGCGAGGCTGCGCTGGCTCGGCTCTTTCAGCTTCTCGGCGCGACGGGTGCGCTCGGCGCCGACCCGCTTCAGCGCCGCCGTCAGCGCATCGGCCTTGGCCTTGGTGCCGCTGTTGTCGCTCGCCGCCTTGGCGCCTTTCGGCTCCGCCTTGCCGCGCATCTCGCGCTTCTGGCGCCGCGCGCTGTCGCGCGCCTTGTCGCGGCGTTCCCGCAGCTTGCCGGCAAGATCGCGCAGCTCCTCGTCCGGTAATGCAGCGATCGCGCCGCGCTGCGTGCGCGCGACGAAGTCGAGCTCGGTCTTGTCGAGCAGCCTTGCCGTCGCCTTGCTGGATTGTGCCATCTGATGTCCTCCCACGTCTTTGGCCGCGTAACGGGCAACGCTTCCCGGCCGAACCGGTTCCGGCCTTTCCGAAGGCGCGCCTGTTGGTCTATTGCAGCGCGAACAATCCGACAGCGCCCCGGAGCGACATGAGCAGGGTCCACCGCCTCGACGTCCGCGTCTACTATGAAGACACCGATTTCTCGGGCGTGGTCTACCACGCCTCCTATCTACGCTTCATGGAGCGCGGGCGCACCGAGCTGATCCGTGCGCTCGGCATTGAGCAGCGCGAGCTCTTCGACGGCGAGACCGCGCTGGGCTTTGCCGTGCGCAAGATGACGATCGATTTCCTGCGCCCCGCCGTGATGGACGATCTGCTGACCGTCGAGACCCGCTCGGTCGAAGCGCGTGGCGCCACCATGGATCTCGAACAGCGCGTGCTGCGCGGCGAGGACGTGCTGATCACCGCGCAGGTCATGGTCGCCTGCGTCGGCGGCGGCCGGGCCCGGCGCATCCCGGACGGCCTGCGCAAGCGGCTGATGCTCGACGACTGACAGATCGCACGACAGTCGACGCGGCGCCTGCGCTTATGTTAGCGCTCCTTACATGAGCTGGAAGCGCGACCGCCCCGAGACACCCCGCGGCTATCACCATGGCAACCTCAAGGAGGAGCTGGTGCGTGCGGCGCTCGGGCTGATCGGCGAGAAGGGCCCGAACGGCTTCACCTTCGCCGAGGCCGCGCGCCTCGCCGGCGTCAGCCCGGCCGCGCCCTATCGCCATTTTCGCGACCGTGACGAACTGCTGGCCGATGTCGCGACACGCGGCTTCCAGGCGTTCGAGGCCGCGCTCTCGCACGCCTGGGACCAGGGTCGGCCCGATCCCGAAACCGCCTTCCACCGGCTGGGGCGCGCCTATCTCGCCTTCGCCCATGACGAGCCCGCCTATTATTCGGCGATGTTCGAGGCGGGCGTACCGCTCGACGCCAGTTCCGAATTGCGCGAAGCGGCCGACCGCGCCTTCGCCGGCTTGCGGCAGGCAGCCGAAGCGCTGATCGCCCGGCTGCCGCAGAACAAGCGCCCGCCCGCGCTGATGATGGCGCTGCACATCTGGGCGATGTCCCATGGCATCGCCGCCCTGTTCGGCCGCGCCGACGGTGGCCGGCGGCCGCTGCCGATGTCGGCCGCCGAGCTCCTCGAAGCCGGCATGCTGATCTACCTCCAGGGCCTAGGAATCGGCCCGGAAGCAGCGCCACCGCCGGCCGGCTGACGATTTTCGCGGCGCCATTCTTGACAAGCCGGGGTGCCGCGCGCATCTATGTAAATGTGATTTACATTCACGCCGATGAGCGGAGGAGAAGATGCCGATCGTCACGAAGCTTGACGAATATGGAAGAGGGGCCTGGATCGCCTTCGCGGTGCTCGGCTTCATCGTGTGGTGGCCGCTGGGTCTGGCGACCCTGGCCTTTCTGTTCGGGAGTGGACGCATGGGTTGTGGCTACGCGGGCGACCGTTACGAGCACCGGATGAGCCGCCTTCAGGGCAAGATGGATCGTCTGCGTGAGCGCATGGCCGGCCGTGAAGGCGGCTTTGGCGGCGGCTTCGGCGGCTGGGGCCGCGGCGGCCCCTCCAGCGGCAACCGCGCCTTCGACGAGTATCGCGCCGAGACGCTGCGCCGGCTCGAGGACGAGCAGCGCGAGTTCCACGACTTCCTGGGCCGCCTGCGCATGGCCCGCGACAAGGCCGAGTTCGATCAGTTCATGAACGAGCGCCGCAACAACCCGCCGGCCAATCCTCCGGCCCAGCCTGACGCGGCCTGACGCGCCGGTCGAGGCAAGCCAAGAATCGAGCCCGCCCCGGACCGCCGGGGCGGGCTTTTCTTTTCGGCCGCAGCTTCCTCCGCGCAAGCAAGCAGACGGCCGATGGCGGCTGGCGCGAGACGCCAATCTTCGGCGCGACGCCGGCAGCGTCGCGCCGAAGCCCGATCGCACGACCGGGCGACGCAGTCTCATCGCCCCAAAGCAGGCCCCGCCTGCCCGGGAGCACCAGGCAGGCGGCCCATGCGGCCAAAAGCTATTTGAGAGTGATGAAGAAGGCTTCCTCGAAGCTCAGGTCCACCATGTCACCACGCTTGAACTTCTGCAGCCGCGCCTTCACGGCGGGGTCGACCACGGTGATCGAGCGCGGACCGAAGGGGCCCACATAACTCACGACGCCGCTGGCCGCATCGAACCGCTCGAACTTGGCGGTCAGCGTCACCGACCGGGCGACGAACCTCTCCGGCAGGTTCTGGAAGGTCGAACTGGCCCCTATCTCCGTATAGGTGATCCCCGGCTTGGCACCCCGCCTGTTGGGCCGGACCTCGACGACGACGCCCTCGACACGGCTGATATCGACCGTGTCGCCTTCCCGCAGATTTTCGAGATTGCCGAAGACAGGCGGGACATCAACGAGCCACCTGTAGCCGCGCTGCTCGACCGTCACGGCACGGTTGGGCCGGTCGATCGACACCACGCGGACATTGAGGCGCTCGATCTCGACCGGGCCGACGCCCGAGACGATCACGGTTTGGGTGGTAACCTCGGGGTAGGTGGCGCAACCCGCCAGACCCGCTGCGATTGAAATGGCAACAATCAGACCAATGTGCCTCGACATGGGAAACCTCTCCACTCAGAAAGCAACGACGGTTCAATTTTTTGCGTCTTGTCGCGGATGGCAGCCGCGACATCAGTCGTAGAGTGTTCCGAGACAAGTTTCAGCCGATTTCTTGTTCTTGCCATCCCGACGAACGCCGAGATGCCTCCGTGCGCCGATTCGGCCAGTCCGGCCGAAGAGCGTCTGTGAGATCTCGAGCGGGTGAAAGTCCGTGGCCGGGTCGGATCACGGGCTTTTTCCGGAGATGCTCGGCGCCCTTCCTTCGGATCCCGATCTGCGACATCTGCACGGAATACTGGCTGTTCCTTGCCGCGGAGCAGCCGAATCATGCGCCTGCCCGATGTTTCAAGCGGGGCTGTCCGTCCCTGCCTGTGCCCCGTCATCGCCGCATCGCACCGGACGTATACCCCACATTAACCTTGCTGGATGCTTAACTGCTCCTGGAGCATGCGTTTCGTGGGAAACCCCGTTTCGGCCCATCTTTCGCCGAATTCGCGCGCGATTGACGGGATACGGCATTTCCCCGATCGCGAAACGGGCGGCGGCGTGGGTCTCCTGCGACGCGAGCGGCGGGGTTTGGGGCCGGGGCCATGAGCCTTGAAGGTTCGGGCCATCGGCGTACCGCCTGGGTAAGAAGGATGACAGGATGAACCCCGCCGACGTCGCGCAGGCCGCGCCACAGATCGACATGTCGTTCTGGACGCTGTTCTGGCATGCTCACATCGTCGTCAAGCTGGTGATGATGGGTCTGATCAGCGCCTCGATCTGGTGCTGGTCGATCATCATCGACAAGACGCTGCTCTATCGGCGCACGCGGCGCGACATGGACGCCTTCGAGGAGGTGTTCTGGTCCGGCCGCTCGCTCGAGGAACTCTATCGCGACCTCGCCAGCAAGCCGGTCAACGACATGGCCGCGGTCTTCGTCGCGGCGATGCGGGAATGGAAGCGCTCCTTCGAGAATGGCGGCCGCTCCGTCGCCAGCCTCTCCCAGCGCATCGACAAGGTGCTCGACGTCACCATCCAGCGCGAGACCGAGCGGCTCGAATCCAAGCTCCTGGTGCTCTCGACCATCGCTTCGGCTGCGCCCTTCATCGGCCTCTTCGGCACGGTCTGGGGCATCATGCACTCCTTCACCGCCATCGCGGTCTCCAAGAATTCCTCCCTCGCAGTGGTCGCGCCCGGCATCGCCGAAGCGCTCTTCGCCACCGCGATCGGCCTCTTCGCCGCAATCCCCGCGCTGATGGCCTACAACAAGCTCCAGGCCGAGGTCGCCAAGGCGCAAGGCCGGCTCGAAGCCTTCGCCGACGAGTTCTCCGCGATCCTGTCGCGGCAGATCGACGAGCGCATGGCCGCGTGAGGGGCTGAACAATGGGTATGTCCGCCGCCACCGCCGCGAAGGGCGCCGGCCGCCGGGGCCGCCGCGGGCGCCGCCACGGCGCCATCGCCGAGATCAACATGACGCCGTTCATCGACGTCATGCTGGTGTTGCTCATCATCTTCATGGTCGCCGCGCCGCTGATCGCGACGGGCGTCCCGCTCGACCTGCCGCAGACCGGCGCCAAGCCGATCAATGTCGATCAGAAGCCGATCACCATCGCGATCGACAGCAAGGGGCAGATCTTCCTGCAGGATCAGCCGACGCTGGAGCCGGACCTTGTCAGCAAGCTGCAGGGCCTCGCCAAGCAGGGCTTCGACGAGCGCATCTATGTGCGCGGCGACAAGCTGGTGGATTACGGCCGGGTCGCTTCGGTGATGTCGACCATCACCTCGGCCGGGTTCAAGCGTGTCGCGCTGGTCACCGAGCCGGCGGGCCGCTGAGAGCGACGAGAGTAAGGGTGTTCAGGGCGTGAAGCTTACGACCTCCGAACCTGGCATGCTGGTGTCGGCGCTCGGCCACGCGACGGTCCTCGTCGCGGGGCTGCTGGCGTTTTCGTCCCCGGCGCCGCTGCCGGAGAACGAGGAAGCGATCGCCGTCGAGATCATCGATCCCAACGCACTGAACCAAGTCACGCGCGGCGAGCGCAGCGCCGAGAAGGTGCAGGCGCAGCCGACGCCGCGCGCCGAGCGCCAGTCCGATGTCGTCGAGCGCAAGGAAGCCGGCGAGGCCAAGACCGACACCCCTGCCCCACCCTCGCGCCCGCCCGAGCTGAAGGTCGCCGAGGACAACGCCTCGACACCGCCGCCGCCGGCCCGCCCGGTCGAGTTGCCGAAGCCCGAGACCAAGCCGCCGGAGCCGGCCAAGCAGCCCCCGCAGAAGAGCGAGGCCGCGGCCGCCCGCGAAGCCGAGCAGAAGCGCGAGGAGCTGGCGAAGCTCGCCGAGGACGCGGAGCTCGCCTCCAAGGCGAAGCAGGCCGAGGAGGAGGCGAAGGCCGCCGCCAAGGCCAAGGCGGAAGCCGAGGCCCAGGCCGCCAAGCGCGCGGCCGACGCGAAGGCCAAGGCCGAGGCGCTCGCCAAGGCCGAAGCCGACAAGCAGGCCAAGGAGAAGGCCGAAGCTGCCGCCAAGGCGAAGGCCGAGGCCGAGCAGAAGGCGAAGCTCGCCGCCGAGGCCAAGGCCAAGCAGGAGGCCGAGGCCAAGGCCAAGCGCGAGGCCGAGATCGCCAAGAACTTCAACGCCAGCGATATCGCCAAGCTGCTGCAGTCGAAGGAGAAGGCGCAGTCCTCCGGCTCCTCGGCGCCGCAGGTCAATCGCACGGCCTCGCTCGGCACCGAGCGCGGCGCCTCGCAGAAGCTCAGCCCGTCGCTCCGGGCGCAGCTCATCGGCATCATCCAGGATCAGCTGCTGAAGTGCTGGAACGTGCCGATCGCACTCGCCAACGCCCATGGCAGCGGCAACGTCGTGCCGTCCGTGCGGATGAAGCTCAATACCGACGGCTCGCTCGCCGGCCAGCCTGGCGTGATCAACTCCTCGTCCGACCCGCTCTTCCGTGTCGCCGCCGACTCGGCGCTGACCGCCACCCGCCGCTGCGCGCCTTTGCGCATTCCGGCTCAATTCGCCGCCTATTATGACGACTGGCGCGACGTCGTCGTCAATTTCGACGCAAGGGACGTCATGTGACCCCGATGATCGACATTAGCCCCCTCCCCTTCCTGACGGCCGCGCCGACGCGCCGCCGTCTGCTCGCCACCGCCGGCGCCGCCCTGATGGTGCCTGCGGCCGCCCGCGCCGAACTTGTCATCGACCTGCGCGGCGGCGCCTTCCAGCCCATGCCGATCGCCATCGCCGATTTCGCCGGCGAAGGCGGCGTGCTCGTCTCCAGCGTGATCACCAACAACCTGAAGCGCTGCGGCTACTTCACGCCGGTCGACAAGAGCCGCTTCCCGGAGCCGAACCCGCCCTTCGACTCCGCGCCCCGCTTCGACGCCTGGAAGGCCAGCGGCGTACAGGCGCTGGTCACCGGCCGCGTCGCGCGCGAGGCCGGCCGCATCCGCGCCGAGTTCCGGCTCTGGGATGTCGCGACCGGCACGCAGACCGACGGCCAGCAGTACTTCACCGACCCGAGCAATGCCCGCCGCGTCGGCCACATCATCTCGGATGCGATCTTCAGCAAGGTCACCGGGCTCGGTGGCTTCTTCGACACCCGCGTCGTCTTCGTCGACGAATCCGGCCCGAAGGAGAGCCGCCGCAAGCGTCTCGCCATCATGGACCAGGACGGCGCCAATGTGCGCTATCTCACCAATGGCGATACCTCGGTGGTAACGCCGCGCTATTCGCCGGTCTCGCAGGACGTCACCTTCATGTCGCAGCGCCAGGGCGAGCAGCCCCGCGTGCAGGTGCTCAACATCGAGACCGGCCAGCGCCAGATCGTCGGCAACTTCCCGGACATGAGCTCGAGCCCGCGCTTCGCGCCCAACGGCCAGCGCGTCGTGCTCTCGCTGCAGCAGGGCGGAAACGCCAATCTCTACGCCATCGACATCGGCTCGCGCTCGACGACGCGCCTGACCTCGACGGCGGCGATCGACACCTCGCCCTCCTACGCGCCGGACGGCTCGCGGATCGTCTTCGAGAGCGACCGTGGCGGCCAGCAGCAGCTCTATGTGATGTCGTCCTCCGGCGGCGAAGCCCAGCGCATCTCCTTCGGCCAGGGCCGCTATTCGCAGCCTTCGTGGTCACCGCGCGGCGACCTCATCGCCTTCACCCGGCAGGGCGGCGGCGGCTTCGCCATCGGCGTGATGCGCCCGGACGGCTCGGGCGAGCGCATCCTCACCGAGGGCTTCCACAACGAAGCCCCGAACTGGGCGCCGAACGGCCAGTACCTGATGTTCTTCCGCGATCCGGGCGGCCAGTCCGGCGGCAAATTGTACATGGTCGACATCACCGGCCGCGTCGAGGTGCCGGTCCCGACACCGGCTTTCGCCTCCGACCCGACCTGGTCGCCGCTGCTGAGCGGGCAGCGCTGAGAACGGCCGCGCATTTGACGGGAGAAGGGGCCGCCCGGCCATGGTTGGGCGGCCTTCTTATTTGGCCCGAGAGGCGGCCCGGAGCCTGATCCGATCAGGTTCAATCGACCTGATCGGTTAAGCCGTCCCCAAGCTATTCAAAGTGCACGCCCCGACCGAGAGCTTGCCCCAGCCTTGTGATGCACTGCGAGGCGTCGCCGAAACGATTGCGCCCCTGATCGGCCGGGTAGCTGGCAAAGTGGCCAGAGAGGCGAGCTTCTGTGTCTCCAGGGCCACAACGGCCAGCGCAAACGCCTTTCGCCATAATTGGTTAACCATACGCCGCAATGCCGCCACTTCGCCTTGTTCTGGCAAGGTCTCGTTTAGGTTGACGCTTCATTGATGGAGCCACGCGAAGCCGTCCTTGAAGCGCGCCGCCAAGAGATTTCGATCGCCCGGAGTTTAGCCATGATGACCACTCTTTTCGCCGGCGGCCGTTCGGTCCGCTTTGCCGCCGCCATCGCCGCGACGCTCGCGCTCGGCGCTTGCGCCAAAGACCAGAATGCCGACGCCTCGGGCTTCGGCGCCGGCGGCGCCGCGACGCCCGGCAGCGCCCAGGACTTCGTCGTGAATGTCGGCGACCGCGTCTTCTTCGAGACCGACTCCACCGACCTGACCTCCACCGCCACCGCTACCCTCGACAAGCAGGCCGGCTGGCTGCAGCGCTATCCGCGCTACACCTTCACGGTCGAGGGCCACGCCGACGAGCGCGGCACGCGCGAGTACAACTATTCGCTCGGCGCCCGCCGCGCCCAGACCGTGCGCGACTACCTCGCCTCGCGCGGCATCCAGGCGAACCGCATGCGCACCATCTCCTATGGCAAGGAGCGCCCGGTCGCGGTCTGCAACGACATCTCCTGCTGGTCGCAGAACCGCCGCTCCGTCACGGTGCTGGACGGCGCGGGCGGCGCCCCGGGCGTCTGATCTCGGCCTGAGCTGCGCAGGAAAAAACCCCGGACGGCAACGTCCGGGGTTTTCGCTTTAATTGGCAAGTGCCGTAGCCGGCAGTCCGTCACCCCGTCATTGTCGGAAGCAGGCTCTTGGCCACGCCCTCGATCCGCTCGGCCGCCGCGACCAGGGCTTCCGCCGCGCGGTCCTCGACCTCGCTCAGGCGCTGGTCGGCTGCGCCGGCATCGCCCTGCGTTGCGGCGAGGTCCGATTCGAGCCTCGCCAGCCGCTGCTTCAGTTCATGGACCTCGTCCGCGACCATCAGTGCCGCCATGACATGCAGCCGCATGTCGCCTATCTCGCCGAAGGCCAGCCGCATCTCGCCGATCTTCTCGTCATAGAACTGCGCGAGCCCTTCGAGATGGGCTTCTTCGCCCTCCCCGCATGCCATGCGGTAGGCCTTGCCGGCGATCATGACGTTGACTTGCGGCATCCGTCTCCTGCCCTCTTCGCTTCTAGTGCATTTCCGCGTCTCTGCGTATCGCGGGAATGCTCCATCTCTTCGTTTTGTCGCGTTTTCCGCACGCGAACCGGCGTCCACTTCGCTCGAAAATGCGCTAGCTCGCTTCGGCCTCGTGCTCCGGCTCCTCGGCCGGCTGCTGCGCCTGCACGCGTTCGATCACCGCGCTGATGACGTTCATCGCCCGCAGCAACCGCTGGTCGACATCGGCGGCCGCCGTTTCGACATGGCCGAGCCGCGCCATCGCGCCGTCGAGATCGGCCGCGAGCCGCGCCCGGTCATCCTGCATCAGCGCCAGTTCGGTTTCGAGATTGCCCCGGCCGCGTTCCGCTTCGATCCGCCGCCGCGCCGCCGCCTCGAGCTGCCCCAGAGCGCTGTCGAGACGCGCCAGCGCATTGTCCAGCATCAGGCTCGCCACGGTCGCTCTCCTTTCAGATCGAAGCCGGCTCACACGATTCGTGCCTGAATTTACAGCAGAACGCGGGAAAACAGGAATCGACCCAAAAGCGCGTAAACGCTGCCTCGCAAAGGCTTGCCCGCCGCGACGGATGCGCCATCTGCGAAAAACCGGGCACTGAGGCCCCCTGCGACCGCGAAAGCCGGCCTCCGCGAATTGACTCGAAGGGAGAGCCGGGCCTAATCCACCCGTCCTTTCCAAGCTCGCCAAGAGCAGCTTCAAGACTGCCTTCCCCCCTCCCCCGGCCCGCTGTCGCGCAGGTCGGACCGGCCCTCCCGCCAGACGGAGCCCTGTGAGACCATCATGACCAGCATCGACCGCGCCCAGCACGACAAGCTCGCCAACGCCATCCGCGGCCTGGCGATGGACGGCGTCGAGAAGGCCAAGTCCGGCCACCCCGGCCTGCCGATGGGCGCCGCCGACGTCGCCGCCGTGCTGTTTTCCCGCGTGATGAAATACGATGCCGCCGATCCGCGCTGGCCGGACCGCGACCGCTTCGTGCTCTCCGCCGGCCATGGCTCGATGCTGCTCTACGCCCTACTCTATCTCACCGGCACCCCCGGCATGGAGCTCGCCGACCTCCAGAAATTCCGCCAGCTCGGTTCCAACACGCCGGGCCATCCGGAGAATTTCGAGACTGCCGGCGTCGAGACCACCACCGGCCCGCTCGGCCAGGGCCTCGCCACCGCCGTCGGCATGGCGATGGCCGAACGCATGCTCGCCGCCGAGTTCGGCAAGAAGGTCGTCGATCACCACACCTATGTGCTGGCCTCTGACGGCGACCTGATGGAGGGCATCAGCCAGGAGGCGATCGCGCTCGCCGGCCACCAGAAACTCAACAAGCTGATCGTGCTCTGGGACGACAACGGCATCTCCATCGACGGCCCGCTCTCGATCACCGACAATGTCGACCAGGTCGCGCGCTTCAAGGCCTGCGGCTGGCGCTCCGAGCGCGTCGACGGCCATGATCCCGAGGCGATCGAGGCCGCCATCCGCCGCGCCCAGAAGTCGAACAAGCCGACCATGATCGCCTGCAAGACGATCATCGGTTTCGGCGCGCCGCATAAGCAGGGCACCTCGAAGGCCCATGGCGAGGCGCTGGGCGCCGACGAGCTCGCCGCAGCCAAGAAGAACCTCGGCATCACCGGTGGGCCCTTCGAGATTCCCGCCGAGGTGCTGAAGGCCTGGCGCAGCTTCGGCGCGGCCGGCGCCGCCGCGCACAAGGAATGGAACGAGCGCTTCGGCGCCCTCTCCGAGCGCAAGCGCGGCGAGTTCGAGCGCCGTCTCGCCCATACGGTCCCCGCCAAGCTCGACAAGGTGATCCTCGCCCACAAGAAGGGGCTGATCGCGGCGCCGCAGGCCGTCGCGACCCGCAAGGCCTCGGAGCTGGCGCTGGAAGCCATCACACCGGTCATGCCGGAGCTGGTGATGGGCTCGGCCGACCTGACGCCGTCGAACAACACCCGCACAAAGGCCGCCGAGGACTTCACCCCGAAGACCCCGAAGGGCCGCTACGTGCGCTACGGCATCCGCGAGCATGGCATGGCCGCGGCGATGAACGGCATCACCCTGCATGGCGGCTTCCGCACTGCCGGCGGCACCTTCCTCGTCTTCGCCGATTATGCCCGTCCGTCGATGCGCCTCGCCGCCCTGATGGGGTTGCCGGTCGTCTACGTCATGACCCATGACTCGATCGGCCTCGGCGAGGACGGCCCGACCCACCAGCCGGTCGAGCAGATCGCCTCGCTGCGCGCCATGCCGAACATGCGCGTCTTCCGCCCGGCCGACGCGATCGAGACCGCCGAAGCCTGGCAGGCAGCGCTGGAGCGCAGGGACGGGCCGACCGTGCTGGCTCTGTCGCGCCAGAACCTGCCGCAACTGCGCACCGACGCCACGGCGAAGAACCGCTCCGCCACCGGCGCCTATGAGCTGCTCGCGGCCGAGGGCGGCAAGGCCCAGGTCTCGCTCTTCGCCTCGGGCTCCGAGGTCGAGCTTGCCGTCGCCGCCCGCAAGCTGCTGGCCGAGAAGGGCGTGCGCGCCCGCGTCGTCTCGGTGCCCTCGCTCGAACTCCTGCTCCTGCAGGACGAGGCCACCCAGGCCGAGATCATCGGCTCCGCGCCGGTCAAGGTCGCGGTCGAGGCGGGCGTGCGCTTCGGCTGGGATGCGGTGATCGGCCATGACGGCGCATTCGTCGGCATGCACTCCTTCGGGGCGAGCGGCCCCTACAAGGAAGTCTACAAGCACTTCGGCATCACGGCGGAGGCTGTCGCCGAAGCCGCGATGAAGCAGCACAACGGCTGATATTCCCCGTCATTGCGAGCGCGGCGAAGCAATTCAGGGGAACGTCGGGCCCTGCTGCCCCTGGATTGCTTCGTCGCTACGCTCCTCGCAATGACGGTTTTTATCTTGCGTTCGGCCATGCTTTGGCCGAATTGCCCGCGTGGATAGCGACGGCTCACGCCGGTTCGCTCGGCGAAGGAGAGGAAGAGATGACGGTTAAGGTGGCGATCAACGGCTTCGGCCGCATCGGGCGCAACGTTCTGCGCGCGATCATCGAGTCGAAGCGCAAGGACATCGAGGTCGTCGCGATCAACGATCTCGGCCCGGTCGAGACCAACGCCCATCTCTTCCGCTTCGACTCAGTCCACGGCCGCTTCCCCGGCACGGTAACCGTCTCCGGCGACACGATCGATGTCGGCCGCGGCCCGATCAAGGTCACCGCCATCCGCGATCCCAAGGATCTGCCGCACAAGGCTCTCGGCGTCGACATCGCGCTGGAATGCACCGGCATCTTCACCACCCGTGAGAAGGCCGCCGCCCATCTGGCCGCAGGCGCCAAGCGCGTGCTGGTCTCTGCCCCCTGCGACGGCGCCGACCTCACCGTCGTCTACGGCGTCAACCATGGCGAGCTCAGCAAGGAGCATCTCGTCGTCTCGAACGCCTCCTGCACCACGAACTGCCTCGCGCCGGTCGTGCGCGTGCTTCATGACGCCGTGGGCATCGACAAGGGCTTCATGACCACGATCCATGCCTATACCGGCGACCAGCCGACGCTCGACACCATGCACAAGGATCTCTATCGCGGCCGTGCCGCCGCGATGTCGATGATCCCGACCTCGACCGGCGCTGCCAAGGCGATCGGCCTCGTCATCCCCGATCTCAAGGGCCGCCTCGACGGCACCTCGATCCGCGTGCCGACGCCGAACGTCTCGGTCGTCGACTTCAAGTTCCTCGCCAAGCGCAAGACCTCGGTCGAGAAGATCAACGACGCCATCATCAAGGCGTCGAAGCGTGGCGCGCTGAAGGGCATCCTCGGGGTCACCGACCAGCCGAACGTTTCGATCGACTTCAACCACGACTCGCATTCCTCGACCTTCGCCCTCGACCAGACCAAGGTCATGGACGACAAGTTCGTGCGCGTGCTGTCCTGGTACGACAATGAGTGGGGCTTCTCGAACCGCATGAGCGACACGGCCGTCGCCATGGGCGCCCTGCTCTGATCCATCGCCCCCATGCCCCCGGCAGGGGGTATGGTGCCTGAAAGCGAGGCCGCACCGTGCTCCGGCGCGGCCCCGCCATTTCCTCCACGCTACGGAGAGCCTATGGCCAAGATCGAGCCGACTGTTGCGTCCCCGGTGCCCGTCGAGGCGCCCGCCGTGATGCCGCCCCCCGCATTCAGCCCCGCTCCCGCAGCTGCAACGCCTGCACCGGCAGCTCCCGCCGTGGTCATCGGCTCCGCGGTGCCCGCCTCCGTCGAAACCGCATCGAAGCCCGATCCGCGCCAGCTCGATCAGCTCTCCCGCATCGAGGAGAAGGCCGCGCGCATCGAGGAGAAGTTCGCCCGCTACGAGGCTGTCCTGACCCGCGCCGAGGCCTCGCTCGAGCGCAGCGCCCACAAGGTCGACGCCGCCGCCGGCACGATGGACTTCGCCGCGATCCGCGGCGAGATTTCCGCCCTGCGTGACCGCGTCGACGCCACGCCGCGCGCCGGAACCCTGTTCTTGACCGCCATCGTCACGGCCGTTCTCACTGTCGCGCTCACCATTGCGGTGCTGAGGTTCGGAGTGCCCGGTCTGTTCGGGAGCCTGCTGACGCGATGACCGCCTTCCGCACCCTCGACGACGCCGATCTCGCCGGCAAGCGTGCCCTCGTCCGCGTCGACCTCAACGTTCCGATGGAGAACGGCAAGGTCAGCGACACCACCCGCATCGACCGTGTGCTGCCGACCATTCGCGAGATCGCCGACAAGGGCGGCAAGGTCATCCTGCTCGCGCATTTCGGCCGTCCCAAGGGCCGCGACGACAAGAACAGCCTGAAGCAGATCGTCCCGGCGCTGACTCAGGCGCTCGGCCGCCCCGTCGCCTTCGTCGACGACTGTATCGGCGAGCCGGTCGCCAAGGCCGTTGCCGCCGCGAAGAACGGCGACGTCCTGCTGCTGGAGAACACCCGTTTTCACGCTGGCGACGAGAAGAACGACGCCGAGTTCGTGAGGGCGATCGCCGCCAATGGCGATCTCTACGTCAATGACGCCTTCTCCGCCGCCCACCGCGCCCATGCCTCGACTGAAGGTCTCGCCCATGTCCTGCCGGCCTATGCCGGACGGACCATGCAGGCGGAGCTGGAGGCGCTTTCCGCCGGCCTCGACAATCCCGCCCGGCCGGTGATGGCGATCGTCGGTGGCGCCAAGGTCTCGACCAAGCTCGACTTGCTCGGCAACCTCGTCAGGAAGGTCGACGTGCTCGCTATCGGCGGCGGCATGGCCAACACGTTCCTCGCCGCGCGCGGCGTCGATGTCGGCAAGTCGCTCTGCGAGCACGACCTGCTCGACACCGCCCGCGAGATCGAAGCCAAGGCCAAGGCCGCCGGCTGCGAGATCCTGCTTCCGGTCGATGCGCTCGTCGCGCGTGAATTCAAGGCCCATCCCAGCTACCGCGTCGTGCCGGTTGGCGAGGTCGAGGCCGACGAGATGATCCTCGACGCCGGCCCGCTGAGCATCGCCGAAGTCGTTCTGCGGTTGGAGAAGGTCAAGACGCTGGTCTGGAACGGCCCCTTCGGTGCCTTCGAGCTGCCGCCCTTCGACACGGCGACCGTCGCGGTCGCCAAGGCGGCGGCCAGGCACGTCCAGGCAGGCGAACTCGTCGCGGTCGCCGGCGGCGGCGACACCGTCTCGGCCATGAACCATGCCGGCGTCGCGGACAGCCTGTCCTATGTCTCGACGGCAGGTGGCGCCTTCCTCGAATGGATGGAAGGCAAGGCTCTGCCGGGCGTCGAGGCGCTGCGGAAAGCCTGATTGCGACGATGTTTTCAGAGGCCGCCCGGCAACCGGGCGGCCCTTCGCATTTTCAGCATGTCAGTGCTTTAGTTTTGCGCCAGTGGCGCTTACGCACTACATCAAACCTCATATCGATTAGCCAAAGGGGAGTGCCAATCGTGGCCCGTATCACGCTTCGCCAGTTGCTCGACCACGCCGCCGAGAACGACTACGGCGTGCCCGCCTTCAACATCAACAACATGGAGCAGGCGCTGGCGATCATGGCCGCGGCGGATGCGACCGACGCGCCCGTCATCATCCAGGCCTCGCGCGGCGCCCGCAGCTACGCCAACGACATCATGCTCAAGCACATGATGGACGCCGTCACCGAGATCTATCCGCATATCCCGGTCTGCGTGCATCTCGACCACGGCAACGAGCCGGCGACCTGCATGACCGCGATCCAGGCGGGCTTCACCTCGGTGATGATGGACGGCTCGCTCAAGGCCGACGGCAAGACCCCCGGCGACTGGGACTACAATGTCGGCGTGACCAAGACCGTCACCGACATGGCCCATCTCGGCGGCATCTCCGTCGAAGGAGAGCTCGGTGTCTTGGGTTCGCTGGAAAGCGGCGAGGGCGAGAAGGAGGACGGGCACGGCTTCGAGGGCAAGCTCAGCCATGACCAGCTCCTGACCAACCCCGACGAAGCCGTGAAGTTCGTTGCCGAGACCAAGGTCGATGCGCTCGCCATCGCCATGGGCACCTCGCACGGCGCCTACAAGTTCACCCGCAAGCCCGACGGCGCGATCCTGGCGATGCATGTCATCGAGGAGATCCACAAGCTGCTGCCGAACACGCATCTCGTCATGCACGGCTCGTCCAGCGTTCCGCAGGACCTTCAGGACGTCATCAACCAGTACGGCGGCAAGATGCCCCAGACCTGGGGTGTGCCGGTCGAGGAGATCCAGCGCGGCATCAAGCACGGCGTGCGCAAGATCAACATCGACACCGACAACCGCATGGCGATGACCGGCCAGATCCGCAAGATCCTGTCCGAGAACCCCGGCGAGTTCGATCCGCGCAAATATCTGAAGCCCGCCATGGAGGCGATGACCAAGCTCTGCAAGCAGCGGCTCGAGGAGTTCAACACCGCCGGCCAGGC
This sequence comes from Allobosea sp. RAF48, assembly GCF_052114025.1. Classification (NCBI taxonomy): domain Bacteria; kingdom Pseudomonadati; phylum Pseudomonadota; class Alphaproteobacteria; order Hyphomicrobiales; family Alloboseaceae; genus Allobosea; species Allobosea sp. RAF48. The sequence continues at coordinate 80,534 of NZ_JBFRDZ010000015.1, forward strand.
CTCGAAGATCAAGCGCGTCATCACGCTCGCCGAAATGGCCAAGCGCTACGCCAAGGGCGAACTCGACCCGACCTTCGGCTCGAAGAAGGCGGCGTGATCCGCCTGACGGCTCCATTCTGCAACGCCCGGCCTGGCGCCGGGCGTTTTCTTTCCGGGGCGGCGCATCGCTCCGGCTGCAGCTCGGCATGTGCCTAGCGCTCTTTCCGTACGCAGCGTTTTCTGATTCAACGGCTTGATCCCGCCGCCTGCGATCACCGCCGGAACGCCATGTCGATCGTCTTCTCCGCTCTGGTCGCGGTCTTCGTCGGCTTCGCCGCCTCGGTGGCCGTCATCCTCTCCGCCGCGCAGACGCTCGGCGCAACGGCCGGACAGACCGTGTCCTGGATCGCTGCGCTCGCCATTGCGACCGCGATCTCCAGCGCCTTTCTGTCCTGGCGCTACCGCCTGCCGATGATCTGCGCCTGGTCGACGCCGGGCGCGGCCCTCATCGCCGCCGCCAGCGGCTTCGACATGGCGTCGGCGGTCGGCGCGTTTCTCCTCGCCGCGGCGCTGATGATGCTCACCGCCGCCTTCCGCCCGCTCGGCCGCCTGATCGAACGCATCCCGATGCCCGTCGCCTCGGCGATGCTGGCTGGTGTCATCTTCCGCTTTGTCGTCGCGGTCTTCGACGAGATGCGGCTGTCGCCGACGCTCGTCCTGCCGCTGCTCGCGGTCTTTCTCGTCGCGCGGCTGATCAGCCCCTTCCTTGGCGTCATCGCCGCGCTCGCCGCCGGTATTGTGATCAGCTTTGCGGGCGGGCTCGCCCATTGGCCGGCAGGAGAGATCGCGCTGACCGGCCTCGAATTCGTCACGCCTCGCTTCGATATTGCCGCCATGCTCGGCATCGGCGTCCCGCTCTACCTCGTCACCATGGCCGCCCAGAACCTGCCGGGTTTCGCCGTGCTGCGCGCCGCCGGCTACAGCCCGCCGACGGCGCCCGCCCTCTTCGTCACCGGCCTGACCTCGCTCGTCACCGCGCCCTTCGGCGCGCATATGACCAACATGGCCGCGATATCAGCCTCGATCTGCACCGGCGGCGACACCCACCCTGACCCGAAGCAGCGCTGGAAGGCCGGCGTGGTCTACGGCGCGCTCTGGCTCACCGTCGCTGGCTTTGCCGGCCTGCTGATCGCGCTGGTGCTCGCCATGCCGAAGGCGCTGATCGTCGCCGTTGCCGGGCTCGGCCTCGTCGGCTCGCTCACGGGCGCGCTCGCCCAGGCCATATCCTCCGACAAGGAGCGCTTCGCCGCCGTCATCGCCTTCTCCGTCGCCGCCTCCAGCTTCTCGCTCTTCGGCATCGGCTCCGCCTTCTGGAGCTTGATTGCCGGGCTTGCGGTCTTGACATTGGACTTCGCTGCGGGCCGTTTGCGCAGCCGATCATGACCACGCACTCCTCCCACACCCGCCTGATGCTCGTCACCCCGCCCGTCGAGGACGCGGAGGCGATCGTCTTTCGCCTGATGCAGGCCATGGCCGGCGGTGACATCGCCGCCATCGTGCTGCGCCTCACGCCCGGCGACGACCGCAACCGCATCGAGCGCGTCAAGCGCCTCGCCGCACCGGTCCAGGCCAACAACGTCGCCCTTGTCGTCGAGGACAGCGCGCTCGTCGCGACCCGCGGCGGCGCCGACGGCGTGCATGTCACCGGTGGGCCCGAGGCGATCGCAGAGGCCCGCTCCAGCCTGAAGAACGAGCGCATCGTCGGCGCCGGCGGCCTGCGCGCCCGCCACGACGCGATGGATGTCGGCGAGGCCGGTGTCGACTACGTCATGTTCGGCGAACCGCGCGCCGACGGCAGCGTGCCGCCGCTCACGGCCGTGATCGAGCGCGCCGGCTGGTGGGCCGAGATCTTCGAGACGCCCTGCGTCGCCTATGCGCCCGATGCCGAATCGATCCCCGCGCTGGTCGAGACCGGCGCCGAGTTCGTCGCGCTCGGTGCCTGGGCCTTCGAGGAAGGCCAGGATGTCCGCGCGCTGGTCGAGGCTGCCAATGCCACGATCGCCGAATTCGCGGCCCGGAAGGCGGCGCGATGAAGCATCTCGCCCGTATTGCCTGCCTCGCCGGTTCCATGCTGGTGGCGGCTCCGGCTTGGGCCGCGCCCTCAGCCGACAATGCCTATGGCGCCTATCAGGCAGGCCACTACCGGCGTGCGCTGTCCGATGCGCTCAAGCGCATCGAGACCGACAACAGCGACGCCGCCGCGATGACGCTGCTCGGCGAGCTCTACCGTCAGGGCCTCGGCGTCGCCCCGAACCAGAAGGTCGCGACCGAATGGTATGAACGGGCCGAAGCGCGCGGCGATATCAATGCCACCTTCGCCCTGGCGACCCAGCTGCTCGACGACAAGAGCGGCAAGCGCGATCCGGTCCGCGCCGGCGCCCTGCTTGAGAAGGCCGCTGCGGCCGGCCACCCGGCCGCCAACTACAATCTCGCGCTGACCCTGCTCGCCACCGGCCGCGAGGCGGACGACCAGCGCGCCGTCGCCTGCCTCGAGATCGCCGCCAAATCCAATGTCGGCGACGCCATGCATGCCCTCGGCGTGCTGGCAAAGCAGGGCCGCGGCATGCCGGCGAGCGAGGAGACAGCCGCGCGCTGGATGAAGCAGGCGACTGCGGCCGGCAACGTTCCCGGCATGGTCGAGTATGCGATCATGCTGTTCAACGGCATCGGCGTGTCCAAGGATGAGGCGCGCGCGGCGAAGCTGTTCCAGCGCGCCGCCGCGCTCGGCAACCCGATCGCCCAGAACCGTCTGGCCAAGCTCTACCAGTTTGGCCTGGGCATTCCGCCCGACACGATCGAGGCCGCGGCCTGGCATCTCGCCGCTCGTGCGCAGGGGCTCGATGACCCCGGGCTCGACGCCCTGTTCGACCGGCTGAAGCCCGAACAGCAGGCCCGCGCCGCGCGCATTGCGGCCAGCCGCATCAGCAGCGCCGTCTTGACGGCGCAGTAAGAGCCGCGCAAGTGACGGGTTACTACGGTCGAAACGCAGCCCTCATCCTGAGGAGCAGCCTTTAGGCTGCGTCTCGAAGGATGTTCCAGTGCAATCTGAAACATCCTTCGAGACGCCGCTTTGCGGCTCCTCAGGATGAGGGCTGGAGAGGCCGTTCCTTCCTTTCCAGCCGCGCCCCGGCGCGCAAGAGGTTTCCGATGATCCGCTCCCCCCTGATGACCGTGATGACCGACGCCGTGATGAAGGCGTCCCGCTCTCTGAAGCGCGACTTCGGCGAGGTCGAGAACCTGCAGGTGCTCGCGAAAGGGCCCGGCGACTTCGTCTCGAAGGCCGATCACAAAGCCGAGCAGATCCTGCGCGAGTCGCTGGAGAAGGCGCGGCCGGGCTACGGCTTCATCATGGAGGAAAGCGGCGTCGTCCACGGCACGGACGAGAGCAATCGCTGGCATATCGACCCGCTCGACGGCACCCACAACTTCCTGCGCGGCATCCCGCACTGGAACATCTCGGTCGCGCTCGAGCGCGACAACCAGTTCATCGCCGGTGTCGTCTACGACGCCGCCAAGGACGAGATGTTCATGGCCGAGAAGGGCAAGGGCGCCTATGTCAACAACCGGCGCCTGCGCGTCTCCGGCCGCAACGAGCCGGCCGACATGCTGATCGGCACCGGCATCCCGCATATCGGCAAGGGCGGCCACGGCCAGTTCCTGCGCGAGCTCGCCGCGGTGATGCCGCGCTTCGCCAATGTTCGCCGCATGGGTTCGGCAGCGCTCGACATCGCCTATGTCGCCGCCGGCCGCATGGACGCCTACTGGGAGCGCGGTCTCAACACCTGGGATTTCGCGGCGGGCGCCGTGCTGATCCGCGAGGCGGGCGGCACCTTCGGCTCGCTCGACGGCAAGCCGATCACCAGCGCCCGGGACATCATCTGCGGCAACGAGGCCGGCGAGCGTGCGCTCGCTGCAGCGCTGAAGACAGCCGCCGCCTGAGAGGCTCTCTGGGCGCACCAGTCCTCATCGCGAGACGCCACTTCCGGCGAAATGGCTCCTCGCCCGAGGGCTGGGGACTTTTTCAAACCGGCTTTGAGACAGAACTGTAGCTCTTTCGTGCTTGATCCCGGAGGCGTGGAAGGCGACAGTCCTCCCCGCACTCCGAGGCGAACGGAAGACGACGAATGGCGAACGAGGATTTCGCGGCCGAGCCGGTGACGGCCGCACCCCTGCGTACGGAGACCCGCTTCTCGCGCCCGCTTCGCTACATCATCCGTGCGGTCCTGTTTCTCGCCCTGATCGGCTTCCTCGGCTACATCCTCCAGGGCGGCCTGGTTCAGGCCTTCATGACCAATCCGGGGCTTAACGGCCTCATTGTCGGCGCACTGTTCGTCGGCGTGCTGATCGCCCTGCGCGAACTCTGGCGCCTTTACACCGAGGCCCGTGCCGCCACCCGGCTTGCCGCCGCCCCCGCCTCGGCAGAGGTCCAGCGCAGCCAGGTCATCGCGCCCTTCGGCTCCGTCCTCACAGCTCTCGATCGCGGCACGCTCGCCCCCGCCCAGGCCGTCTCGGCCCTCGAATCGGTCGCGGTCAGGCTCGACGACGGGCGTGAGGTGCTGCGTTATCTCGCCGGCCTGCTCGTCTTCCTCGGCCTGCTCGGCACATTCTGGGGCCTGCTCGACACCGTGGGTTCGGTCGGCACCGTCATCAAGTCGCTGCGCACCGGCGCCGAGGCCGGGGTGCTCTTCGACGAGCTGAAGGCCGGGCTCTCGGCCCCGCTCGCCGGCATGGGCCTGTCCTTCTCGTCCTCGCTCTTCGGCATCGCCGGCTCGCTGATTCTCGGCTTCCTCGATCTTCAGGTGGCACAGGCGCAGCGCCGCTTCCGCAACGAGCTCGAAAGCTGGCTCGGCACCCGCACCGCAACGCCGGATACCATCGCGCCCCTGCTCGCCGCAGGCGACCCGCTGGCCGACCGCTTCGAAAGGCTGAGCTCCGCGATGGCGGACGGCGCCTCGAACAACCGCGCGGCGACCCAGGCGCTCGCCAACCTCGCCGAGGGCATCCAGGGCCTCGTCCAGCATATGCGCGCCGAGCAGCAGATGATCCGCGACTGGGTCGAGGCGCAGGCCACGCGCGAAAAGGATCTGAAGCGGTTGATCGAACGCCTTACGGCTGACCAGATCACCGAGCCATGATCGCCGTCGGCACTTCAGGAGCCTGACCCATGGCCCTCTCCCGCGCCCATCGCCGCGAGGACGCGAATTTCTGGCCCGGTTTCGTCGACGCGCTCTCGACGATGCTGATCGGCATCGTCTTCCTGCTCACCGTCTTCGTCCTCGGCCAGTTCTTCCTCTCACAGGAGCTGACCGGCAAGGACACCGCGCTGGAGCGGCTCAACAGGCAGATCTCCGAGCTCACCGATTTGCTGGCGCTGGAGCGTTCCTCGAACCGGCAGGCGCAGGAGAACCTGCAGCTCATGCAATCGACCCTGACGCGCGAGCAGGACGAGCGCGGCCGCCTGCAGGGCCAGCTCGCCACCCAGAACAATGCCGCCCCGGTCCAGCTCGCAGAGACGCAGAAGGCGCTCGACGCCGAAAAGCAGCTCTCCGCCCGCGCCCAGTCGACCGTCGATCTCGTCAACCAGCAGATTCTCGCCATGCGCCGTCAGCTCGCCGCGCTGGAAGAGGCGCTTGCCGCCTCGGAGGCCAAAGACAAGGACTCGCAGGCGCGCATCTCGGAACTGGGCTCGCGGCTCAATGTGGCGCTGGCCCAGCGCGTCCAGGAACTCGCGCGCTACCGCTCGGACTTCTTCGGACGTCTGCGGCAGGTGCTCGGCACGCGGCCCGACATCCGCGTCGTCGGGGACCGCTTCGTCTTCCAGTCGGAAGTCTTCTTCGATGCCGGTCAGGCTGTTCTGAAGCCCGAAGGCAAGGAGGAGCTCGACAAGCTCGCCACCATCCTGCTCGATCTCGGCCGCGAGATGCCGCCCGACCTGCCCTGGATCCTGCGCGTCGACGGCCACACCGACAACCGCCCGATCAAGACCGCCCAGTTCCCTTCGAACTGGCATCTCTCCTCGGCGCGCGCCATCGCCGTGGTCGAGTACCTGATCTCGCGCGGCCTGCCGACCGATCGGGTCGCCGCCACCGGCTTCGGCGAATACCAGCCGCTCGATGTCGCCAATACCGACGAAGCGCACCGCCGCAACCGCCGCATCGAGTTCAAGATCACGGAGCGCTGATCATGTCCGTCGGGCGCCTCTCTTTCACCGTCGCTGGGGCTCTCGCGCTGCTGCTGACGGCCCCGGCTTCGGCCCAGTCGACGGGCGGCGGCGGGCGCTATCTCCACGACATGCTGAAGCAGCCGACCTATCGCGAGGCCTGGACCCACATGGTCGGCAAGCTCGGCCCGCGCGAAGCCTGGCTCAGGGCTGACAAGCTGAGCGGTCCGGGCGGCCCCAGCACGATCGTCACCGTCGGCGACCAGACCTTCGAGCGCGTCGACACCTGCAAGCGCCACGATTGCGGCGACAACCGGTTCTATGCGCTGTTCTCGCCCGATGGCAGCGAGGCGCTCGGCGTCCTCATCCAGCCCGGCAATATCCGCTTCTTCGGCCAACCCAGCGAAGAACAACAGCGCGCGCTGGTGGGCCCCTAGAGCCGGGTCCACTGCGTCACTCCGGACACGCCGCTTTAGCGGCGCCGATCCGGAACAACGGTTTTCTTCTCGCTCTATCCTAAGCCGCCTCCAGCCCGAACTGCAGCGCGGCCAGGCGTGCATAAAGCCCGCCGCGCGCCTTGAGCTCGGCATGCGTGCCTTCCTCGACGATGCGTCCGTCTTCCATCACGAGAATTCGGTCGGCCGAGAGGATGGTCGCCAGGCGATGCGCCACGACCAGCGTCGTGCGCCCCAGCATCAGCCGGTCGAGCGCATCTTGAACCGCCCGCTCGCTTTCCGAGTCGAGCGCGCTCGTCGCCTCGTCGAGCAGCAGGATCGGCGCGTCCTTCAGGATCGCCCGCGCGATGGCGAGGCGCTGGCGTTGCCCGCCCGATAGCGTGACGCCACGCTCGCCCACGATCGTGTCGTAGCCCTGCGGCAGCGCACGGATGAACTCTTCGGCCGCCGCGAGCCGCGCCGCCGCTTCGACCTCGTCCTGCGACGCGTCGGGACGGCCATAGGCGATATTGTCCCGAATCGAGACACCGAAGACGGTCGGTTCCTGCGGCACCAGCGCGAAGCGTTCGCGCCAGATCTCCGGGTCTGCCTCGGGTCCGGCGACGCCATCGACCACGACGCGCCCGTCCTGCGGATCGTAGAAGCGCAGCGCGAGCTGCAGCACCGTGCTCTTGCCGGCGCCGGACGGGCCGACCAGCGCCACGCGCTCGCCCGGCCGCACGGAGAAGCTCAGGTCCGACAGCGCCGGGCTGACCCGGCCGGGATAGCTGAACGAGACGTTCTCGAAGGCGAGTTCGCCGAGCGAAGGGGCCGGCATCGGCTTGGGATGCGGCGGCGCGGCGATCGCGGGCTTCAGGGCCAGGATCTCGCCGAGCCGACTCGAGGCGCCGGCCGCCGCGCTGATATCGCCATAGACCTCGGACAGCTGGCCGAGCGAGCTTGCCGCCAGCACCGCATAGAGAATGAACTGCGAGAGCCGGCCGCCGCTCATCCGCCCGTCGAAGACCTCGGTCGCCCCGGTCCAGAGTACGCAGACGACGCTGGCGCTGACCAGGAAGATCGCGACGCCGGAGAGCAGCGCGCGCGAGGCCGTCGCTTCCCGCGAAGCGAAATAAGCTCCGTCGGAGGCGGCCTCGAAGCGGGCCGAGGTCTGGCGGGCGGCTCCGAAGGACTGCATCGTCCGGATCGCGCCGACAGCCTCGGCGGCGAAGGCGGAGGCGTCGGCCAACCTGTCCTGCGCGGCCCGCGCCCGTCTGCGCACCGAACGACCCGAGAGCACCAGCGGGACCACGATCAGCGGGATCACGCCGATGACGATGGCGGAAAGCCGCGGGCTCGTCGCCACCATCAGCCCGAGGGCGCCCAGCGCCATGATGACGTTGCGCAGGGCGATCGAGGCGGTCGAGGCGAAGGTCGACTTGATCTGCGTGGTGTCCGCCGTGAGCCGCGAGACGAGCTCGCCCGCCTTGCTCGAATCGAAGAAGGCCGGCTCCAGCCGCGTCAGATGGCGGAAGACATCGGCACGCAGCGAAGAGACGATGCGCTCGCCGATCGTCATGACGAGGTAGAAGCGCGCCGAACTCGCCAGCGCGAGCACCGCGACCACGCCGATCAGGAGGATGAAGTAGCTGTTGGCGAGCTGCCGTTCGCCGCCGGCGAAGCCGACATCGATGACGCGTCGGACCGCCATCGGCAGCACCAGCGTCGCCAGCGACGCGATCACGAGCGCGACGAGCGCGAAGGCGATCCGCCCCTTCTGCGCGCGTGCATAGGGCCAGAAGGTCGCCAGGGAGCGGAAGTCGGGACGCGCCTTCTTGTCGTTCTTGTCAGCCTCGGCCACGCACCGAACCTCCTTCGTCACGCGCGCGCCACGCGCGCGCCTTTTCCACCAATATCAACCTCGCCCGGTGAAGCCCATGAAGGCGAGCTTGGCAAACGACGCATCGCCGCAGGGGCGCGCCGATTGCCGGTTAAGCTTGCGCTGACGCCGCGGCTGCGATATGTGCACGCGACTTCACGACAGGCTCATCCGAATTCTTTCGACGGGCCGGGCAGGCTCGCCTGCTTGTCGATGCGCCCGTTTTTGTAAGCTCCGAGGATTTCGTCATGGCCAAGGCCGGCATCCACCCCGATTATCACACCATCAAGGTCGTCATGACCGATGGCACCGAATATGCCACCCGTTCGACCTACGGCAAGGAAGGCGACACGCTCAACCTTGACATCGACCCCAAGACCCATCCGGCCTGGACCGGCGGCACGCAGCATATGCTGGACCGTGGCGGCCGCGTCTCGCGCTTCAACACGCGCTTCGCGGGCCTGGGCACGATCGGCAAGAAGTGAGGCTGCGGCGCCCCGGCGCCACCGTCCTTGATCTGAGACAAAGAAACCCGGCCTCGCGGCCGGGTTTTTTGTTGTTCAGCCTGGAAGCGGCGTGAAGCCCGAGACGGCCCGCCCGGAGAGCGGGCCTCCCGCGAGAATTCTTCAGTGCCTCATGCCGAGGCGCGCCTGCAGGCTCGCCAGTTGGTCCTGGACGGGATTGCCGGCTTCGCGGCGGGTCTCGGTCCCGGACATCTGGTTTTCGAGATGGCGCACACGGGTCTGCAGCCGCAGCGAATGCGCCATCAGGTTACGCAGGCGCTCCGGCAGCTGTGCGACGACATGCTCGGCAGGAGAGATCATCGGATCGCTGATCTTGACCTTGTTGTGCTCGGTCCTGGCCTGCTCGGCCGTGAGCTCGCCTTCGGCCACGGCGCGCTGGACCAGCAGCCAGGAGGCGATCTGCATCAGCCGCGTCGTCAGGCGCATGCTCTCGGTGGCATAGGTCAGCGCGATCTCGCGCGGCAGCGCCGCCGCTTCCTTGCGGCCTTCCCCGTCGAGATAGGCGGCGGTCTGTTCGACCAGCCCCATGCCTTCGCGAAACAGCAGCATGAAGGCGTCCGAACGGACGAAACGGCGCGCGAAGGAAAGCGCGCCCTCCTCCGTCGGCGGATCGAGCAGCTGGGCATCGTTCATGCGGTGTCTCCCATCGGCACAAGCCCGTGCGCCTTTGGAACGCGCCACGGATCATGCCGCTGACGTGGCAAGGATAACGCCGATCGCGTTTCCGAACGCCGCTAAGATGTCGTTAACCTTAACAAGGCTACACCGCTATGGCGGAAACGAGGCCGGCGGCCCGTCCGGGCACAGGCAGCGGCCCTCTCCACAGGAAGGCGCGAGGAAGCGCCAAAAACAAAAAAAGAGCCGCCAAAGGCGGCTCGAAGGTCAACAGGGAGGCGTCAAACAGAGTGGGCAGGAGCCACTCGACATCCAGACAAACTGGATGATGCGATTCATAATTTGGAATCATTAACGCCCCCTTAACGGGCGTTTCTTTTTGACGCTTTTTTCAGGCAAGTTTCCGAAAGAACGCGTCCGCTGCGGAGCGCGAGGCATCCTTGCGCGCCCGCGTTTCGGCCAGGCGTTCGATCTCGGCCTTCAGCGCGGCGATGCGCTCATCGATCTCGGCGAGCGAGAGCATCGACAGGTCCTGCCCGATCTCATGCACGCTCTTCGGTTTGGGGCGATCGTCCTCCGGGAATATCGACATGGCGGCCTCGCATCTGCTCAAACTGCGCGCGGCAGGCTAGCGAACTTGAGGCGACAGTCACGCTGCGCCGCACCATGACGAAGGATGACGAGGCCATGATCCCCATTCCCGAGACGATGACGGCGATCGGCATTCCCGCCCCCGGGGGCCCGGAAGTCCTGCGCCCGGAAACCCGCCCCGTTCCCAAGCCCGGCCCCGGCCAGGTCCTCGTCGCCATCGCGGCTGCCGGCGTGAACCGCCCCGATGTCCTGCAACGCCTTGGCGGTTACACGCCTCCTCCGGGCGCCTCCGACATTCCGGGGCTCGAATTCGCGGGCACGGTCGTGGCGCGCGGCGAAGGCGCGGAGCGCCTCGCCATCGGCCAGCAGGTCTGCGCCCTTGTTCCCGGCGGCGGCTATGCCGAATACGCCATCGTTCATGAGGACAATGCCCTGCCCGTGCCGAAGGGCTTTTCGCTTGTCGAAGCAGGCGCCGTCCCCGAGACTTACTTCACCGTCTGGACCAATGTCTTCCAGCGCGGCCGACTGCAGGCGGGCGAGAGCTTCCTCGTCCATGGCGGCTCATCCGGCATCGGCACCACGGCGATCCAGCTCGCCAAGGCCTTCGGCGCGACCGTGCTGGCGACCGCCGGCTCCGACGAGAAGTGCCACGCCTGCCGCGAACTCGGCGCCGACCACGCCATCAACTACCGCACCGAGGACTTCGTCGCCGCTTCGAAGGCCGCGACCGGCGGGCGCGGCGTCGACCTCATCCTCGACATGGTCGGCGGCGACTATATCGACCGCAACTACGAAGCCGCGGCCGATCAGGGCCGCATCGTCCAGATCGCTTTCCTCAACGGCCCGAAGGCATCGGCCAATTTCAGCCGCCTGATGCTGAAGCGCCTGACTCATACCGGCTCGACGCTGCGTCCCCGCACCGTCCCCGAGAAGGCCGCCATCGCCGCCGAGCTGCATGCGAAAGTCTGGCCGCTGCTCGAAGCCGGGCGCTGCAAGCCGCAGATCCATGCTACATTCCCGTTGGCCCGGGCCGCGGACGCCCATCGTCTGATGGAGTCCAGCGCCCATATCGGGAAGATCGTGCTGACGGTGTAGCCATGCCGAACGAGGCGCCGGACGAGGACAGGCAGGCGATTGCAGCGCTGGTCGCGCGGCAGTTCGCCAGCCTGAGCTGGCAGCTCGACGAGCCGGCCGACTGGGCCGGCTTCGGCGCCGACTTCCATGACGCCGCCCTGCTCTATGCCTCCGCTCGCCCCGCCCGGCCGCAATCGCCCGCCCAATTCGTCGCGCGGATGCAAGAGCTGTCGCAGACGAGCCTGCGCTCCTTCGAGGAAAGCCCGCTCGGCATCGAGATCCGTGTCTTCGGCAATGTCGCCGTGGCGGTCGCAGCCTGCGAGGCTGTCGAAAACGCGATCGAAACCGGCCGCACCGTCGAGATGATGCTGCTGGTCAAGGAGGCCGACGTTTGGCGGATCGTGGCGCAGGCCTGGGACAAGGCGACACCGTCCCGGCCCATCCCGGATGCCCTCCTCTCGGCTCGCGAGCAGCCGCCGCAATGACATGCAAATCCATGGACACTGGCCACGCCCTCGCCTATAAGGCGCGCCATCCTGCTCATCGTCGATGATTTGGATGGCCGGCCGGGGAGGCCGGTCGGCGCATGAGAGCTTTTGTCCGCGACCCTGCCTTGACGAGCCCGATCGGGCGCGAAGGCCTTCCAGGAGACGCCCCGTGTCACAAACCCCGCTGATGCCCAAGGCCACCGCGGTCTGGCTGGTCGAGAACACCTCCCTGACGTTCGAGCAGATTGCCGAGTTCTGCAAGCTGCACCCGCTCGAGGTCCGCGGCATCGCCGATGGTGAGGTTGCGGCCGGCATCAAGGGCCTCGACCCGATCACCTCAGGCCAGCTCACCCGCGAGGAGCTGGAGCGCGCCGCCAAGAACCCGAACCATCATCTGCGTCTCGCCGAGCGCAAGGTGAAGGTGCCGGAGGTCAAGCGCGCCAAGGGCCCGCGCTATACCCCGGTCTCCAAGCGCCAGGATCGCCCGAACGCCATTCTCTGGTTGCTGCGCAACCACCCCGAGCTCAAGGACGCGCAGATCATCCGCCTGATCGGCACGACCAAGTCGACCATCGCGCAGATCCGCGACCGCACGCACTGGAACGCCCAGCAGCTCACCCCGATCGACCCGGTCAGCCTCGGCCTGTGCTCGCAGATCGACCTGGACTTCGAGGTCGGCCGCGCCGCCAAGGACCGTCCGGCCGCGCTGGCCGAAGCCGGCTCGACCCTGCTGCCCGCCGAAGAGACCACCGCGCCGGCGCACGCCCACACCGAGAGCCAGCCCTTCGCCGACATGAGCCGGCCGAAGCGCGAGGAGGAAGCGGCGATCGACGTCGATTCCGTCTTCGCCAAGCTGAAGCAGCTCAAGCGCCCGGCGGATGAGGACGACGAGGGCTGAGGCTCTCTAGCCTCCTTCCACACAACACCGTCATCCCGGACAAGCCGCGTGAGCGGCGCCGATCCGGGATCCATGCCTGAACAGTTCCGGCATGGATCCCGGGTCTTCGCTTCGCTCCGCCCGGGATGACTGTGGAGGATGACGGAGCCAGCCCTACCCGATTCCCTTGTCCTTCAGCGCCGTGCCGATCTCGTCGAGCACTCCGGCGTCCTCGATCGTCGCCGGCACGGCATAATCCTCGCCGTCGGCGATCTTCTTCATGGTCGCCCGCAGGATCTTGCCGGAACGCGTCTTCGGCAGCCGATTGACCGTCACCGCCAGCTTGAAGGCCGCCACGGGGCCGATCCGCTCGCGCACCAGCGCGACCAGCTCCTTCTCGACCTCCGCCGGCGACTGGCGTGTACCCGCCTTCAGCACGACGAAGCCGCAGGGCTGCTCGCCCTTGAGCGCATCGCGAATGCCGACCACGGCGCATTCCGCCACGGCCGGATGCGCCGCCAGCACCTCCTCCATGCCCCCGGTCGAGAGCCGGTGGCCGGCGACGTTGATGATGTCGTCGGTGCGCCCCATGATGAAGACATAACCGTCCTCGTCGATGAAACCGGCATCCGAGGTGTTGTAGTAGCCCGGATAGGTCGTCAGATACGCCTGCCTGAAGCGCTCGTCGTCGTTCCAGAGCGTCGGCAGGGCGCCGGGCGGCAGCGGCAGCTTCAGCACGATCGCGCCCATCGTCCCTGCCTTCACCGGATGGCCGGCCTCGTCGAGGCATTGGACGTCCCAGCCCGGCAGCGGCACCGTCGGCGAGCCGTGCTTCACCGGCAGCAGGCCGAGGCCCATCGGATCACCGACGATCGGCGAGCCGCTCTCGGTCTGCCACCAATGGTCGATCACCGGCACCTTGAGCAATTCCTCGGCCCATTTCAGCGTCTCGGGATCGGCCCGCTCGCCGGCGAGGAAGAGCGCCCTGAACCGCGACAGGTCATGACCGGCGAGGTACCTGCCCTCGGGATCCTCCTTGCGGATCGCGCGGAACGCGGTCGGCGCCGTGAACAGCACCTTGACGCCATGCTCCGCGATCACCCGCCAGAAGGCACCGGGATCGGGCGTGCCGACCGGCTTGCCCTCATAGAGCACGCTGGTCGCGCCCTGGATCAGCGGCGCGTAGACGATATAGCCGTGACCGACGACCCAGCCGACATCCGAGGCGGTGAACATCACCTCGCCGGGCTTCACGTCGAAGAGCTGGTCCATCGTCGCCTTGAGCACGACCATGTGCCCGCCATTGTCGCGCACCACGCCCTTCGGCTTGCCGGTCGTGCCGGAGGTGTAGAGGACATAGAGCGGGTCGGTCGCCGCCACCTCGACGCAATCGGCCTTGCGGCCGGCCGCCTTCGCCGCGGCCACCAGCGTGCGCCAGTTCTTGTCGCGCATTGCATGCATCGAGGCGTCCGCCTGCGGCCGCTGCAGCACGACGCAGGTTTGCGGCTTGTGCCTGGCCATCTCGATCGCGCCATCGAGCAGCGGCTTGTATTCGACCACGCGCGTCGGCTCGATGCCGCACGTCGCGGTCAGGATCACCTTGGGCTCGGCATCGTCGATACGCGTCGCCAGCTCCTTGGCGGCGAAGCCGCCGAAGACGACCGAATGCACCGCCCCGATGCGGGCGCAGGCCAGCATGGCGAAGGCCGCCTCCGGCACCATCGGCATATAGATGAGGACGCGGTCACCCTTGGCCACGCCAAGATCCTGCAGCACGGCCGCGAGCGTCGCGACCTCCTCCAGCATCTGCGCATAGGTGTAACGGGCCTTTGTCCCGGTCACCGGACTGTCGTAGATCAGCGCGACCTGATCGCCGCGCCCGTCCCGGACATGCCTGTCCAGCGCATTGAAGCAGGTGTTGCAGGTCGCGTCGGGGAACCAGCGGCCATAGATGCCGGCCGAAGCGTCGAAAGCCCTCTCGGGCGGCCGAATCCAATCGATTCCCTTGGCAATATCGAGCCAGTAGGCGGCCGGATCGGCCTGCCACCGGGCGTAGGTTTCGCGATAGCCTTCGGCGGGGCGGGCGGGTACCGCATGGGAGCCATTCATCGGACGTGTTCCTCTGCGCCGGGTTTCGTCCTAAAGCCCCGCAGCGAGCCGGCGATGGCAGGGCTGGTTTTGCGCGGAATCCTGCGCACTCCCCTCGGCCAGCGCAAGCACGTAAACTTACGACTTTCGCCCATCCCATTCTGCACCTCTCGGCGCTGCGGCGCAGCGTCACTCCATGTCCTTCGACCTCATCTTCTTCGCCGCCATGGTGCCGGCCGTCATCCTGACGGGGCTCGCGAAAGGCGGCTTTTCCGGGCTCGGCCTGCTTTCCCTGCCGCTGATGGCGCTGGTCGTCTCGCCGGTGACGGCAGCCGCGATCATGCTGCCGCTGCTGATCGCGCAGGACGTGGTCTCGGTCTGGTCCTACCGGCGGGACTTCGACCGCCGCAATCTCGCAACCCTGGCGCCCGGCGCGCTGCTGGGCATCCTCCTCGGCTATCTGCTGGCGGCGAAGGTCTCGGACGCAGCCGTCGTTCTCGCCGTCGGGTTGATCTCGGTCGGCTTCGCGTTGCGCCGCATGCTGAGCGACGGCAAGAAGCCCGCCGTGGCGACGCAGGCGAATTGGAGCGCGGGCGGCGTCTGGGGCTTCCTCTGCGGCTTCACCAGCATGGTCGCCCATGCCGGCGGCCCGCCATTCCAGATCTACGTCATGCCGCAGAAGCTGCCGCCCGCCGTCTTCGTCGGCACCGGCGCGATCTTCTTCGCCGCGATGAACTGGGTGAAGATCATCCCCTATCTCGCGCTCGGCCAGTTCAGCAGCCAGAACCTCATGGCCTCAGCCGCGCTGCTGCCCTTCGCCATCGCGGCGACCTTTGCCGGGATCTGGCTGGTCCGGCGGGTGCCGGCCGAGCGCTTCTACGGCATCGTCTACTGGCTGCTGCTGCTCGTCGGCGCGAAGCTGGTCTTCGACGGCGTGCGCGACCTGCACCTTCTCGGCTGATTCCCAGGCGCCCGTTCACCTCTCGGCCCTCATCCTGAGGGGCCGCGCAGCGGCGTCTCGAAGGATGAGGGCTCACGATGAACTGCCACCGCGCGATTGCGCCGCATCGGAAAAAGGGATGGATTACGCGAGGGCGCTCCAGCCGCTAAGGCTGTCGCGCTTGCGTGGAAGGTTTTCCGATGACCCGTTCGGCCTATGACACCGATCTCGACCGCAACCCGGCGAATTTCCAGCCGCTGACGCCGCTCACTTTCCTTGAGCGCGCCGCCGCGGTCTTCCCGAGCCGCACGGCAATCGTCCACGGCACGCTGCGGCGCTCCTATGCCGAGTTCTATGCCCGCTCGCGCCGGCTTGCGTCCGCGCTGGCGAAGCACGGCATCGGCAAGAACGACACCGTCGCCGCGATGCTGCCGAACACGCCGGCGATGCTCGAATGCCATTACGGCGTGCCGATGGCCGGCGCCGTCCTCAACACGCTGAACACCCGGCTCGATGCTGCGATCATCGCCTTCTCGCTCGACCATGGCGAAGCCAAGGTGCTGATCTGCGACCGTGAGTTCTCGAAGACGGTCAAGGAGGCGCTCGCGCTCTGCAAGGCGAAGCCGCTGGTCATCGACTATGACGATCCGGTCTATGACGGGCCGGGCGAGCGCCTGGGCAGTGTCGAATACGAGGATTTCGTCGCTGGCGGCGACCCGAATTTCGACTGGCAGATGCCATCGGACGAATGGGACGCCATCGCGCTGAACTACACCTCCGGCACCACGGGCGACCCGAAGGGCGTGGTCTATCACCACCGCGGCGCCAATCTGCTCGCCACCTCCAACGTCATCACCGGCAATATGGGCCGGCATCCCGTCTATCTCTGGACGCTGCCGATGTTCCACTGCAATGGCTGGTGCTTCCCCTGGACGATCTCGATCGTCGCCGGCACCCATGCCTGCCTGCGGCAGGTCCGCGCCAAGGCGATGTACGATGCGCTCGCCGACCACGGCGTCACGCATCTCTGCGGCGCGCCGATCGTGATGTCGACGCTGCTCAACGCCCCGGCCGAGGACCGGCGCGACTTCCCGCAGACGGTCTCCTTCTTCACCGCCGCCGCCCCGCCGCCAGAGGCGGTGCTCGCCGGCATGAAGCAGGCCGGCTTCGAGGTGACGCATCTCTACGGACTGACCGAGTGCTACGGCCCGTCAGTCGTCAACGACTGGAACGACGACTGGAATGCGCTCTCCCCCGCCGATCAGGCCGCCAAGAAGGCCCGGCAGGGCGTGCGCTACCCGGCGCTGGAAGGGCTCGACGTGCTCGATCCCGAGACAATGCATCCGGTCCCGCGCGACGGCCAGACGCTCGGCGAGGTGATGATGCGCGGCAATGTGGTGATGAAGGGCTATCTCAAGAACCCGAAATCGACCGGGGCCGCCTTCACCGGGGGCTGGTTCCACACCGGCGACCTCGGCGTGCGCTATCCCGACGGCTACATCCAGCTCAAGGACCGCTCCAAGGACATCATCATCTCGGGCGGCGAGAACATCTCCTCGATCGAGGTCGAGGACGCGCTCTACAAACACCCCGCCGTGCAGGCTGCCGCCGTGGTGGCGCGCCCCGACGAGAAATGGGGCGAGGCGCCCTGCGCCTTCATCGAGCTGAAGCCGGGCCACACCGCGACCGAGGCCGAGATCATCGCCTGGTGCAAGGAGCACCTCGCCTCGTTCAAATGCCCGCGGACGATCGTCTTCGCCGAGGTGCCGAAGACCTCCACGGGCAAGATCCAGAAGTTCCGCTTGCGCGAAATGGCGCGGGCGCTCTGAGACAAACGAAAACCGTCATTCCGGGCGGCACGCAGAGCGACGGCCCGGAATCACGAAAACGGACTGTCGATCAGCCCCGTTTCAACTGGCCTTCCGGCGTGTAGCGGTCGACCGCTTCCGGCAGGATTTTCGACAGCCGCGCCAGCAGGTCTTCGCGAGTCAGCCCGGTCTGGCGCGTGATCGCGTCGATGACCTGGGGGCCGAGCGCCTGCTCCAGCTCATTCGGCGCAACCTGCTCATTCGGCCCCTGGCTCACCCAGGAATCGGCCTTCTGGCCCTGCCCCGACTGGTTGAAGCGGTCGACCAGTTCGCCCAGGCCGTTGTTGAGCACCGCGCCGACACCGCCCGCCCCGAGCAAGCCGCCGAGGCCGCCGAGAAGTCCGCCGCCCTGCTGCGGCTGTGCCTGTGCCTGCCCGGGTTGCGGCACGGGCGAGGGAATCTGTCCCGGCTCGGGCTGGCCGCGACCGCCGATCCACTCGGCGATCTTGTCGCGGTTTTGAAAGCCCGCCACGGCCAGAAGACCGAGCAAGGCGGTCATGGACGGGAAGCCGCTGCTGCTGTTGTCGTCACTCACGGCAATCACTCCTCTGTCCTGGAATAGGCTCGCGTGGATCAGACCGCACGATTGCGGCCGGATAGGGCGCCCCAGATGACGAGCACGACGATCGCGCCGACAACTGCGCCAATCAGCCCCGCGCCTTGGCCCGGCGCGTACCAGCCGAGCGCTTGGCCGAGATAGGTCGCCACGATGGCGCCGACGATGCCGAGGATCGTGGTCAGCACGAACCCGGAAGGCTCGTTCGATCCCGGCATGATGAACTTGGCGACGACGCCGGCAATGAAGCCGATGATGATGGTCCAGACGATGCCCAAGGCTACCTCCCCTTTGCACGAACGCCCGGCCTCAACGGCTGACTGAGCAAGATGTTCCTGCGCGATTGCGTCATCCTGTTGACGACCCTGCGCGAAGACGGCGTCGACAAAAAAACCGGCCCCTTTCGGGGGGCCGGCTCATCCGCATCGTCGAATTCTGGAATCGTCGAATCCTTGGCGGGCTGGGTCGCCCGCTCTGGCCTCAATGCAAGGTGCGCACCGGCATCGTCTGCCTTACGCGCTCGATCTCATCCTTCAGTTGCAACTTCTTCCGCTTCAGCTCAGCCACGCTGAGGTCGCTCGAGGACGGGCTCAAAACGGCCTGCGCGATCGCGTCTTCGAGCTGACGGTGCTTGCGCTCAAGTTCCGCAAGACGGGTTTGCAACGACATCTGGATCCTCCTGATGAGCGGTTGACGCCTCAATCTGACATAGAGCCGGCTTCACGTCTTCCCTGTGATGTCACACGGTATTCATGAGATTCTGTGATCCTCGCCAGCTCGGTCCCGGAAAGCCGTGAATAGGACGACCTTCCGGCCCTCGTACCGCCGCGGACGCTCTTGCAGGGCGCGCAGCGGCAAAGGCATAGTCGCGCCCAAGTGCGGCGATGATGAGATGGCCATGGGATTCGAGCTCAGCCCGGAAGAGGTCGAGACCTTCACCGCGGAGCTGGCGCGGCTACGCGAGGAACACCGCGATCTCGACAGCGCCATCGATGCGCTGGAGCGGGTCGGCGCGATCAACCAGATTCAGGTGCAGCGGCTGAAAAAGCGCAAGCTCTACCTGAAGGACCGCATCGCGCAGATCGAGGACGCGCTGACGCCCGATATCATCGCCTGACGCGATGCCTTTTCCGGCAGCGCAGGCCCGATTCGCCCTTGCTTACCGAGCGCCGGACGGTCTAGATCGCGCGCTTCCCTAAGCGGAGCCTTGAGCGCATCCATGGCCGAGACCAACCCTCCCGTCGCCATCATCATGGGCAGCCAGTCCGACTGGGCGACGATGCGCCATGCCGCGGAAGCGCTCGACGCGCTCGCCATTCCCTATGACGCCCGCATCGTCTCGGCTCATCGCACGCCCGATCGTCTTTTCGCCTTCGCCAAGGGCGCCAAGGCAGAGGGCTTCAAGGTGGTGATCGCAGGTGCCGGCGGGGCCGCCCATCTGCCGGGCATGACCGCTTCGCTGACGCCGCTGCCGGTCTTCGGCGTGCCGGTCGAATCCAAGGCGCTGTCGGGACAGGACAGCCTGCTCTCCATCGTGCAGATGCCGGCGGGCATCCCCGTCGGGACGCTCGCCATCGGCCGTGCGGGCGCGGTCAACGCCGCCCTTCTCGCCGCTGCAGTGCTCGCGCTTTCGGACGCGAAGCTGGCCGAGCGGCTGGATGCCTATCGCGCCCGCCAGAGCGCGGGGATCGCCGAGCGCCCCAGCCGCGAGGACGCATGAGCCCCCCCGTTCCCACTGGCCTTGCGCCGGGCGCCGTGCTCGGCATCCTCGGCGGCGGCCAGCTCGCCCGCATGATGGCGCTCGCGGCCGCCGATCTGGGCGTGCGCTGCCATATCTTCGCACCCGAGGCCGACAGCCCGGCTTTCGATGTCGCCGCCCGTCACACGATCGCCGAGTATGAGGACGAGGCGGCGCTCGCCGCCTTCGCCGGTGCGGTCGACGTGGTCACTTACGAATTCGAGAACGTTCCCGCCGCGACCGCCGCGTTCCTCGCCGGCCGGACCCCGCTGCACCCCGGAGCCCGCGCGCTTGCGGTCACCCAGGACCGGCTCAGCGAGAAGCGCTTCATCGCCAATCTCGGCCTGCCCGTCGCCCCCTTCCGCGCCGTCGATTCGCTGGCCGATCTCGAGGCTGCCGTCGCCGCGCTCGGGCGCCCCTGCGTGCTCAAGACCCGTCGCTTCGGCTATGACGGCAAGGGCCAGGTCAAAATCGCGCCCGGCAGCGATCTCGGCGAAGCCCACGAAGCGATCGGTCGCTTTCCCGCGATCCTCGAAGGCTTCGTGCCCTTCATCCGCGAAGTCTCGGTCATTGCGGCCCGCGGGCTGGATGGCGCCTTCGCCGCCTTCGACGTCTGCGAGAACGAGCACCGCGACCACATCCTCGCCTTCACCCATGTGCCGGCGAATCTCTCCGCCGAAGCTTCGGACGCCGCCATCGATGCGGCACGCCGCATCGGCGAGGCACTGGGCTATGTCGGTGTCTTCGCCGTCGAGATGTTCGTGCTGGAAGAGGGCGAGGACGAGCGCATCGTCATCAACGAGATCGCCCCGCGCGTCCACAATTCCGGGCACTGGACCAGCGAAGGCGCGCAGACATCGCAGTTTCACCAGCATGTCCGCGCCGTCTGTGGCTTCCCGCTCGGGTCCGCCACCAGGCGCGGCCATATCGAGATGGAAAATCTGATTGGCGATGCCGCGCTGCGCTGGCGCGAGATCCTCGCCGAGCCCGGCGCTCATCTGCATCTTTACGGCAAGCGCGACGCCCGCCCCGGCCGCAAGATGGGCCACGTCACGCGCATTACCCGCGACGGAGTCTAGGCCTTCGGCACAGCGCCAACCTGAAACCGCCACAAACCCCGGTTTTCACGGGTTTTCGGCGTGGACAGGCAAAATTAATTCTGCTATCCGCACGAACCTTCGAGCGATGTGCCTCGTGTCATCGCCGGCCCTCATTTTTGGATCAACCGCTAAGGACGGACGTTTCACGTGCAGGTTCTCGTTCGCGACAACAATGTCGACCAGGCTCTCCGCGCTCTCAAGAAGAAGATGCAGCGCGAAGGTATCTTCCGTGAGATGAAGCTCCGCGGTCACTACGAGAAGCCCTCCGAGAAGAAGGCGCGTGAGAAGGCCGAGGCCGTCCGTCGCGCTCGCAAGCTCGTCCGCAAGAAGATGCAGCGCGAAGGTCTCCTGCCCGCGCCGGTGAAGCCGAAGCGTCCCTGATCGATTCCCGGGCGGCCATTGAGCCGTCCAGGACCCAGGGCCGATAGCGAAACGCGCCTGGAGACCCCTCCGGGCGCTCTTGCTTTTCAGCCATGTTAACCAAGTTTTGGCGGGTTTCAGGCGTTCTCTTCCGCGAGGCGCTGTCGGTTGGGAGCGCAGAGACGCCGTGTCCGGCCTTGTGCCGGATGAGCCTTCCGCGCGGAGGCCATGCGGCAGGCGAAGCACGGAACCAAAGAGGCAGAGCATGATCCGAGGCAGATATTGGCTGGCCGCCGCCGGCATGGCGCTTGCGCTCGCAGGATGCGACACCGTCTCCGGCCTCTCCTCGCAACCCGCTATCGCCGAGCTCGACACCCGCGATACCGCCGACGCCAACGTCAATATCGGCTCGCTGACCGAGGTCATCAGCCGCAATCCGAACGACCCCGGCGCCTACAATCTTCGCGGTGCGGCCTATGCCCGCGTCGGCCGCTTCTCCGATGCGATCGGTGACTTCACCAAGGCGGTCCAGCTCGATCCGAACCTCGCCTCGGCCTATACGAATCGCGGCCTGGCACTGCGCCAGAGCGGCCGGAACGACGCCGCGCTCGCGGATTTCAACCGCGCCACGACGGCCAATGCGAATTATGCGCCGGCCTATGTCGCTCGCGCCAACCTGCTGCGCCAGCAGGGCAACAGCCAGCAGGCCATCGCCGACCTCAACACCGCGATCCGCCTCAACCCGGAAGCGGCCGAAGCCTTCCACGCCCGCGGGCTCGTTTACCAGAAGGAAGGCCAGCACCAGCATGCCGTCACCGATTTCGATTCGGTGATCGACCGGAACCCCTACACCGCGCCGCCCTATATCGCCCGCGGCCAGAGCCTGAACGCGCTCGGCAAATACGACGCGGCGCTGGAGGATTTCACCGCCGCGCTCAACGTCGACAACCGCAATGCCGATGCCTGGGCCGGCCGCGGCTTCGCCTTCGAGAAGCTCGGCAAGAAGACGGAGGCTTCGGAGGCCTATCAGCGTGCGCTCAGCCTCGACGGCAACAATGCCCAGGCTCGCGCAGGCCAGTCACGTCTCGGCGGCGGCGGCTTCTTCCGCAGCTGATCACGGCGCGGAGCCGGCCCTGGTTGCCGGCTCGCCCACCGTCCGGGTTTCAGCCCCGCTCAGCCTGCCTCCCGCGACATCGGCGAGGAAGCGTCGCACCTCGGCGAGCGAGCCGTATTGCGGCAGATCCTCGTGCCCGCCATCGGGAAAGCGCAGGAAACGCTTCGGTGGGTTGGCAAGCTCATAAAGTGCCCTCCCCTGAGCGAAGGGAATGACCTTGTCCCGCTCGCCATGCATGACGAGCAAAGGCGTCTTGAGCCGCCCGACGACCTCATCCGAGTGGAACTGGTCCTTCATGAACGATCCGACCGGGGCGTAAGGATAGCGTTCCTGCGCGACGGCGGCGATCGAGAGATAAGGCGCCTCCAGCACCACGGCCTTGAGCGGCACCTCCGCCGCCAGTTTCAGCAGCACGCCGGTCCCAAGCGACTCGCCGTAGCCGACCAGCCGCCCCGTGCCGAAACGGTCCGCGGCAGCGCCATAGGCGGCCCGGGCATCCTGCAGCAGCCCGTCTTCGCTCGGGCTGCCTGTCGAGCCGCCATAGCCGCGATAGCTCACCGCGAAGAGCCCCGCGCCATCCTCCGTCAGCGCCCGGAACCGCCCCACCCGGCCGGTCCGTGCGAGATTGCCGGCATTGCCGTGGAAATAGAGCAGGACCGGCTTGTCGGCCCGCGGCGGCACGATCCAGGCGATGAGCCGCTCGCCATCCGCGGTCGCGATTGTCGCCTCCTCGGCCGCGACGAGCCCCGCCGTCGCGATGTCGACCTTCGCTGGGTCGCGCGGATACAACAGCTCGCGCTGCCGGGTGTAGAGCATGCCGAGCATCGCGAGATAGCCGGCGACACCCAGAACAGCGATCAGCTTCAGAAGGCGCAGGGTGATCACGACGGCACGCCCGGAAAGCGAAAGGGCCGGCGATCAAGCCGGCCCTTTGCAGCAATCCGATGACGGCGGCGGCGTTTCGCCTGGAACCAGTCCGCATCGCAAAAGTGGCGCCACTTTTGCGGGGCGTGTTCTCAGTGCGCCATCGCCTTGACGATCTCGTCGGTGACCTTCTTGGCGTCGCCGAACAGCATCATCGTGTTGGGCCGGAAGAACAGCTCGTTCTCGACGCCGGCATAGCCAGCCGCCATGCCGCGCTTGATGAAGATCACGGTCTTGGCCTTCTCGACGTCGAGAATCGGCATGCCGTAGATCGGCGAGGACTTGTCCGTCTTGGCCGCCGGGTTGGTGACGTCGTTGGCGCCGATGACGAAGGCGACATCGGCCTGGCCGAATTCCGAGTTGATGTCCTCCAGCTCGAAGACCTCGTCATAAGGCACGTTGGCTTCGGCCAGCAGCACGTTCATGTGGCCGGGCATGCGGCCCGCCACCGGGTGGATGGCGTATTTGACCTCGACGCCCTCCTTCTTCAGCGTGTCCGCCATTTCGCGCAGCGCATGCTGCGCCTGGGCCACCGCCATGCCGTAGCCCGGCACGATGATGATCTTGCCGGCGTTCTTCATGATGTAGGCGGCGTCGTCCGGCGAGCCCTGCTTGACCGGCCGCGCCTCGGCCGCGCCGCCCGCGCCAGCCGCTGCATCGTCGCCGCCGAAGCCGCCGAGAATGACGGAGATGAAGCTCCGGTTCATCGCCTTGCACATGATGTAGGACAGGATCGCGCCGGAGGAGCCGACCAGCGCGCCGGTGATGATCAGCGCCATATTGCCGAGCGTGAAGCCGATGCCGGCCGCAGCCCAGCCGGAATAGGAGTTCAGCATCGAGACCACGACCGGCATGTCGGCGCCGCCGATCGGGATGATCAGCAGGATGCCGAGAGCCAGCGAAACCACGACGATCAGCCAGAAGACCGCATGGCTCTCGCTCTTGATGAAGATCGCGAGCAGCACGACGAGCGCGATGCCGAGGCCGATATTGATGCCGTGGCGCTGCGGCAGCATGATCGGCTTGCCGCTCATCCGCCCGTCGAGCTTGAGGAAGGCGATGATCGAGCCGGTGAAGGTGATCGCGCCGATCGCGACGCCGAGCGCCATCTCGAACAGGCTCGAGCCGTGGATCGCGCCGGTGCGGCCGATACCGAAGGCCTCCGGGGCGTAGAGCGCCGCCGCCGCCACCAGAACGGCGGCGAGGCCGACCAGCGAGTGGAAGAAGGCGACGAGCTGCGGCATCTGCGTCATCTGCACGCGCCTGGCCATATAGGCGCCGGCGCCGCCGCCGATGGCGATGCCGACCACGACCAGCAGCCAGCCGGAGAAGCCGGCAGGCGGGAAGAACAGCACGGTCGTGACGATGGCGATCGCCATGCCGATCATGCCGTAGCGGTTGCCCTGTCGCGAGGTCGTCGGATGAGACAGGCCCCGCAGGGCCATGATGAAGAGGACGCCCGAAACGACGTAGAGGAGGGCTGAGAGGTTCGCGGCCATGCGTCAGCCCTTCTTCTTGTACATCGCGAGCATGCGCTCGGTGACGAGGAAGCCGCCGAAGATGTTCACCGAGGCCAGGATCAGCGCGATGAAGCCGAAGAGCTTGGCCCAGATCGGCCCGTCGCCCAGCGCATCCGCCGCCGAGACGCCGACCGCCAGCAGGGCGCCGACGACGATGACCGAGGAGATCGCGTTGGTGACCGACATCAGCGGCGTGTGCAGCGCCGGCGTCACCGACCAGACGACGTAATAGCCGACGAAGACGGCGAGCACGAAGATGGCGAGGCGGAACACCGTCGGATCGACGCCGCCGGTTGCGATGCTGGCGGCAGCGGCAGCCTGGTCGGCGTAGCGCTCGGCGAGCTCGGCCGCCTGTTTGGCGAGAGCGGCCGCGTTGCGGGCCTGTTCCAGAGCCTGTTCGGGAGAGGGAGTTGCCATGGTCGGAATTCCTTCGCTCAGGCCTTCGGCGCGAAATTCGGATGGATGACGGCACCGTCCTTCGTCAGGGCGGTCGCCTTGACCAGCTCGTCGTCCCAGTTCACCGCGAGTTTCTTCTCGGCCTTGTCGATCAGCGTCTCGACGAAGGCGAAGAGGTTCTTGGCGTAGAGCGAGGAGGAGGTCGCGGCCAGGCGCCCGGGCACGTTGAGATGGCCGACGATCTTGACGCCGTTGTCCGTCGTCACGACCTCGCCCGGCTTGGCCAGTTCGCAGTTGCCGCCGCGCTCGACCGCGAGGTCGACGATCACGGAACCGGGCTTCATGCTCTCCACCATTGCCGCCGAAATCAGCTTCGGCGCCGGGCGGCCCGGGATCAGCGCGGTGGTGATGACGATATCCTGCTTGGCGATGTGGCTGGCTGTCAGCTCCGCCTGCTTCGCCTGGTACTCCTTGGACATCTCCTTGGCGTAGCCGCCCGCCGTCTGCGCCTGCTTGAACTCCTCGTCCTCGACGGCGAGGAACTTGGCGCCGAGCGATTCGACCTGTTCCTTCGTGGCGGGGCGCACGTCGGTAGCCGTGACGATGGCGCCGAGGCGGCGCGCGGTGGCGATCGCCTGCAGGCCGGCGACGCCGACGCCCATCACGAAGATCTTCGCGGCCGGCACGGTGCCCGCCGCCGTCATCATCATCGGAAGCGCCCGGCCGTATTCGCCCGCCGCGTCGATCACGGCGCGGTAGCCGGCAAGATTCGCCTGCGAGGAGAGCACGTCCATCACCTGGGCGCGGGTGATGCGCGGCATGAACTCCATGGCGAAGGCCGCGACATTGGCCTTGGCCAGCGCCTCGACCTGCGCCTCGTTGCCGTAGGGGTCCATCGTCGCGATGACGAGCGCGCCCGCCGGCAGGCCGGCTATCTCGGCCTCGCCCGGGCGCCGCACCTTCAGCACGATCTCGGCGCCCTTCAGCGCCTCCTCGGCCGTCTTCGCGATCGTTGCGCCAGCTGCCTCATACTCCGCATCGGGGATGCCGGAGGTTTTGCCCGCCCCAGCCTGGATCACCACCTCGGCTCCAAGGCCTTTGAACTTGCGGACGGTCTCCGGCGTCGCGGCGACGCGGGTTTCCGCCCCTTGCGTTTCGGCTGGGACAGCAATGCGCATGGTGGGGCAGGCCTTTCCGGCGTTATGGGAAGACGGTCAGAGCAGCAGGAGGGCGAGCAACATCAGGACCAGCGCGACGACCGGCGCGCGCCACGAGATCGAGGGAGCAGCAATGCCGACACCGGCGCCGATGACCGCAAGAATCGTTCCGATCAGCGCAGTGCCCCAGGCATGTTTGGAGCCACCGACCGCGAGCGCCGCGACGATCGCGAGACAGGCGACGGTGCCGACCTCGGCGAAGTGCACGAAGCCGGTATAGGTGCGTTCGTGCTCCTCGTAGTCCATCGCGGGGATGTCGGCATGCTGGGCGTGGTCGGCCATGGTCTCGATCCTGAAAAAGACACAGTCTCTCTAAGCCTGTAGCGCACCCGCGACGGACGGGCAACGCACCACCGCAACGCACCCCGGCACGACATCGTTCAGCGGGCGCTTGCTCGACTAATGGCGACGCCCTGACGGGAATTCAATCGATTTAAAGGACACAAATTGCCCTGAGTCCGCCAACCCCGCATGATCGCCGTTAACATCGTTTCGGCGCGGGCAAGGACGGCCCTCCCGATCTCGGCTAAACCTCTCGCGACGGAGTGGAGACGCTTGTCGTGAACGATCCTCGAAAGGATGTCAGCAAGGACGATCCCTTTGCCCTCGACCCCGCCCTGCGGGAGAAGGCCAGGCGCTGATTCGCCGAGGCGCGAGAGCAGACCAAACGCGACGACGAGGAGATTGCCGCCTGGCGTCGCGACAACGGCCCGGCCGGGGGCGATGGAGGAAGCGGCGATTTCGGCGGCGATGGCGGGGACTGCGGGGGCGGCGACTGAACCGGTCAGGGCTGCGCCTTCAAACCCGCATCCGCCAGCGCCGCGCCCTGCCGCTCGGCGACACCCACCAAGGAAAAGCCTTCGATTTCCGCCTCGAACAGCCGGTGGAAGTTCAATTCGGCGTCGAGATGCAGGAAGACGCCGCCGAGCCCGATCGCGGCGCGGTCCATGAAGACGAATTCGCGCGGCACCGTCACCGGCCCGCGCCGCTTCAGTGCCTGATGCACCTGGAAAGCCTGCTTGCGGCCATATTCGGCCGGGCTGACATCTTCGGCGATGCGCCGTGTCCGGTCTTCCAGCAGCGGCCCGTAGATGAAGCGCGCCCAGATGTTGAGCGTGTCGACGAGGTCCTTGGTCAGCCCCTTGAAGCCCCAGGTCTCGTAGGCATGGACGACCCGTGCCTCCTCGCCGTCCCGCAGCCCCTGATAGAGATCGACGACCCCGCCGACGAAGGAAGGCGGGAAGATGCGGATGCAGCCATAGTCGAGCAGGTTGATGCCTTCAGGCTCCCCGTCCTCCGAGAACACCGTGTAGTTGCCGAGATGCGGATCGCCATGGATGACGCCGTGATGGCTGAAGGGGCGCCACCAGGCCTTGAACATCGCTGTCGAGATGCGGTCGCGCGCCTGCTGCCCATCCTGCTTGTGCGAGAGGATCGGGCTGCCGTCGAGCCAATGCATGGTCAGGAGGCGCCGGGTCGAGAGCTCTACCTCGACCGCCGGCACGCGCACTTCCGGCGTATCCGCGAGAATGGCTTGATAAAGCGCGATGTGCCGGGCTTCGCGGCGATAGTCGAGCTCTTCGCGGACGCGCGCGCCGATTTCCTTGGCGATCTCGCTGGTATCAATCACAGCCCCCATCCGCCGGTGCAGCGCGAACAGCACCTCGAGCTGCGCGATATCAGCTTCGACTGCTGATTCCATGTCGGGATATTGCAGCTTGCAGGCCAGCGGCGCGCCGCCCAGCGTCGTCGCGCGATGCACCTGGCCGAGCGAGGCCGCGGCGGCCGGCTTCAGGTCGAGTTCGCCGAAGCGCTCGCGCCATTGCGGGCCGAGCTCGGCCATCATCCGGCGCTTCACGAAGGCGGCACCCATCGGCGGCGCCTGCGACTGCAGCTTCTGCAGCTCGGCGGCGTATTCGGGCGGCACGACGTCGGGGATGGTGGCGATGAGCTGCGCCACCTTCATGATCGGGCCCTTCAGCCCGCCGAGAGCCCGGGCCAGCGCCTCGGCATTAGAGGCGTCCCGCCCCTCCACCCCGAAGAGCCGGGAGCCGGCGATCCGCGCCGCCACCCCGCCGACATTGGCGCCGACGCGGGCATAGCGCGCGGCACGGGCGGAAAGTCGATTGGCTTCGCTATCGCGTTCGGACATCGGCTCGCTTTCGCGGATCGCTCGTCCCCAGCATTTAAGACGCCGTCGCCGTCATTCCAATGCGGCACTTGGCCAACGGCTCCGCAGACGCCCCCGCTTGTCACCGCTGACGGGCGCCACTAGGCAGGAGCCATGTCTCGACTGATCGAAATCGGCGGCACCCGCGCCCTCCTCTTCGCCAGCACCGGACCGCTCCTGGCCAGCCCGGGCGACTCGAACGACTTCATCGGCGAGGCCTGGTCCGTCAGCGCCGACCTGCTCGCGATCCCCATCGAGCGTCTCGGCCCGGACGTGCTGAACCTGCGCACGCGCGTCGGCGGCGAGATCTTCCAGAAATTCGCGAATTATCGCCTGCGCTGCGCGATCGTCGGCGACATCAGCGCTGCCCTCGAGGGCAGCGGCGCCCTGCGCGATTTCGTGCGCGAGACCAATGACGGCCCGGCGCGCTGGTTCGTCCGGGATATCGATCAGCTGCGCGCCCGGCTCGAAGCCGAAACCGCCGCCTAGCAATCGAAGGCCATCAAGAGCCGTTTACCGCGTCACGCGCCGCGAGATCGGCGCGCACCTCGGCGACGCTCGCCGGGCGGCCTCCCGCGGCCTCGACCTTGCGGACGAGATCGGCGATCAGCGCCGCATTGCTGCGTGTCTCACCGAAGGGTGCATCCTCCAGCCCGCCGCGGACATGGATGCCGCGCGCAACGGCGGGCGCGATCAGCCCGGAGAGGTCGACGCCGAGCCCGGCGATCATCACCGGCGCATCGGGCGCATCCTCCGCCAGCAGCTTCAGATGAGCCTCCAGCGCCCATTCGCGCGGCGGAAAGCCCCAGGCGAAGGCGTCGGAGAACATCAGCCGGTAGATCGGTGTCGGCATGCCCGGATAGACTTGGGCCAGCGCAGCGCCCAATCGCGTGAAGCCCGGCTCGTAGATCGCATAGCTCGGATGAATCTTGTGGCGCTCAGCCACCTCCATCCCCTCGCGGATATGCTCGCCGGGGTTCTGGTAGATGAAGCCGGCCTCGCCCTGCGGGATGCCGGCGAAACTCGTCCAGTTGCAGGAGCCGGGATCGAGCACGCCCCATTCGACCAGCTCGCGCTTCGCCAGTTCCTCGAGATGGGTGTAGCGGCCGGAACCGTGCATGTCGCCTGCGTAGGCGGAGCCGAGGATCGGGATCGTCGGATAGACGATGGCGTCGACCTTGGCGCGGATGCCCTCGATCGCCTGCGCATAGAGCTGCCAGTCGTCGCGCTGCCTGCCGGTCGCGACATCGTATACGTGGAGATGGACGATAGCCGCACCCGCCTCGGCAGCCGCAATGCCATCGGCGACGATGTCGGGAATGGTGATCGGGATGCCCGGCTGGCGCTCCTTGCCCCAGGGTCCGTTGATCGCAGCTTCGATCCAGATCGGCTTGGTCATGAGCTTATCCTTCCCGCAAGCCGCATGCGATCGAGCTGTCTGAACGGCTACGCGGCAAAGATCTCTTTTTCCGCCGGTATGATGCCAGCAGGCCTTCGCGCCCATCTTCCATCGAAAGCCAGCGTCGCCACAAGCCACAGAACCAGCGCGAGAATCGCCGTGGTTCCCAAGGTCAGGAACGCAGCCGGGTATCCGAACGCCTGCGCGACCGAGCCGCCGAGCGTCGGGCTGAGTGACGCACCGATGCCCTGTATGGTCATGACGGCGCCCAATCCCACATTGAAATGTCCGCTGCCCCGCAGAATGCCCGCGACGAGGCCCGGTAGGGCAACGCCGAGAAGCCCCGCCCCGACGCCGTCGAGAATCTGCACGGGCACGAGAACCCAATAGCCTTGGAAGCTCGCAGCGATGAGCCCGCGCAATGGCAGCGCGACGAGGGCGAGCACGATCACGATCCAGTACCCCCTGCGCTGCGCCAGCCGGGCGGCGAGGAGTGCCATCGGGATCATGGTCAGTTGTGCCACCACGACGGTCAAAGCGGTCGCCGCGCTCGGGTCGCCCTCGCCTCGGGCCACAATCGCTTGCCCGAGGAGCGGCAGCATCGCGCCATTGCCGAGATGGAAGAGCAGCATCACCAGCGCGGTCACCACCAGCGGCGTCGAGGTCAGCAACACCCGCCAGCCGGAGCCATCGCGTTCTTCGGCGTCCGGCGCCTCACGGCCACGCGCCGCTTCGTGATCGATGGCATCCGCAGGGATGCAGAGCGTCGCCGCGGTCGCGCCGACCGCCATCGCGGCCATGAACCAGAACACCGCCTGCAAACCGAAGACGTAGCCGAGGCCGCCGCCGGCCAGCGCCGCGAACATGTTGCCGCCGTGATTGAACGCTTCGTTGCGGCCGAGCTGCTTTGCGAACCCGGCCTGCCGGACGAGCCCAAGCGTGATCGCAGCGATGGCCGGCGCGATGACGGCACCGGCGACGCCCTGTACGATCTGCGCGCCGAGCGTCACCGAGAGGCTGGGGACGTAAAGCATGGTCAGGCTCGCCACGATGATGGCGAGCGAGGCCGCGATCATCACCGCGCGTTTCGCCCGCGTCGCGTCGACGAAGGCTCCCAGCGGCGTCGTCGCGATCATCCCGGCAAGCCCGCCGACCGTCATGACGACGCCGATGTCCTGCGGCCCCCAGCCCTTCTCCTGCAGATAGACCCCGAGGAAGGGGCCGAGCCCGTCCCTGACATCGGCCATGAAGAAGTTGAGGGCGTTCAGGGCCGTCAGGGACATCGGATTTCTTCCGCAGGGGGCGGCGGCAGAACGTCCGGAAAGGGAGCAGGTTCCCGCAGTCGCGTCGTGCGTGAAGGCGCCAAGGCAGCGCCTTGCAGCAGGCCCCGATGGAGGCTCTAGTTGTGATTGACGACAAAGCTCCGGATGAGGACATGCTCGAACGCTGCGCGACCTATCGTGAAACGCTGAACGCCTTCGCCTGGCGCATTCCCGAGCGCTTCAACATCGGCACGGCCTGCTCGGACGCACATGCCGACGGCGCCGGCAAGCCTGCGCTGATCTTCGAGGAGGACGGCGGAAAACTCGCGACGCTCTCCTTCGACGATCTCGCCCATGCCTCCAACCGCTTCGCCAACCTGCTCCGCGCTCACGGCATCGGGCCGGGCGAACGCGTCGGCATCCTCTTGCCGCAATCGCCGCAGACCGCGATCGCCCATCTCGGCGCCTATAAGCTGGGCGCCATCGCCCTGCCGCTCTTCATCCTGTTCGGACCGGAAGCATTGGAGCACCGCCTCGGCCATAGCGGCGCCAGCGTGCTGGTCACCGACGCGGAGAACATCGGCAAGGTCGAGGCGATCCGCGACGCCTTGCCGAACCTGCGCAAGATCTTCGTCGTCGGCGGCGCCGGCCATCTCGATTTCGAGGCCGAGATGGCGAAGGCCTCCGACAGCTTCACTCCTGCCGATACACGGGCCGAAGACCCGGCCGTGATCATCTACACCTCCGGCACGACGGGAAAGCCGAAGGGCGCGCTGCATGCCCACCGCGTCCTGCTCGGCCATCTGCCTGGCGTGCAGATGCCGCAGGAGTTCTTCCCGCAGGCCGGCGATCTGTTCTGGACGCCGGCAGACTGGGCCTGGATCGGCGGTTTGCTCGATGTGCTCCTGCCCAGCCTCTATTGCGGCGTGCCGGTGCTGGCCTCCCGCGCCCGCAAATTCGACCCCGAGGCCGCCTTCGCCCTGATGGCGCGCCACAAGGTGCGCAACGCCTTCCTGCCGCCGACCGCGCTCAAGCTGATGCGGCAGGTCGGCAATCCCAAGCGCTTCGGCTATGCCATGCGCTCGATCGGCACCGGCGGCGAGACGCTGGGCGCCGACATGCTGGACTGGAGCCGCGAGACCTTCGGCTTCCCGGTCAACGAGTTCTACGGCCAGACCGAAGCGAACCTGCTCGTCGCCAATTGCGCCAGCCTCTATCCCGTGAAGCCGGGCTCGATGGGCCGCGCCGTGCCCGGCCACCGCGTCGCGGTGATCTCGCCCGAAGGCCGGGAACTGCCGCCGGGCGAACCGGGATTGATCGCGGTCAACAGGCCCGATCCCGTGATGATGCTGGAATACTGGAACCAGCCCGACGCCACGGCGGCGAAATTCATCGGAGACTGGCTCGTCACCGGCGACACCGGCGCCCGCGACGACGAAGGCTACTTCTGGTTCCAGGGCCGCGACGACGACATCATCTCCTCGGGCTCCTACCGCATCGGGCCGGGCGACATCGAGGACTGCATCATCCGGCACCCTTCCGTGCTGATGGTCGCGGTCGTCGGCGTGCCCGATCCGGTCCGAACCGAGATCGTCAAGGCCTTCGTCCTGCCGAAGCCGGACGTGACACCCTCGGCCGAACTGGCGGCCGAGATCCAGGCCTTCGTGCGCGACCGGCTGGCGGCTTACCAGTACCCGCGCGAGGTCGAATTCGTCACGGAACTGCCGCTGACCGCGACGGGGAAGATCATGCGCAAGGATTTGCGCAATCGCGAGATCGAGAAGCAGCGCGGCGGGTAAACCCTGCCGTCATGCTCGGGCTTGACCCGAGCATCTCAGGCCGGAAGAGACTCCGGCACCTTGTTCGGCAAGAGATTCTCGGGTCTGCGCTGCGCTTCGCCCGAGAATGACGAGGTGGTTACAGCGCCTCCAGGACCAGCTCGAATGTCATCAGCACCGGATTGTCGCCCCGAACCAACCGCCCGCTTGCCAGCGCGCCGCTATAGTCGACCAGCGCGACATCGATCGCCGCTTCGAAGCCCCCCACGCCCGGAGCGATCCGACCCTCGGTGATCGCAACCTCCGTAGCGAAGTTCTCGACCGCCCCGCCATCCGTGAACCGCGCCCCTATGGTCGAGCCGACGCCGCCATGGATCACCGCCTCGCGGATGCCGCGATCGGCGCAGAACGCTTCCAGAACCCTGCAGAAATCGACATTCGGCTTCACCCGCAGCGCGAAGAAGCGCCCATCCCCTGCACCACCCGACGCGGACGACACCGGCCCGAACAGCTTGAAATGGGTCTCGCTGTCCGGCTCGGCCACGAAAACCGCTCCGTCGAGCCCCACCGCCGGCACGGTGATCGTCTCGGCGACCGTTGTCTCGTCCGGCAGGATATGGCCGCCGCAGCGCTTGCCATCGCCTTCCGTCCAGAGCGCATGAGCGTGGAAGAAAGGCGCCCCGTCACGCTGGCCGAAGGTCATTGCACCCATCTCGATGCGCGCGCCGCCTTCTGGCCTGAACGTCTCGCTGTAGAATGCGGCATGCTCCGGCGTCTTCGACAGGGCCGGCATCACATAGGCGAAGGGCAAGAGCTTCAGCCCGTCGAGCTTCACCATGCCCGAGGCGAACCCCTCTGCCGCGAAACCGCTCCTCACCGCCTCCAGCAATGGCACACCAGCTGGCAACATCAGCGAAAAAGCGCGCCCGCCGCATTCCACACATTGGATGCGCTCGGGCGTGCCGGTGCCGGGCTGCTCGATGCGCCTCATGACGCCTTCCCCTTCAGGAAATCGAGCTCGCCGCGCTTCTCCAGCTCATCCTTGACGAGGCGCTTCGGCACCTTGCCGTAGCCCGATTTCGGCAGGGCCTCCCAGAACAGGAAGCGCTTCGGCATCTTGTAGCGG
This sequence comes from Allobosea sp. RAF48, assembly GCF_052114025.1. Lineage (NCBI taxonomy): Bacteria > Pseudomonadati > Pseudomonadota > Alphaproteobacteria > Hyphomicrobiales > Alloboseaceae > Allobosea > Allobosea sp. RAF48. Next base: position 114,771 of record NZ_JBFRDZ010000015.1, read on the forward strand.
GCGATCTTCGGCCCGAGGAAATCCGCGATCTCGGCCTCCGTCGCGCTCTGGCCGGGTCGGTTGACGCAGACCGCGATACCGATCTCGCCCCAGACCGGATCGGGCACGCCGAGCACGGCCACCTCCGCGATCGCCGGATGGGTCAGGATCTTCTCCTCGATCTCACGCGGATAGATGTTCGAGCCGCCGGAGATGTACATGTCCGAGGCGCGGCCGGTGATGTAGACGAAGCCCTGCTCGTCCATATGACCGAGATCGCCGGTGCGGAACCAGCCGTCGCGGAAGGATTTCGCGTTGGCTTCCGGGTTGTCGTAATAGCCGGCGAAGACCGCGGGCCCGATCACGCAGATTTCGCCCTGAACGCCCGGCTCGACCTCCTTGCCGTCCTCATCCTGGATCTGCACCTGCATGCCCGTGCGCTCGAAGCCGCAGGTGCCGATGCGGGCATTCGGCCCGTCCTCGGCCTCGTGCAGGGCCGGCGGCAGCACGGTGATGTTGCCGGTGACTTCGCCCAGCCCGAAATACTGCACGATCACCTTGCCGAGCTTCTTCAGCGCCGCCTTCTGGTCTTCGCGATACATCGGCGCGCCCGCATAGATGATGTAGCGCAGGCTGGAGTGATCGTGCTGGTCGGCGGCGGGATGCTCGACCAGCATCTTCAGGATCGTCGGCACGGTGAAGATGTTGCTGACGCGGTGCTTCGCGATCAGGCGATAGGCCTCGTCGATGTCGAAGCGTTCGGTCGGCAGCAGGATCGAGGCCGCGCCCCGCGCCGAGATCATGAGCTGGTGCACGCCCGCGCCATGCGAGAGCGGCGCCACCACCAGCGAGGCGTCCTTTTCGGTCGAGCCCGGCACGAGGTCGCAGAGATGGTTGGTGATGACGAAGCCCATCTGGCCATGGGTCAGCACCGCCGCCTTGGAGCGCCCGGTCGTGCCGGAGGTGAAGAAGAACCAGCAGGGATCGTCATGCTCGACCGCGGCATTCTCGATACGCTCGCCGCGATGGCGCGCGATCACCGCGCCGACCTCGTCTTCGCCGAAGGCGCCCGCTCCGATCCGCCAGGTGAACTCCGGCGCGGGGCTCGAAGCAGCGACAGCCGCCGCATGCTCCGGGAAATCGCCATGGCAGAGGAAGCCCTTCGCCCCCGAAGCCGTGGCGAGATAGGCGACCTCGTCCGGCAGCAGGCGGAAATTCGTGGGAACCCAGACGGCTCCGAGCCGGAAGGTCGCGAACATCGAGACGAACATCGCGTCGCAATTTTTGGAATGGACGAGCAGGCGGTCGCCCTTGCCGATGCCGCGCGCCTTCAAACCCGCGGCAAGCGCCGAGACCTGCGCATCGATCTCGGCCCAGTCCAGCGTCTTTTCGCCCCAGATGAAGGCGGGATGCCCGGCCAGGCGGCGCGCATTCTGCGTCACGATATGGGCGAGGTTCATCACCCGCCGCGTCATCGGCACGACACCCCCGATGGGGGCTGCGGTTGCGGAGCTCATCTTGCGGCTCTCCCTGTCTCGATCTGTCGTGGCGCGGCCGCCACAATGGGCTTGCTGCCCTGCTTGGAAACGAACATCTGCGCCAGCAGCGCTTCCATCCGCGCGGCCTCGCGTGCCAGCAGCCGCGAAAGCTCCTCCTGCCGGGCCGGCGCCATGCGGCTGTCGATCGCGGCAATCGAGAAGGCCCCGGCGACGCGCCCGTCCGGATAACGGAAAGCCCGCCCGACGCCCCAGGAACTGGCGACGAGCCGGCCGGGATTGAGCGAGAACCCACGCTCGCGTGTCTCCGCGATATCGACCCTCATCGCGTGCGGCGCAAAGCCGGGGTAGCGCGCCAGCAGCGCCGCTTCGTTGGCGGCGATAATGCGGTCAACATCTTCGTCTGGCAGCGCGGCGAGGAGCGCGAGCGCGCCGGCGCCGACGCCCAGCGGATGCTGGTCACCGGTCTGCAGCGCGTGGGTGCGCACCGGATAGGTACCCTCCTCCCGGTGCAGGCAGATCGCGTAGTTCTCGCGCCGGATGGTGAGAAAGCTCGTATCCTGCGTCTCGCCCGAAAGCCGGCGCAGGCTGTCCATCGCCAGCTCGAGCAGGCCGTGGCGGCGCGCCGCCAGCACGCCCAGCACGAAAGCCTCCTCGCCAAGGCAATAACGGCGCGTCTGCGGCTCCTGTTCGACCAGCCCGGCCCGCATGAGGGCCAGCAGCAATCGCCGGGTCGTCGGCTTGTTGAGCCCACTGCCGGAGACGATCTCGCCGAGCGGCAGGCCTTCGGCCGGCTCCCGCCCGATCAGCGAGAGCAGCCCGAGCGCCCGGTCGACGCTCTGCGAGCCGGACAGGCCGGCTTCGGGCGCGGAACTCTGCGGCAAGCGTTCCTCCTGATAGTCCATATCATGGACCTTGTTCTTATCGCCTGAGCCTAGATTGGCGCATTGCCGATTGCAACGCCGCCTTCGACGTGTAAATCTGCCGACCGTCCGCTACTCACAGTATGGACCGAAATCGACGCCGGCGACCCACAAGATCGGCGCGAAGGGAGGATGAACGATGGCCCTCGTGGCAACCTGCGTAGCGGGCGCAAGCGCGCGCCGCCCGAGCTTCGGCTGAGGCCGCGGCATGGTCGATGTCGCCGATACCCTGACGATCCCCGAGAATCTGAGCGAGAACGCCGACGCGCGTCCGGGCTCCGCCATCATGCGCCCGGTCGAGATCGTCGCGGCCGCGCTGGTCGCCTTCATCATCGGCGTGCTGCTGCTCGGCGTCGTCTCGCGCTATGTCTTCGCGCTGCCCTTCGTCTGGGTCGACGAGGTCGCCTCCATCGCCTTCATCTGGCTCGCCATGCTCGGCGCCGCCATTGCGGTCGACCGCAACGAGCATCTGCGCCTGACGCTCTTCGTCGGCATGATGCCCACGAGGCTGCGCGAATTCGTCGAGACGCTGGCGCTCACCGCCGTGGCCGCCTTCCTGGCCGCGATGGTCGACCCGGCCATCGAATATGCGGTGGAAGAGAGCTACGTCACCTCGGCCGCGCTCAACATTCCCGTCAGCTGGCGCGTCTCGGCCCTCGCCGTCGGCATCGTGCTGATGGCGCTGCTCACCCTGCGCTATCTGTTCAAGACCGCGCGCCTGGTCGACATCGCCGCCGCGGCCCTCGTCGTCGGCGGGTTCGGTCTCGCCTTCTGGCTCCTCGGGCCGACGCTGAAGGGGCTCGGCTACTATAACATCCTGATCTTCCTGATCGGCGTCGTCGCCGCCTGCCTCGTCGCGGGCGTTCCCATCGCCTTCTGCTTCGGGCTGGGCACGCTCGCCTTCCTCGCCTTCTCGACCAACGTCCCGATCATCGTCATGGTCGGGCGCATGGACGAGGGCATGTCGAGCCTCATCCTGCTATCCGTGCCCATCTTCGTGCTGCTCGGCTGCATCCTCGACGCCACCGGAATGGGCAAGGCGATCGTGGATTTCCTCGCATCGCTGCTCGGCCATGTCCGCGCCGGCATGTCCTATGTGCTGCTCGGCTCGCTCTATCTCGTCTCCGGCATCTCGGGCTCGAAGGTCTCGGACATGGCGACGGTCGCGCCCGCGCTGTTCCCGGAGATGAAGCGGCGCGGCTACAAGCCCAAGGACCTGATCGCGCTGCTCTCCACCGGCGCGGCGATGGCCGACACCGTGCCGCCCTCGATCGTGCTGATCGTGCTCGGCTCCGTCGCCGGCGTCTCGATCGCCGGCCTGTTCAATGCCGGCTTCGTCATCGCCGGCGTGCTGCTGGTCGCGCTCGCGGGCCTCGCCCGCTGGAAGGCGGCGGCGGAGGACATGAAGGGCGTGCGCCGCGCTCCGCTCGCGGTCATCGGCAAGGTCGCGCTCGTCGCGGCTCCCGCCCTGGTCCTGCCCTTCATCATCCGTGCCGCGGTCGGCGGCGGCGTCGCCACCGCGACCGAAGTCTCGACCATCGCGGTGCTCTATGCGCTCGTCATCGGCATCGTCCTCTATGGCGGCATCGGCCCGCGCAAGTTCTACGCGATGCTGGTCGAGACGGCGGCGCTCTCCGGCGCGATCCTGATGATCCTCGGCACGGCGCTCGCCATGGCCTGGGCCCTGACCCAGACCGGCTTCGCCCGCGACCTCGCCGGCTTCATGGCGCATCTGCCCGGCGGCTGGCTCAGCTTCATGGCGGTGTCGATCGTCGTCTTCATGATCCTCGGCTGCGTGCTGGAAGGCCTGCCGGCGATCGTGTTGCTGGCGCCCTTGATGTTCCCGATCGCGAAGAGCCTCGGCATCAACGACGTGCACTATGCGATGGTCGTGGTCACCGCGATGAATATCGGCCTGATGGCGCCGCCGATCGGCATCGGTTTCTACATCGCCTGCAAGATCGGCAACGTCTCGCCTGACGAGGCAATGGGCGCGATCTGGCCCTATCTCATCGCCCTGCTCGTTGGCCTCGTCGTCATCGCGCTCGTCCCAGGCCTCTCGACCTGGGTGCTGTGAAGCTCACCGCCAACCATAAGAAACTTGCAAGACAACAGACGTTCTCAAGGAGAAAACGCCCATGACCATCTCGCGCCGCACCCTGCTCCAGGCGACAGCCGCCGCCTCCGCCATCGGCACCTTCCATATCGGCCGCGCCAATGCCCAGGCCGCCGAGTTCACCTACAAATACGCCAACAACCTGCCCGTCGCGCACCCGATGAACACCCGCGCCAACGAGGCCGTTGCGAAGATCAAGGAAGAGACGAAGGGCCGCGTCGACATCCAGATCTTCCCGAACAACCAGCTCGGCTCCGACACGGACATGCTGAGCCAGGTCCGCTCGGGCGGCGTCGAGTTCTTCACCCTCTCGCCGCTGATCCTGTCGACGCTGGTCGCCAACGCCTCGCTCTCGGGCATCGGCTTCGCCTTCCCGAACTATGACGCGGTCTGGAAGGCGATGGACGGCGAGCTCGGCGCTTACGTCCGCGGCCAGATCAACAAGGCCAACCTCGTCGTCATGGACAAGATCTGGGACAACGGCTTCCGCCAGATCACCTCGTCCAAGGGCCCGATCAACACGCCCGACGACCTGAAGGGCTTCAAGATCCGCGTGCCGGTCTCCCCGCTCTGGACCTCGATGTTCACCGCGCTCCAGTCGGCACCGGCCTCGATCAACTTCGCCGAGGTCTACACCGCGCTGCAGACCAAGATCGTCGACGGCCAGGAGAACCCGCTCGCGATCATCTCGACCGCGAAGCTCTTCGAGGTGCAGAAGTACCTCTCGCTGACCAACCACATGTGGGACGGCTTCTGGTTCCTGGCCAATCGCCGCGCCTGGGAGAAGCTGCCGGAAGACCTGCGCGCCATCGTCGCCAAGAACATCAACGCCGCCGCGCTGCTGGAGCGCCAGGACGTCGCCAAGCTCAATGCCGGCCTGCAGGGCGAACTCGCCTCCAAGGGCATGACCATCAATGAGACCAAGGCCGACGCCTTCCGCGACGCTCTGCGCAAGGCCGGCTTCTACGCCGAATGGAAGAAGAAGTACGGCGACGAAGCCTGGGGCATCCTGGAGAAGGCCGTCGGCAGCTCGCTGAGCTGATCTCTGCCACACCGTCATTCTCGGGCGCCGCGCAAGCGGCGACCCGAGAATCTCATGACCAGCTCGCTCTGGTTTCCGAGATGCTCGGGTCAAGCCCGAGCATGACGCGCTTCTTGAACGCGTCCGCGCTACACCCACAGAAAGACCTTCCATGGCCGACCGGCTGAAGGGCAAGATCGCCATCGTCTTCGGCGCCGGCTCCTCCGGCCCCGGCTGGGGCAACGGCAAGGCCGCCGCCGTCGCCTATGCCCGCGAGGGCGCCGGCGTCGCCTGCATCGACCTGAACCTGGCAGCAGCGGAAGAGACCGCCGCGATCATCGCCGGAGAAGGCGGCAACGCCCTGGCGCTGGCGGCCGATGTCACCAACCTCGCCTCGGTCGAGGCCTGCGTCGCGGACGCTGCGCAGCATTTCGGCGGCATCGACATCCTCCACAACAATGTCGGGGTCACCCATATGGGCGGCCCGGTCGAGCTGTCGGAGGAGCAGTTCAACGCCTCGCTCCAGCTCAATCTCGGCTCGGTCTATCGCTGTGCCAAGGCCGTGATTCCGCAGATGCTGGAGAGCGGCGGCGGCGCGATCGTCAACATCTCCTCACTCGCCGCCATCCGCTGGACCGGCTATCCCTATTTCGCCTACTACGCCACCAAGGCTGCGGTGAACCAGGCGACGGTGGCGCTCGCGATGCAGTACGCGAAGCAAAACATCCGCGCGAACTGCATCATGCCCGGCCTGATCGACACGCCGCTGATCTACAAGCAGATCTCCTCGCAATACGCCTCCGTCGAGGAGATGGTCGCCGCCCGCGACGCGCAGGTGCCGATGGGCAAGATGGGCACGGCCTGGGACATCGCCAACGCCGCCGTCTTCCTCGCCTCGGACGAGGCCAAGTTCATCACCGGCGTCTGCCTGCCGGTCGATGGCGGTCAGAGTTGCACCGCCGGCCTGCCGGGCTGAGCCACGGCGTCGTTCCCGGGCGAAGCGAAGCGGAGGCCCGGGAATCTCGTGCCGGGAAAGCAGCTGGAATCTCCTGCGGCAAGAGATACTCGGGTCAAGCCCGAGCATGACAGCCCCCTTCCCCGGTCGATTGTTCATTCCCCTATTGGAACGCTTGCTCCATTTCCGCTTCGCTGCCAGAACTGTCGCAACGGGGACGGCAACGGGAATCCAGGATGAGCGAAACCGCCGTTGCGGAACTGCCGCGTGATTTCGACGGCCTGCGCACGCTGATTCTCGCCCAGCGCGAGAGCCTGCCCAAGCGCATCGCCCAGATCGCGGCCTATGCGCTCGACAATCCCGACGAGATCGCCTTCGGCACCGCCGCCAGCATCGCTGTCTCGGCCGGCGTGCAGCCCTCGACGCTGATCCGCTTCGCCCAGCATCTCGGCTTCGACGGCTTCACCAGCCTGCAGGGCGTCTTCCGCGAGCGGCTGCGCGAGCGCAATTCGAGCTATGAGGAGCGGCTCAACACGCTGCGCGCCGGCGAGGACGCGGCCGCTGGCAATCACCGCATCCTCGACGGCTTCCTGACCGCCTCGCGCAAATCGCTCGACGTGATGAGCCGCTCGCTCGATCATGGGGCGCTCGACCACGCGATCGCGACGCTGGCCGAGGCCGAGACGATCTATATCCTCGCCCGCCGCCGCTCCTTTCCGGTCGCGAGCTACCTCGCCTATGCGCTCGGCAAGCTCGAGGTGCGCAACCAGCTCGTCGAATCCGCGGCAGGCCTGAGCCCCGAGATCATCTCCTTCGCCACGCCGGGGGACGCCGCCCTCGTCGTCAGCTTCTCGCCCTATACGCCGGCGACGATCGAGGATGCACGCGGCCTCGCCGAGCGGGGCGTGCCGGTTGTCGCCATCACCGATAGCGCCTTCTCGCCCCTCGCCAGTTTCGCGCAGACCTGGTTCGAGGTGGCCGAGGCTGATTTCGGCGGCTTCCGCACCCTGTCCTCGACCATGGCGCTCGCCATGGCGCTCGCCGTCGGCATCGGCGATGCCCGCCGCGCCGGGCGCGGCCGTCGCCGCCGCTCGCGTGAGTAGGAACAAGTATTCCGCATTGACGGCGTAATGGAATTATTATTTCATACCGTCAGCGCGGAGCCGTTCGGCCGACCGCGCCTCACAAGAAGCGACAAGGCCTGGAGGAACATATGACGGGACCGCTCGGCGGATCGGCGCAGGCGCTCGACGTCATCACCATCGGCCGCGCTTCGGTCGATCTCTACGGCCAGCAGATCGGCTCGCGGCTGGAGGATGTCACCAGTTTCGCCAAATCGGTGGGCGGCTGCCCGGCGAACATCGCCATCGGCACGGCGCGGCTCGGCCTGCGCTCGGCCCTGCTCACCCGCGTCGGCAACGAGCAGTTCGGCCGCTTCCTGCGCGAGCAGCTCGCCCGCGAAGGCGTCAATCTCGACGGCCTCAAGACCGACTCCGAACGCCTCACCGCACTCGCCATCCTCTCGGTCGAGAGCGACAAATCCTTCCCGCTGCTGTTCTACCGCGAGAACTGCGCCGACATGGCCCTGGAGGAAGGCGACATCGACCCGACCTTCATCGCGAAGGCCCGCGCCGTCGTCGTCACCGGCACGCATTTCGCCCGGCCCAAGCCCGAGGCCGCCCAGCGCAAGGCGATGAAGCTGATGCGCGGGAACGGCGGCAAGGTCGTGCTCGATATCGACTACCGGCCTAATCTTTGGGGCCTTGCCGGCCACGACGCCGGCGACAACCGCTACATCGCCTCGCAGGCCGTCTCCGAGCGGATGAAAACCGTGCTGCCGGGCTGCGACCTGATCATCGGCACCGAGGAAGAGGTGCTGATCGCCTCGGGCGAGAGCGAGCTCTTGCAGGCGCTGAGGACGATCCGCTCCATCACCCCCGCCACCATCGTGCTCAAGCGCGGCCCGATGGGCTGCATCGTCTATGAAGGCGCGATCCCGGACGATCTCGAGGACGGCATTGTCGGCAAGGGCTTCCCGATCGAGGTCTACAATGTGCTCGGCGCCGGCGACGCTTTCATGTCCGGCTTCCTGCGCGGCTGGCTCGGCGGCGAGAGCCTCCAGACCGCCGCGACCTGGGCCAATGCCTGCGGCGCCTTCGCCGTCTCGCGCCTGCTCTGCTCGCCGGAGAGCCCGACCTTCGAGGAATTGCAGTATTTCCTCAGGAACGGCAGCCCGCACCGCGCCTTGCGCAAGGACGAGGCCATCAACCACATCCACTGGGCGACGACGCGCCGGCGCGACATCCCCTCGCTGATGGCGCTCGCCTGCGACCACCGCATCCAGCTGGAAGAGCTTGCCGCGAAGCTCGGCGCCGACCCCGCCCGCATCCGTGACTTCAAGGTCCTCGCAGTCAAGGCTGCCGCCCGCGTCGCCGATGGCCGGCCCGGCTACGGCATGCTGCTCGACGAGAAGCATGGACGCGAGGCGATGTTCGAATTCGCGCGTCATCCCTTCGCCTGGCTCGGCCGCCCGGTCGAGCTGCCGGGATCGCGCCCGCTGCGCTTCGAGACGAGCCAGGACATCGGCTCGCTGCTGCCGGAATGGCCGGTCGACCACTGCATCAAGGCTCTCTGCTTCTATCACCCGGACGATTCCGAAGAGCTGAAGCAGACACAGCAGGACAAGCTGCGCGGTCTGTTCGAGGCTGCGCGCAAGGTCGGCCGCGAATTGCTGATCGAGATCATCGCCAGCAAGAACGGCCCGCTGGGGCCGGACACGATCGCTCGCGCGATGGAGGAGATCTACGCGCTGGGCATCAAGCCGGACTGGTGGAAGCTCGAGCCGCAATCCTCTCCAGCCGCCTGGGCGGCCATCGAGAAGACCATCGCGAAGCACGATCCCTGGTGCCGCGGCGTGCTCCTGCTCGGGCTCGACGCCCCTGCCGAGGAGCTGGAGGCAGGCTTCGCCGCCACGGCCGCCGCCCCCATCGTCAAGGGCTTCGCCGTCGGCCGCACCATCTTCATGGCCGCAGCGGAAGGCTGGCTCGCCGGCAAGCTCGACGACGAAGCCGCCATCGCCGACATGGCCCGGCGTTTCGAGGCACTGACCGACCTCTGGCTTGCCACGCGCGGCCGCAAGGCGGCGTAGGCTCGGTGCTGCACTTTCATCCTCGCGGGTCATCCCGGACAAGCCGCGATAGCGGCGCCGATCCGGGATCCATTCCGGAGCTTTCATCGGTTAGGCTCCGGAATGGATCCCCGGTCTCGCTTCGCTCGTCCGGGATGACATCGTTACTTGTTATAGAGAGTCGGAAACCGACATGACTCGTACCGTCCGCCTCACCATGGCGCAGGCGCTGACGCGCTATCTCGCGGCGCAGATGACGGAGGTCGACGGGCAGCGCCTGCCGATCTTCGGCGGCGTCTGGGCGATCTTCGGGCATGGCAACGTCGCGGGCCTCGGCGAAGCGCTATGGCACGAGCGCGAGCGCCTGCCGACCTTCCGCGCCCATAACGAGCAGGCCATGGCGCATGCGGCCATCGCCTATGCCAAAGCGAACATGCGCCGCCGCTTCATGGCCGCGACCACCTCGATCGGCCCCGGCGCGACCAACCTCGTCACCGCCGCGGCGCTCGCTCATGTCAACCGCCTGCCGGTGCTGCTGCTGCCGGGCGACGTCTTCGCCAACCGCATTCCCGATCCCGTCCTCCAGCAGGTCGAGGATTTCGGCGACGGCACCGTCTCGGCCAATGACTGCTTCCGCCCCGTCTCGCGCTATTTCGACCGCATCACCCGGCCCGAGCAGATCATCCCGGCGCTCGCCCGGACCATGCAGGTGCTGACCGATCCGGCCGAATGCGGGCCGGTGACACTGGCGCTCTGCCAGGACGTGCAGGCGGAAGCCTATGACTATCCCGAGAGCTTCTTCGCCGAACGGCTCTGGACGCCGCGCCGACCCCGGGCGGACCGCGACGAGCTGAAGGCTGCCGCAGCAGCTCTGAAAGGCGCGAAGAAGCCTCTGATCGTCGCGGGCGGTGGCGTGCTCTATTCCGGCGCTTCCGACGACCTCGCCCGCTTCTCGGCCACGACGGGCATTCCCGTCTGCGAGACGCAAGGCGGCAAATCCTCCCTGCCCGATGACGACGCGCTCAACATGGCCGCCGTCGGCGTCACCGGCACCGCAGCGGCCAACCGCCTGGCCGCTGAAGCCGATCTTGTTCTGGCGGTGGGCACCCGCCTGCAGGACTTCACCACCGGCTCCTGGGCGCTGTTCGGCGCGCAGCAGAAGACGATCATCGGCCTCAACGTCCAGCCCTTCGACGCTGGCAAGCACCGCGCCCTGCCCCTCGTCGCCGATGCCCGCGAGGGCCTGGCCGAGCTGGCGGAGATCATCGGCGGCTGGAAGGCGCCCGAGAGCTGGACAGCCGACGCCAAGGCCGGCAAGGCCGACTGGCGCGAGGAGGCAGACAAGGTCACCGCTGCCACCAACGCGGCGCTCCCCTCGGACGCGCAGGTCATCGGCGCGGTCCAGCGCGCGCTGGGCTCGGACGTCGTCCTGCTCCACGCTGCAGGCGGGCTGCCCGGCGAATTGCACAAGCTCTGGCAGGCCGGGGCACCCGGCTCCTACCACGCCGAATACGGCTTCTCCTGCATGGGCTACGAGATCGCCGGCGGTCTCGGCGCCAAGATGGCACGCCCCGACAAGGAAGTCGTCGTCATGGTCGGCGACGGCTCCTATCTGATGCTGAATTCCGAGATCGCGACCTCGGTGATGCTGGGGCTCAAGCTCACCATCGTCCTGCTCGACAATCGCGGCTTCGGCTGCATCAACCGGCTCCAGAACGCGACCGGCGGCCAGAGCTTCAACAACCTGCTCCGGGATTCCCGGCACGAGACGCTGCCCGAGATCGACTTCGTCGCCCACGCCGCCAGCATGGGCGCGATCGCGACCAGGGCCGCCTCCATCGCCGAGCTTGAAGCCGCGCTGGCGCAGGCGAAGACCAACAGCCGCACGACCGTCGTCGTCATCGACACCGACCCGTTGATCTCGACCGGCGCTGGCGGCGCCTGGTGGGACGTTGCCGTGCCTGAAGTCAGCGAGCGCGATCAGGTGCGTGCAGCGCGGGCGAATTACGACGAACGACGCAAACAGCAGCGCGTCGGTGAATAACAGGCCGTCATTGCGAGCGTAGCGAAGCAATCCAGGAGACGTCGAGCTCCATGAGACCTGGATTGCTTCGCTACGCTCGCAATGACGGCGGCAACCGTGAATGAGAAAGACCCGACACATGATCCGCATCGGCGCGAACCCCATCGGCTGGTCGAATGACGACATGCTCGAGATCGGCGGCGACATCCCGCTCGAAACCTGCCTGAAGGAGGCGCGTGAAGCCGGCTTCACCGGCATGGAACTCGGCAACAAGTTCCCGCGCGAGGCCGCCCGGCTGAAGCCGATCCTCGACGCCCACGGCCATGCGCTGGTCTCCGGCTGGTATTCGACCGAGCTGCTCGTCCGCGACGTCGCCGCCGAGATGGAAGCGGTGAAGGCTCATGCGAAGCTGCTGCGCGACATGGGCTGCTCGGTGCTGATCGCCGCCGAGACCTCGAACGCGATCCACTCCGACATCACCAAGCCGCTCTCGGCCCGCCCCGTGCTGCCCAAGGCCCGCTGGGACGATTTCGGCGCGCGCTACACCAACTTCGCCGAGGCGGTGAAGGCGGAGTACGGCCTGCAGCTCGTCTATCACCACCACATGGGCACGGTCGTGCAGACCGAGGCCGAGATCGACCGGTTCATGGGCGTCACCGGCCCGGCCGTCGGCCTGCTGCTCGACACCGGCCACGCCACCTGGGGCGGCGGCGATCCCGCTCGCATCGCCCGCCACTGGAAGGCGCGCATCCACCACGTCCACTGCAAGGATATCCGCGAGGAGGTGATGTGGCGTTCCAATCGCGAGGATTGGTCCTTCCTCGAATCCGTCCTCGCAGGCGTCTACACCGTGCCGGGCGATGGCCTGATCGACTATGTCCGCGTGCTGAGAGAGCTCTGGGACTATTCGGGCTGGATCGTGGTCGAGGCCGAGCAGGACCCTAAGAAGGCGGAGCCCGCCGCTTACGCGAAGCTCGGGCATGCCAATCTGGCGCGCTTCATCAAGGAAGCGGGCCTGGTCTGAATACAACGTCATTCTCGGGCGAAGCGAAGCGCAGACCCGAGAATCTCTTGCCGGAGATGCTCGGGTCGAGCCCGAGCATGACGAGCCCACCGAGAATGCGCTGGAGAGCCCCATGTCCCATCTCAAGGTCAAGCCCAACGGCTCCCACGGCCACGTCACGCGTGTCACGCCGGAGAATGCCGGCTGGACCTATGTCGGCTTCGATCTGCACCGCCTGAAGCCGGGCGAGACCGTCTCGGCTCCGACCGGCGGTCGCGAGACCTGTCTCGTCTTCGTCACCGGCAAGGGCAAGGTCGAGGCCGGCGGCAAGGAACTCGGCGAGCTCGGCCAACGCATGAGCCCCTTCGAGGGCAAACCCTGGTCGGTCTATGTTCCGCAAGGCTCGGACTGGTCCGTCACCGCCACCACCGATCTCGAACTCGCGGTCTGCACGGCCCCCGGTCTCGGAGGCGGCTTGCCCGTGCGCGTCATCGGACCGGACGATCTCGGCCAGGAGATTCGCGGCAAGGGTTCCAACACCCGCCACGTCACCAACATCCTGCCGGAAGGCGAGCCGGCGGATTCGCTGCTCGTCGTCGAGGTCATCACTCCCGCCGGCAACACCTCGAGCTACCCGCCGCACAAGCACGATCGGGACGACCTGCCGCAGGAGTCCTATCTTGAAGAGACCTATTACCACCGCCTCAACCCGCCTCAGGGCTTCGGCTTCCAGCGTGTCTACACGGATGACCGCAGCCTCGACGAAGCCATGGCGATCGAGGACGGCGACGTCGTGCTGGTGCCGAAGGGCTATCATCCCTGCGCCACCTGCCACGGCTACGATCTCTACTATCTCAACGTCATGGCCGGCCCGAAGCGGACCTGGAAATTCCACAACGCCGCCGAGCATGAGTGGCTGCTGAAGGGCTGATTGCCGGCTCCGCGCGGGCGCCTGGCTGAGGCCCCCGCCCTCTTACCGGAACGAGCCGGCCACCCGGCTCACCGGGCGCACTTGTAGACCGTGCCCGATGTGTCCGGCCCCTTCCACTTGATGTCGGCCGCGCTGGAGACGACATGGCTCCCGCCCATCTCCGCCGCCCTGATCTTCAGACGCGTCACGATCGTATCGCGCGCCGTATCGGTGAGCAGCACCGAATGCAGATCGGACTTGCCGTCGATCACGCCGAGCTTGGTGCAGCCCTCCACCACGCTCTGCGTATCCGTGACCACGACGGCGCTGCTGCGCGAGGTGTGATAGGCGCAAGCTCCCAGAAACAAAGCCGGCAGAAGAAGGAAGAAACGCGGCATCGACATGGTCCAGACTGTCCTGATCGGTTTGGCCATCATGTTCCGCTGCTGTCGCGCAAATGCAAGCCCGGATCTGTGCATGCCCCTTCGGGTTCCTTCACCAGATCGGCGTTCACTCAATTTGAGCGGAATTGTGCGGCTATTGAATGATTTCGGCTGTGCGAACTTTAACGCAAGACCTGAGACATTCTTGACCTGCAACCACGGCTGCTCTTAAGTCCCCCGCAGGCCAATGGGAGGCTGAAAAGGATAAAATATGCGTAGCATTCTGATCGTCGGCGCGATGGCCGCTCTCCTCGCCGGTTGCCAGACCGCGCAGGAGTCCATGGCTGACGCTGAAGTCACCTGTGAGGCCCAGGGCTTCCGTCCCGGCACCCGCGCTTACCAGCAGTGCCGCTCGGCGAACTATGTCGAGAACCGTCGCGCTTCGAACGAGGCCGGCAACGCGGTCGCCGCCGGTGTCGCGGCGGGCGTCGTTGGCGGCGCGATCGCGGCCGGCGCCAGCCGCAACTACTACTACGGCCCCGGTTATTACGGCCCGCGCCGCTACTGGTGGTAACAATCGAGCGGCGCCTCCCGGAGGCGCCGCGCCAGCAATTCGGGAGCCCTGCGACGCCTCGCGCCGCAGGGCTTTTCCTTATGCGCTTTCGACCCCCCTGATTCCGCTCAGCGCTTGGTCGAGCGCCTGCGGGCCGGAGCGGGCGCCGGCTCCTCCCTGCTCGAGGCCGAGGCCAGCAGAGAGCCGATCACGTAGACGGCGAGTCCGAGCCCGACCAGGGCGGCCATGGGCTCGCGCTCGGCCCGCTTGACCAGCATGCGCCCGCCCGTGTCGGCGAATTCACGCGCGCGCGACGCATAGTCGTTGGCGCGATCCGCATAGTCGTCCGCAAGGTCGCGGCGGGCGCTCAGCCAGTTGCTGCCAGCCTTCAAGGCACGGCTTCCGGCTTCCGCGGCATCGGAGCCGTAGTCATTGAGCCAGCCACGCACCCGGCCATAGTCGGGCTGATACCGCTCCCAGCGCGAGACAGGCCGGCTGCGCAGCGTAGCCCAGGCGATCAGCCCGATGCTCACGGCACCGAGACCGAGCGTCGCGAGCGGATGCCGCTCCACCGTCCGCGCCACGGCTTGCCCGCCTTCGCGGGCCGTCGCGATCGGGTCGGCCTCGTCCCAGGCTTCCCTCGCCCGCTCATAGCCATCCTTCACCGTCTCGCTCGCCTTGTCGGCCATATCCGCCGCCTTGCCGCGCAGCGTGCTCACCGTGGACTCGACCTGATCCTGAGCTTCCTCGGCAGTGGTAGGCACATCCGGCGGAAATCTGTTGGCGATCGCCATGGCGGTCTCTCCGTTTCTGAAAGGGGGCACGGCCATGGAACGAGGGACGGAGCGGCTGGGTTCCCGCCGACGCGCGAAAAGACGGCCGACGCGAAAAGCCATGGGTCATCATTCTTCGCTGTTCGGCCATAACCCGGTCATGTTTGGATGCGATCTCCCCGGGAACAGGGGCAATCAACGAGAAGGAGACGCTATATGCACGTTCAGCACCTCCAGATCGCACATCCCTCGGTTCTCTCGGATCCGGAATGGATCGCGCTGGAAAGCATCGAAGAAAAGACCCAGCATTTCATCTTCGACGATACGATGCTGCTCGCCTTGCGCGATCGCGGGCTCGTCGAGACGGATGGAGCCGCGTGGCACGTCACGCAATCCGGTCAGCAGCGCCTGAGCGAACGCAGCTGAGCTCCCGGCAGATCGCCGGGCTCTCTCGCGCTTATCTTGCAGGATTACCTTGTCGATCGTCACGCCCGCTTTTCGGCGGGCTTTCGGCGGCGCTGGAAAATCTCCGGCGCCGTCGCCATGTCTGGCTGCAGTTCCACTGCTCGATGAGGCGCCATGGGCAAGCCCGTCTCCATTACCATCTCGCATGATCTCGGCCGCGAGGCCGCGCTCAACCGCCTGCGCAGCGGGATCGATCGCATCCGCGACAGGCTCGGCATGGTCAGGATGCAGCTCGTCGAGGAGCGTTGGGAGGGCGACAGCCTGCATTTTGGCGTCGGCGCGCTCGGCCACACCGTCCATGGCCGCGTCGAGGTCGAGGAGCGCCTCATCCGCGTCGAGGTGACGCTGCCCTGGATGCTCGCCGTCTTCGCCGAGAAGCTGAAGATCGGGGTCGAGAAGCAGGGCCAGGTCCTGCTCGAGAAACCCAAGGCGTAGGACTTACCCGTCATTCGCCGTTTGCGTCGCGGTCACCCGGCCGCCGACGTCGCTTCCTCATGTCCGCGGCTCACGCCGAAGGGACAGAAAATTCGCCATGGCAAGCCTAAAAGACGTACGTCTTTCGGTTGAAATCGGCGGTCTCAGTCCCCATGCTCCGAAACGTTCCAACATTTTCGATTTCTTGACGTTTCGGATTCGGGAGACCCATGCATCACGGCCCGCTGATCGCCATCATTGTCGCGGGCCTAGGCCTTGCTTTCGTCTTCGGGGCGCTTGCCCAAAAACTGCGGATTTCCCCCCTCGTCGGCTATCTCGTCGCCGGCGTCGCCGTCGGCCCGTTCACACCCGGCTTCGTCGCCGATCAGAACCTCGCCAACGAGCTGGCCGAGATCGGCGTCATCCTGCTGATGTTCGGCGTCGGCCTGCATTTCTCCCTCAAGGACCTGCTTTCGGTGAAGGCGATCGCGGTGCCCGGCGCCGTCGTCCAGATCGGCATCGCCACGCTGCTCGGCCTCGGGCTCGGCACGCTGCTCGGCTGGAGCTGGTTCTCCGGCGCGGTCTTCGGCCTTGCCCTCTCCACCGCCTCGACCGTCGTGCTGCTGCGTGCCTTGCAGGAGCGCCGGATGGTCCAGACCGAGCGCGGCCGCATCGCCGTCGGCTGGCTGATCGTCGAGGATATGGCCATGGTGCTGGCGCTGGTACTGCTGCCGGTGCTGGCCGACATCATCAACGGCGGCTCGCAGCCGGGCGCGAGCGCGCCGCTGGCGACCCGCTTCGACCTCGGCATCTGGGGCGTAATCGGCCTGACCTTCGCCAAGCTGATCGGCTTCCTCGCTTTCATGCTCGTCGTCGGGCGGCGCGTCATCCCCTGGGTGTTGCACTGGGTCGCCCATACCGGCTCGCGCGAGCTCTTCCGCCTCGCCGTGCTCGCAGTCGCCCTCGGCGTCGCCTATTCGGCCGCCACCCTGTTCGGCGTCTCCTTCGCGCTCGGCGCCTTCTTCGCCGGCATGATCCTGTCGGAGTCGCCGCTCTCGCAGCGCGCAGCCGAGGAGACGCTGCCGCTGCGCGACGCTTTCGCGGTGCTGTTCTTCGTCTCGGTCGGCATGCTCTTCGACCCCGGCATCATCCTGCGGGCGCCGGGTCCGCTGATCGCGACGCTCGCCATCATCCTGATCGGCAAATCCGTCGCGGCCTGGATGATCGTGCGCGCCTTCGGCCGCTCGAACGCGGTCGCGCTCACCATCTCGGCCTCTCTCGCGCAGATCGGCGAGTTCTCGTTCATTCTGGCCGGGCTCGGGAGCGCGCTCGGAATCCTGCCGGCCCAGGGCCGCGATCTGATCCTGGCCGGCGCGATCCTGTCGATCCTGTTCAATCCCGTGATGTTCGCGCTGGCCGAGCGCCTGGCTTCGGAGCCCCCCGCGACGGCGAAGCCAAAGCCAAAGCCCGCGCCTGCTCCAACCGAGCCGGCCGCGGCGGAAAAGGCCGCGGCTCCTGTTCCCCAGCCCGAAACACCGCCGGAGCGCGACATCACTCCCACCAGCCTCAACGATCATATTGTCGTGGTCGGTTACGGCAGGGTCGGCAGCCTGCTCGGTGCCGGCCTGCTGGCGCAGGGCTCGAAGCTGCTGGTGATCGAGGACAATCCGGACGCGGTCGAAACCGCGAAGCGCGACGGCGCCGAGCTGCTCGTCGGCAATGCGGCCGACCCCGAGGTACTGTCCGCGGCGGCGGTCGGGCGCGCCATCCGCCTCTTCGTCGCCATCCCCGGCAGCTTCGAGGCCGGCCAGGTCTGCGAGCAGGCCCGTGCCGAGAATCCGACCCTGCCGATCGTCGCCCGCGCCCATTCCGATGCGGAGGTAGCCCATCTCACCAAATGCGGCGCGACGTTGACGATCATGGGCGAGGCCGAGATCGCGCGGGCGATGCTGGGCCTGTGCCAGAACCTGGCCGCCACGGCACAGCCTGAGGCCGAAGCGGAAACGAAGGCCGCGCCGCCCGAGACGCAGACCGACGAGGCACTACCAGCCGAAGCGGCCGAGCCCCGCATGTTGAGGCCGCGCAAGCCGGCGGCGGAGAGCCCGCCGGAAGATCCGCCGGCCGCCGCGTGAAAGAGAAAGGGCGGGACGCCATGCGTCCCGCCCTTCTTGTCTCAACCCGTGCGCTGGATACGGCTCAGCCGGCCAACTCGAAGCGGATGTCCTGCGCGCCTTCCCAGAGGGTCTTGCGGCCGAGCGCGTAGAGGTTCTCAAGCCCCGAGGTCAGGGTAAGGAAGTGGTTGCCGGAGAGGACGCCGGCCTTGCTGGCGAATTGCACGCCGCCATAGGCGAGCAGGATCTCGGTCTCGCTCACCCCGCCCGGATAGAGGATGATCTGGCCCGGAGCCGGATAGGCCGTGTTGTTCTCGTAGCCGACGCCGAAATCGAGATCGCCGAGCGGCATCCAGACGCCCTCGCCGCTCCAGCGCACATGCACGATCTTGCTGACGAAGGGCAGGTGCCGCAGAAAGGCGGCGCAGGTCTTCGGCGCGGCCTCGAGCTCGAGCTTCGCCTCGAAGCTGTAGGGGCCGGCGGTGACGATCAGCTTGCTGCTCATGGAAAATCCCTGTCCTTCTGAAAACGGGTCCCTGACGGTGAATGGCATTTCGCCTCGCCCTCGCGCAAGCGCGGTCCCGGGAACAGGTGAGACGCCGGAACGCGAAGAATCCTGCAATCAGCGGACTGGGTTCGGGAGCCTCAGGTGATCGCCTCCCGCAGGTCGAGCGTCTCCGTGTGGCCGATCGCGGCATAATTGCGCTTCAGCCAGCGCTTGGCCGCCCCACGGCCTATGTCGCGCAGCCGCAGCAGGAAGGACCAGTCGGCGTTCATCCGTGACGAGGAGGTCAGTTCGGCCAGCGGCGGGCCGCCGTCGATCCGGTGCATCAGCACGCGCTTGTACTCGTCGCGCGGCACCTTGCCGGCATCGACGAGGCGGTTGACGAAGTCGATGGCGCGCAACTCGCGCAGCAGCGAGGCGTTGAAGGTGATCTCGTTGATCCGGTCCTGGATCTCGCGCGCCTTGGTCGGCAGCTCCTTGCGCTGGACCGGGTTGATCTGCACCAGCAGGATGTCGTCGCAATCAGCCTTGTAGAACAACGGGAACAGGGCCGGGTTGCTCATATAGCCGCCGTCCCAATAGGCCTCGCCGTCGATCTCCACGGCCTGGAAGACCATCGGCAGGCAGGCCGACGCCATCACGTGGTCCGGGGTCAGGTCCTTGCCGTCGAACACGGCGATCTTGCCGGTACGGACATTGGTCGCGGCGATGAAGAGTTTCACCGCGTCGCAGGCCCGGACCTTCTCGAAATCGATCAGATCGGCGACGACGCCGCGCAGCGGGTTGATGTTGAGCGGGTTGATGTCGTATGGGCTCGCGACCTTCGAGAACATCTCCAGGAAGAGCAGGCCGGGCGGCGTGCCGTCACGGCCCCAGGAACCGAGCATCGTGTCGAGCAGCGAGCGCTCCGAGCCAGCATATTTGCCGTCGACGCTGACCGCCCGCCAGAAGGCTTCAAGCTTGGCGCGCGCGCCGTCGGCGCCCCCGTCGATCCAGCCTTCGACCAGCACCACAGCATTCATCGCGCCGGCGCTGGTCCCGGTCAGGGCCTCGATGCCGAGGCGCCCGTCTTCGAGGATGACGTCGAGCACGCCCCAGGTGAAGGCGCCATGGGCGCCTCCGCCTTGCAGGGCCAGCGAGACCGTCTTTTCCGCCTTCGGCCCGGCCAGTCCCTTGACCGGCTCGGCCTTGCGGGAGGGGCGCCCGCTCACGCGGCGGTCCAGCCGCCGTCGATTGGCAGGGTAGCTCCCGTGATCGACTTCGCCGCGTCAGTGCAAAGGAAGACGGCGAGCGCCGCGACCTGCTCGACCGTCACGAACTCCTTGGTCGGCTGGGCGTCGAGCAGCACGTCGTTGATGACCTGTTCCTTGGTCATGTTGCGCGCCTTCATCGTGTCGGGGATCTGCTTCTCGACCAGCGGCGTCCAGACATAGCCGGGCGCAATGGCGTTGACGGTGATGCCCTTGGTCGCGACTTCCAGCGCCACCGTCTTGGTCAGCCCGGCGATGCCATGCTTGGCGGCGACATAGGCTGATTTGAACGGCGAGGCTACGAAGGCATGCGCCGACGCTGTGTTGATGATGCGGCCCCAGCCCTTCTCCTTCATCTTCGGCAGGGCGGCGCGTATGGTGTGGAAGGCTGAGGACAGGTTGATCGCGATGATCTGGTCCCACTTTTCCAGCGGAAACTCGTCGATGGGCGAGACGTACTGGATGCCGGCATTGTTGATCAGGATGTCGATGGCGCCGAACACCTTTTCGCCCTCGGCAATGAAGCCGGCGATCTCGGCGGGCTTCGTCATGTCCGCCGGCGAGAACAGCACCTTGACGCCGAACTCCGTCTCCAGGTCGGTGCGCAGCTTCTCTGCATCGGCTGGCGGGAGGATGCCGTTGATGACGAGATTGGCGCCCTCGGCACCAAGCGCGCGGGCGTAGGCGAGGCCAATGCCGGAGGTCGAGCCGGTGATGGCCGCAGTACGGTCTTTGAGGAACATGAGCGTCAAGGCCCCTGACAATCGAGGAGAAAATGCTTAGGTTCGGGCTGAACGTGGCAATGCCGCAACGACAGGCACTCGCAAGTTGCCCGATGACTCTTTGCAACGCAACATGACGAAAATGCAGCCAAACGCGCATACGCATGACAACCATGTGCATCATACGCATGACGGAGATTGTCGCCATGCGGAGGATCATCGCCGCCACGCCGCCGAGGCGCTGGCGCGCGCCGAGCGGATCTGCCGCGAGCGCGGTCTTCGCCTCACTCCGATCCGGCGGCAGGCGCTGGAAGCGCTCCACGCGGACCATCGTCCGGTCGGCGCCTACGACCTCGCTGACCGCATTTCGCCGAAAGGCGGGCGGCGCCTCGCCCCGATCTCGATCTACCGCGCTCTCGATTTTCTCGTCGAGCAGGGTTTCGTCCATCGCCTCTCCTCGAAGAACGCCTATGTCGCCTGCCTTCACGGCCATGGCGCGAACGAGGTCGTAGCCTTCCTGATCTGCGAGGTCTGCGGCGGCGTCGATGAGGATTCCTCGCCCGCCATGAAGAAAGCGGTGGCGGCCATCGCCGAAACCCGGCAATTCTCGCCCTCTCATCAAATGGTCGAGATCGTCGGCCGCTGCGAGCATTGCCGGAACGCCGCTTCGTCATGAGGCTGTCAGAAACCATGAAAACGCTCTAGAGCAGCCGCATGAATGAGCGCGCCTTCTCCCATCTGACCCCGGAACGCGCCGGCCCGCTCGCCCGGCAGCTCACCGTGCCGGTCAAGGTCGGCCACGTCGTCGTCGGCGGCGGCGCGCCGATCGTCGTGCAGTCGATGACTAACACCGACACGGCCGATATCGCGGCTACGGTGGCCCAGGTCGCCGCGCTCGCGCGGCAAGGTTCGGAGCTGGTGCGCATCACCGTCGACCGCGACGAGGCCGCTGCCGCCGTGCCGAAGATCCGCGAGCGGCTCGACCGCATCGGCGTCGATGTGCCGCTGGTCGGCGACTTCCACTATATCGGCCACAAGCTGCTGGCCGATCATCCGGCCTGTGCCGAGGCGCTGGCGAAGTACCGGATCAACCCCGGCAATGTCGGCTTCAAGGACAAGAAGGACAAGCAGTTCGCCCAGATCGTCGAGATGGCGATCCGGCACCGCAAGCCCGTCCGCATCGGCGCCAACTGGGGCTCGCTCGACCAGGAGCTGCTCACCGCCCTGATGGACGAGAACGCCCGTGCCCAGCGCCCGCTCGATGCCCGCGCCATCATGCGCGAGGCCATGGTGCAGTCGGCACTGCTCTCGGCGGAGCGTGCCGAGGAGCTCGGCCTCGCCCGCGAATACATCATCCTGTCGGCCAAGGTATCGGGCGTGCAGGACCTGATCACCGTCTACCGCATGCTGGCGAGCCGGGCGAACTACGCCATCCATCTCGGCCTGACCGAAGCCGGCATGGGCTCGAAGGGCATTGTCTCCTCCTCGGCCGCGCTCGGCATCCTGCTGCAGGAAGGCATCGGCGACACCATCCGCTATTCGCTGACGCCGGAGCCGGGCGGCGACCGCACGCTCGAGGTCAAGACGGCGCAGGAACTGCTCCAGACCATGGGTTTCCGCGCCTTCGTGCCGCTCGTCGCGGCCTGCCCCGGCTGCGGGCGCACGACGTCGACCGTGTTCCAGGAGTTGGCGCGCGACATCCAGAACTGGATTTCGAGCTCCATGCCGGAATGGAAGACGCGCTACCCCGGCGTGGAGAACCTCAACGTCGCGGTGATGGGTTGCATCGTCAACGGCCCCGGCGAGTCGAAGCACGCCGATATCGGCATCTCGCTCCCGGGAACCGGCGAGGCGCCGACCGCGCCGGTCTTCGTCGACGGCAAGAAGGTCGCCACCCTCAGGGGCGCCGGCATTGCGGAGGAGTTCAAGACCATGGTCGCGAGCTATGTCGAGCGGCGCTTCGGTGCCGGGCTCGGCGCCTCCAACTGAACCCTGCCTTTGCGCGCCGTTCGCATTATGCTAGAGCCCCCGGCCTTTCGCTGCACCGCAGCGTGTGCGGAGATCCCTGATGGGGCATGAGAAGCCGAATCCTGCGACCGTCCGGCCAGAGGATTCCCGTTTCGGACTCGACGATGGCCAAGGCCAGGCTGCGAGCCAGGGACACGGCAGGACCGGCTTCGCCGCTCTGGCTTTGGGCGCGCTCGGCGTCGTCTATGGCGATATCGGCACGAGTCCGCTCTATGCGCTTCGCGAAACGATCCTCGCCGCGACCGGCGGACAGGAGAACGTCACGGTTCCGCCGACCGTCGTGATCGGCGTCCTCTCGCTGATCCTGTGGTCGCTCGTCGTCGTCGTGACGCTGAAATATGTCGTGCTGCTGATGCGGGCCGACAACAATGGCGAAGGCGGCATCCTGACCCTCGTCGCGCTCGCCCAGCGCAGCCTCGGCCGGGCGCGCAGCCATGTCGCGCTGCTGCTCGGCATGATCGGCGCCGGCCTGTTCTACGGCGACACCGTCATCACCCCCGCCATCTCGGTGCTCTCGGCGATCGAGGGCGTCAAGCTGATCACCCCGGCCCTCGACGATTACATCCTCTGGATCGCCTCGGTGATCCTGATCGGCCTTTTCGTGATGCAGAGCCACGGCACCCATCGCGTCGCGACCTTCTTCGGCCCGATCATGCTGGTCTGGTTCCTGACGCTGGCCGGGCTCGGCATCTACCACATTGCCGACGATCTCAGCGTTTTCCGCTCGATCAACCCCTACTACGCCCTGCTGTTCTTCCGCGACCACGCCGGCGTCTCGCTCGCCGTGCTCGGTTCGGTCTGTCTGGCCGTGACGGGTGCCGAAGCGCTCTATGCCGATATGGGCCATTTCGGCCGCGGCCCGATCCGTGGCGCCTGGCTCTACGTCGTCTTTCCGGCGCTGTGGCTGAACTATCTCGGCCAGGGCGCGCTGATCCTGTCCGACCCGAGCGCCATCGACAACCCGTTCTATCGCCTCGCGCCGCAGGGCCTGCTGCTGCCCTTCGTCATCATGGCGACGGTGGCGACCATCATCGCTAGCCAGTCGGTCATCACCGGCGCCTTCTCGCTGACGCGGCAGGCGATTCAGCTCGGCCTGCTGCCGCGCATGGAGATCCGCCACACCTCCGAGCAGACCTCGGGCCAGATCTACGTGCCGCGCGTCAACCTGCTGCTGCTCGTCGTCGTGCTGATCCTGGTCTGGTCGTTCCGCACCTCCTCCAGCCTGTCGCACGCCTACGGCATCTCGGTCTTCGGCACGATGGTGGTCTCTTCCCTGCTCGCCGCCATCGTCATCCGCCGCCACTGGGGCTGGAGCCTGCCGGCCACCGCCGCGCTCATCCTCCCCTTCCTGCTGGTCGACGTCTCGTTCTTCTCGGCCAACATGCTGAAGCTGTTCCACGGCGGCTATGTGCCGGTGCTGCTCGCTATGGCGCTGACGCTGGTGATGTGGACCTGGATGCGCGGCACCAAGATCCTGTTCGACAAGACCCGCAAGACCGACGTGCCGCTGCTCGAGCTCGTCACCATGCTGTCGAAGAGCCCGCCGGCCCGGGTGAAGGGCATGGCAGTCTTCCTGACCAGCGACCCTGAGACGGCGCCGGCCTCGCTCCTGCACAACCTCAAGCACAACAAGGTCCTGCACGAGCGCAACGTCGTCCTGACCGTGCGCTCGGCCGACACCCCGCGCGTGCCCGAGGAAGAGCGCGTGCGCCTCGCCCGCATCACCGACGACTTCTGGCGGGTCGACATGGTCTATGGCTACATGGAAAGCCCGAACGTGCCCAAGGGCCTCGCCATGCTGCGCAAGCAGGGCTTCAAGTTCGACATCATGTCGACCTCGTTCTTCCTGTCGCGCCGCTCGATCAAGCCCTCGCCGCAATCCGGCATGCCGATCTGGCAGGACAATCTCTTCATCGGGCTGACCAAGAGCGCGACCGACGCGACGGACTTCTTCCAGATCCCGACCGGCCGCGTCGTCGAGGTCGGCACGCAGGTCACGGTCTGAACGGCTCCGCCGCCTCCAAAGGGGGCGTCATGCTCGGGCATGCCCCGAGCATCTCGTGGTCCAGAAGGGGTGATTTACCCGCGCTTCTCTTTCATGGAGATTCTCGGGTCGTCGCTGGCGCGCCGCCCGAGAATGACCCTGCAATCTCAATCCAGCCGTGCCGAAGCCGCTTCCTCCGGCACATGCCGCACACGCTCGCGATAGAGCAGATAGAGGCCCGAGGCGATGACGATCCCGGCGCCGGCAAAGGTCCAGCGATCCGGCCACTGGCCGAAGACGAGCCAGCCGAGCAGCACCATCCAGACGATCTGCGAGTAGATGAACGGCGCCAGCACCGTGGCCGGTGCGAGCCGATGCGCCAGGATCAGCAGCCAGTGGCCGAAGCCGCCGAGCACGCCGACCAGGACCATCAGCAGCCAGGGCAGCAGCCCCTGCGGCGTCTCCCAGATCCAGGGCAGCAGCGGAACCGTGGCGAGCGTTCCGGCGGCGCCGGAATAGATCATCGTCGTTTCCGAAGAATCATGGGCCGAGAGCACGCGGGTCGACAGCGCGTAGAAGGCGAAGCAGAAGCAGCCGAGCACGCTGAGCAGCGCGGCCGGATGCATGCCGCCGATGCCCGGCCGCGTCACCACCAGCACGCCGAGAAAGCCGACGGCGATCGCCACCAGCCGGCGTGGGCCCGGCCATTCGCCGAGGAGCGGCCCGGAGACCAGCGCCACGAGAAACGGCGCCGCGAACATGATCGAAATCGTCTCGGCCAGCTGGAGATAGCGCAGGGCGATGAAATTCAGCGCGGTCGAGGCGAGCAGGAGCAGCGAGCGCCCCCATTGCAACCAGGGGCGCTTGGTCCGCAGCACGCCGGGATGCGTCCACGGATTGATCAGGGCGAAGACCAGGATCATGCTGCCGGCGTAGCGCGCGAACACCACCTGCAGCGGGTTCATCGACTGCCCCAGCCATTTCGCGCTGGCATCGAGCATCGAGAACAGCAGGACGGCCACGCCCATCAGGCCTATGGCCGCGAGCCGGGCTCGCCCCGCTTCGGAAGAGGCCTCGGATGGCAGGGGCACGTCCGGTTTCGCCATGCTCTGGAGGAATGACAAAACCAGATTGAACCGATTTAGACGCCTTCGCCAGTGCAGGAGCGCATGCGCTCCATGCAGAAATCAGGCGTCGCTATCGGCCTCGTCGATATCGCTGTCCGGATCGTCGTGATCGGCGCCGGCCTTGGACAGGCCTTTCGCCGCCTTGCGCAGCAGCTTGCGCAGCTGCTTGCGCTCCTTGCCGTCGAGCTTGTCGAGAAGTTCCTCCTCGACGTCGTTCCAGACGGCATCGAGCTCGATTGCTGTCTTCTGCCCGGCTTCCGTTAGGGCAACCTGGACCAGTCGGCCGTCACGGTTGCCGCCTTCGCGCGTCACCAGCCCCTGCAGCGACAACCGCCCGATCGTCTTCGACACGGTCGGCGGCTTCACGCGCAGCAGCGAGGCGAGCTCGCCCATCGTCATCGGCGCCGGTTGCAGCGCCTTCAGCGCCTGCTCCTGCCCTGGAAACAGGCCGAGCCCGTTCAGCCTCTCGCCCATCCGCGACCGATGCAGCCGGGCGGTGACGAGCAGGGCACGGCCGACGCTTTTCTCGATTGCCTTGGTCATAGGTCGATCCTTCGGGCCGATCCTTGGACGGATAAGCAGACGCTTCGCCGGCTGCGTAATCGCGCGCGAACATGACAGACAGATGACAATCCGATGTCAGAGCTAAAACACTGTCAGCTTCGTGGCGACTTTTTGCAGGAATGCCCCCCGGCTCTCCACGGTCGAGAGATTCATCTCATAATGAGCCAGATAAGTCGTGCGCGCCAGCGGATGGCAAACGGCGCGCAGCGCCCGGCAAACGGCCTTGCGCGGCGGATCGCCCACCAGAAAGGCGCGCCAGCGCGAGCCGCCATAGCTCGTCACAGCCGCAAGCCTGCGGATATTGTGGAGCGCGGGCTGAGCCTTTCCGTCGACCATCTTGAACGAGACGCCGGGCAGGAAGACCCGGTCGAGGAAACCCTTCAGGATCGCCGGGTAGCCGAAGTTCCAGACCGGAAAGCACAGCACCAGAGCCTCTGCGGCCCTGACGCGCTCGACATAGCCGGCAACCGGCAATGTGTTGCTGGCTGTGTCGTGATAGCCGCGGCGCTCGCCGCAGCTCAGCACCGGGTCGAAGCCTTCCGCGTAGAGATCGCAATCGTCGACCTCATGCCCCGCCCGCTGCAGCGTCGCGACCACCGTTTGATGGACCGCGGCACCGAAGCTTTCCGGAACCGGATGGGCATAGAGGACGAGCACGCGCATGGCTGAGGCCTCCGTTCGACCATTTGTCGAGCCCTCATCCTGAGGAGCCGCGAAGCCGCGTCTCGAAGGATGCTTAATGAGGCTCCGGAACCGTCTCGATCATCCTTCGAGACGCAGCCTGCGGCTGCTCCTCAGGACGAGGGCTGAAGCTTCAAAAGATCTCTTAGCCGACACCGGCCTCGGCGAGGCTGCGGAACAGGAAGGTCTTGCCCGAGCGGTAATCGTAGCTCGGATCCTCCCAGGCGATCATCTTGCCGGGGTTGAGCAGGCCCTGCGGATCGGCCTCCCGCTTGAAGGCGAGCTGCGTCTCGTCGGTCTGCTTCATGCCGCCCTCCTCCAGCGTATAGCGGTGCGGGTTGAAGATCGGCGCGCCCATCTCCTCGTGAACAGCGATGATCTCCTCCAGCCGCTCCTCGGTGGTGAAACGGATGAGCGGCAGGCCGAAGCAGGTGATCTTGCCGTCGAAGCGCACGAATTCGAGATGGCAGGTCACCTCGTCGCCGAAGCGGGCATGGATCCTGTCGACGAGATCGACCTGGTTCGGGAAGGGGTAGAGCACCTGCAGATAGGTGATCACGGGATCGACGCGCAAAGCCCTGAGCGTCGTGTGGTTCCAGCCGAGCTCATAGGCCGGCGGCAGGCCCTTGGCATCCTCGGGCGCGAGCTTGTCGGTGCGCAGCAGCAGCTCCGCCCCCTTGAAGCGGCGCGCATAGGCGCAGAGCGCATCCACCGCGAAATCGGCGGCCATGACGATGACGAGATGGCTGTCGCGCGGCAGGAACTTGCGGTGGCGCAGGAAGTAATCGTGCGGAGCGGGCGCAGCCACGACGCAGAGGTTCTTGAGCGCGAGCCCGTCCTGTTCGCCAACGGAATTGGCGAATTCGGTCGCGGCACGCAGGCTCTCGAAACCGATTATGACGTCGACCCAGTTATAGGCCGGCCCCAGCGGCATCTCGACCTCGGTGATGATGCCGTTGGTGCCATAGGCATGGGCGACCTTGTGCAGATCCTCGCCGGAGAATTCGAGGATGCGCGGGCTTGCCTCCATCGTCGCGACCTTGAGCCGGATGATGTTGCCCCAGTCGCGCAGACCGCCCCATTTGATCGAGCCGACGCCGCCGGAGCCGCCGGCGATGAAGCCGCCGATCGAGGCCGTCTGGTAGGTCGAGGGGTGCAGGCGCAGTTCCTGCCGCGAATGCGCGCGCGTCTCGTCGTCGATGCGGGCCATGATCGCGCCGGGCTCGGCGACATAGCGGCCGGCAGCAATCTCCTTGACCTTGTTGAAGCCGGAGAGGTCGAGCAGAACGCCGCCGGAGAGCGGCATCGCCTGGCCGTAATTGCCCGTGCCGGTGCCGCGCGGCGTGACGGGAATGCCGAGTTCGTGGCAGGCGGCGAGAACCTGCAGAACCTGCGCCTCGCTCGTCGGCGAGACGACGATGTCGGCCACGACATGATCGAGCTGGCGCTTCAGCACCGGCGAGTACCAGAAGAAATCCCGGCTCTTCTGCTTCACCAGCGCCGGGTTCTCTTCGGTGCGGATGCCACTGATGCGGGTCTTCAGCGTGGCGATGTCGTAGCGTTCGGTCATGCGAGGCGTTCCTGTGGCGTCATGCTCGCCCTTGTGGGGAGCATCCACGTCTTGAACACCGCCCGCGACGGAGGAAGACGTGGATGGTCGGCACAAGGCCGACCATGACGGGAAAGGTCATGGCGGGAAAAGTCGTCACTTGGCGCTCGCCATCAGATGGTCGAGTTCGCGGTAGTCCGGCAGCGTCCGGTCGATCGGCTTGCCCGCGACCAGCACGGTACGGTCGGCCTGCGGCCGGGAGAAGAGTTCTGTCCAGTCGCGTGCCCGCGTCAGGATGAGGTCGGCGGTCGCCCCGACAGCGATGACGCCGGTATCCCGCAGCCCCATCGCCGCAGCCGGGCTGCGCGCCACGGCGTTGGCCCAATCCGGCCCGGAATGGTCGAGCTGAAGGATACGCGTGCCTTCGCGCAGCACCTCGACGAGGTCGAGATCGCCATAGGCATAGAACGGGTCGCGCGTATTGTCGGAGGCGATCATCACCGGCACGCCGGCCGCCTTCAGCTCATGCAGGGCGGCGACACCGCGCCAGCGCGGCGTGCGACCGGGTTGCCGGTCCTGCAGGTACATGTTGCACATCGGCAGCGAGACCACGGCGATGCCGGCCTCGCGCAGCTTGGCGATGATGCGCGCCTCGTCCTCCGGCCCATGCAGGCTGAGCGAGCAGCAATGCCCGCAGAGGATGCGACCGGTGAAGCGATGGCGCAGCGCCGCATCCGCGATGTGCTCCAGCGAGCGCGCCGCCGGGTCGTTGGTCTCGTCGACATGGAAATCGAGGTCGAAGCCGTTCTCGATCGCCGCCTGGAACAGGATGTCGAGCGCCCGGTCGAGCTCCGGGATCATGTAGGTGACGCAGCCGAGCAGACCGTCGCCATGCGCCTTCACCGCGGCGATCACCGCCGCCATATGCGCCGGATCGAGCGCGGCGTCGGCGCCGAACAGCGGCGACGCCTGCAGCGCGATGCGCCCCGCCCATTCCGCCCGAACCTCGGCATAAACCGGCCAGGAGATACCGATCTGCTTGCCCAGCGAGTCGAGATGGGTGCGCAACGCCGCCGTGCCGTGAGCGAAAGCGGTGCGCAGCGAGAAATCCATCCGCGTCCGCACATCCCCGGCGGACCAGTTCGCCTCGCGGTCGGCCCCGACGGTTTCGAGCGCCCCCGGAAAGGTGCCGTCCGGGTTGGGGCTGCGCGGCCAGATATGGCCCTTGTCGATATGAGTATGGCAGTCGACCAAGCGCGGCAGCACGATGCCGCCGTCGAGATCGAGGCTCGGCGCCGTCCCCGTCGCCACCGCGCCAACGGGCTCGATCGCCTCGATGCGGCCATCGGTAATGGCGAGATCCACCCGCGCCAGCCCATGGCGGTCGGCGGCGATGTCGGCGCCCTCGATCAGGCAGGCAGGGATACGCAGATCGGTGAGGCGGAAGGCCGGCGCGTCGGGCAAGCGGGCGAAACCAGTCGTCACGTTGTCCTTGCCCCTTCCGCTCACAGCCTGTGCGGGTTCGTCGATACCGGGCTGCCCGTAAGCCCGCAAGCCACGCCGGCCGCTCCTCCCCCGCCGATGGCGCCTGGCGCCATGCGAGCGTCGCATTCGGACTTGTCCGGGGCGGCCGGATCGCGCATGACGGCGGCGTCATCACCAAGAACGAGGTCGGACCATGACCGGCGAAGCCCGCATCATCGACGGCAAAGCCGCCGCCGCCGCGCTCAGGGCCGAGATCGGCCGCGAGGTAGCAGCGATCAAGGCGATCAGCGGACTCGTGCCGGGCCTCCATGTCGTCCTCGTCGGCGAGGATCCGGCGAGCAAGGTCTATGTCGCGTCGAAGGAAAAGCTCGCCGTCGAAGTCGGCATGAACTCGGTGGCCCACCGGCTGCCGGCTGAGACGAGCGAAGCGGAATTGCTCGCCAAACTGGCCGAGCTGAACGCCGACGACGGCGTCGATGGCATCCTCGTCCAGCTGCCGCTGCCCAAGCATATCGACACCGGCCGCATCATCGACGCCATCGATCCCGCCAAGGATGTCGACGGGCTGCACCCGATCAATGCCGGCCTGCTCGCCGGCGGCAAGAACGGGCTGGTGCCCTGCACGCCGCTCGGCTGCATGCTCCTGCTGAGGCAGACGCTGCCGTCGCTGTCCGGGCTCGACGCCGTGGTGATCGGCCGCTCGGAGCTGGTCGGCCGTCCGGTCGCGCAGTTGCTGCTCCAGGCCGACTGCACCGTCACCATCGCCCATTCGCGCACGCGCGACCTCCCCGGCGTCATCAGCCGCGCCGACATCGTCGTCGCGGCGGTCGGCCGCCCGCGCATGATCAAGGGCGACTGGATCAAGCCCGGCGCCACCGTGATCGATGTCGGCATCAATCGCCTGCCCGACGGCAAGCTGACCGGCGATGTCGACTTCACTGACGCGGTGAAGGTCGCGGGCGCCATCACCCCGGTCCCCGGCGGCGTCGGCCCGATGACCATCGCCTGCCTGCTCAAGAACACGCTGACGGCGTTCCACGCCTGGCGGGGATAATTGTTTCCAGCCGTCATGGTCGGCCTTGAGCCGACCATCTCGGAAACCAGTGTTCTCTCTCGTCACGAGATTCTCGGGTCGAAGCGATGCTTCGCCCGAGAATGACGCAGACGCGTCGATCACATATGGATCTGGCGCTTCTCCACCGCCATCGCGGCTTCCTTCACGGCCTCGGCCAGCGTCGGATGCGCATGGCAGGTGCGGGCGAGGTCTTCCGACGAGCCGCCGAACTCCATCAGCACCGTCACTTCGGCGATCAGGTCGCCGGCATGCGGGCCGATGATGTGGCAGCCGAGCACGCGGTCGGTCGCCGCATCGGCCAGCACCTTCACGAAGCCGTCGGTGTGGCGGATGGCGCGGGCGCGGCCGTTCGCCGTGAACGGGAACTTGCCGATCTTGTAGGCGACGCCGGCAGCCTTGAGCTCTTCCTCGGTCTTGCCGATCGCGGCGACTTCGGGGGCGGTGTAGACGATGCCCGGAATGGCGTCGTAGTTCACATGGCCCGCCTTGCCGGCGATGATCTCGGCGACCGCGACGCCCTCATCCTCGGCCTTGTGCGCCAGCATCGGCCCGCGCACCACGTCGCCGATGGCATAGATGCCCGCGACATTGGTCTTGAAGTGGTCGTCGATGACGACGCGCCCCCGGTCGGTCGCGACGCCCGCCTGGTCGAGGCCGAGGCCGTCGGTGTTCGGACGGCGGCCGATCGCAACCAGCACGATGTCGGCGTTGAGCGTCCTGGCCTCGCCCCCGGCGGCAGGCTCGACGGTGACGGTCGCGCCGCCCGTCTTGGCCACGTCGACCTTGGTGACCTTGGAGCCCAGCTGGAAGGTGAAGCCCTGCTTCTCCAGGATGCGCTGGAACTGCTTGGCGACCTCGCCATCCATGCCGGGCAGGATGCGGTCAAGGAACTCTACGACGGTGACCTTGGCGCCGAGACGGCTCCAGACCGAGCCGATCTCGAGGCCGATCACGCCGGCGCCGACCACGACGAGTTCCTTCGGAACCGCGCCGATCTCGAGCGCGCCGGTCGAGGTGACCACCGTCTTCTCGTCGATCTCGACGCCCGGCAGCGGCGCCGATTCCGAACCCGTCGCGATGACGATGTTCTTGGTCTCGAGCTCCTGAGCCTTGCCGTCCTCGGCGGTGACGACGACCTTGCCGGCGGCCGGGATCGAGGCCGTGCCGTGGAAGGCGTCGATCTTGTTCTTCTTGAGCAGGAAACCGACGCCGTTGACGTTGGCGTCGATGGTCTCCTGCTTGTGCGCCATCATCGCCTTGAGGTCGAGCTTGGGCGTGCCGACGACGACGCCGAGCTTCTCGAAGGTGTGGCCGGCTTCCTCGAACATCTCGGAGGCGTGCAGCAGCGCCTTGGACGGAATGCAGCCGACGTTCAGGCAGGTGCCGCCATGCGTCTTGCGTTTCTCGACAACGGCGACCTTGAGGCCGAGCTGGGCGGCGCGAATGGCGCAGACATAGCCCCCGGGGCCGGTTCCGATGACGACGAGATCGTAGGCCATGACGTCCTTCCGCTGATCGGCTGAAGACCGCGGGCGAAGGCCGCGGCAGATGGCGGCCGGCATACATCGGTTCTGCGCCTAGCGCTACGGCATTCCTGTGTTGACCGCAGCCGCGGTGCTTGCCGCGGCTCAGGGAGCGGCGCTTACTGCGCCGAACACAACAAAAGGACGAAACGCCATTCGCTGAAATCTCTGCAGATCAGCCCGCTGGAGGGGCACGCCGTCATGTGGAATCAGGTCTATGATCCATTCGGCAACAGCGTCCTGTCGACGCTCGCGGCCGCGCTACCCGTCGTCGTTCTGCTCGGTCTCATCGCATCCAATGCCGTCAAGGCGCATATCGCCGCCGTCATCGCGCTCATCGTCGCCAATCTCGTCGCGATCTTCATCTTCACCATGCCGGCCGGCATGTCGCTGCGCGCCACCCTGCTCGGTGCCGTCACCGGCTTCTTCCCGATCGGCTGGATCGTTCTCAACGTCATCTTCCTCTACCGGCTGACGGTCGAGAAAGGCGCCTTCAAGACCCTGCAGACCACGATCGGCGGCGTCACCGATGACCGGCGCATCCAGCTGCTGCTGATCGCCTTCGCCTTCGGCGCCTTCTTCGAGGGCGCATCCGGCTTCGGCACGCCGGTCGCGGTCACCGGGGCGATCCTGATCGGCCTCGGCTTCTCGCCGCTGGCGGCCTCGGGCCTTTCGCTCATCGCCAATACGGCACCCGTGGCCTATGGCGCGCTCGGCACGCCGATCCAGGGCCTGAGCCAGGTCACCGGCATCGATCCCTTCCTGCTCGGCGCCATGGTCGGGCGGCAGCTCCCGTTCTTCTCGGTGCTGGTGCCGTTCTGGCTGATCTGCGTCTTCGCCGGCTGGCGCGGCATGCTGCAGATCTGGCCGGCAGTCCTCGTCACCGGCATCTCCTTCGCCGTGCCGCAGTTCCTGATCTCGAACTACGTCAATCCCTGGATCGTCGATATCGGCGCTTCGCTGATCTCCATGGCCTGTCTGATCGGCTTCCTCCAGGTCTGGAAGCCGAGGGAGGTCTGGACCTCGCCGAAGCTGCGCGGCCACGACATCTCCGACGACGGGAGCCTTGTCCCGCCCGCTGCCACGACCAGGCCAAGCTCGTCGCAGGTCTGGATGGCGCTGACGCCCTGGATCATCGTCTGCGTCATCCTGCTGATCTGGGGCACGGGCTGGTTCAAGAACGCGGTCAACCCCTGGGCGACGTGGAACTATGCCGTTCCCGATCTGCACAACATGATCAACAAGGTCGCGCCCGTCGCGGCCAGGCCGACACCTGAAGGAGCCGTCTTCTCCTTCACCTGGCTCTCCTATACCGGCTCGGGCATGCTGATCGCTGCGGTCATCTCGGGCTTCGCCCTCGGCTTCGGTCCGCTGAAGATGGCGCAGGTTTATGGCAGGACGCTGAAACTCTGCGCCTACTCGCTGATCACCATCGCCGCGATGCTGGCGATCGGCACCCTGACGCGGCTTTCGGGCATCGACGCCACGCTTGGCCTCGCCTTCGCCGGAACGGGGGTGCTGTATCCCTTCTTCGGCACGATGCTCGGTTGGCTCGGCGTCGCGCTGACGGGCTCCGACACCGCCTCGAACGTGCTCTTCGGCAATCTCCAGAGGGTCACCTCGGAGCAGCTCGGCCTCTCGCCGATCCTGATGGGCGCGGCGAACTCCTCCGGTGGCGTGATGGGCAAGATGATCGACGCCCAATCGATCGTCGTCGCGTCCACGGCAACCGGCTGGTTCGGCCATGAGGGCGTGATCCTGCGCTTCGTCTTCTGGCACTCGATCGTGCTGGCGAGCCTGGTCGGCGGCTTCGTGATGCTGCAGGCCTATGTCCATCCCTTCTCGGCGATGGTCGTGAAATAGGCCGAGCCCGGAGTGAGGTTTCGAGCAGATTGTCGAGTGCCCGCTTGAGACGCCGCGAGACGATATTCGGTTCGCGCGGCTCGTCGCGCGGGCTGACCAGATAGCCCGGTCCGAGATCGGCCGAGGTGCCGGCCTGCAGGACGATCTGGATCAGCAGGAGCAGCACGCTCCAGCCGAGAACGGTGATTTCAGTCGTCATGGGCAATGCGGTCATGGCTCACTCCAGCTGCGGCATCGGACCGAAAAGCGGCTTCCACCTTGTCCGAAGAATCCGCTGCCAGACAAAGAGATAGATCGTCACTCCGCGTTCGACGGGGCGCTTGACGATCCAGCGAGGAGGAGGATGACAGCTTGTTCGGCCCAGGCCAATCCGGGCGGTGGCGCGGCCGCTCAGTATCGGCTACAACGGCGCGTTGAAGGCCCAGACATGGCCGAAGGGATCGCGCAGGCGGCCATAGCGGGCGCCCCAGAACACGTCGCTCGCCGGCATGAACACGTCGGCGCCAGCGGCCTCGGCTTTCGCGAGGGCAGCGTCGACATCGGCCGGCGTGGGCAGGTTGATGTTGATGGCGACGCCCGTGCCCTTCAGGCTCGACGGCGCCATGATGTGGCCGCCGAACTCCGGAAACTCGTCATGCAGCAGGATCTCGCTGCCGAAGAGGGCGAGATTGGCGTGCATCACGCGCTCGCCATCCTCGGCCGCCTGCATGAAGGTGCAGGTTGCGCCGAACGCCTTCTCGTAGAAGGCGATCGCCGCCTTGCCGCCCTTCACGCAAAGGTGCGGTTGCAGCGGCGGGACATTCGGTTGAAAAGCCATGGCCTGTCTCCTCCTGTCCCGCAGCCGCGGGTCTGGTGTCTCAGAGATCGAGCACGAGGCGCGCCGGATCCTCCAGGCCTTCCTTGATGCGGACGAGGAAGGTCACGGCTTCCTTGCCGTCGATGATGCGGTGGTCGTAGCTGACGGCCAGATACATCATCGGGCGGATCTCGATCTTGCCGCCGACCACGACCGGACGCTCCTGGATCTTGTGCATGCCCAGGATCGCCGACTGCGGCGCGTTCAGGATCGGGGTCGACATCAGCGAGCCATAGACGCCGCCGTTCGAGATCGTGAAGGTGCCGCCCTGCATCTCCTCGATCTTGAGCTGGCCGTCACGGGCCTTCTTGCCGAACTCGCCGATCTTCTTCTCGACGCCGGCGATCGAAAGCGCGTCCGCATCGCGCACCACAGGAACGACCAGGCCCTTCTCGGTGCCGACCGCGACGCCGATATGGTAGTAGTTCTTGTAGATGATGTCGGTGCCGTCGATCTCGGCATTGACCGCCGGGATCTCCTTCAGCGCCTGGACGCAGGCCTTCACGAAGAAGCCCATGAAGCCGAGCTTCACGCCGTGCTTCTTCTCGAACACGTCCTTGTACTGGTTGCGCAGCGCCATGACGTTGGTCATGTCGACCTCGTTGAAGGTCGTCAGCATCGCTGCGTTGGACTGGGCCTCCTTGAGGCGGCGCGCGATGGTCTGGCGCAGCTTCGTCATCTTGACGCGCTCTTCGCGGGAGGCGTCGTCCGGCGCCGACGGAGCGCGGACCTGCACCGGAGCCGCCGCCGCAGGCGCAGCGCTGACGCCGGTTGCGATCGCGGCGAGCATGTCGCCCTTGGTCACGCGGCCGTCCTTGCCCGAAGCCGGGACCGACGAGGCGTTGATGCCGCTCTCGGCGGCGAGGCGCGCCACGGCCGGGCCGGAATCCGCGGCCTTGGTCGCAGCCGCCTTCGGGGCCTCGGCGGCCGGAGCAGCAGCGGCGGGCTTGGCCTCCGCCTTCGGAGCGGGCGCCGCAGCGGCGGCAGCACCGCCATCGGCAATCGAGCCGAGCAGCGCGTTGACGCCGACCGTCTCGCCTTCCTTGGCGACGATCTCGCCGAGCACGCCCGCGGCCGGGGCGTTGACCTCGAGCGTCACCTTGTCGGTTTCCAGCTCGACGAGAGGCTCGTCGGCCTTCACCGCCTCGCCCGGCTTCTTGAACCACTTGCCGATCGTGGCCTCGGAAACGGATTCGCCGAGGGTAGGTACGCGGATTTCGGTCGCCATGTCAGGCCTCTGTTGTCTCGTTCTCTGGCGGTCGGTTTGGCATCGGCTGAAGCCCGGGAGCGGCCTTCAGGCGCCGATGCGGCATCGAACCCGGCAACACCGAAGCGGTGTCGCCGGGAGGTTGATCAGGCCGCGAAGGCCTCGTCGAGGAAGGCGTTGAGCTGCGCGGTGTGCTTCGACATCAGGCCGGTCGCGGTCGCGGCCGAGGCCGGACGGCCGACGTAGCGCGGCCGCTTCGACTTGGAGCCGGCATGGCCCAGCACCCATTCGAGATAGGGCTCGACGAAGGTCCAGGAGCCCATGTTCTTCGGCTCCTCCTGGCACCAGACCACATCCGCGGCCTTGAAGCGCGCCAGCTCCTGCGCCAGCGTCTTCAGCGGGAACGGATAGAGCTGCTCGACGCGCATCAGGTAGACGTCGTCGACACCCCGCTTCTCGCGCTCCTCCAGCAGATCGTAATAGACCTTGCCGGTGCAGAGCACGACGCGGCGGATCTTCGCGTCCTTGACCAGCTTGGTGGTCGACTTGCCGCGCTCGGCATCGTCGTGCAGCACGCGGTGGAAGGTCGAGCCTTCGGCCAGTTCGCTCAGGTCGGAGACGCAGCGCTTGTGGCGCAGCAGCGACTTCGGCGTCATCAGGATCAGCGGCTTGCGGAAGTCGCGCTTCAGCTGCCGGCGCAGGATGTGGAAGTAGCTCGCCGGCGTCGAGCAGTTCGCGACCTGCATGTTGTCCTCGGCGCACATCTGCAGGAAGCGCTCGAGCCGGGCGGAGGAGTGCTCCGGACCCTGCCCCTCATAGCCATGCGGCAGCAGGCAGACGAGGCCGGACATGCGCAGCCACTTGCGCTCACCCGAGGAGATGAACTGGTCGAACACGACCTGCGCACCGTTGGCGAAGTCGCCGAACTGCGCCTCCCACATCGTCAGAGCGTTCGGCTCCGACAGGGTGTAGCCGTATTCGAAGCCGAGCACCGCCTCTTCCGAAAGCATCGAGTTGATGACCTCGTAGCGGGCCTGCCCCTCGCGGATATTGTTCAGCGAGGTGTGGCGCGCCTCGGTCTCCTGGTCGATCAGGACGGAATGGCGCTGCGAGAAGGTGCCGCGCTCGCAATCCTGGCCGGAGAGACGGACGGGGTTGCCGTCGAGCAGCAGCGAGCC
This sequence comes from Allobosea sp. RAF48, assembly GCF_052114025.1. Lineage (NCBI taxonomy): Bacteria > Pseudomonadati > Pseudomonadota > Alphaproteobacteria > Hyphomicrobiales > Alloboseaceae > Allobosea > Allobosea sp. RAF48. The sequence goes on from NZ_JBFRDZ010000015.1 coordinate 152,620, forward strand.
GAAGGCCAGCGCCTCGGCGGTCGCCCAGTCGATGCCCTCGCCCGCCTCGACCGCCTTCTTGCGGTTGTCGAGGAAGCGCTGGATCGTGCGGTGCACGTTGAAGCCGGCCGGAACCGCCGTGATCTTCTCGGTGATCTCCTTCAGCGTCGCTGCCGGCACGCCAGTGGCACCGCGGCGCGGATCGTCCTCATCGGCGCGGATCGCCTTCATGCCGGCCCAGCGGCCGTCGAGCCAGTCAGCCTTGTTCGGCTTGAAGGCTTGCCCTGCGTCGAACTCGACCTCGAGCTTGGCCTTCCAGGCCGCGCGCATCTCGTCGAGCTCGCCGGCGGCGACCACGCCTTCGGCTTCGAGCTTGGCGCCATAGAGCTCCAGCGTCGTCTTGTGGCCGCGGATCTTGCGGTACATCAGCGGCTGGGTGAAGCCCGGCTCGTCGCCTTCGTTGTGGCCGAAGCGGCGATAGCAGAACATGTCGATCACGACCGGCTTGTGGAACTTCTGCCGGAACTCGATCGCAACCTTGGCGGCGAACACGACCGCCTCCGGATCGTCGCCGTTCACATGGAACACCGGCGCCTCGACCATCTTCGCCACGTCGGACGGATAGGGCGAGGAGCGCGAATAGCGCGGATAGGTGGTGAAGCCGATCTGGTTGTTGATGATGAAATGCAGCGAGCCGCCGGTGCGGTGCCCCTTCAGCCCGGAGAGGCCGAGGCACTCCGCCACGACGCCCTGGCCGGCGAAGGCGGCATCGCCGTGGATCAGCAGCGGCAGCACCTTGGAGCGCTCGACGATGTCGCCGAACTGGTCCTGCTTGGCGCGCACCTTGCCGAGCACGACGGGGTCGACGATCTCGAGATGCGAGGGGTTGGCGGTCAGCGAGACATGGACGTTGTTGCCGTCGAATTCGCGATCGCTGGAAGCACCGAGATGGTACTTCACGTCGCCCGAGCCCTCGACGTCGTCAGGCGCGAAGGAGCCGCCCTTGAACTCGTGGAACAGCGCGCGATGCGGCTTGCCCAGCACCTGGGTGAGCACGTTGAGGCGGCCGCGATGGGCCATGCCGAAGACGATGTCGCGCACGCCGAGCGCGCCGCCGCGCTTGATGATCTGCTCCAGCGCCGGAACCAGCGCCTCGCCGCCATCCAGGCCGAAGCGCTTGGTACCGGTGAACTTCAGATCGAGGAACTTCTCGAAGCCTTCGGTCTCGACGAGCTTGTTGACGATCGCGCGCTTGCCCTCGCGGGTGAAGGCGATCTCCTTGTCCGGCCCCTCGATGCGCTCCTGCAGCCAGGCCTTCTGCTCGGGGTCGGAGATGTGCATGAACTCAATGCCGACCGTGCCGCAATAGGTCCGCTGCAGGATCGCGACCATCTCGCGGACGGTGGCGAACTCCATGCCGAGCACGTTGTCGATGAAGATCTTGCGGTCGAGATCGGCTTCGCCGAAGCCGAAGGCCGCGGGTGACAGCTCCTCGGGGTCGTTGCGGCTCTCGATGCCGAGCGGGTCGAGCTTGGCATGGAGATGGCCGCGCATGCGGTAGGCGCGGATCAGCATGATCGCGCGCACGGAATCGCGGGTCGCCTGCTGGACATCGGCCGGCGAGAGCGCCGTTCCGGCGGCCTTGGCCTTGGCGCCCAGCTTGTCGGAGACGACCTTCTCGACCACGGCCCAGTTGCCGTCGAGCGCCGAGATCAGCTCGCCATTGGCGACCACCGGCCAGTTCGGCTTCTTCCAGGAGGCGCCCTTGGCGTTCTCCAGCACCGACTGCTTGTCGTCCTGCAGCGCCCCGAAGAAGCTCTGCCACTGCTCGTCGACCGACTTCGGATCGGCCTCGTAGCGGGCGTAGAGATCCTCGATGTAAGCCGCGTTGCCGCCGTAGAGGAACCCGGTCTGCGCGAGAGCCTCGTTGATATCCTGGCGAGCCATGATGCTCCTGCCTTCCTTCGCCGCTTGCGACATGTCCGGACCCTTGCCCGGACATCCTGTTCAACCTGTCATGCCCGGAGCCTGCCCCCGGGCATCTGCAATCTGTCGTCATGCCCGAGGCTGGCCCGGGCATTTCCTGGGATTTGGTGGCACGCGATGGCCGGCTCCAGGCCGGCCATCATGCGCGCAGGGCGCCTCAGCCCTTCAACACCTCGACCAAGGTCTTTCCAAGGCGCGCCGGCGAGGGCGAGACCCGGATGCCGGCCGCTTCCATGGCCGCGATCTTGTCTTCGGCGCCGCCCTTGCCGCCCGAGATGATCGCGCCGGCATGGCCCATGCGACGGCCCGGAGGAGCCGTGCGGCCGGCGATGAAGCCGACCATCGGCTTCTTGCGGCCGCGCTTGGCCTCGTCCTTGATGAACTGCGCCGCGTCCTCCTCGGCCGAGCCGCCGATCTCGCCGATCATGACGATCGACTCGGTCTTGTCGTCGGCCAGGAACATCTCGAGCATGTCGATGAACTCGGTGCCCTTGACCGGGTCGCCGCCGATGCCGACCGCAGTGGTCTGGCCGAGGCCCTCGCGGGTGGTCTGGAACACCGCCTCATAGGTCAGCGTGCCCGACCGCGAGACGATGCCGACCGAGCCGGGCTTGAAGATGTTGGCCGGCATGATGCCGATCTTCGACTCGCCTGCCGTGACGACGCCCGGGCAGTTCGGCCCGATCAGCCGCGACTTCGAGCCCGAGAGCGAGCGCTTGACCCTGACCATGTCGAGCACCGGGATGCCCTCGGTGATGCAGATGATCAGCGGGATCTCGGCGTCGATCGCCTCGCAGATCGCGTCCGCGGCGCCCGGAGGCGGAACGTAGACGACGGAGGCGGTGGCGCCAGTCTTCTCCTTGGCTTCGGCGACCGTGTCGAAGACGGGCAGGCCGAGATGGACCGAGCCGCCCTTCCCCGGCGAGGTGCCGCCGACCATGATCGTGCCGTAGGCGATCGCCTGCTCGGAGTGGAAGGTCCCGTTCTTGCCGGTGAAGCCCTGGGTGATGACCTTGGTGTTCTTGTCGATCAGGATGGACATGTCTGCTCCTCAGGCCTTCTTGACCGCTGCGACGATCTTCTGCGCGGCGTCGTCGAGGTCGTCGGCGGGGATGACGTTGAGGCCGGACTCGCGGATGATCGTCTTGCCTTCCTCGACATTCGTGCCTTCGAGGCGGACGACCAGCGGAACCTTGAGACCGACGGCCTTCACCGCCGCGATCACGCCGCGGGCGATGACGTCGCACTTCATGATGCCGCCGAAGATGTTGACGAGGATGCCCTGCACCTTCGGGTCGGCGGTGATGATCTTGAACGCAGCCGTCACCTTCTCTTCCGAGGCGCCGCCGCCGACGTCGAGGAAGTTCGCCGGGCTTTCGCCGTAGAGCTGGATGATGTCGAGCGTCGCCATGGCGAGGCCGGCGCCGTTGACCATGCAGCCGATCGTGCCGTCGAGCGCGATATAGGCGAGGTCGTACTTCGAGGCCTCGATCTCCTTGGCGTCCTCCTCGGTCTCGTCGCGCAGCGCGACGACGTCCGGGTGGCGGTAGAGCGAGTTGGAATCGAAGTTCACCTTCGCGTCGAGGCACTTGATCTGACCCTGCGTGGTCACGATCAGCGGGTTGATCTCGAGCATCGCCATGTCCTTGGCGACGAAGGCGTTGTAGATCTGGGTCAGAACCGTGCCGGCCTGCTTGGCGAGGTCGCCGGTCAGCCCCAGCGCCTTGGCGACGGTGCGGCCGTGGTGCGGCATGATGCCGGTGGCGGGATCGACCGAGAAGGTCAGGATCTTCTCAGGCGTGTCGTGGGCGACGGCCTCGATGTCCATGCCGCCCTCGGTCGAGACGACGAAGGCGATGCGCGAGGTCTCGCGGTCGACCAGCGCCGAGAGGTAGAACTCCTTCTCGATGTCCGAGCCGTCCTCGATATAGAGGCGGTTGACCTGCTTGCCGGCCGGGCCGGTCTGCACGGTCACGAGCGTGTTGCCGAGCATCTCCCTGGCGAAGGTTTCGACCTCCTCGACCGACTTGGCGAGGCGCACGCCGCCCTTGGCCTCGGCGGGCAGTTCCTTGAACTTGCCCTTGCCGCGGCCGCCGGCGTGGATCTGCGACTTCACGACGTAAAGCGGACCCGGCAGCTTCCTGGCGGCCTCGACCGCCTCCGCCACCGTGAGCGCCGGGAAGCCGGCCGAGACGGGCGCGCCGAATTCCTTGAGAATGGCTTTGCCCTGGTATTCGTGGATGTTCATCCGGTAGCTCCTGACTGGGCTTTGGAAAAAGAAGGGCCGGAACCGGGCACCGTACCCCATCTGCAAGACGGCGAAACCCCGGCGCGAGCGGCCCTCGCGGCCGATTGCACGGGCAAGGATTTCGATGATAGGACGGAACAATCAGACTGAAGATCTGATTGGAGGATCAACCTATGCCGATGTCGTATTCCTGCATCAACATCGATTCCGTTCGCTCGGCGCGGACCGAGCGAGAACCCTACAACTACTTGGTGGCCGGCAACGTCATCTTGCCGGGGGCTGTCGACAGCTTGCGCAGCGATTTCCCCGACATCCGCGAGTCGGGCTACCATCCCGAGGAAGACCTCAAGCGGCACGGCGCCTTCGCGAAACTCCTCGAGGAGATGAAGGGCCGCGAGATGTCCGAGATCGTCTCCGAGAAGCTCGACATCGACCTCGTCGACAAGCCGAAGATGATCACGATCCGCAAGATCTCCGCCGCGAAGGATGGACGCATCCATACCGACAGCGAGTCGAAGATCGCGACCCTGCTCGTGTACCTCAACGACGCCTGGCAGGACTCGCCCGCCGGACGCCTGCGGGTGCTCTACAACGGCACCGACTTCGAGAACATGAAGGAGGAGATCAGCCCGGTCACCGGCTCGCTCTTCGCGTTCCGTCGCGCGGACAACTCCTGGCACGGGCACACATCCTTCGTCGGCGAGCGGCGCGTCGTCCAGATGACCTGGCTCAGAAGCCAGGCCGACGTCGAGCGCAAGAAGAGCCGCGGCTCCTTCACCCACCTGGTCAAGAAGGTGCTGCATCTCGGGTGACGGCCGCAGCCGTCCCCCGATAGCCTGCTTCTTATGTGCCTGCGCCCGGCGCATCGCTCGCCTTAGCCAGCCAGCGATGCGTCGACGCCCTTGCAGGCGTCGACCAGGCCCTGCACCGAGGCGACCGACTTCGCCAGCATCTCCTTCTCGGCGCCATTGAGGCGGATCTTCACGACCCGCTCGACACCCTTGGCGCCGATGACCACCGGCACGCCGACGAACATGTCCTTCACGCCGTACTGACCCTTGAGATAGGCGGCGGCCGGCAGGACGCGCTTCTGGTCCTTGAGATAGCTCTCCGCCATCGCGATGGCGGAAGCCGCCGGCGCATAGAAGGCCGAGCCGGTCTTGAGCAGGTTGACGATCTCGCCGCCGCCCTTGCGGGTGCGCTCGACGATGGCGTCCAGCTTCTCCTGCGTCGTCCACTTCATCTTGACGAGGTCCGGCAGCGGGATGCCGGCGACGCCGGAGTAGCGGACCAGCGGCACCATGTCGTCGCCATGGCCGCCGAGCACGAAGGCCGAGACGTCCTTGACCGAAACCTGGAATTCCTCGGCGAGGAAGTGGCGGAAGCGGGCGGAGTCGAGCACGCCGGCCATGCCGCAGATCATGTTCGGCTTGATGCCCGAGAACTTCTGGAGTGCCCAGACCATGGCGTCGAGCGGGTTGGTGATGCAGATCACGAAAGCCTTCGGCGCGTACTGCTTGATGCCCTCGCCGACCGACTTCATCACCTTGAGGTTGATGCCGATCAGGTCGTCGCGGCTCATGCCGGGCTTGCGCGGCACGCCGGCGGTGACGATCACGACGTCGGCGCCCTTGATGTCCTCATAGGAGTTCGTGCCCTTGTAGCCGGCATCAAAGCCGTCGACCGGAGCGGACTCGGCGATGTCGAGGCCCTTGCCCTGCGGGATGCCCTCGGCGATGTCGAACAGGACGACGTCCCCCAGTTCCTTGAGGCCGGCGAGGTGGGCGAGCGTGCCGCCGATCTGACCGGAGCCGATGAGGGCGATCTTCTTACGGGCCATTGCCTAGTCCTTTTGTTTCTGGCGCTACCATCGACACCGGCAGCTGCCGGCTTCGACATCCACAATGCCTTGGCTCAGCGACAGGCCGGTGGCCCGGCCGAAGCGTGCGTTCCTTTGGCCCAAACCGGGCTTTTGCTGCAACCCTTGCCCGAAAAGCGGCTTTTCTCGGGCATTGAGCGCAGATCGGGCGATGGCGCTGCGCCAAGCTCGATTTTTCAACGACTTATCGACGAAGGCTTCGCGCGCTCGGTTCCGTTTGGGACGAAGGAGGAAAGTTACAACTTACTTATATTGTAATTCGTAACCAGATTATTCACACGATACCGCTGCCGAGCACCCGCAGGATCACCCGGATCAGGGTCGACAGCCGCGTATCCACCGAGGCCTGCGGCACGTCCGCTTCCAGCGCCAGCGAGGCGGGGTGGATGAAGCGGTTCGTCGCGTCGATCACGAACGCGACCGCGCGCTCGMGGTCGCGCGGCTCGAAGACGCCCGTTGCGACCCCCTCGTCGACGACGCGCTCGAACAGGGCCCTCACCCGCGTGCGGTTGCGCCGGCTGATGGCATGGCGCTTGGCGACGGCAAGCGACAGCGCCGCGAAGAGATGCGGGTCTTCCTGCAACAGGTCGCGGTTGGCCTTGGCCAGCGCCAGGATCAGCCGTTCGAGTTTATCGTCGGCCGGGTCCGGACCATCGGCGATATCGGCGAGCTTTCGCTCGGTCGCCTTCAGCCAGACGTCGACCACCGCGTCGATCAACGCCACGCGGGAGGGAAAGTAGCGGTAGACATTGGCATGCGTCATGCCCGCCTCTTCCGCCACGGCGACGACGGTGAAGCGCTTCAGCCCGAACTTGCGCAGATGCTCGCTGGCGACCGAAAGGATGCGGGTCTCGCTCGGCTCGCGCTGCGGCATGGGTCAGCGGCTCCCCGGTTTTGGGTTCGCAAGGAAACGCGCCGTCATCCCGGGCTTGACCCGGGATCCATGCCGGAGCGCTGCCGAGCGAGGTTCAGGCATGGCCCCCCGGTCGGCACTGCGCCGCAGCTCGCCCGGGATGATCACCTCCCTATCGCCGACGACGAAACTCACGTCTCGACCAGCCCGGTGGTGTCGCCGCTCGCCGTCGAATCCGGCCTGCCATGCGGCAGGGCCAGATAATCCTCCGAGCGCATCTCGATCAGCCGCGAGACCGTGCGGTCGAACTCGAAGGCCTCGCGCCCCTGCTTGGCGTGATAGAGTTCATGCGGCTCGGCCGCCGCCGAGGCCACGAGCTTCACATGGTGCTCGTAGAGCGTGTCGATCAGTATGATGAAGCGCTTGGCCTCGTTGCGCCGGTCGAGATTGAGGATCGGAATGTCGTCGAGCACCAGCGTGTGGAAGCGCTGCGCCAGCGCGATGTAATCCGAGGCGCCGTAGGCCTGGCTGCAGAGATCGCCGAAGCCGGCCCGGGCAACGCCGCCCGCCGCCTGCGGCAGGACGAGTTCGTGGCCTTGCACGGGGRGGACTGCCCGGTGCCCTCGCGCCACGCCCGAGAGCGCCTTGAAGGCCGCATCGAGAGCGGCCCTGGCCTTCGCATCGGCGGGGACATGGTAGACCGGCGCGCCGCCGAGCTTCTCCAGCCGGAAATCGGTGCGGGCGTCGAGCTTGAGGACCTCGACCTTGGTCTGCAGCAGCTGGATGAACGGCAGGAACAGCGCCCGGTTGAGCCCGCCCTCATAGAGCCGGGACGGCTCGACATTCGACGTCGCCACAACGACGACCCCGGCGGCGAACAGCGCCGTGAACAGCCGCCCGAGGATCATCGCGTCCGCGATGTCGGTCACGGTGAACTCGTCGAAGCAGAGCAGGTAGGCTTCGTCCGCGAGATCGGCCGCAACCGGCGCGATCGGATCGGAATCCTTGACCTCGCCGCTCTTGATCTTCTGGCGATAGGCGTTGATGCGGCGGTGGACGTCGGCGAGGAACTCGTGGAAATGCACGCGGCGCTTGCGCTTCACCGGCGCGGCCTCGAAGAACATGTCCATCAGCATGGTCTTGCCGCGGCCGACCGAGCCCCAGATGTAGAGCCCCTTCGGCGCCTGCGCCGTGTCCGGCTTCTTGCCGAAGAGCCAGCCCAGCGCGCTGCCCTTGCGCGCCAGGCGGCGGGCGGCAAGCGTCGCGGTCAGAGCCTCGAGCTTCTTCAGCGCCGTCACCTGCGCCGGATCGCGCTCGATGGCGCCCGCCTCGACCAGGGCGGCATAGCGGTCGGTGATCGAGGCTGTCATGGCGGCGGGCGGTGGCGATCCGAGGAAGTCCAGACCGGGTTAAGGCAGCCCCGCGACCATCGCAACCCCATGCGGCTCCGCCCCGCTGCCCCGTCTCCGGGATACCCGCCCAAAAATTACCCCGGCGCGGGCATGGCCCGGCCGGGGTGACGATCAATCGCGCCGAGCGGGTAAGTCCGCTCACTCGCCCTTGTTCAGGGTGATCGGCTTGATCGCGCTGTTGGCGAGGCCGTACTTCTGGATCAGCGCGTCATAGGTGCCGTTCGCCTGCAGCCGGTCGAGCGCGCCCTTGACGGCGTCGCGCAGCTGCGTGCCTTCCGCCGTCTTGGCGAAGGGGATGCCGGCGAGCGAATGGGTGAAGGGCTTGCCGAGCGGGATGTAGGTGTTCGGCTCCAGCTTCTGGAAGTGGCTCATCGTCTCGCTGCCCTGGACGCCGCCCTGCAGGCGCTGCGTCTTGAGCTGGGTGCGGGCGTCGACCGAGCCTTCGGTGCCGACCACGTTGATCGCCGGCTTGCCCTTGGCGACGCAATTCGCCTCGCTCCATTCGCCGATCTGGCGCGGCCAGTTGGTCGCGCGGCTGGCGCCGACGCTCTTGCCGCAGAGGTCTTCCGGGGTCTTGATCGTGTCGGCGAAGGCCGTGACCGTGTAGAACTGCGCGCCGGAATCCATGTAGTCGACGAAATCGGCGCTCTCGCGCCGCGCCGGCAGGTCGCTCATGCCGGCCATCACCGCATCGACGCGGCCGGTCTGCAGCGAGGGCAGCATCTGGGCGAAGGCGGTCTCCTGCCACTCGACCTTGACGCCGAGCTCCTTGGCGATGGCCTCGCCCAGCTCGATGTCGAAGCCGGCGAGCTGGTTGGTCGCGACGTCCTTGTAGGCGATCGGTGGATAGTTCGGCTGGGTCGCGATCACGATCTTGCCGGCGGTCTTGACGCGGTCCGGCAGGGCCTGGGCCTGCGCGGCAAGCGCTGTGCCGGCGAGCAAGGCCGCGGCGATGGTCAAACGAAGCATGGTTCTCTCCCGGTTGTGAACTGTTTGCGCCATCGTCACTTCAGGACGGCGGCGATGAAGTCGCGCGTGCGCGCCTGTTTCGGCGCAACGAGAACGGTCTGCGGCGGACCCTGCTCGACGATCTCGCCCTTGTCCATGAAGACGACGTCGTTGGCCACCTCGCGGGCGAAGCCGAGCTCATGCGTGACCACGATCATGGTCATGCCGGAGGCCGCCAGATCGCGCATCACGTTGAGCACCTCGCCGACGAGTTCGGGGTCAAGCGCCGAGGTCGGCTCGTCGAACAGCATCAGCTTCGGCTTCATCGCCAGGGCGCGGGCAATGGCGATGCGCTGCTGCTGCCCGCCTGAGAGCTCGCTCGGATAGGCGTCGCGCTTGTCGGCAAGACCGACGCGCTCCAGCAGTGCCGTCGCTTCGGCGACGATCTCCTTGCGCGGACGCTTCAGGACGGTGAGCGGCCCCTCGATGATGTTCTGCAGCGCCGTCATGTGGTTGAACAGGTTGAAGCGCTGGAAGACCATGCCGGTGACGAGGCGCTGGCGCGCGATCTCCGGATCGGTCAGCTCATGCAGCTCATTGCCCACGCGGCGATAGCCGATCAGCTCGCCATCGACGCGGATCGCGCCCTGGTCGATCTTCTCGAGCTGGTTGATGCAGCGCAGCAGCGTCGACTTGCCCGAGCCCGACGGCCCGATGATGCACTGGACCATGCCGGGCTCGATCGAGAGCGAGACATCGTTCAGCGCCTTCAGGTCGCCGAAGAACTTGCTGACGTTCGCGATTGCAACGATCGCACTATCGGCCACGGCCGTGTTCGCCACCGCGTTCATGCGGGCTCCTCCTGAACCGCGGTGCGCTTGGCGCGCCGCCCGACCCGCCCCTTGGAGAAGTGGCGTTCGAGGAAATACTGGCCGATCTGCAGCAGCGTCACCACGAGCAGATACCAGCCGGCAGCGACGATCAGCAGCTCGATGACGCGGGCATTGGCGTAGTAGATCGTCTGCGCGTTGCGCAGGATCTCGGCGTACTGGATCACGCTCGCCACCGAGGTCAGCTTGACCATGCTGATCACCTCGTTGCCGACCGGCGGGATGATGACACGCATCGCCTGCGGCAGCACGATCCGGCGCAGCGTCGTCAGCCGCGTCATGCCGATCGCCTTGGCGGCCTCGGTCTGGCCCTGGTCGACGGAGAGGATACCGCCGCGCACCACCTCGGCAGTGTAGGCGCCCTGGTTCATGCCGAGCCCGAGCAGCGTCGCCATGAACGGCCCGATGATGTCGATCGTGCGCCAGGAGAACAGGCCGGGGATGCCGATGGTCGGGAAGACCAGCGCCAGGTTGAACCAGATCAGGAGCTGCAGCAGCAGCGGCGTGCCGCGGAAGAACCAGATGTAGAACAGCGCCACGCCGCGCAGCACCGGGTTCGGCGACATGTACATGATGGCGAAGATCACGCCGAGCACGACGCCGAGCGTCATCGCGCAGACCGTCATGATCAGCGTGTTGCCGAGGCCCGCGATGATCGCCGGCGCGGTGAAGAACTGCCGGACCACCGGCCAGGCGATGTCGCCCTCGACAAAGGCCATGACCAGCCAGACGAGGATGGCGACGATCGCCGCGGCCGCGACCCAGCGCCCATAGAAGCGCCGCGGCACGATTCTCAGATGCGAGACCTGGGCGAGATCCCGGCTGCTGATCGGCGAAGTGGCGACGCTCATTGGCCCGTCTCCCGGCTCCAGGTTTCGAGGGCGGCGAGCTTGCCGCGGAAGCGGTCGATCTGTTCGCGCACGCGGTCGGGCGCCGTGCCGCCATGGCCGCTGCGCGCAGCGACCGCGGCATCGAGCGTCAGATGGTCGAGGACCCCGGCATCGAGCCGCGGATCGACCGCCCTGAGATCGACGGCGTCGAGCGATTCAAGCTCCCGGCCCAGTTCCTCGCAATAGCGCACCAGCGCCCCCGTGATCTCATGCGCCTCGGCGAAAGGCACGCCGTTGCGGGCGAGATGATCTGCCACCTCGGTCGCCAGCGCAAAGCCGGAACCGGCCTGGGCGCGCATCGTCTCGGCGTCGGCGCTCATGCTGGCGATCAGCCCGGCGAAGGCCGGCAGCACCTCTTCCAGCACGTCGACTGCGTCGAAGGCGGCGCGCTTGTCCTCGGCGAGGTCGCGGTTATAGGAAAGCGGCAGCCCCTTCAATGCGCCGAGCATGGCGACGAGGTCGCCGGTCAGCCGCGCCGCCCGGCCGCGCGAGATTTCCGCGATGTCCGGGTTCTTCTTCTGCGGCATGATCGAGGAGCCGGTGGCGAAGGCATCGTCCAGCGTCACCCAGGCGAATTGCCTGGAAGCCCACAGCGTCACCTCCTCGGCGAGCCGCGACAGGTTGGTCGTCAGCATCGCCGCGACGAACAGGAATTCCGCGACATGGTCGCGCGCGCCGACCGCGTCGACCGAGTTCTCGAACGGCTCGTCATAGCCGAGTGCCTTGGCGCTGAGCTCGGGATTGAGCGTGATCGCCGAGCCTGCAAGCGCCGCCGCCCCGAGCGGGGACTGGCCGGAGCGCTTTTCCCAGTCGGTCAGGCGCGAGGCGTCGCGCATCAGCACCTGGCCATGCGCCATCAGCCAATGGCCGAAGGTGACCGGCTGGGCGCTCTGGAGATGGGTGAAGCCGGGGCTGACCGAGGCCGCATGCAGCTCGGCCTGATCGGCGATCGCGGTCAGGAGTTCCGCCAGCATCGCCGCGAGCGAGCGCGACTTCGCGCGCAGATAGAGCTTGAGATTGTTCGCGGCCTGGTCGTTGCGCGAGCGCCCTGCCCGGAGCTTGGCGCCCGTCGAGCCGATCCGCTCGGTCAGGATGCGCTCGATGAAGGTATGGACATCCTCGTCCTGCGGGCCGGGCGTGATCCGCCCCTCGACCGTGTCCCGCGCGATCGCGTCGAGCGCGGTCAGGATGGTCTGGAGCTCCTGCGCCGTCAGCAGCCCGGCGCGTCCGAGTTCGGCCGCATGCGCCTTGCCGCCCGCAACATCCTGCGGCACCAGCCTCGCGTGCTCACCGGCCGCGCTCGACAGCTTCATCAGCCGCGGATCGGGCGGCTTGCGGAAGCGTCCACCCCACAGGCGCGTCGTCTGGTTCATGAGCTTGTCCTCCCGTTAGGGAAGAATGGCCTCTTGACCGAAAGCCCGGCAAACGAAACGATCTCCGCAGCGATAGTCCAAAAAGGAATACCCCATGGCCGCCGGCCGGCCTCCTCCGTCATCGACCGCTTTGCGAGCTTTCACCACGGTTGCAAGGCTGGGCTCGACCGCCCGCGCCGCCCTGGTCGTCAACCTGACGCAGAGTGCCGTCTCCAAGCAGATCCTGTCGCTGGAACACCATCTCGGTGCCGTGCTGTTCGACCGCAGCCCGCTCGGCCTCAAGCTCACCGAGGCCGGCGCGATCTATCTGCCCTATGCCGAAGCCGCGCTGGAGCAGATGGAGCGGGGCGCCCGGCGCCTCGCCGAGCGCAGCGCCATTGCCCGGCCGATCCGCCTGCACATGGTCGCCATCGTCGGCGAGCGCTGGCTGATGTCGCGCTTTCCGGCCTTCGCTGCGGCGCATCCCGGCGTCGACGTCCAGTTCACCAACTATGTCAGCGAGAGCGAGACCGAGGAGCCCGATCTCGACATTGCCCATGGCGTCCCGCCCTGGCCCGGCAAGGAGGCGCATTACCTCTTCGGCCGCGACGTTGCCCTCGTCGCCGCGCCGAGCCTGGTCGAGCGCATGGGCGGCTTTCGTCGTGCCGCCGATATCCAGAAGATGACGCTGCTGCAGCACTACCAGATGCCGACCTTCTGGGCCGAGTTCACCGAGGCCCACGACCTGCGCGGCGCGGTGCCCGAGCACACCGTGCGTTACGGCTACTATTCCGTGATCACCAGCGCCGCCGTCGCCGGGCTGGGCGTCGCTCTGATGCCGCGCTGCTATGTCGCCGACGAGCTGGCTTCCGGCGCGCTTATCAACCCGCTCGGCCTCGGCTTCACCAGTGCGACGGGCTGTTGGCTCACCCTCCCGGTTGGCCAGCCGCAACGCCCCGGCCTCGATGAATTCGTCGGCTGGCTGCGCGCCGAAGCGGCCCGGTTCGACGCCGCCACCCGTGCGCCCGCAGCGGCCTGATCATCGGGCGAAACTTCCGCTCTTGCCCCGCGTTGTCTGGAGCAAGGAGGAGCCATGTTCACCATTCTGCCTGCCCCGGACCATGTCGGCGCCTACCGCCTGTCGCAGACGCTGACCAGTGACGATCTCGATGGGATCATGGCCGATATCGAGGCGAAGCTCGCGCGACACGAGAAGGTCGGCATCCTCGCCGACCTCACCGATTTCACCGATATGACCCTGGCTGCCGCCTGGAAGGATGCGCGCTACAGCCTCGGCAAGCTCTGGGAGCTGCAGCGCTTCCCGCGCGAGGCGGTGATCACCGACAGGGGCTGGCTTGCCGCCTTCGTCGACCTGCTCAACCCAGCGATCCCCTTCGTGACCGTCCGCACCTTCAAGCCGGAGGAGTACGAGACCGCACTGACCTGGGCCGGTGACATCGAGGGCGGGCCAAACGCCTGACCGACAGGAGGACGCCATGACTGCCCACAAACGCAGGTGGTCGGCCGATATCACCACCCGGAGCAACGCGCTCGATCTTGAGAAGGCGGTGTTCAAGCAGGGCGATCCGCGACGGATCGCACGTTCGCTGAAGCGGTCGGCTGAACACAGCCGGCTCCGCAAGTCGAGCCCCTATCGCTCGGCGATGTCGATGCTGACTTTCTACATCAACCGCGCCGGCCGGAACCTGCCGGCCGAGCGGCGCAGGACGCTGGAAGCGGCCAAGCACAGCTTGCGCCGCCTCTTCTACCGAGAGGGCTGAGGCTCCTGCCGGCCCCTTCAGGGATCGTCCTGTAGGGGGCTTCTCGCGGGGCCGCCACCCTTGCGGGCCGGATCATGCGAGCGATGGCTGTCGCGCTCGCCACCACCGCCCGAAAACGCGAACCTGCCGGGTTTCGTCGTCGGCAGGCGGCTTGCGGATGTCCGCCGGCTTCTCCGCATTCTCATGGGACGAGCCCGGCCGCCGTGCCGGATGCTTCGCGGCGCCTTCGTCGAGGCCAGCATGGGGCAGCCTCCTCAACGATCCTGCTGGAGACCCTGATGGCTCGTGTTGATGCGGGTGTTGCCCTGCTGGTCATGCTGGCTCGGGCGGCGCTCGCCACCTCCTAGCGCTGCGCATATCGTGCCCGGCATGATCCGGCTCGCCCGGGCCCTTGTCGCTTCGACTGGCCGGCGGGATGGGCGCATCTTGCTCATGGCGACCTCCTCTGGCTCGCGCTGACCTTCGGGGTCAACGCGAGCGAGCAGGCAAGGTTCATCGCCAGTCGCGATGAAGAGGAGAGCTGGAGCGCCGCTCAGCTGCGCGCAAAAGTCTCGTCGAAGGCGTAGCCGGCGCCGCGCACGGTGCGCAGCGGGTCCTTGGTATTGGCGGGCGTGATCGCCTTGCGCAGCCGGCCGACATGGACGTCGACGGTGCGCTCGTCGATATAGACGTCGCGGCCCCAGACGGCGTCGAGCAGTTGGGCGCGCGAATAGACGCGGCCGGGCGCCTGCATCAGGAACTCCAGCAGCCTGAACTCGGTCGGGCCGAGATGCAGCTCGCTGCCGGCGCGGCGGACGCGCCGTGTGGTGCGGTCGAGTTCGAGGTCGCCGGCGGCAAGCAGTCCCGCGACATGGCCCGGCTTGGCGCGGCGCAGCAGCGCCTGGATGCGCGCGATCAGCTCCGGCAACGAAAAGGGCTTCACCACATAGTCGTCGGCGCCGGTCGCGAGCCCGCGCACGCGCTCGGTCTCCTCGCCACGCGCGGTCAGCATGATGATCGGCACGCGCTCGGTGTCGCGTCGCGACCGCAGCCGGCGGCAAAGCTCGATCCCCGAGAGGCCCGGCAGCATCCAGTCGAGCAGCACGAGATCGGGGGTGTGGTCGCGCAGATGAAGCTCCGCATCGTCCCCGCGCGCCACGCTGTCCACCTCGAAGCCCTCGGCTTCGAGATTGTAGCGCAGCAGCAGGGTCAGCGGCTCCTCGTCCTCGACGATCAGGATGCGTGCGGCCATGATTCCTTGCCTCGCCTCAGCTGCCCGTGACCGCCTCGACTTCGATATTGGTCGTGTCGAGCTTCGGCCGGTTCACGTCGAGCGAGTCGCCGGTGATGAGGTAATGGATCGTCTCGGCGATGTTGGTGGTGTGGTCGCCGATGCGCTCGATGTTCTTCGCGCAGAACAGGAGATGCGTGCAGAAGGTGATGTTGCGCGGATCCTCCATCATGTAGGTCAGGAGTTCGCGGAACAGCGAGGTGTAGAGCGCGTCGATCTCGTCGTCGCGGCGCCAGACCTCGAGCGCCTTCTGCTCGTTGCCTGCGGCGTAGGCGTCGAGCACGTCCTTGAGTTGCGCCTGCACCAGGCGGCTGATGTGCTCGAGCCCGACCACGGCGCGGTGCGGCGGCTGGAACTGGCCGGCGATGGCGACGGCGCGCTTGGCGATGTTCTTGGCGAGATCGCCGACGCGTTCGATGTCGGCCGCGATGCGGATCGCCGAGATCAGTTCGCGCAGGTCGTTCGCGAGCGGCTGGCGCCGGGCGATGGTCAGCACCGCCTTCTCTTCGACGTCCCGCTGCAGGTTGTCGAGGCGCTGGTCGGCGGTGATGATCTTCTGGGCGAGGCCGGTGTCGCGGCGCACCAGCGCCACGGTGGAGTCGCCCAGCATGCGCTCGGCCATGCCGCCCATTTCGGCAAGACTGCGGCGGATGCCTTCGAGATCGGTGTCGTAGGAGCGGACGATGTGGTCGGTCATGGCGTTATCCTCAAAGCATTTTCAAGCGAAATCGGACCGGTTCGCGCGAAGAAAATGCGACAAACAAAGAACTCTGCCGCGGCTCAGCCGAACCGGCCGGTGACGTAGTCCTGCGTCTGCTTCTTGGCCGGGTTCATGAAGATGGTGTTGGTCGGCGCGAACTCGATGACCTCGCCCAGATACATGAAGGCGGTGTA
This sequence comes from Allobosea sp. RAF48, assembly GCF_052114025.1. Taxonomy (NCBI): domain Bacteria; kingdom Pseudomonadati; phylum Pseudomonadota; class Alphaproteobacteria; order Hyphomicrobiales; family Alloboseaceae; genus Allobosea; species Allobosea sp. RAF48. The sequence continues at coordinate 169,002 of NZ_JBFRDZ010000015.1, forward strand.
CTGCGAGATGCGTGCAGCTTGCTGCATGTTGTGCGTCACGATCGCGATCGTGAAGTCGCTCTTCAGCTGTTCCAGCAGGTCCTCGATCTTGCCGGTCGAGATTGGGTCGAGCGCGGAGGTCGGCTCGTCGAACAGGATCACTTCCGGCTTCTGCGCGATGGTGCGGGCGATGCACAGGCGCTGCTGCTGGCCGCCGGAGAGACCCATGCCGGAACTCTTCAGCTTGTCCTTGACCTCGTCCCACAGCGCGGCACGGCGCAGCGCGCCCTCGACACGGTCATCGAGCTCGGACTTCGGCGGCTTCTCGTAGAGGCGGATGCCGAAGGCGACGTTATCGTAGATCGACATCGGGAAGGGCGTCGGCTTCTGGAAGACCATGCCGACGCGCGAGCGCAGCTCGTTCACGTCGACGTCGTTGGAGATGATGTTGCGGCCGTCGAGCAGGATCTCGCCGGTGGCCTTCTGCTCGGGATAGAGCGAGTAGATGCGGTTGAAGATGCGCAGCAGGGTCGACTTGCCGCAGCCGGACGGGCCGATCAGCGCGGTGACGTGCCGGTCGCGGAAATCGAGATTGATGTTCTTCAGCGCCCTGTGCTCGCCGTAGTAGAAATCGAGGTTCTTCACCGCGATCCGGACGGGCGCCTCGGCATCGAGCGTCTGCGGGGAGAGTTCAAGGGTCGAAAGCATCGACATGGTCCTCAAGGTCGGGCGCGACCGGGTTGGATTCAAGTCTTATTTGCCGCCAGCGACGACGCGGCGGGCAATGAGCGAAAGCAGCAGGATCGAGACCGTGATGATCAGCGATCCCGCCCAGGCGAGCTGCTGCCAGTTCTCGTAGGGAGCGGAGGCGAACTGATAGATCGTGACGGGCAGGTTCGAGACGCCGCCGGCGAGCGAGGGCGAGAACCAGAAATTGTTGTTCAGAGCCGTGAAGAGCAGCGGCGCCGTCTCGCCGGCGATGCGGGCGAGCGCCAGCAGGATGCCCGTCATCATGCCGGCCTTCGCCGCACGCCAGGTCACGGAGGTGATGACGACCGAAGGCGGCGCGCCCAGCGCGGCCCCCGCCTCGCGCAGCGGGCCGGGGACGAGGTTCAGCATGTCCTCGGTGGTGCGCACGATGACCGGGATCGCGATGATGCCGAGCGCGACGCCGCCGGCCCAGCCGGAATAGCCGCGGAAGGGCTCGACCAGGATGACGTAGACGAACAGGCCGATCAGGATCGACGGCGCCGAGAGCAGGATGTCGTTGATGAAGCGGATCAGGTGCGCGAGCTTGGAACCCCTGCCGTATTCGGCGAGCCAGGTGCCCGCGAGAACCCCGATCGGGGTTGCGATGGCAATGCCGAGGAAGGTCAGCACGAAGGAGCCGACGATGGCGTTGGCGAGGCCGCCGCCTTCCGTGCCCGGGCCGGGGGTGACCGCGGTGAAGGTGGCGAGCGAGAGGCCGCCGATACCCTTCACCAGCAGCATGCCGAGGATCCAGAACAGCACGAAGATGGCGCAGAAGGTGAAGCCGGTCGCGATGATCTTCATCAGCCGGTCGGCGGTGCGGCGGGACTGGCGCACGCGCCCCCAGGGGGTGTGCGGCAGCTCGCGGGGCGTGGTCGTCATGGTCATGAACGAAAGACCTCAGTAGCGCTTGACGCGGGCGACCAGCAGCCGCGCGATGACGAGGACGACGAAGGTGACGAAGAACAGGATGCAGCCCAGCGCGATCAGCGCGTTGAGCTGCAGGCCCATCGCCTCGTTGAATTCGTTGGCGATGCGCGAGGCGATGGTCGAGCCGGGATCGAGGATCGAGGCCGACAGGCGGTTGGCGTTGCCGACGACGAAGGTGACGGCCATCGTTTCGCCGAGCGCGCGGCCGAGGCCGAGCATGATCGCGCCGATGATCGAGACGCCGGCCTGCGGCACCAGCACGTGGCGCACGACCTCCCAGGTCGTCGCCCCGATGCCGTAGGCGCTCTCGCGCAGCACCGAGGGGATCTGCTCCAGCATGTCGCGGGTGATCGATGCGATGAACGGCACGATCATGAAGGCCAGGATCAGGCCGGCGGTGAAGATGCCGAGGCCCGAGGGCGAGCGTGAATAGAGGATGGTGCCGACGACCGGCATGCCCTCGACGATGTTTGAGAGCGGGATCTGCACATAGGCCGCGAAGAGCGGCACGAAGACGAACAGGCCCCACATGCCGTAAATGATCGAGGGCACGGCGGCGAGCAGCTCGATCGCGGTGGCGACCGGTTTCTTGAACCAGCCCGGCGCCAGTTGGGTCAGGTAGATCGCGATGCCGAGCGAAAGCGGCACGCCGATCGCCAGCGCGATCAACGCCGTCGAAAGCGTGCCGACGATGGCCGGCCAGGCGCCGTACTGCTCGTTCTGCGTATCCCAGACGCTGGAGGTGATGAAACCGAGGCCGAACTCGCGGAAGGCCGGCCAGCCGCCGATGATCATCGAGATCATGATGCCGGCGAGCAGCACCAGCACGAGCAGCGCCGCCGCGAAGCTGGCATTGCGGAAGAAGAGGTCGAAGCCCGCCTTCGGCGTCTTGCGGGCGGCCGGCCTCGCGCCGGGGATGCTCGTCATGTCGGTTGCTGCGGTCATCCGCGGAGGCTCCGGTGTCGTGGCAGAGGTTGCCTGCAGCCGGTCACCCGACTCCGATCAACCTCAGCCCTCATCCTGAGGAGCGCTCCGCAGGAGCGTCCCGAAGGAGGCTCCAGCGCGCTCTGGATCATCCTTCGAGACGCCGCATACCGCGGCTCCTCAGGATGAGGGCTGCATGTATCGGTGAGGCGGGACTGGCCCGCCTCACCTTGTCGCTGGCAGCGATCAGAAGATCGGCTTGCCGGCGGTGTCGGTCACGCCCTTCCAGGCGTTGCGGACCTGATCCTTCACGGTCGACGGCAGGGCGACGTAATCGAGCTCGCTCGCCAGCTTGTCGCCGCTCTTGTAGGCCCAGTCGAAGAACTTCAGCGCGGCCTGCACCTCTTCCGGCTTCTCCGGCTTGGCATGGACCAGGATGAAGGTCGCCGAGGTGATCGGCCAGGCATCCGCGCCCTTCTGGTTGTTGAGCGAGATGCCGAAGCCCGGCTGCTCCTGCCAGTTGGCATTGGCGGCGGCTGCCTGGAAGGCCTTCTCCTCAGGAGCCGGGAAGTTGCCGTCGGCGTTCTTCACCAGGGCGTGGGCGAGCTTGTTCTGCTTGGCATAGGCGTACTCGACATAGCCGATCGAATTGGCGACCTGCTTGACCGAGGCGGAGACGCCTTCGTTGCCCTTGCCGCCGATGCCGACCGGCCACTGGACCGACTGGTTGGCGCCGATCTTGGACTTCCAGTCGGCCGAGACCTTGGAGAGGTAGTCGGTGAACACGAAGGTCGTGCCCGAGCCGTCAGAGCGGTAGACCGGGTTGATGTTGGCGTCCGGCAGGGCGAGACCGGCGTTGAGCGCCACGATCTTCGGGTCGTTCCACTTCTTGATGTCACCCAGATAGATCTGCGCGATGATGTCGCCCGAGAGCTTGAGCTTGCCCGGCTCGACGCCGGCGATGTTCACGGCCGGAACGACGCCGCCCATCACGGTCGGGAACTGGATCAGGCCGTCCTTGCTGAGGTCCTCGCCCTTGAGCGGAGCGTCGGTCGCGCCGAAGGCGACGGTCTTCGCCTTGATCTGGCGGATGCCGCCGCCCGAGCCGATCGACTGGTAGTTCAGGCCCGTGCCGGTGTCCTTCTTGTAGGCCTCGGCCCATTTCGAATAGATCGGGAAGGGGAAGGTCGCGCCGGCGCCGGTGATGTCGGCAGCCTGGGCGGAACCGGCGATCCCGACGGCTACGGCCGCGAGAACGAGAATCTTGCGCATTGAGATGTCCTCTCTGGGTCGCTGTTGACAGCTCCCCTGTCAGAACACCCCCTATATGACAGCCGGATGACACGTCGTCATGAAAACTGTCACAAAGCCGTTGAAGCGGCGGCTCAGCGGCCTGCGCGCTGGGCCTCGAAACGCGGCAGGATCGCCTTGAAGGTCGCCCCCTCGCCCGGCTTGCTTTCGATCGTCAGCCTGCCGCGATGGCGCAGCACGATGTGCTTGACGATAGCCAGCCCCAGGCCCGTGCCGCCCGCCTCGCGGCTGGCGGCGGTGTCGACACGGTAGAAGCGCTCGGTCAGGCGCGGCAGATGCTCCGGCGCAATCCCCGGCCCATCGTCGCGAACGTGGAAGCTGGCCTCATCCTCGCCGGCCTCGACGGTGATCTTCACCTCGCCGCCCTGCTTGCCGTATTTGATGGCGTTCTCGACGAGGTTCTCCATCAGCCGCAGCAATTCGTCGCGGTCGCCGGGGACCAGCAGCGGCTCGCGCGGCGTGGTGAGCGCCAGTGTGACCTCGCGCTCGCGCGCCATCAATGTGAGCGAGTCGACGATTTCGCGCGCGATGCCGGCGAGATCGACCGGCGTGTCGGGCGCGACGTGAGCGCGCTGCTCGATACGCGAGAGCGAGAGAAGATCGTCGACGAGACGCGCCATGCGCAGCCCCTGCTCGCGCATGATGCCGAGGAAGCGCTCCCGCGCGCGCTCGTCGTTGCGCGCCGGCCCCTGCAACGTCTCGACGAAGCCGAGCAGCGAGGCCAGCGGCGTGCGCAGCTCATGGCTGGCATTGGCGACGAAATCGACGCGCATCCGCTCGATCACCCGCTGCTCGCTGAGGTCCTGGAAGGTGAGCAGCGTCGGCCGCCGCCGTCCGCCGCCCAGCGCCGCGATGTGGATGCGGAAGGCACGCTCGAACGGCACCCGTTCGACGAGCTCGACGGTGTCGCGCCCGCCCTCATGCGCGACCTGCTCGATCGCATCGTTGAGATCGGGATCGCGCAGCACGAGCGCCAGGAATTTGCCGATCTCGAGCCCCGGAACAAGCGCGCGCATCGCAGGGCTGAGCGCCTGGGCGATGCCCTGTTCGTCGAGCAGCACCACGGGGACGCCGAGCGCCTCGATCATGGTCCGCATCGTCGCGGAAGAGGAAGGGGCAATGTCGGCCATGGAGCGCTCGGAACGAGCCGGCACCAGCCGGCCTGCCCTTCCTGGGCGGAAGAAGGAAAGGCGTCAATTCCCTTCCGCACGTCAGCCGGCTAGGCTTTGCCCGAAGAGGAGGCAGCGATGGCAAAGAAATTCTCGGGTTCGAACGCCAACGCGCCGATCGCGCTGTCCGCGGGCGAGAGCGCCAAGCCGGCGAAGGCCCGTCCCGTGTCCCCCAAGCTCAAGGGTTTCGACATCGAGGCCGACACGCTGCCGGAAGCCATCATCGATGCCGCCTATCACAGCGGCGACTATCCCTACGGCAAGCGGATGAAGCGCAAGCGCTACAATCGCGAGCTCGAGCTGCTCCAGATCGAGTTGCAGAAGCTGACGCGCTGGGCCTCCAAGCATGGCGAGCGCATCGTCATCGTCTTCGAAGGCCGCGACGGCGCCGGCAAGGGCGGCACCATCGGCCGCTTCACCCAGCATCTCAATCCGCGCCAGGCTCGCACTGTCGCGCTGCCGAAGCCCTCCGACACCGAGAAGGGCCAATGGTATTTCCAGCGCTATGCCAGCGAGATGCCGACGGCCGGCGAACTCGTCTTCTTCGACCGCTCCTGGTACAACCGGGCGGGTGTCGAGCGCGTCATGGGTTTCTGCACGCCGGACGAGACCGAGAGCTTTCTGCACGAGGCCCCCGTCTTCGAGGGCATGCTGGCGCGCGACGGCATCCGCCTGATCAAGCTGTTCCTGACCATTGGCCGCGAGATGCAGATGACCCGCCTGCACGCGCGCTGGCACGATCCGCTCAAGCGCTGGAAGCTCTCGCCGATCGACTTCGAGGCCATCCCGCGCTTCGACGACTATTCGCGCGCCTTCGACGCGATGCTCGGCCGGACCTCGACCGAAGCCGCGCCCTGGCATGTCGTGCGCAGCAACGACAAGCTGCGCGCAAGGCTCAACGCGATCCGCCATGTGCTGAAGGCGATCCCTTACGCGGACAAGGACGAGGCCGCGATCGGCAAGCTGGACGAGGAGATCGTCATCCCCGTCGGCCGCTATCTCCACCATGGCGGCGAGCCGGAGAGCCGGTAAAGCCTGGCGTGATCCGCGGAACGCGGAAGTCATCCCGGACGGAGCGAAGCGGAGATCCGGGATCCGTGCCTGAACCCTGATCGGCAGCGCTCCGGCATGGATCCCGGGTCAAGCCCGGGATGACGACGCGGTTCCCGCTCAAAGTCATCAGGCTCCCGGCTGTTGCGCCCTCACGGCCCCATCACCTGGTTCGGCAGCCAGGTCGTCAGCGGCGGCCAGAGCGTGATCGCGGCAAGCACGACCAGCAGCGGTATGAGCCAGGGGAGGATCGCCTTCGACATCGTCTCGAACGAGACATTGGCGATGCGCGTCACCACGAAGAGCACCACGCCGATCGGCGGATGGATCGTCCCCAGGATCAGGTTCAGGATCATGATGATGCCGAACTGCACCGGATCGATGCCGAAGCTGTTCGCAGCCGGCACCAGGATCGGGATCAGGATCAGCATCGCGGCCAGCGCCTCCATGAAGCAGCCGACGACGAGCAGGATGAGATTGCAGACGAGCAGGAAGACGAGCGGGTTCTGGATCGTCTCGACGATCAGCGGCGTCAGCGTCTGCGGCACGCGCGAGATCGACATGCACCAGCCGAGCGCACCCGCCGCCATCACCAGCACGGCGACGAGCCCCATGGTCTCGACCGTGTCGATCAGGATCGGCCAGAGCTGCTTCACTTCCAGCGTGCGGTAGACGAAGAAGCCGAGGAAGAGGGCGTAGAGGCAGGCGACGGCCGCGGCCTCCGTCGGCGTGAAGATGCCGGAGAACATGCCGCCCAGGATCAGCGGCGGGGTCATCAGCGCGAAGAAGCCACTGAAGAAGGTCCGGCCGATCTCGCGAAAGCCCTTGAACTTCTCCTTCCGGAAGCCTTGGCGCTTGGCGATCATCGCGACCATGACCATCAGCGACAGCCCCATCAGCACGCCGGGAATGACACCGCCGATGAAGAGCCGTCCGATCGAGACGTCCGCCGTCACGCCGTAGATCACCATCGGCAGCGAAGGCGGGATGATCGGCCCGATCGTCGCCGCCGCAGCGGTGATCGCCGCCGCCGTCTCCGGCCGATAGCCGGCTTTGCGCATGGCCCGGATCTCGATGGCGCCCGAGCCCGCGGCATCGGCCACCGCCGAGCCGACCATGCCGGCGAAGATCATGCTGGTCATGATCGAGGCGTGGGCATAGCCGCCGCGCAGCCAGCCGATCACCGCCGTCGCGAATTCGACGATGCGGTCGGTGATGCGCGCCGCCGCGAGGATGTTGCCCATCAGGATGAAGAGCGGCGCCGCGACGATCGGGAAGGAGTTCATCGCCTGCGCCATCTTCTGCGGCACGATCGAGGCCGAGAAGTCGCCGATCAGCACGAAGGCGAAGGCGGCCAGCCCCATCGAGGCGAAGAGCGGGAAGCCGGCCAGGATCGAGAGCAGCCAGACGGCCGAGATCTTGAAGATCAGCGCGCTCATTCCGCCGGCTCCTGCAGCGTCACCGCGACCGGCGGATGGGGCGAGTTCCGCCAGTTGCGCAGGTTGCCGACGAATTCGCTGAGCCCCTGCAGCGCCGTCACGATCCCGGCCAGCACCATCGGCGCGTAGAGCAGCCCCATCGAGAGCGGCACGGTCGTCGCTTCGAGATCGTGGTTGGCCTCGACGAGATGCACGCCGTACCAGACGGTCAGCCCGCCGAAGACGATCATCGCGAGCTGCATGATCGCCTCGGCCGAGCGCCAGCTGCGCGCGGGCAGCATGTCGTGGAAGAAGCGGATGCGGATATGGGCGCGCCGCCGGCTCGCCAGAATCCACCCTGTCACCGCGACCCACAGCATCAGGAAGCGCGAGACCTCGTCGGTCCAGATCAGCGGCTCGCCGAGCGCGCGCGTGACGATGCCGAGCGTGACGACGACGAGCAGCGCCACGATGAGGATCGCCGCGATCACCTCCATCAGGCGGTCGAAAAGCCTGGACCAGCGCGTCATGCGGATGCCTTTGCGACAGTGGAGATCAAACGCGCGTCATCCCGGGCGCAGCGAAGCGGAGACCCGGGATCCATCCCTGAGCATTTCCGGTGGAAGTTCCGGCATGGATCCCGGATCTGCGCGGCTAAAGCCGCTTGTCCGGGATGACTCGCGTGGTTCCGGGTAACGCCTTCACAGCGCCTGGATGCGGTCCCAGAGCCCCTTGCCCCATTTGCTCTCGAACTTCGCCGGCACGCTCGCCAGCACCGGCTTGCGGAAGGCCTCGTTGTCGGGCTTCGTCACCGTCATGCCCCCCTTGGCCATGCTGTCGGCCAGGCTCTTCTCCTGCTCCAGGATCTCGTTGTCCTGCCAGGTCGCGGCCTTGTCGACGGCGGCCACGACGATGTCGCGGTCGGCCTGCGGGATCTTCTGCCAGGCCGCCTCGTTCACGATCACGAGCCGCGGCGTGATGATATGCGCGGTCAGCACGAGGTATTTCTGGACCTCCGCCAGCTTGGCCGAGGCGATGGTCGGCAGGGGATTCTCCTGCCCGTCGACCGCCCCTTGCGAGAGCGCGAGATAGAGCTCCGAGAAGTTGAGCGGCGTCGGCCGTGCACCCCAGGCTTCCGCCATGGCGCGGAAGGTGTCGACCTCCGGCACGCGCAGCTTGAAGCCCTTCATGTCCTCGACCGAGTTGATCGGCTTCTTGCCACTGGTGAGATGGCGCACGCCGTAATAGTTGACGCCGATCATCCGCATGCCGCGCTTCTCGACCAGCGCCTTGTTGAGCTCGTCGATCAGCGGCGACTTCAGCGCGCGCGTCATGTGCGCCGCATCTTTCCAGATATAGGGCGCCTCGATGATCGAGAGCTGCGGCACGAACTGGCCGAGTTGCGCGGCGCCCTCGGTCACCATCGTCAGGGCGCCGCTCGCGACGGATTCGACCATGTCGCGCGAGGAGCCGAGCTGCCCGTTGGGAAAGGACTGGATCTCGACGCGCCCGCCGGTCTTTTCCTTGATCTCGGCGCCGGCCTTCACCGCGCTCTGCGGCGAGGGGTGGGTCGCCGGCTGGCCATCGGCCCAGCGCAACACCAATTGCTGCGCCCGCAGGATGCCGGGCGCGAAGACAGTTGCGCCTGCAGCGGCCGAACCCTGCAGGAAGCTGCGCTTCGTCAGTTTCACCATTGTCGTTCCCTCCCTGTTTCGGGCCGCACCGGCCACCACAACCCTCATCCTGAGGAGCAGCCGAAGGCTGCGTCTCGAAGGCTGCTCCAGATGGTTCCGGAGCCTCCCGGATCATCCTTCGAGACGCCGCTTCGCGGCTCCTCAGGATAAGGGCTGTGGATGTCGATGACGGCTCCTCCCTGATCGCGGCCGGTTCTCCGGCTCGTCGTGCTGCTGTCGTCAGTATTGCATCGCCCGTGTGCGGGCGTTGCCGATATGAGCCGCCATCGCCTCGGCCGCGCGATTGGGATCGCGCGTCTCGATCGCCGCGATGATGGCGAGATGGTCCTGCATCACCGGCACGATGATGCTGTTGTGGATGCGCGTCTCGTATTGCCGGATCAGCCGGATCTTCAGCCAGGTGACGCGGAAGGCCTGGCTGACGATCTCGTTGTCGAGGTGATCGATGATCGCCTCATGCATCAGCCGGTCGACCTCCTCCGCGTCCTCGATCAGCCGCTCGTCGCCGCCGGCCTGCGCCCGGGCCACGATCGCCTCGTGTCGCGCGCGCTGCACGGCGATCTCGGCGTCAGTGGCGTTCCGGGCGTAGAGCGCCGTCGCCTCCTTCTCGAGGAAGAGGCGGAACTGGAAGGCGTTGCGGATCAGATTGAGGTCGACATGGGCGACCTGCATGCCGCGCTGCGGCACGGTCTTGATCAGTCCCTCCGCCTCCAGCCGCGGGATCAGCTCGCGGATCGCGCCGAGCGGAAAGCCCGTCATCGCCACGAGCTCGCGCTGGGTCACGAACTGGCCGGGCTTGATCTCGCGCGCCAGCAATCGCTCGGTGAAGGAGGCATAGGCGCGCTCCCTCAGCTTCAGCGGTTCGCCCTCGCGCGGTTCCTGCTCCGGCTGGCTCACGGTCCCTCCTTCCGGCGTCCTTCTCAGGCGGCCTTGGCCTGGGTGATCGAATCGAAAGCTGCAAAGAGCCGCTTGCGGGTCGCCTCGTCCAGCGCTTCCAGCGGCGGGCGCATCGCGCCATAGCCGGGATCGCCATGGATATGGCCGACCAGCGCCTTCACCGCCGCCAGCACGGGATGCGAGCAGATCTCGTCGACGAGAGCGTTCACCACCGGGCTGTCCTTGCCCTCGTAGACCATCGGGCGCAGCAGCTCCGGCACCAGATTGGCGACGCCGCAGATCGTACCCTCGGCGCCGTTGCGCACCGCCTTGGCGAGCTGGCGCTCGTCGCCGACGAGAATGGCGAGTTCGCCATGCGCCTTGAGCAGCGCCTCGGTGTTGGCATAGCTGCCGGACGAATCCTTGACGCCGACGACGAGCCCGGGGAACGCGGTCTTCAGCCGCTGCACCAGCCCGACGCTGATATCCACCGCCGTCACCGACGGGATGTGATAGAGCACGACGTTGCGCGCGGAGGGGCCGAGCTTCTCGAAGAACTGCGAGAACCAGGCATAAAGCCCGTCGTCGCTGACGCCCTTGAAGTAGAAGGGCGGCGCGACGAGCAAACCCTTCGCCCCGGCATCGAGCGCCAGTTGCGCCTGCTCCACCGCCTCATGCAACGAGGCCGCCGCGATGCCGGCATAAATCTGCTTGGCAGGATCGATCCCCGCCCCGATCAGCGCTCCCATCATCGCCGTCCGCGCCGGCAGCCCGAGCGCCGCACCCTCGCCCGTCGTGCCGAACAGCGTGACGGAGTCGCAGCCACGAGCCAGGACATGGCGGGCATGATGGACGAGGCGCGGCAGGTCGACGGCGCCCCCCTCCCGCATCGGGGTCGTGATCGCGCAGGAGAGGCCGAAGCGGTTCTTGTCGGTGGCCATGTGAGGGACTTTCAGAGCTGAATGGTGACTGACATGTTAGTATGAAGACAGAACCGCCCACAAGCGATCCTCGAAGTTAACCGTCCTTGAGGCCCCCGGCCGAAAGTCCGGCGACGATCTGGCGCTGCGCGATCACGGTGACCATCAGCACGGGAAGCGTGACCAGCAGCGCCGCTGCCGCCAGCGGCCCCCAGGAGATCTGCTCGAAGGTCAGCGAATTGTAGACGGCCGAAGGCAGCGTCCGGCTCCCCTTACCGCCGAGCACCACCGAGAAGATGAAATTGTTCCAGGAGAAGATGAAGGCGAGGATGCCGCCGACGACGATACCGGGCTTCGCCAGGGGCAGCGCGACATGGCGGAAGGCCTGCCAGCTCGTCGCGCCGTCGATGCGCGAGGCATCCTCCAGCTCCATCGGCACGTTCTCGAAATAGCCGATCATGATCCAGACGATGATCGGGATGGTGATGACGAGATGGGTGATGACCAGCGCCGTGATCGAACCCACCAATCCCGTGATCTGGAACAACAGGAAGAGCGGGATCAGGTAGGACAGGGCCGGCGTCATCCGCGCGACCAGGATCAGCACCGCGAATTTATGCGCCTTGCCGCGCGCGATGCCGTAGCCGGCCGGCACGCCGACGATCAGCCCGAGCAGCACCGCACCGCCCGTGACCAGGATCGAGTTCCAGAGATAGAGCCCGAAATTGTTCTGGGCGAAGACGTCGACATAGTTCTTCAGCGTCGGCGGATTGGGGATGAAGATCGGCGGGAAGGCGGTGTTGTCGAGCTCGTTCTTGAGCGACAGCGAGATCATCCAGAGGAAGACCAGCACAGCCGGCGAGACCAGCACGAAGACCGAGGCCCAGAAGCCGACTTTCTTGAGCGTGCGGTTCATGGGCGATTCCTCCCCCCGCCGACGACACCCTCGCCGTCATCCCGGGCGCGGCGAAGCGAAGACCCGGGATCCATGCCTGAGCCTCGAAGGACCAGCGTTCCGGCATGGATCCCGGGTCTCCCTGCGGTCGCCCGGGATGACCGCGCGTTCTGGATCGGGAGCAGGCCCATCACGCGTTCCACTTCGACTTCTGCCGCGCATAGAGCAGCAGCAGCGAGAGCATGATGATGATGACGAAGAAGATCACCACGACGGCCGAGGCGTAGCCGATCTTGTAGAACTGGAAGGCCTGCAGATAGAGGAAGATGTTCAGCGTCTCCGACGCCGTGCCCGGCCCGCCCTGCGTGATCACGAAGATCGTGTCGAAGGCCTTCAGCGCATCGATGGTGCGGATCACGATCGCCACCATGATGAAGGGCCAGACCAGCGGCAGCGTGATGTGCCGGAACATGTGCCAGTCATTGGCGCCGTCGATCAGCGCGGACTCGTAGGGCTCGCGCGGCAGCCCGGCCAATCCTCCGAGCACGATCAGCATCACCAGCGGCGTCCAGTGCCAGACCTCGACCATCACCAGCGTCGGGATCACCGTCGACGGCTCGTAGACCCAGCCGGACGGCCCGATGCCGACGAGCGAGAGCAGGTAGTTCAGCACGCCGAGCTGCGGATGGAACATCATCGTCCAGACCAGCGCGACCGCGACCGGCGTCGCCATCATCGGCATGACGAAGATCGTGCGCAGCAGGCCCCGCATCGGGAACTCGCGGTGGAAGACCAGCGCCGCCGCCGTGCCAAACACGATCGGCAGGACCACGGCCAGTACGGTGAAATACAGCGTATGCCCCATCGACTCGATGAAGCGCTGGTCCTTCATCAGCTCGGCGAAATTGCCGAGGCCGACGAACTCCACGCCGCCGCCGATCTTCCAGTCCTGGCCGGACATGTAGAGCGTGAACAGCCAGGGGAAGACGATCACGGCAGCAATCACCAGCACGGCCGGCAGCGAGAACAGCCAGTAGCGCGGCGTGAAATCCGCCGAGGCCGCTGCGTTGGCCGCAGGTGTCGTGCTGACGATGCTGGCAGGCAGGGACGTGCTGGTCATGCGTTCTGCTTCGTTGGGAACCCATCGTCATGCTCGCCCTTGCGGCGAGCATCCACGTCTTGAACACGGTACGCGATCCAGGAAGACGTCGATGGTCGGGACGAGCCCGACCATGACGCCTCCCGCGTCGCGCGTTCCCTCACCCCTGCTCGCTCTTGGCGAGCACCGGAGCGAAAGTCTCGGTCGCCTTCTTGAGTTCGGCCGCGACATCCGCCCCGCCGATCGCATTGGTCAGCGCCACGCCGAAGACGTCGCGGAACTCGGTCACCGGGACGATCTGCGGCAAGCCGGCCCGCGCGATCTTGGCCGAAGCGAGCAGGCACTCGAAATACTGCTTGCCGAACTTCGACTGCTGGATCGTCTCGGTGTCGAGATAGGCCGAGGAACGGCCGGGCGCGCCGGCGCCGGCCTTGAGCATCGCGATCTGGTTCTTCTTGTTGGTCATGAACTGGAGGTAGAGCCAGGCTGCCTCCTTCTTCGAGGAGCCGCGCGAGATGCCCATGCCGTCGGCGAACATGCCGGCGTGATGTGCCTTCGGCCCAGGCGGCGTCACGCCATAGCCGACCTTGCCGACGATGCGCGACTTCGACGGGTCCTCCAGCGGCGTGGCAAAGCCGATGCCGTCGAGCCACATCGCGGCGCGGCCCTGCATGAAGGTGGTCTGGCACTCGTTCCAGTTGAAGCCGACCTGCCCGGCAGGACCCGTCTCCTTGTTGAGCTTGCGATAGAGATCGGCCGCCCAGATCGCCTCCGGCGTATCGGTGAGCAGCTTGCCCTCCGGCGAGGTCGTCTCCATGCCCTGTCCGAGCATCAGCGATGTCCAGACCGGGACGTTGGCGTTCTTCAGGCCGCGCGAGACGAAGCCGGCGATGCCCTTGGCGGGATCGTGCAGCTTCTGTGCGACGGTGAACATCTCCTCCATCGTCTTCGGGTAGGCCACGCCCTTCGCGTCGAAGAGCTCCCTGTTGTAGTAGACCATCCAGTAATCGACGAAGAACGGGATCGTATCGAGCGCCCCGTCGGCCTGCCGCGCATAGGCGACCGGGCCGGCCCCGAAATCGGCGAAGTCGAAATCCGGAGCGGTCAGCGCGGCGTTCTTGATGTAGGGATCGAGGTTCTCGAACCACTTGCCCTTGGCCGCCATGCGCTTCTGGACATGGAGCGAGATGCCGCTGACGTCGAAGCTCGGCTTGCCCGAGGCGAACTCGATCACCGCCTTCTGGCGCTGCTGCTGCTCCGGCACCTGCTCGGACGAGACCTTGATGCCGGTGAGCTCGGTGAACTCCTTCTCCGCCTGCTGCATCAGGTCGGAGCGCGGGTTCTTGACCAGCAGCACGTCGATCGACTGGCCGGAGAACTTCTTCCAGTCGAACGCTCCCTGCGCCTGCGCCTTCCGCAGCACCAGCGGCGAGGCGAGTGCGGCGGCCGCGCCACCCAGCAGAACACGACGGGTCGGCTTGAGAATGCTGTCGGTCATCGGCGTCCTCCCCAGGACTTGAATACGGCCCGTTTCGGGCCTTTGATGTCGCGCGGAGCATGAGGCGGATATCGCCTCGATCTTCCGCGATCGGGCAGGACGCTATTCTTCTTTCAGGCCGGTTGCAAGCTAACATGTTGGCGTGCACATAGTGTCGTCATACCGCCCCGTGCATCCGCTTGAATCCGCGAGAGCCGCCCCGTGACGAGCCCGCCCCGCATCGATTCCCACCAGCATTTCTGGCGGCTCGCCCGTGGCGACTATGGCTGGCTGACGCCAGCCCTGAAGCCGATCTACCGCGATTTCGAGCCCGCCGACCTTGCTCCGCATCTTGCCGAACACGACATCGCCTCCACCATCCTGGTCCAGGCCGCACCGACCGAAGCCGAGACGCGCTTCCTGCTCGACCTCGCCGCCGCCACCCCCTTCGTCGCCGGGGTGGTCGGCTGGGCGGATTTCGAGGCGCCGGATGCCCCCGCCCGCATCGCCGCGCTGGCGGCGGACCCACTGCTGGTGGGCCTGCGCCCGATGGTGCAGGACATTGCCGATCCGCACTGGCTCGCGCGGCCCGAGCTCGCCCCCGCCTTCGCGGCGCTGAAGCAGCACGGCCTCGTCTTCGACGCGCTGGTCAAGCCGCCGCAGATCCCGGCCCTCCTCACCCTGCTGGAGCGCGAGACGGAACTGCCCGTCGTCATCGACCACGGCGCCAAGCCGGATCTCGCCGGCGCCGACCTCTCCGACTGGCGCGGCGGCATAGCGGCGCTGGCGGCCCGGCCGAACACCGCCTGCAAGCTCTCCGGCCTCGTCACCGAAGCCGGGCCGGGCTGGACCGACGCGGCGCTGGCACCGGCCGTCGCGCATCTCCTCGCCTGCTTCGGCCCGGAGCGCCTGCTCTGGGGCAGCGACTGGCCGGTCGCGACGCTCGCCGCCTCCTATGGCCAATGGCGCGCCGCCGCCGAGCGGCTCACCGCCACGCTCTCCGAACCGGAGCGCGCCGCGCTCTTCGGCGGCAACGCCGCCCGCATCTATCTGACGAACAGGGGCCGCCGCCCATGCTGAAGAACCTCGATCCCGTGCTCTCCGCCGATCTGCTCTGGGTGCTCGCCGCCATGGGCCATGGCGACGACCTCGCTTTGGTCGACGCCAACCACCCGGCCGAAACCATCGCCAGCGCCACCACGAGCGGCAGGCTGATCCGCCTGCCCGGCCTGACGATGCAGCGCGCCGCGCGCGYCGTCCTCTCGGTGCTGCCGATCGACGATTTCGAGCCGGAGCCGCTCCGGCGCATGGAGGTGGTGGGGGATGCGGCGGCGCTTCCCGAGGTGCAGCGCGCCGTGCAGGCCGAGATCGACGCGGCGCTCGGCCGCTCCGAACCGCTGGCGGGCATCGAGCGCTTCGCCTTCTACGAGGCGGCGCGGCGCGCCTTCGCGGTGGTGCAGGTCGGCGATCCCCGCCCCTATGGCTGCTTCCTGCTGCGCAAGGGCGTCATCGCCGGCGAGCCGGGCTGAGCGCCCGCCCCGGCCGCGACAGAAACGCGCCGTCGCGCTCGGCATCCCGCGCCTGCCGCACCTGCGCGGCATGCGCGGCCTCGTCGCAAGGCGGCCGCGGCCGCGCGGCGCGCTTCGCCTTGACGGCCGCCGGCGGCGTGGATGCGGGCGGTGGCGCCGGCTGCGGGGTTTTCGTTCTCGCCTGCTCGTCCGCGTCGAGACGCCGCCGCGCCTCGCGGTCGGCCTCCTCGGGGCCGAGCCCGGCGCTGCGCGCCGTCATCGCGAGACGGAGATATTGCTTGTCGGTCTCGGGCATCGCGGCGAAGAAGTCGCGCATGCAGGCGCCCGGATCGGGGTTGTGGCAGGTGCCGCCGCGGCGACAGGCCTTGTGCTGGCAGAAGGACCAGACCTTGAGCGCATCGACGATCATGCGGTGCTGGCGGGCGCGCTGCCGCTTGTAGTCGGCTTCCCACTGCGCCTGCTCGGGCGTCTGCGAGGATTCCCACGTCATGATCCTGCTCCCCGTTCCTCGTCGCCCCGTCTCGCGTCATGCCCGGGCTTGGCCCGGGCATCTTCGGACAGGAGGCTCCGGAGCCTTATCCGGCCCGCATTGACGCGCATGCCTTCGCCCGCCCGCGTTTTCACGCGGGCGTTCGCAAGGAGGGGCAGCGGAGCGCCGCGAGGCGCGGGGTATCGGGCCGCTTCCATTGAGCCAGGATGCGGCGCGGAAGGATTGAGCCACCTTCCGCACGCCCCGTGGCGCTCCGCTCATCGGCGTTCTCTCAGACTCCGGGCCGCGCTTCTATGGCTCTCCGGTTCCGGTCCCGCTCGCCTCGACGCCAGTTCGGCACGGAGCGCGCGCCGCTCCGCTTTGTCTCGTGCATCGGATGGTCCCGAAAAGCGGTTTCCGCTTGTCGGTCCGATGCCGGCCTTGTCGCGTTTCGGATGACAGAACCTTTCCCGTCGCGCCTCCCAGCGATGCTCCTCGCGCAGGGGCCGTAGTACCCCCAGGGCGGTGCCCCGAAGCCTCCCGGGACCGGCTTGTAAGACCAGCCGCAGGCGCCGACCTCACCCCGCCACTGGCATACCT
>NZ_JBFRDZ010000016.1:0-138910 GCF_052114025.1 Allobosea sp. RAF48
TCTTTCTGTCTTCAATTTTCAAACAGCGTGCGCTCTACAAATTCCGACAGGAACTCGCCCGGTGTCCCGGACGTCAGCCCCAGCCTCATCAGGAAGCGCAGAAGAGGCGCCGCTCAGCGGCGGCGCCGTCTCGATGGGTGGCTTATAGGGCGCGCCCCTTTTCGCTGTCAACGGCGATTTTGAAAGTTTTTCGACAGAGCCAGATTTTTTCGTGAATTCAATGAGTTATCCGGACTCCTGAGTTTTCCACAAGCCGGAGAGCGCCATTCTCGTCCGCTCCGGGGCCAATCCGGCGCCATCCGTCATCAGGCCAGGCGGAAGATGCCAGGAGAGCGCGAGGTCCCGTGCCTTCAGGACGCAGCCGGCGCATCGCTCAGGGCTTCGGCCAGGAAGTCGCTCAGCGCCGCCACCGCCGCCGTTGCGCGCCCCGGCGCCTGGTGCAACGCGATCTCGGAGGCAGGCAAAGCCGGCAGCCCCTGCTCCGGTCCCAGCAATTGCAGCTCGGGGCGAGCGGTGCCCGCCTTGACCACGGTCAGCGCCGCCCCTGATGCCGCCATCGCCTCGACGGCGCCGATGCTCGATGACGAGAACAGGACGCGCCAGCGCAGCCCCGCCTCGTTCAGCGCCTCGAGCGCCCATTCGCGGAACATGTTGGGCGCCTTCAGCAAGGCGAGCTGCAGCGGCTCCTCCAGCGCAAAGGCGGCGCGGTCCGAGCAGGCCCAGGCGGTGTGTTCCCGGCGCAGGACCTGACCACGACCATCACCGGCCTTCTGTGTGGCGAGAACCAGATCGAACTCTTCGCCGAGGCTGTTCAGCAGGTCGCGGGTGAAGCCCGTCGTGACCTCGAGCTCCACCTCGGGATGGGAGCGGGCAAAGCGGGCGAGCGTCTCCGGCAAGACGATCGTGGCGTAGTCGTCCATCACGGCGAGCCTGACGCGGCCGCTCACACTCTGCGCGTTGATGACGTCGAGCGCCTCGTCATGCAGGGCGACGATCCGGCGGGCATAGCCGAGGAACTGTTCGCCCGCGCGCGTCAGCAGCACTTCCTGCGGCGAACGCTGCAGCAGCGTCTGCCCGGCCAGTTCCTCGAGGCGACGGATCTGCGTGCTGACCGTCGACTGGCTGCGGAACAGCGCGGCCGCCGCGCGCGTGAAGCTGCGCAGCTCCGCGACGGTGACGAAGCTGCGCAGCAGATCGACGTCGATATTGCGCAGCATGGCGCAGCGCCCTCAGCTCATTGCAATCCAGCGGCAGCCGTTATGCCAATTCGGAAACCATCTGTCCCGCATGCAGGGGTGGATGGCC
This sequence comes from Allobosea sp. RAF48, assembly GCF_052114025.1. Taxonomy (NCBI): domain Bacteria; kingdom Pseudomonadati; phylum Pseudomonadota; class Alphaproteobacteria; order Hyphomicrobiales; family Alloboseaceae; genus Allobosea; species Allobosea sp. RAF48. The sequence goes on from NZ_JBFRDZ010000016.1 coordinate 1,306, forward strand.
GCCATGCGCGGCGCCGATCATGGAAATCGAAGAATTCAATTTTGTCGCAAGGCGCGGCGACGATAGTTTGCCGCCCAACGGGACGCCAGGAGCCCGAGACCGGAGACGCATGAGATGCCCAGGCTGAGATCAGCAACCTCCACCCACGGCCGCAACATGGCCGGCGCCCGCGGCTTGTGGCGTGCCACCGGCATGAAGGACGGCGACTTCGGCAAGCCGATCATCGCGGTGGTCAACTCCTTCACGCAGTTCGTGCCGGGCCACGTCCATCTCCAGGATCTCGGCCAGCTCGTCGCGCGCGAGATCGAGAAGGCCGGCGGCGTCGCCAAGGAATTCAACACCATCGCGGTCGATGACGGCATCGCCATGGGCCATGACGGCATGCTCTACAGCCTGCCCTCGCGCGAGCTCATCGCCGACAGCGTCGAGTACATGGTCAACGCCCATTGCGCCGACGCGATGGTCTGCATCTCCAACTGCGACAAGATCACGCCGGGCATGCTGATGGCGGCGATGCGCCTGAACATCCCGACCGTGTTCGTCTCGGGCGGGCCGATGGAGGCCGGCAAGTTCATCGCCGAGGGCGTGCTGAAGAAGGTCGACCTCGTCGATGCGATGATCGCGGCCGCCGACGACAAGTACACCGATGCCGAGGTCGACGTGATCGAGCGCTCGGCCTGCCCGACCTGCGGCTCCTGCTCGGGCATGTTCACCGCCAACTCGATGAACTGCCTGACCGAGGCGCTCGGCCTCGCGCTGCCCGGCAACGGCTCGACGCTCGCCACCCACGCAGACCGCAAGCGCCTCTTCGTCGAGGCCGGCCATCTGATCGTCGATATCGCGCGCCGCTATTACGACCAGGACGACGAGAGCGTGCTGCCGCGCAATGTCGGCTCGTTCAAGGCGTTCGAGAACGCGATGACGCTCGACATCGCCATGGGCGGCTCGACCAACACGGTGCTGCACCTGCTGGCGGCGGCCCATGAGGCCGAGATCGACTTCACCATGGCCGATATCGACCGGCTGTCGCGGCGCGTGCCCGTGCTGTGCAAGGTCGCGCCCGCCGTCGCCGACGTGCATATGGAAGACGTCCACCGGGCCGGCGGCATCATGGCGATCCTCGGCGAGCTCGACCGCGCCGGGCTGATCGACACTTCGCTGCCGACCGTCCACAGCGCGACGATGGCCGAAGCTCTCTCGCGCTGGGACATCACGCTGACGCAGAGCGAGGCGGTGCGCTCCTTCTACAGCGCTGCGCCCGGCGGCGTGCCGACCCAGACCGCCTTCAGCCAGGACCGGCGCTTCGCCGAGCTCGACGACGACCGCGAGAAGGGGGTGATCCGCAGCGCCGAGCATGCCTATTCCAAGGATGGCGGATTGGCCGTGCTGTTCGGCAACATCGCGCTGGACGGCTGCATCGTGAAGACGGCGGGCGTGGATGCCTCGATCCTGAAATTCTCCGGTCCGGCCGTGATCTTCGAGAGCCAGGACGCGGCGGTCGAAGGCATCCTCAACCGCAAGGTCAACCCCGGCGACATCGTGCTGATCCGCTATGAGGGGCCGCGCGGCGGGCCGGGCATGCAGGAGATGCTCTATCCGACCAGCTATCTGAAGTCGAAGGGCCTCGGAAAAGCCTGCGCGCTGATCACGGACGGGCGCTTCTCGGGCGGCTCGTCCGGCCTCTCGATCGGCCATGTCTCGCCGGAAGCGGCCGAGGGCGGCGCGATCGGCCTCGTCGAGAGCGGCGACATCATCGCGATCGACATCCCGAACCGCTCGATCGAGCTCAAGGTTCCGGACGAGGAGCTGGCGCGGCGCCGCGCGGCAATGGAGGCCAAGGGCAAGGACGCCTGGAAGCCGGCCGCCCCGCGCAAGCGCAAGGTCTCGACCGCGCTCAAGGCCTACGCCGCGACGACGACGAGCGCCGCCAAGGGCGCTGTGCGCGTGGTCGACTGATCGTCCTCAGGTCGACCGGCCAACCCGGCCGGTCGACCTTTTTTCACAGAGATCAAATTTCCAAGGCCCGTCACGCGAAGAGCGATTTCTGCTTTTCCCATCTCCGGACTCGGGCGCGGCAGCAGAATCGCATTGTCCGGCCACCTTCTCGGGCGTATTGAGCCTGCCGAAATTTTGAGCAGCGCCAGCCGAGTTCAATGCCCCTCCCCGTTCTCGAACCACAGACCGGCCAGCGCCGGCGCGGCAAGCTCTTCGCGCCGATCCTGGCCGGCGCGACCTGGCGCGACCGGCTCATCGCCTGCCTGGGCGCGCTGATCGGCGTCGGCGCGACCGGGCTGATTTGCGGACTTCTGCTCGGCAACGACCCGCATTTGCCGCTGCTCGCCGCGCCGATGGGTGCCTCGGCCCTGCTCCTCTTCGCGATACCGTCGAGCCCGCTCGCGCAGCCCTGGTCGATCGTCGGCGGCAATACCGTCTCGGCCCTGATCGGGCTCATGGTCGGCCGCTATGTTCCCGAGCCTGCCATCGCGGCCGGCAGCGCCGTCGCGCTCGCCATCGCCGCCATGTCGCTGCTGCGCTGCCTGCATCCGCCGGGCGGGGCGGCGGCGCTGACGGCAGCGCTCGGCGGCCCTCTCGTCTCCGCCTATGGCCTCGGCTTCGCCTTTGTGCCGGTCGGGCTGAATGCGCTGGTGCTGACCTTGCTCGGCATCCTGTTCCACCGCTTTTCCAGCCACAGCTATCCGCATCGTCCTGCGGCCGCTGCCAATCCGCACGGAACGAACGACCCGCCGGCCAGCCAACGTATCGGCTTCAACGAGGCCGATATCGATGCGGCGCTCGGCGATCTCGGCGAGGCCTTCGACATCGACCGCGGAGATCTCGACCAGCTGCTGCGGCGTGTCGAGATGCATGCGCTCTCGCGCTCGCGCGGCCTGCCGCGCTGCGCCGACATCATGTCCCGCGACATCGTCCGGATCGACCGGCACGGTGAGATCGAAGCCGCACGTGCGCTCCTGCTCGAACACGGCGTTCGCGCCCTGCCCGTCGTCGATCACGACAACCGGCTGCTCGGCATCGTCGGGCTGCGCGAGCTGACGCGGCCGGGCCTGCGCGTCGGCGACGTCATGACGCCGGCCCATACCGCCAGCCCCGATGCGCCCGCCGTGGAGCTGATCGGGCCGTTGACGGATGGCCGCCACCACGCCGTGGTGATCGTCGACGAAACGCAACGCCTGCTCGGCCTGGTGACGCAGAGCGACCTGCTCGCCATGCTCCTCAAGCCGTTGCGGCAGGAAGCCGCCTGACCCCGGACTGCGCCAAAAAACGTTCCCCCTTTTGCCCGTCCTCCTTTAGCTTGCCGCCAATCTCATCGGAGGAACCACAATGCGGGCCGCGGCCGTCGCCTTGATCAGCCTTTTGTCGCTTCCCGCGGAGGCTGCCGGCCCGTTCGGCAAGATCGTCGTCGGCAACTGGTCGGGCGGCACCTTCACCAACGACCAGACCGGCGCCTTCTCGCATTGCGCCGTCAGCGCCCGCTACAAGAGCGGCGTGACGATGCTGACCTCGGTGACGGCGCAGTATTCCTGGCTGCTCGGCTTCACCAAGCCGGACTGGAAGCTCAGGACCGGCGAGACGCTCAATCTCCGGCTCGTTTTCGACCGCAGCTCGACCATCGACGTGACGGCGAACATCAAGACGCCGACGCTGCTGACCATCGCGATGCCGGCGCAATCCAACCTGATCAACGCCTTCCGCCAGGGCCGCTACCTCGAACTGATCGCCAATGACGCGCGCTATACCTTCGCGCTCACCTCGACCGGCGAGATGCTGCCGGCTCTGGTCGAATGCGTGAAGCAGAGCGCCAATGCGCGCGGCCCGGTGACACCCGGCGCGCCCGATCGGGCTCAGACGCCCGAGGCGACGGAGAGGGAGCGCGCGGCGCGGACCGAAAAGAAGGCGCTGCTGGAGAAGACGCGCGACCTGATCCGCAGCAAGATGCTGGCCTGCATCAGCCGGGAAGGCGCGCCGATGCTGCTGACCGACGAGAAGGCGGAGGTCGTGGCCAAGGCGGCGATGCTGTTCTGCAAGGGCGATGTCGACGCACTGACCAACGCCACGATCGAGCTGATCGAGACCGAGGAAGGCCGCCCCGCCAACCGCGGCGTCGTCCGCGAGGCCGCGGAAAAACGGGTTCAGGAGGTGGTGACGGCGCATATCATCCGCGCCCGCGGCGAGATGCTCGGCAAGGGGCAGAGGCCGTCCGATCCGCCGCCGGCGCGGCAGTCCGACCCCGCTTCTCGTCCGTCGCAGATGCTTTAGTTACCGCCGCTCGCACGCGCAGCCGCGCCGCCATCCCGAACAAGCCGCGTCAGCGGCGCCGATCCGTGATCCATCGTAGGGCAGCGAAGCCTGACGATGGTTTCCAGGCCTAAGCTTCGTTCGACGATGCGATCCGGCACAGACGCAGCATGCCCTGAAACGGAGAACGCCGCGCCCTGCGGCGCGGCGTTCCGAAACAGGCCCGGAAGAGGTTCAGCTCTTGAGCTTGGTATTGCACTGGCTCCAGTAGCCGCCGCCCTTCTCGATCCATTTCAGGTCGCCATTGGCGTTGGCCGCCTTGTTGGCGTTGTACTGGTCGACGCAGGTCTTGAGGCGCGCCTTGCCGGCGGTCTCGTTCGAATACTTCTGCGAAACGGCCCTGGGGAACACCGCCGCCTTGGCCTTGCCGGCAGGCATCGCAGCAGGCTTGGCGGCCGGAGCGGCCGTCGTCGCCGCCGTTGCGGCAGGCTTCGCCGGCTCGGCCGGCACCGCAGCCGCGGCCTCGTCGTCGGCGGCATCGTCGTCACCACACTGGGCCTTGCGGAAATCGTTCCACTTCTGGCCCTTGAGCGCATTGGCCTTCTTGGCGTCCTGATACTTGACGCTGCACTCCTTCATCGTCAGCGCCGAGGCCGGCGTCGCCGCGAAGGAAGCAAGAGCAAGGGCCGATGCGGATGCGAGAATGAATGTCCTGAACATGACCTTCTCCATGGCAAAGCGTGCTGCCGCCGGTCGGCATGCCACTCCGATTTGCGCCCCGAGGCAAGCCCTTTCCGGCGCGCCGAATTACCTTTCGCCTGCAAAATGTTCCTTTGTAGGCAAGCCCTTGCGTCGATCGCGGAGGGAAAGCCCGGCGGATCTTTCACGCCGGCCTTGCCGGGCTGCACGATTTCCCTGCTATATGACGGCCCACCTCACACCCGGAGACGATATGGCACGGCCCTCCGACGCCGCGAAGGACCGCGAGCTCATCCGCATTTTGACTGAAAATGCCCGGCTTCCCCTGTCCGACATCGCCAAGCAGCTCGGCGTTTCGCGGGCGACCGCGCAGGGGCGGCTGGCCCGGCTGGAACGCGACGGTGTGATCGCCGGCTACACCACGATCCTGGGCAAGGCGACCCGGCCGGCCACCACGATCTCCGCCCTCATCCTGATCGAGCTCGAGGTGAAGCAGCAGGGCGGCGTCGTCGCAGCCCTGAAGAAGCGCCCTGAAATCGTGCAATGCCACACGTTGAGCGGCCATTTCGACCTGTCCGTCAAGATCGAGTGCGAGACGGCGAGCGACCTCGACACCATCATCGACTGGATCGCCGAGATGGAAGGCGTCCGGCGCACGACATCCTCCGTGATTCTGGCCCGGAAGTTCGAGCGCTGACGCTGCCGCGGCGGCCTCGCCGGGGGCCCTCTCGCCCATTTCACATCGATCTGGCGCATATCCCTTCATCTTGAAGGCACATCGCTGCGCGCGGCGGCGATCCGCTCGTTAAAGCGTGCGCCGCCTGAAGCGATGCTTGGCGAGAGAGGGAGGTGCCTTGCCTGCCCGACCCGTCAGGAGATCGCGACATGACCATCCAGAAGCAGCGCATTGCCGTGCTCGGCGCCGGCCAGATCGGCGTCATCATCGCCGGCATGCTGGCCGAGCAGGGCCATGAGGTGACGCTGGCCGACGCTTCCGCAGCGCAGCTCAAGCATGCCGCCGGCGGCCGCTTCGCCACCGCGACCGTGGACGCCTCCGACCTCGCTGCGCTCAGCGCCTTCCTCAAGGACCGCGACATCGTCGTCAGCGCCTGCCCGTACTTCCTGAACAAGGGCATCGCCAAGGTCGCGGCCGAGACCAAGACCCACTATTTCGACCTGACCGAGGACGTCGCCACCACCTCCTACATCAAGGAACTTGGCGAGACCTCCGATGTCGCGCTCGTCCCGCAATGCGGCCTCGCCCCCGGCTTCATCTGCATCCTCGGCGCCGACATGGCGGCGCGCTTCGAGAACGTCCGCACCATCAAGATGCGCGTTGGCGCCCTGCCGCTCTATCCGACCAACGCGCTGCGCTACAACGTGACCTGGTCGGTCGACGGGCTGATCAACGAGTACTGCAACCCTTGCGAGATCGTCTTCGACGGGCAGCCGACGCTGGTTCCGGCGCTCGAAGGCATCGAGGGCGTCATGATCGACGGCGTTGCCTACGAGGCCTTCAATACCTCGGGCGGGCTGGGCACGCTGACCGAGACGCTGGCCGGCAAGGTGCGCAACATGAGCTACAAGACGTTGCGCTATCCCGGCCATGCCGAGATCATGAAGCTCCTGCTGCGCGATCTCGACCTCGCCGACGACCGCGAGACCCTGCGCCGCATCCTCACCCACTCCGCGCCCTTCACCCGCAAGGACGTCGTCGTGATCTTCGTCACCGGCGTCGGCGAGCGGCGCGGTCGCCTCGAGGAGGAGAGCGTCGTGCTGCGCTATGACGGCAATGACGAGCTCGGCGCGATCCAGCTCACCACCGCCGCCGGCTGCGTCGCGATGATCGAGCTCTTCCTCGCCGGCAAGCTGCCCGCCAAGGGCTTCGTACGGCAGGAGGATGCCGTCCTCGCCGACTTCCTCGCGACCAAGGCAGGCACCCGGCTGGTCCGCGAGGCGCGCGGCGTCGATGCCGAAGGCCTCGTCCCCACCGTCGCGATCAAGAGCGCGGCCTGAGGGCTCGCGCTCCCTCCCGACAAGTCAGGCTCTGCCCGTCAGAGCCTGACGCCCAGGCCGCGCAACTCAGCGCGCAGGTCGATGGGCTCGACGAAATGGACGGCCCGCATGCCGACGTCGCGGGCCCCCACGATGTTCTTCTCGCTGTCGTCCACGAAGATGCAATCGCCCGCCTCAAGGCCATAGCGGCCGAGCAACACCTCGTAGATCGCCCGGTCCGGCTTCAGCAGGCGCTCATGCGCCGAAACGACGACGCCGTCGAAGCTCTGCAGGAAGGGAAAGCGGATCAGGCATTCCGCCCATTTCTCGCGCGAGAAATTGGTGATGGCGTAGACCTTCTCGCCCTGCCCTTTCAGCTCCTCCAGCACCGCGACGCTGTCCGCGATGGCGTGCGGGATGCTGTCGTGCCAGCGCTCGTCATAGGCGCGGATTTCGCGCTCCCATTCCGGATGCCGGGCGACCAGCGACGCCACGGCCTCCTCCCAGGAGCGGCCGCGATCCTGCTCGATGTTCCAGGCCATGGTGCAGACATTCTGCATGAACCAGTCCAGCCGCTCGGGATCGGGAATCAGCGAACGATAAATCAGCCGCGCATCCCAGCGCAGCAGGACGTTGCCGACATCGAAGACGACGGTGGGATTGCTGGTAGCCATCGTGAAACCCGCTTGAAATGGGCCGGCAGGACACCCCATTCACACGCTTGTGTCCAGACGTGCAGGACAGTGGCCGACCCTATCGTTTATGCCGGTGGCATGAGCGTTCGCATCGGAGACCGCCCGTGAAAGCTTGGCTGCCATGGACCGACCGACAGGGCCGCTTCTCGGCCTTGCGGGCCGCGACTTTCGCATTGCTGTTCGTGCCGGCGCTGCTGCTGCTCCACGCTGCCTGGATGCATCAGCTCGGTTCCAAGCCCTGGACCGAAGCGATTCACCAGACCGGCACATGGGCGGTGAGAATCCTCGTTGTGACGCTCGCCGTCTCGCCGTTCCGGCGGCTGTTCGACTGGGGCAAGCTGATCGGCATCCGCCGCATGCTCGGGCTCGGCGCGATGGCCTATGCGCTCGGCCATATCTCGCTCTATTGCATCGACATGGCGTTCGACTGGGGGCTGATCGCCTCCGAGATCGTCAAGCGCTTCTACCTCACCATCGGCTTCGTGGCGCTCCTCGGCCTCTGCGCGCTCGGCGCGACCTCGACCGACGGCATGATCCGCCGGCTCGGCAAGAAATGGCAGCGCCTGCACAATCTCGTCTATCCGATCGCGGTGCTGGCGCTGCTGCACTTCGCGCTGCAGTCCAAGATCGATGTCACCGAGCCTGTGCTGACGAGCGGGCTATTCCTGCTGCTGATGCTCTATCGCGGCCTTTATCGCTGGAAGCTGCCGGTCTCGGCGCCGGTTCTGGCCGGGGTCGCGCTTCTCGCCGGCCTGCTCACAGCCGGCCTGGAAGCCGGCTGGTATGCGGCGACCTCCGGCGTCTCGGCCTGGCTGGTCCTGCAGGCCAATTCCGACATCCTGACCTATCAGGATTATGCCTCGCTGCGGCCGGCGCATTGGGTGGTCCTGGCCGGGCTTCTGGTCGCGTTCGGCCATGGGTTGCGCGCCCGCAAGCCGCGCCCGCCGCGGCAGGCGCGTCAGCCCGCGGTGGCGTAGGGAGAAAAACTTTCCAAGTTTCGACATCTTCAAGATGGAAAGGATTTCCCCTCCCGCACTCATGCTCTAACCCTATGGCATGCCTGACGATCCGCACGCCCAGCCCACGGCCGATGTCGTAGAAGCCGAGCTCGCCTCGGAAGGCATCAATCCAGCGCAGGTCCGGGTCTCGCCCTTCGTTCCGCTGCAGCAGCCGATTTTCCGCGCCGTCTGGTTCGCCAGCCTCGCCTCGAATTTCGGCGGTCTGATCCAGGCGGTCGGGGCCTCCTGGATGATGGCTTCGATCTCGCCTTCGGCCGAGATGGTGGCGCTGGTGCAGTCCTCGACCACCCTGCCGGTGATGCTGTTCTCGCTGGCCGCCGGCGCCATCGCCGACAATTACGATCGCCGCCGTATCCTGCTGGTCGCGCAGGTCTTCATGCTGCTGGTCTCGATGGCGCTGGCTGCCTTCGCCTGGTTCGGCCTGATCACGCCCTGGCTGCTCCTGACCTTCACCTTCCTGATCGGCTGCGGCACGGCGCTCAACAACCCGGCCTGGCAATCATCGGTCGGTGACATGGTTCCGCGCCGCGACGTGCCGGCGGCGGTGACGCTGAACAGCGTCGCGTTCAACATCGCCCGCAGCGTCGGCCCGGCCATCGGCGGCGCGATCGTCGCAGCCGCGGGCGCGGTCGCAGCCTTCGCCATCAATGCGTTCAGCTATATTCCGCTGCTCGTCGTGCTGGCGCGCTGGGAGCCGCCCAAGGTCGAACGGCTCCTGCCGCGCGAGACGATGCTGATCGCGATGGGCGCGGGCGTGCGCTATGTCGCGATGTCGCCGAACATCCGCTCCGTCATCCTGCGCGCCTTCGTCTACGGCTTCGGCGCCATCGTGGGGCTGGCGCTTTTGCCGCTGATCGCGCGCGACCTCGTCCGCGGCGGCCCGCTCACCTATGGCGTGCTGCTCGGCGCGTTCGGCGCCGGCGCGGTGGCCGGCGCCTTCATGAGCGCGCGCCTGCGGCGGGCGATGAGCACCGAAGCTCTGGTTCGCTCCACCTTCACCGCCTACGCCGTGGGCGTCATTTTCGTCGCGCTCAGCGCGACCATGCCGCTGGCGATGGCCGGGCTTTTCGTCTGCGGCGCCTGCTGGGTGCTCGCGCTCTCGACCTTCAACGCCACGGTGCAGCTCTCGGCCCCGCGCTGGGTCGTCGGCCGCGCGCTCGCGACCTACCAGATGGCGGCCTTCGGCGGCATGGCGACGGGCAGCTGGGCCTGGGGCCGGCTGGCGCAACATTTCGGCGTCGAGAAGGCCCTGCTGATCTCGGCGGTCACGCTGCTGGCCGGCGCCGCACTCGGGCTGCGCTACCGGCTGCCGCCGCTGGAGGAGCTCAATCTCGATCCGCTCAGCCGCTGGCGCGAGCCGAAGGTCGCGGTCGACATCGAGCCACGTTCAGGCCCGGTGATCGTGACGATCGAATACATCGTCAAGCCGGAGGATGTCGTCGCCTTCCTGACCGTGATGGCGGAACGCCGCCGCATCCGGCGCCGCGACGGCGCCCGGCACTGGACCCTGCTGCGCGACCTGACCGATCCGACGCTCTGGATCGAGCGCTACGACAGCCCGACCTGGGTCGAATATGTCCGGCAGAACCAGCGCGTCACCCAGGCCGATGCAGAGATCGGCGAGCGCGTCCGCGCGCTGCATAGCGGGCCGAACCCGCCGGTGGTCCATCGCATGATCGAGCGGCAGACAACCTCCCTGCCGCAAATGCCGGCGACGAGGTCTCCGACGCTCGCGGACTCCCTGGCCGATACGTCGCGACCGGCCTGAACCCACGGCGCTCCCACATCATCGGGGGAGCAATGTGCCCCAGTCTCCCCGGACGCGGCACAAATCCCAGTTGTCGTCATGCTCGCCCTTGTGGCGAGCATCCACGCCTTGAACCGCTTCGGCGAAGGAAGACGTGGATGGTCGGGACAAGCCCGACCATAACGTCGCGGGTTCGACGAACTTACGTGATCAGCCCGTTCAGCCGACGATCCAGAGGCCGGCGAGCCCGACCATGCCGACGATGATGCGCCACCAGGCGAAGGGGGCGAAACCGCGCTTCGAGACGAAGTCGAGGAAGCTGCGCACCACGATCAGCGCCGAGAAGAAGGCCGCAATGAAGCCGACGACGATCAGGATGCTGTCGTCGAAAGTCAGGTCCTTGTAGCTCTTCAGCAAGTCATAGGCGAAGGCGCCCGCCATGGTCGGCATGGCGAGGAAGAAGGAGAACTCGGCCGCAGCCCGCTTGCTGGCACCCAGCAGCATGGCGCCGACGATGGTCGAGCCCGAGCGTGAGACGCCGGGGATCATCGCCAGGCACTGGATCAGGCCGATCTTGAAATACATCGGCAGCGGGAAAGTCGTGGCGTCGGTGTGCTTCTCCTGCAGCTCCATCTCGTCCACGACGAGCAGGATCAAGCCGCCGGCGATCAGTGCACAGCAGACGATGAAGGGGTTGAACAGCACGGTCTTGATGAAGCCGTGCAAGGCGGCGCCGATGATCGCGGCGGGCAGGAAGGCAATCAGCACGCCGATGACGAAGCGCCGGGCGGAAGGATCGCTCGGCAGTCTCAGCGCGATGTCGAGCAGGCGGCGGAAATAAACCAGCAGAATCGCCAGGATCGCGCCGAGCTGGATCAGCACCTCGAAGGTCTTGCCGTTCGATTCGAAGCCGAGGAAATGGCCCAGCAACAGCAGATGTCCCGTCGAGGAGACCGGCAGGAACTCGGTGAGGCCCTCGACGATGCCGAGGACGAAGGCTTCGATCAGGTTCTGCATGCGGGAGATCCTCGCGCGAATCAGACCGCACCTGGCCGGGCGTCGGTCGTCGTCTCGTCGGCTTACGCCCAGCCCTTTGCAAATTGGTTACCACTTCGCGAAGGAGCCGGGACAAATTGTATGCTCCCGCATTGCCGCGGCTTGTGACGTTTTTCGGGCATGATTATAGCAAGCCCGGTCGCCCCTTCGGATCGCTTGAAAGTCCGGCGGCCCTGCTTCCGACGCATTTTGCCTGCTTCACAAGTCTTCATGAGTGCCATGGCGACCCTGTACCATTACCCGCTATGTCCGCATTCGCGTTTCATCCGTCTCGTACTTGGCGAGTTCGGCATGGAGGCCGAACTGGTCGAGGAACGCGTCTGGGAGCGGCGACGGGAATTCCTCGAGCTCAACACGGCGGGGACGACGCCCGTCTTCCAGGAGCAGAACGGGTTGCCGGTGCCCGGCGCCGGACCGATCGCGGAATATCTCGACGAGACCCGCGGGCTTGCGCTCAGCGATCGCCGTCTCCTGCCGGAAGGCCCCGGCGAGCGCGTCGAAGTGCGCCGCCTGCTCGACTGGTTCAACGTCAAGTTCCATGAGGAGATCACCGGCCCGCTGGTGCTGGAAAAGGTGATGAAGCGGTTCATGAGCCGCGACGAGGGCGGCGGACCGCCGGAAATGAGCGCGATCCGCGCCGCCCGCGCGAATGTGCGCTATCATTTGCGCTACATCTCCTGGCTGCTGGCCAAAAGGAACTGGCTCGCGGGCGCGCAGCTGAGCTATGCCGATCTCGCGGCGGCGGCGCATCTGTCCTGCGTCGACTATCTCGGCGACGTGCCCTGGGAAGAGGATGAGGCGGCTCGCTCATGGTATGCGAGGATCAAGTCGAGACCGAGCTTCCGGCCGCTGCTGAGCGACCGCGTGCCCGGCATGTCTCCGAGCGCCCATTACGACAATCTGGACTTCTGAGCGGCGAGAAGCTGAAGCGCGCCGTCACCGAGCGGGCGCTCGGCGAAGGCTTCGCCGTGATGCGCGTCGCCGCGGCCGATGCCATCCCGGAGGCGCCGGAGCGGCTCGAAGCCTGGCTCGCCAGCGGCTATCAGGGCGAGATGGGCTGGATGGAGGAGCGCCGCGACCAGCGCGCCGATCCGCGCCGACTGTGGGGCGAGGTTCGCTCCGTCATCATGCTCGGCATGAACTATGCGGGCGACGGCGATCCCCTCGCCACGCTGGCTCAGCCCGACAAGGCTACGATCTCGCTCTATGCGCGCCGCCGCGACTATCACGACGTCATCAAGGGCAAGCTGAAGAGCGTGGCCGGGTTGCTCGCCGCGCGCGGCGGTGCCGACGTCAAGGTCTTCGTCGACACTGCCCCGGTGATGGAAAAGCCGCTGGCGCAGGCGGCCGGCCTCGGCTGGCAGGGCAAGCATACGGTACTGGTTTCGCGTGAGCACGGCTCCTGGCTGCTGCTCGGCGCGATCTACACCACCGCGGAGCTGCCCGCCGACGCGCCCGAGCGCGATCATTGCGGCTCCTGCCGGCGCTGCCTCGACATCTGCCCGACAGACGCCTTTCCGGCGCCCTACCGGCTCGATGCGCGCCGCTGCATCGCCTATCTCACCATCGAACATCCCGGCCATATCGATGCGCAATTGCGGCCGGGCATCGGCAACCGCGTCTTCGGCTGCGACGACTGCCTCGCCGTCTGTCCGTGGAACAAGTTCGCGCAGACCGCACAGGAAACCCGGCTCGCCCTCAAGGACGAGCTCGACGGGCTGGACCTCGCCGCACTCGCCCGCCTGGACGATACCGCGTTTCGTGCACTCTTCGCCGGCACGCCGGTGAAGCGCACCGGGCGCGACCGCTTCCTGCGCAATGTCCTGATCGCCATCGGCAACAGCGGCCGGGCGGAGCTTGCCGAAAGCACCCTGCCCCATCTCGCCGATCCCTCGCCGCTCGTCCGCGCCATGGCGGTCTGGGCTCTCGGCCGGCTCGCCCCCGAACACGCCAGCAAGCTCGCTGCTGGAGGTCTCGGCGGCGAGAGCGACCTGCAGGTGCGCGCCGAATGGCTCGCGCTCACGCCTCAGACGGAAGACGCTGCATGAACATCCTGATCCTCGGCCTCGGCTATTCGGCCGGCTTCTTCGCGCGCGCCGCACTGGCGCGGGGATGGGAGGTGACCGGCACCGTCCGTTCCGCCGAGAAGGCGGTCCATCTCAGCCGCGAAGGCATCCGCACGCTGGTCTTCGACGGCTTCGCCGTATCGTCGGCGCTCGGCAAGGCGGTGGCGGAAGCCGACGCAGTGCTGGTCTCGGTGCAGCCGTCCGAGGATGGTGACCCGGCGCTCGGCCCGCTGCGCAGCGCGCTCGCTGCGGCGCCTAACTTGCGCTGGATCGGCTATCTCTCGACGATCGGCGTCTATGGCGACCAGGGCGGCGCCTGGATCGACGAGGCCACGCCGCCCGCTCCGACCAACGGCCGCACCCGCCAGCGCGTCGCGATCGAGGAGGCCTGGTTGCAGCTTGGACGCGACAGCGGCAAGCCGGCGCAGATCTTCCGTCTCTCTGGCATCTACGGCCCCGGCCGCAACGCCATCACCAAGTTGCGCGAGGGCAAGGCGAACCGGCTGATCAAACCGGGCCAGGTTTTCAACCGCATCCATGTCGACGACATCGCCGGGGTGCTGATGGCCTCGCTGGCGCAGCCCCGCAACGGCGCGATCTACAACGTCACCGACGACGAGCCGGGGCCGCCGCAGGACGTAATCACCTTTGCGGCCGAACTGACCGGCCTCGAGCCGCCGCCGGAAACCCCGTTCGAACAAGCGCAGCTCTCACCGATGGCGGCGAGCTTCTACGGCGAAAGCAAGCGTGTCTCGAATGCGCTGGTGAAGCGGGAATTAGGCTATGCCTTCCGCTATCCGACCTATCGCGAGGCGCTGCGCGCGCTGGCGGCAGCCGGCGAATAGTTTCCGTCAGGCCGCGCGGCGCGGGGTCTCGCCGCCATAGTAGTCCGTGTAGCGCTTGTCGATGGCCGAGACCGGCAGCACGACGAGCACGTCGGTCGTGCCGAACTGGCGGTCGATCACGGCGCCGGTGCCGAAGCGCGCGCCGATCCGGAGATAGCCCTTGATCAACGGGGGCAACTCCTTGAGCGCGAGCTTGGCGTCGATCAGCTCCGACGGCAGGCGATCCATGCCGACGAAATGCTCGGGATGCGCAGTCGCGGCCCATTCGCCCTGCGAGCGAGCCTGATGGTGCAGGAAGCTCAACGGCAGGGCCAGCGAGTCGGGATCGGTCCCGTCGAAGGAAGCGCAGCCGAACATCGCATCGATGCGGTGATGCTGGAGGTAAGCCCAGATACCCGACCAGAGCAGCTCGACCGTCCGCTTGGTGCGGTAGGGCTTCAGGACGCAAGAGCGGCCGAGTTCGAGGAAGCGCTGACCGGGATGGCGCGCGAGCAGCGGCGCCAGATCGAATTCGCTCTGCGTGTAGAAGCCGCCGAGCCGTTCCGCGGCGCTCTGGCGCATCAGCCGGTAGGTGCCGACGACCTTGGGCTTGATACCGCCGAAGCGGCCGCGCGCCGCATGATCGATGACGAGGAGATGGTCACAGGCCTTGTCGAAGCGGTCGGCGTCGCGGCGGAACATCCGCGACACGACATCGGCCTTGGCCGACATCTCCTGGTAGAACACACGGTAGCGCAGGCGCTGCGCCCGCCAGATCTCGCGCGGGCCGCGCGCCAGCCGAACCTCGAGCGAGCCTAGCCGGCCGAGCGTTCCCGAAAGCGGGGGAGCCTCGCCGGGCTCGGCGCCGAAACGGCGCATCGGAGCGCCCGCGATAAGCATCAGCGGCGCGAACCTGGTGAACGGATTGCCGGCTGAAAATCGGGAGGGCAGCGCGTTCTTGCTGTCAGAAACGTGCAATGCCATTGCGAATCTCGGTCCCTCAGCCGCGTTCGGCCTAGAGGTAGGCTTGCCCGGAGCATCTTACAACTTCGCGACAGAACTGCGTCGATGGGATGACTACCGTCAAGCCGAGAGGCTGCCCGCCGGCGGTTGCGACAGGCGCTCGAGCCAGCGCAGCAATGCCGCGCGCTCCAGCGGCTTGGCGAGGCAGTCGTCCATCCCCGCCGCCAAAGCCGCCTCCTGATCGGCTTCAGCGACATTCGCCGTGACGGCGACGAGCGGCAAGCCGGAGGCGCGCCCGAGCCGGCGCTCGAGCGCGCGGACGGCGCGTGCGCAGTCGAGCCCCGTCATCACCGGCATGCGCACATCGAGAAGGGCGAGCGCCAGCGGCGGAGCAGCGCCGGCAAAGCTCGCCTCGACGCGCTGCAGAGCCTCGCGCCCGTCGCGCGCCCAGAAGGCGATGCAGCCGAAGCGTTCGAGCGTCCGAACGACCAGCAGCGCGTTGATTTCATTGTCCTCGGCCACGAGCACATGGAGGCCCGTTCCGGGCACGTTGCGCGCGGATGCAGCGACATTCGCGATTTCGCCCATCGCCGGCAGCATGTGCGGGAAGTCGGCATCGAGCCGTTCATAGAGCGAGCGCGTCCGCACCGGCTTGATGAGAAAGCCGGAGAAGCCCGCCGTCTGCGGCGCACCGAACTGCCGCCGCTCCAGAGGCGAGAGCAGGATCAGGCAATCTCGGATGCCCGACGCAGCGACCGCTGCCGCAAGATCCTTCGCCGGCATATCGCCGAGCGCGTGGTCGATCAGAACGGCTGTCGGAAGGGTTTCGCCGATCAGCTTCACGCGCGCCGCCTCGACAGTCGTCGCGACAGAGACCGCCGCCCCGGTCACCCGGACCGCTTCCGCCAGAAAGCGCGCCGCGAACGGAACGGGCGAGACCAGCAGGATATGCTGATGCGGCCAATGCGGAATGCCCGGACGCGCAGCATCGGAAGCTGCCGCGAGCGGCAGGGTGACGCGGAAGGTTGCTCCTTCGCCTAGCCGGCTTTCGGCCCTCACTTCGCCGGCCATCAAGCCAACGAGGCGCCGGACGATCGCCAGCCCGAGGCCAGCTCCGGACTGCCGTATGCCGGCACCGTGCTCGACCTGTTCGAATTCGCTGAAGATGTCGTCGAGCCGGTCGGCGGGAATGCCGGGTCCGGTATCGGCGACGGTGATCTCGACATCTGCACCCGACAGACGCAGGCTAAGACCGACACCGCCGGCTTCGGTGAACTTCACCGCATTTCCGACGAGGTTGAGCAGAATCTGCCGCAGGCGGTCGCGGTCGCCGATGAGGCGCGTGGGCAGCTCGGGCGCAATATGGGCGGAGAGCTCGATGCCCTTCGCCTGCGCCCGCGGCGCCATCAGTTCCGCCACCGTCTCGACCAGCTGGACGACGTCGAAGGGCTCCTCGACCAGCTCAAGCTTGCCGGCCTCGACCTTGGCGAAATCCAAGATGTCGTCGACCAGGGCGAGCAAGGCCTCGCCGGAGGTCCGCAGCGCCGCGATGTAGGTTGCCTGCTCCGCGTCGGGGCCGGTATCCGTCAGCAGGTCGGCCATCCCCAGGATGCCGTTGAGCGGCGTGCGGAACTCGTGGCTGACGGTGGCGAGGAAGCGCGATTTCGCCTCGCTCGCGGCTTCGGCCCGGGCGCGGGCCTCGACGAGGGCGTCCTCGCCGGCGATGCGGGCGGAGATGTCGCGCCCGACGCGTTGGATGAGGGCCCTCCCGCCGTTTCCCGGAACCGCCGTCTCCACCCAGGAAATCCAGCGCTCGCCTTCATAGGTCGCCAGGCACTCATCGAAGCTGCGCGCTCCGCCTTCGAGCAGCTGCGCCGGCCGGCTGGCGAGTTGCGGCAATTGCATCTTGCTGCCGACGAGGTCGACCTCGCTCGCGCCGAACAGCGCCCCATAAGCCCGGTTGGCATAGACGATGCGCGCACCGTCCCGCCTGACGATCAGATCTCCCTGGGCCTCGATCAGGCTGCGATAGCGTTCCTCGCTGTCGGCGAGGGTCCAAAGCCGGTCATTGAGATTCTCGGTGTCGCGGAGCAAAGCGGCGACCTGCCGGCGCAGCTGTTCGCGCTGGAACAGGAGCCGAGCGATCAGCACGCATAGCGCGAGCGCTGCGCTTCCGACGATGAGCCATGACCAGAATGACGAAGCCATGCTCCTCGATCTAGCGCTCGTCCCTTGAGAAAGGCGCCTGCGAACTCCGCGGATTCGCCGCTCGGCCTTAAGGGTCGGTTAACCCCGCGGACTTCCAGCCCGTTGTTTTATCGCACTTTCTTCAGCCGAACCGGCGTCCGCTTCGCTCGAAAACGCGCCATGCGATCAGGCCGCCTGAACGAGCTCGCCCCCGCGCGCGCGATAGGACAGCGCCTCCGCCAGATGCAGCCGCCCGACCTTCGCCTCGCCATCGAGATCGGCGAGCGTGCGGGCCACCTTCAGCACGCGATGATAGGCGCGGGCGGTCAAGCGCATCGCCTCCGCAGCATCGCGCAGAAGGGCGAGCCCGGCATTGTCGGGCCGCGCGATCTCTTCCAGCACCGGCGGGGGGCAGGCTGCGTTGGTGGTGACGTGGCCCAGGCCGCGCTGAGGCAGCTCCAGCGCCTCGAAGCGCGCACTCTGGATCTGACGGGCCGCAGCGACCCTTGCGGCGACTGTGGCCGAATCCTCTCCCGTCGAGGGCAGGATCAGGTCGGCAGCCGTGACCGCGGGAAGATCGATCGCGATATCGATCCGGTCGAGCAGCGGACCGGACAAGCGAGTCTGATACTGCGCCATGCAGCGCTCGTTCGGCTGTCGGCGGCAGGCGAAGCCGGGCTCTGTCGCCTTGCCGCAGCGGCACGGGTTCATCGCCGCCACGAGCTGGAATCTGGCGGGATAGGAGACCCGGTGATTGGCGCGGGAGATCAGGACATCGCCGGTCTCCATCGGCTGCCGCAAGGCATCCAGCACCTGAGGCTGGAACTCGGGCAACTCATCGAGGAAGAGCACGCCGTGATGGGCAAGCGAGACCTCCCCCGGCCTGGCATGAAGGCCGCCTCCGACGAGCGCTGCCATCGAAGCCGAATGATGCGGCGCCCGGAACGGGCGGCGATCGGTCAGCGCGCCGTCGGCAAGATGGCCCGCGACCGAGAGCACCATCGAGACCTCGAGCAGTTCGCGCGGCGAAAGCGGCGGCAGAATCGACGGCAGGCGGCTCGCCAGCATCGACTTTCCGGCGCCCGGTGGACCGTTCATGAGGAGATTGTGCCCGCCGGCCGCAGCTATTTCGAGCGCGCGGCGCGCGCTCTCCTGCCCCTTGATATCGACCAGATCGGGCAGAAATCCGCCTTGACGGGCCACTGCCGGCTCGGGCCGCGCCATCACCTGCGTGCCCTTGAAATGGTTGGCGAGCTGGATCAGGGAGCGCGGCGCGAGGATGTCGATATCGGCGGCAGCCCAGGCTGCTTCCGGGCCGGAAGCGGCAGGACAGATCAGACCCTGCCCTCTTGCATAGGCTGCGATCGCTGCCGGCAGGACACCGGCCACCGGAGTGATCGAGCCATCGAGGGCGAGCTCCCCGAGCACGGCATAGCCGGCAAGCGCATCGGCCGGGATCGCGCCGATTGCCGCCATGACGGCGAGCGCGATCGGCAGATCGTAGTGGCTGCCCTCCTTGGGCAGATCGGCTGGCGCCAGATTGACGGTGATGCGCCTGGCCGGCAGGGCAAGCCCCGAGGCGATCAGCGCGGCGCGCACCCGTTCGCGGCTCTCGGCGACGGCCTTGTCAGGCAGCCCGACCAGAATGAAGGCGACGCCGCCGGCCGCGACCTGCACCTGAACATCGACGGCGCGCGCTTCGATCCCCTCGAACGCCACCGTCGCGACCCGCGTCACCATCTCGGCCTCGCCCCATTCCCCATAGGAACGCTAGCGGAGCTTCAGCGGCAGCGCAAGAACATATCAAGAACTTAAGGCGAGACAGGGAGGCGATCGCCTCCCTGCCCGGACAACGCTCAGGCTTCGACGCCCAGGCCGATCTGGCAGGCGACGCCGGTGCCGCCAAGGCCGCAATAACCCGCCGGGTTCTTGGCGAGGTACTGCTGGTGATAGTCCTCGGCGAAGTAAAGCGTCGGCGCCTCGCGGATCTCGGTCGTGATCGGGCCGTAGCCCTTGGCGGCCAGCGCCTTCTGGTAGTCCGCACGCGATCGCTCGGCGGCGGCCTTCTGCTCTGCATCGTAGGTGTAGATCGCGGAGCGGTACTGCGTGCCGATATCGCCGCCCTGGCGCATGCCCTGAGTCGGGTCATGGTTCTCCCAGAAGATCCTGAGCAGATCCTCATAGGAAATCTTGGCGGGATCATAGACCACCAGCACGACCTCGGTGTGCCCGGTCAGGCCGCTGCACGCCTCCTCATAGGTCGGATTCGGCGTGGTGCCGCCGGCATAGCCCACGGCCGTCACCCAGATCCCCTCGCCGCTCTGCCAGAACTTGCGCTCGGCGCCCCAGAAGCAGCCGAGCCCGAACAGCGCCTTGCGCGTGCCTTCCGGATAAGGGCCAGCCAGAGCGCGCCCGTTGACGAAATGGGTTTCAGCGGTGGGAATCGCAGCAGGGCGGCCCGGCAGGGTCTCGGCCGCCGTCGGCATCTCGGTCTTCTTGCGCAAAGAGAACATTCCTCGCTCCGTTCGTTCGAGCTTCGGCGCCTATGTAAGCCTCCGGCGGCCCTTCGCACAGGGGGGCTTCGCGCACACGGGCTTCACCGACGCGTGACGATACCGATCTGCGGCTCCGGCTGCCGCCCCAGCCATAGCAGCGCGAATCCGAGCAGAAGCGCCGCGAGCGCAGTCGGCATCCGCATCACCGACAGCAGCACGGGATCCCAGAGCAAGGGATGGATGTTGCGTTCGACAGCTGGCTGGAGCTGCGCGTAGCGCTCATGGATCAAGGCGGTCAGGGTTTCGCTCAACGCCGTGAAGCGCAGGGCGGAGTTGGCGATGGAACGGGCGCCGTCGATCACGAGCGCTACGAATCCGGCCGCAACGGACAGATATCCCAACAGTCGCAGAAGAAACCTCACCTTGCTCCCCGTCTCAGTTTGCCACTCGCGTATCTGACTGCGGCCCCAGCTCCAAGATGTGCTCATCCCAGGGGCTCAGCGCAACCGGACGCGCAGGTTTTAGGGGATTGTGCAAAACCCTTCATCTCGGGCCTTGAAAGATGCTGGCCCGGCAGTCATAAGCAGCGCGCCGGACAGGTGGCCGAGTGGTTGAAGGCGCACGCCTGGAAAGTGTGTATACGGGAAACCGTATCGCGGGTTCGAATCCCGCCCTGTCCGCCAGCAATTCCCAAAAGATGATTTTTGAGAGCGCTCAACCGCCTCAAGAGCTCGACCGGCTTCGCGAGTGTTTCCGGATGGGATCCAGAAGCTCGTTAGCAAGCCGATGGAGCGACGCAGCCTGACAGCGCGCCAGCCGCTGGAGGTCGGCGCCGCCTGCTTTCGGATCGGCCACTGGAGCCATCAGCCGAGAGTGAGCATGCTCCGGATCTCGGCGTCGCATTGGCCGATATGCTGCAGCAGCGGATCGATATGGGGCACCCTGTCGCCAGCCGCGGCGAAAGGAGCGGCCTCGCGAACCAGCGCATGGAGCCTGCCCGTCACGGCGCCGAGCGGGGCGGCCTTCCGGATATCGACGGCTTGCGCGGCGACGAGCAGCTCGATCGTTGCGATCGAGCGGCACAGGCCCGCCACCTCGGCCGTCTTGCGGGCCGCCAGCCCGGCCATGCCGGCCCGGTCGAGATTGCCGTTGGAATGGCTCGAACTGGCGAGCTCGTGCACGACCGGCGCGGTGGCGAGCCGTGCCTCGGACGTGATCGCCTTGTGGAACTGCGCCAGCCCGTTGAAGCCGGGAAGGCCCACGCCATCCTCCTCGATCAGCCCGACGGTGAGGCCCGACCAGAAGGAATCGACCAGCTTCGCGACACGTTCCGCCGAGCTGGTCATGACCGGGGCGAATCCCAACCGGGCAACGTCGAGCGCCATCGACAGCGAGACCGTGTCGAAATTGGCGACGGAAATGAGCGCCTGCTCCTCGATCGAGACGATCGGGTTGTTCTGGCTCGCCCGCAGCTCGGTTTCGACCTGGCCATAGGCGAACTCCAGGCTATCCGCCGCCGTGCCGTGGAGCAGCGGCAATGAGCGGAAGCTCAGCGGGTCCTGCAGATGACGCGGCCCGCCCTTGGCGAAGAGATAGCTTCCTGCGAGGTAGTGGCGGATCCGCGTGCCATGTCGATTGAGCCCGGCGAAGGGGCGCGACTGCAGCGCGGCTTGCGAGACGATCGACGGGTTGGCGGCGAAGCCCTCCATGCTCAGCGCGGCGATCAGGCTCCAGAGGTCGAGGCTATCGCGCAGATCGGCCATGGCCAGCGCCGCGGTGCCCAAGGCGAGCGCGCTGGAGTTGAGCAACGCGAGGGCTTCGCCGGCCTGCAATTCGAGGTCGCCATAGAGCGCCAGTGCCAGATCGGTGATCGGGGCCATGTCGCTCTGGCCCATCGAGCCCCAGATGTGCACGTCGATCGTGCGATCCTCGTTCAGCGCAGCAGCCAGCCGCTCGGCCAGCAGCGGCCGAACGCCGAGGCGCCCGCCCGCCATCGAATTGAGCAGCACCGCCATCATCGCCCGGACAGCCTCATGCGGGGCGAGAGGCCCGTGTGCGACATTGTGGGTGAGCAGCAGGCGGCGGTTGAACTCGGCGATGCGATCGGGCGCGAGCGGCACGCCGGTCTTGGCGCCGACGCTGGTGGTGACCCCGTAGACCTTTTCGCCGCGCGCCACCGCATTGTCGACGACGGCGCGAGCAGCCTTCATCCACTGAACCGCATCCGCCGTGACCGAGACCTGAGCCTTCCCCCTGGCGATGCGGACGAGCTGGTCGATCGTAAGGTCGAAACCGGTAATATCCACATGGCTCATGGCAGATCCGTCCCCAGCAAGGCTGCCCAGTGTTCGAGGCGTTCGATGCCCCCTTCACCGGGCTCGTTCTTCAGCGTGCGCAAGCACCTCTGACCGATTCCGTGCTTATCGGGAAGCGGGCGGGCGCGGCGGGCAAAGACCTCTGTTTCATGCATTGAAATGCCGCATGCACAGCCCGCCATCGCCCTGGGATCGGCTAGTTTCGCGCCGTCGAAACGGGCGCAGCGCATGGCCATCACCTACGATCTGGTCAAGGAAGTCACCGCCGATCTCTATGATTGGTCGCTGCGCCGGATTCCGGAATCCTCGAAGGCCGCGTTCCGCGAAGCCCTCGCGACGGAAACCGAGCCGCAGGCGCGGCAGACGCTGGCCTTCATGCTCGACAGCGCCGAGCGTGCCGAAGAGACCGGCAAGTTCCTGTGTTCGGATGCCGGCGTGCCCAGCTACACCATCAAGATCGGCTCCGGCGTGCGCATGGAAGGCGACATCCGCCAGGCCATCGTCGACGGCTTCGCCGATCTCGTCCGGACGATCCAGCCGCCGATCCTGCGCTTCGTCACCAACCCGCTGACCAACGAACGCAGCTATCACGGCAAGGACATGCCGCTGGTTTCCTATGAGCTCGTCGGTGATGTCGACTATCTCGACATCACCTGCGCGCCGAAAGCGCTCGGCGGCGGGCGCTGGGCGGCGGTCGAGACACTGGTCAGCCCGAGCCTCGAGGAGATCGAGCGCTGCATCCTCGAACTCGTGCTGCGCGCGGGCGGACAGCATTGCCCGCCGGTCGTCGTCGGCGTCGGCATCGGCGGAACCTTCGACCACGCCGCCAAGCTCTCCAAGGACGCGACTTTGCGCCCCTTCGGCGAGCGCAATACCGAGCCGATGGTCGCGGATATGGAGGAGCGCCTGACCCGCGCCGTCAACCAGATGGGCTTCGGCCCGATGGGTGTCGGCGGTTCGACGACCACCTTCGGCGTCCATGTCGAATACGCCTCGGGCCACGGCTTCACACCGGTCGCGGTTTCGTTCAACTGCTGGATCAACCGGCGGACGCGCGCCCGGATCTACAACTCCGGCACGGTGGAGCGGATCGAGTGATGGGCCCGTCCCTGCCGCGCATCACCTTGCCATTGACGCCCGAGGCCGCGCGGACGCTGAAGCTCGGCGATGTCGTGCTGCTCGACGGCGACGCCGTCGCGACCGTCGGCATGCCCACGCAGAAGCGGATGGTCTCCGAGCTCGAAGCCGGCCGCGAACTGCCGCTGCCGCTGCGTGGCGGCTCCTTCTTCCACATGGGCGTCAGCTATGAGGAGGCCGCGACCGGCCCCGGCCCGCTCCACTACGTCAATCCGACCACGTCGAGCCGCTTCGACCACCTGATGCCCTCCCTGATCCGGACGCTCGGACTCAGCGCAACCGGCGGCAAGGGTGGGCTCGGAGCGGAAAGTGTTGCGGCGATGCGCGAGGTGGGCTGCGTCTATTTCTCCTTCGTCGGCGGCGCTTCCGCTTTGCTGAGCCAGGGCGTTCAGGCCGTGACGGATTGCGCCTGGACCGACCTCATCATGCAATTCCGGCTGAACCGCATCCGGCTCGACGGCTTCGGCCCGGTCATCGTCGCCATCGATGCTCACGGCAACTCGATCTATGAGCGCCTGATGAATTCGGCCCGCGAGCGGATGCCCGAGATCCTGCAGTCGCTGCGCCCCTCTCCAGACGACACAGAGAGACCCCAATGAAAGTGATCGAAATCACCCGGCCGGGCGGCCCTGAGGTCCTGGCCTTCGGCGAGCGTCCGCTGCCGCAGCTCGGCCCGGCCGATGTGCTGATCCGCGTGCGCGCGGCCGGGGTGAACCGTCCCGACATCCAGCAGCGGCGCGGCCTCTATCCGCCGCCGCCCGGCGCGACCGATCTTCCGGGGCTGGACGTTTCCGGCGTGGTCGAGGCGGTTGGTGCCGAGGTTGCGTGGCCCAAGGTCGGCGATGCCGTCTGTGCGCTCGCCAATGGCGGCGGCTATGCCGAGCTCTGTGCAGTTCCGGCCTTGCAGTGCCTGCCCTTGCCTGATGGATTCTCCTTCGCCGAGGCGGCCGCGCTGCCGGAGGTGTTCTTCACCGCCTGGAACAATGTCATCTGGCTCGGCCGGCTGGCTGAGGGCGAAACCCTGCTGGTTCAGGGCGGAACGAGCGGCGTCGGTATGGCCGCGATCCAGATTGCGAAGCAGTTGCGCGGCGCGCGCGTGATCGCGACCGCCGGCTCGGCCGAGAAGCGCGCGGTCAGCCTGGAGATCGGCGCCGATTTCGCCATCGACTATCGGGCAGACTGGGTCGGGGAGATCGAGGCTGCGATCGGCAAGGAGAAGGTCGATGTGGTGCTCGATTCGCAGGCCGGCCCCTATACGGAAAAGCAGCTCGGGTTGCTCGCGCCGGATGGGCGGGTCGTTCTGATCGCCAGCCATCTCGGCCAGACGGCGGAGGTGAACGTCCGCAACATCGTCCGCCGCCGGCTAACCCTGACCGGATCGACGCTCAGGCCGCGCGATGCCGCCTACAAAGGCCGGATCGCGGCCGAACTGGTCGAACAGGTCTGGCCGCTGCTCGCCAGCGGCAGGGTCCGCAGCCATATCTGCGCGACCTTCGACTGGGGCGATGTCCGCGATGCGCATGCGCTGATGGATGCGGGCGAGCAGATCGGCAAGGTGGTTCTGACCATGCCGGCCTGAACCTTTAGGGTGCGTGAAAGACGGCGTCCTGCGCAGCCCATTCGGCTCCATGGCGGCTTTTGATCGGGTTGAAACCCTACCCGTCATTGCGAGGAGCGAAGCGACGAAGCAATCCAGGGGGACTGGGTGGGAGGCTTCAGCCCAGTCCACTGGATTGCTTCGCTACGCTCGCAATGACGGTTCTGTCGGGCCGAAAACCACTCTAGAGTCGGCGTTCGTCTTCGTCACGCCGGACCCGCAGAGTGTTCTCGTTCGCGCCCGTTCAATCCGTCCTCAAGGCACTCAGGCTGCTGACCGAGGTCAATCGCTGCAGTGCGGCCACCGTCGGCGAGTTGCACCGCCGCACCGGCCTGCCGAAGCCGACCATCGTGCGCCTGCTAGAAACCCTGATCGACGCCGGCTATGTGACGCGCGATGAGCGCGTGCGCGGCTATCTCGTCACCTCGAAGGTGGCGCATCTGAGCTCGGGCTTCCATGGCGCGCCGATGGTGATCGAGGCGGCACGCCCGTGGGCTACGGCGCTGACACGGCAGATCAAATGGCCCTGCGCCGTGTGCCTGCTCGACTATGACGCGGTCATCGTGCGCTTCAGCACAATTCCGGACAGCCCGATCTCTCCCTTCCACGCCACGCTCGGCTACCGCCTGAGCCTGGGTGGCCGGGCGCTCGGGCGCGCCTATCTCGCCTTCTGCCCGGACGAGGAGCGCGCCGTTCTGCTCGCGGCGATGCGCGCCTCCTCCGATCCCGAGAACAGCAGCCTCACGGACGAGGATATCGAGCGGCTGATCGCCCAGGCCCGCTGGCGCGGCTATACCGAGAGGGACGCTTCGACCGAGCCCCGCAATTCGACGACGATCGCGGTGCCGATCAGGCTCGGCGAGCGCTTGCTCGCGACCTTCGGCGTCACGTTCTTCCGCTCGGCCGTGGCCACTCCCGAGGACAAGGCGCGGATCATCCACCCGTTGAAGAAGGCGGCGGCCAGCATCGAGGCGCAGTTGGAGGCCCTGTCGCAATCCATGGGCGTTGCGTTTCAAGGGGAGAAATAGCCGGCCTTTTCCGCAGGCCGCCTGCCGCTCGCCCCTAGTCTCCGGCCAACACGTCCGAAGAGGCGTTTTCCGGAGGAAATCTCGATGGTGCGACAGCTCTCACGCCGCAATTTCATGGCCTCGGTCGCCGGAGCGGGCCTTCTGGCCGGCCCGCGACAGGCCTTCGCCGACACCTGGCCGAGCCGTCCGACCAATATCGTCGTCCCCTTCCCGGCCGGCGCCTCGACCGACGTTGTCGCCCGGCTTCTGGCGGAGCGGCTGCGCGGCGAATTGGGGCAAGGCTTCGTCGTCGAGAACAAGACCGGCGCCGGCGGCAACATCGCCGCGACCAGCGTGGTCCGGGCCGCCGCCGACGGCTACACGCTGCTGTTCTCGTCCTCGGGGCCGCTCGCGACCAACAAGCTGCTCTACAAGACCATGCCCTTCGATCCGCTCGCCGATTTCACGCCGATCGCGCTGCTGGGCGATGTCCAGGGCATCGTCGCGGTGCATCCCTCGCTGCCGGTTTCGTCCTTCGCGGAGCTCGTCGCCTATGGGAAGGCCAATCCGGGCAAGCTGACTTTCGGCAGCCCCGGCTTCGGCCTGATGGGGCACATCACCGGCGAGCTGATCCAGCGCAAGGCCGGTTTCCAGATGACTCATGTGCCCTATCGCGGCTCGGCGCCGCTCGCGACCGACCTGCTGGCCGGAACCGTGAATGTCGCGATCGACTTCATCCCGGCCTATATCCCGCTTGTCAAAAGCGGCGCGATCCGCGGGCTCGCGGTCACCAGCGACCAGCGGGCGCCGCAACTGCCGGAGGTGCCGACGCTGTCGGAGGCCGGGCTGCCGGGCGTCAATGCGACAGGCTGGTTCGGGCTCGTCGGCCCGAAGGGTTTGCCCGAGCCGGTCGTGGCGCGGATCGCCGCGATCGCCCGGGCCTATGTCGAAAGCGCGGAGGGGCGCGAGAAGCTCAGCGTGATCGGCGTGCGTGCGCGCAGCGGCGATGCGGCGGCGCTGCGGACCGCCCAGACGCAGGAGATCGCCAGATGGGCCGATGTGATCAAGGCCGCGGCGATCTCGCTCGATTGAACGGTGTGTCGAGAGCCTGCTCCAAGAAGCAGAGCGGCCCGGGGAAACCCGGGCCGATTTTCGTTTCACTCTAACTGGTGTCATCCCGGACGCAGCGAAGCGGAGATCCGGGATCCATGCCTGAATCGTTCCGGCATCGATCCCGGGTCAAGCCCGGGATGACGGCGTGGTTCGGAGCTAGAGCGAGCGCGCCTTATGCCGCGGCGTCGAGCGCGAGCAGCTCAGCGGCATGCCCACCGGTCATCCGGCGGATTTCCGCTTCAGTGAATTGCAGGTCGAGCAGATGGCCGACGATCTCGCGGTAGCCATCGACGGGACGCGGCGAGCCGACGAGCCCGAGATCGGAGCAGAGAACCGTCTTCTCGACGCCGGCGACCTCGATCACGCGGCGCAGCTCCGGCGGCTCGAACTTCTTCGACTTGCCCTCGACGAACATGCAGATCGAATGCTCCATCACCGCGCCGAGCGAAACGAGATGGCGGATTTCCGCGTCGCTGCAATTGTTGACCATGTAGGTCGGGTGATTGACCAGGAGCTTTTTCACGCCGCGGGCCTTGGCCTCCTCGAACACCGCGAAGAGCTCGGCAGTCGAAAGGTGCCCGCCGGCGAGAATGATGTCGCCGGCCGCGATCAGGTCGAGGATCTGCTTGACCTCGTCCAGAAGCTTGCCGTCGGAGCCGAAGGCCGTGAGCGGGACGGGATCGAGCATCTTCTGCGCGGTCTTGGGAAAGGTCTTCACCGCCCCCGAAGCCAGCACGTCGATATGGTTCTTGGCCGAGAGCGTCGGCATCCAGACGATCTTGCCGCCGAGCTTGATGGCATGGTCGACCGCATGCGGGTTGAAGCCGCCCGACGCATTGTTGAGGGCGATGCCGGAAAACAGCCTGACGCCGGTATCCGGCACGAGCTTCTCAAGCAGGATCGCATGGGCCGTGCCGAGGTAGAAATGGTCCTTGTAGACGACGGCGCGAAACCCGGCTTCGGCGGCGTCCAGCATGGCCTCGTGATGGTCGAGGATGCGCGGCATGGCGGCCGGGCCACTATGGCAGTGAAGGTCGACGGCGCCGACCAGGAGATCGGCGATCTGGCGGCTGCGCGCGTCGGCATTCGCAGGAGAGGAGTTCATGTCCGTGGCCCTCACGCGGTTTCGCCGGGCATCGGATAATCCGCGGCGTTGATGACCCAGCCGGGCTTCTGCGAGAAATCCAGGCGGGGTGGGGAGAAGATGTCGATCATCTGGTTCAGCCCGGGCAGCACCGAGCGCGAGGTGTGGATCGACGGCGGCGGGATCACGGTGAGCGAGGGCGCCGCCATCAGCTCGTGCTCGTCCTCGCGCCAGATCCGCATGTCGGGCGTCCAGGGCCAGCGGATGTCGTGGATGTAACCGCCGTCGATGACGAGCGAGCCCTGCTCGAAATCATCGTGGTGATGCGGCGAGAGCGCCGTGATGTCGCGCAGGCCGCTCCGCGGGTCGAGGATGTTCACCATCAGCGTCGTGCAGCGGAAGATGCGGCCGAAACGCCCCTCACCGCCCCCTGCATCCAGGCTGTAGGCGCGGATCTTCCAGCCACCTGATGGTTCCGGCCAGGGCGTCAGCAATGCGACGTTGGCGTGGGGCTGCGCGTAGGAGGCCGCGTTGGAGCAGGCTGCCGCGAGATCGGGCGCGGCGCTGGAGAAGATGCGGATGAGGCGGCCTGTGCCCGTCGTCGTGATGCGCGATGCGCCCGGCGGGATGAAGGCGATCGAGCCGCCCGCTACCTCGACCGTCTCGCCTCCGGCCGAGACCGTCGCACTGAGCGTCTTCTCGGGCAGGATCAGGCAGTATTCGTCGGGCTGCGATGCCCGTTCCAGTACGGCTCCGGTTTCGGCGTCTGAATAGGCGACGATGAAGTTCTGGCCGCGCGCGAGCCAGGTCCTGAACCCATCGCCGGCCTGCTGCGGTGCCTCCGCATAGAAGCGGGCGTAGTCGGCGCCGGCATAGGCCTTGACCGGAGCAGCCTTGGCCGCGGGCTGCGCCGCCAATTGCGAACGGGGATCGCTGGAAGGGTAGTTAGACACGAATGGTTCTCCTATCGCGCGCCGGATGCCTCGACGCGGCTCCGGGCTGCCTGCATTTGCGAGAGCGCGTCGCTCGCGGCCTTGCGCAGGAAGCCCTGGTCCGAGGAGAGGATGAAGGCGCTGGCGCCACGGTCGGCGAAGGCGGCCGATTCCTCGCCATTGTCGGTCATCACGCAGACCGGTTTGCCGGCGGCCTTCGCCGCCCGGAAGATCGCGTCCACCGCGTCGCGGACGATCGGAGCGTCGCGGCTGGGCGCGCCGAAGGCGACGGTGAGATCGCCGCGCCCGATGAAGACGGCGTCGAGCCCCTCGACGGCGAGGATCGCGTCGATCCGCTCCAGCGCCGACGGGTCCTCGATCATGGCGATGGTAGCGACGGCCGCGTCGGACGCATCGACGAGGTCCCACATCTTCGACCCGCCATAGCGGCCGGCGCGGGTGACACCGGAGAAACCGCGCCGGCCGCCGCGATAGCGGCAGGCGGCAACGAGCGCCTCGGCATCGGCCACATCAGCGATATGAGGGGCGAGGACGCCGACGGCGCCGCAGTCGAGCACCGACAGGATGGCGTCCGCCGCCAGCGTGGGAACGCGGACGACCCCGGCGATACGGGCGGCACGGGCGGCCAGCAAGGCGATATCCGTGGCGTTGCGGTCGAAGGGCGCGTGTTCCTGGTCGATGACGATGAAGTCGTAGCCGCAGAAGCCGAGAATCTCGGTCGCATGGGCGGTCGGCGTCTTGATGAAGCTCCCCGCCAGGAAGGCGCCGCCGAGAAGGCGCTGGCGGAAGCTGTTCGGTGTGGGAGCCTGCATGATGCGACCTGCCGGTTTTCGATGGCCACGATGATGGGCATCGCCGCAGCCGCACGCGGCCGGAATTGGTCTCGTTTCACTTGACGAAATGCACCAATGCGCAACTGCCCCTGGGTCAGAAAGGCGGCAGGATCGGGCCGGGTTCAATGAAGCGGCGGATCCCACCGTCTGAAAGGCCATCCCAAATGAAGAAGCGCCTCCTGCTGATCGCCGGCCTCCTGGCCGCCTCCGCCCTGCCTGCCGCTGCCGGTTCGCTCGAAAACGTCAGGAACCGCGGCGAACTGGTCTGCGGCGTCAGCCCGGGGGTGGCCGGCTTCTCCGTCCCCGACGAGAAGGGGCGCTGGGGCGGCTTCGATGTCGATATCTGCCGCGCGGTCGCGGCCGCTGTCCTCGGCGACGCCGGGAAGGTGCGCTACACCCCGCTCAGCCCGAAGGACCGCTTTGTCGCGCTGCAGACCGGCGAGATCGACATGCTGTCCCGCCAGGCCACCTGGACCCTGTCGCGCGATACCCAGATGGGCCTGCGCTATGTCGGCGTCGCCTATTACGACGGGCAGGGCTTCATGGTCCGCAAATCGCAGAACATCGCCTCGGCCAAGGACCTGAACGGCGCCTCGGTCTGCGTGCCGACGGGCACCACGACGGAGCTCAACATCGCCGATTATTTCCGGGCGAACGGCATGAAATACGAGGGCGTCGCCTTCGAGGCCGGCGACCAGGTCGCCAAGGCCTTCGAATCCGGCCGTTGCGACGTGTTCAGCAACGACGTCTCCGCGCTCTCCGCCTACCGGCTCAAGCTGGTCAACCCGGCCGAATACGTCATCCTGCCGGAGCTGATC
Source organism: Allobosea sp. RAF48 (assembly GCF_052114025.1). NCBI lineage: Bacteria > Pseudomonadati > Pseudomonadota > Alphaproteobacteria > Hyphomicrobiales > Alloboseaceae > Allobosea > Allobosea sp. RAF48. The sequence goes on from NZ_JBFRDZ010000016.1 coordinate 32,163, forward strand.
TCGAAGGAGCCGCTCGGTCCGGTCGTGCGCCAGGGCGACGAGACCTGGACCAGCATCGTCCGCTGGTCGCTTTACGCCATGATCAATGCCGAGGAACTCGGCGTCACCGCCGCCAATGCAGACGAGCAGAAGCGCACCGGCTCTCCCGAGGTGCAGCGCCTGCTCGGCGGCAACGGCAATTTCGGTGAATCGATGGGGCTGAAGCCCGATTGGGCCCTGCAGATCGTCAAGCAGGTCGGCAATTACGGCGAGGTCTACGAGCGCAATGTCGGCGCCGGCTCGAAGCTCGGCATCGGGCGCGGCCTCAACAAGCTCTGGACCGCCGGCGGCCTGCAATACGCTCCCCCGGCGCGCTAAGCGAGATCGTCCCGACCCGGCTCCGCCGGGGTTTGAAAAGTGCCTCGTACGCCCGGTCATCGCGCCGGGCGTGCTGCATCGAGGGGAGCCGATGTCGGTTTCGGATGTCTACCCTGCGGAAATCCTGAAGGGCTTCGCCGTCGCGCTGCTCGAAGCGGCCGGGGCGCCGCCCGACAATGCGGCCGTGGTGGCCGAAGCTCTCGTCGACGCGGATATCGAGGGACTGGCCTCGCACGGCTTGCTGCATCTGCCGATGTATCTGGACCGGATCGCAGGAGGCTCCGTCGATCCGCGCGCGAGGGGCGAGATCGTCGCGGATCTGGGCTCGCGCCTGACGATCGATGCCGGGAACGGGCTGGGGCAGGTCACGGCCGAGCGGGCCTGCGAGATCGCGACGGCCCGAGCCGCCGCGCATGGCGTTGCGGTGGTGGCCGTCCGCAACGCCTTCCATTTCGGCGCCGCCGGCCGCTTCGCGCGGAAGATCGCGCTGACCGGACAGATCGGCATCGTCATGGCCAATACGCGGCCGATGCTGCCCGCGCCCGGCGGTGTCGAAGCCGTCGTCGGCAACAACCCGCTGGCGATCGCGGTCCCGACCGGCGGCGAGCCCATCGCGCTGGATTTCGCGATGAGCGCCGGCGCGATGGGCAAGATCAGGCTGGCCGCAAGCAAGGGCGAGCCGATTCCGGAAGGCTGGGCGCAAACGGCGCAAGGCGAGCCGACACGGGACGCATTCGAGGCGCTGCGGGGTACGCTCCTGCCTGCCGCGGGGGCCAAGGGCTTTGGGCTCGCCGTCATGATCGATCTTCTGGCTGGCGGCTTGTCGGCCGGCGCCATCGGCGAGGCCGTGCAGCCGCTCTACGGCGATGCCGCCCGCCCCTATGCAAGCGCGAACCTGTTCATGGCGATCCAGATCGAAGGAATGCGGCCGATTGCGGAATTCGAGGCGGCGGCTTCCGGATTTTCCGATCGGATCCGGAGCTCGCGGACAGCTCCCGGGGGAAGCCCCGTACGGCTTCCGGGCGATCGCGCGGCGCAAGCGCGGAGCCGTTTCGACGGTTTCTGCGCTCTGGGAGCGGAAACGCTCGAGGCACTCAAAAGCCGCGCTCGCCGCCTCGGCGTCACGATCCCCGTCGCGCTCGCGGACGAAGGCAAAGGCCGATCAAATCACGACCCGCACTGATCGCGATCGTGCGCTCCCGGCGCAAAGGCTCCCGCCCGGCCATTCAAGGAAAGAAAAAGAAAAGCGAACGGCTGGCGCGCCATTCCGCTTCAAGCTTCGGCCTTCGGGCCTCTGACCGCCATGAGCATCGCGTAGCCGAGCAGGCTGAACGCAACAATGCCGAGGAGGTTGAGAGCAATGTCGATCATCTTGGCGGCCTGGCGCAACGTAAGGTAAATGATTCCTTACCTGCATCCGCTCGACCGCGCCAGACCCGGCTGCCCGATACTTAGGTCACGCTCTCCGTCGCCAGCTTGAATGCGTAAGCCAGCGCGGCGAAGCTGATTAGGCCCAACATGCTGAAGATATCCATGCCTTCTCCTCGGTGAACAACCGGCAGCATGACTCGCTTCCCCTAAGACCGGGGCCGCTTTTTCCTTAAAATTGTCTGCAACGCCAATGGAACACAGGCCCCGCCCTGGCGCTGCCGGGCCTTGAGGCCGGGCGATCGACGGCTCCTCAAATCGCGCCGGCCAGTTCGCCAGTTTGATTAAACTGTCACATTCCGGACTTAGGCGGGGGGCCGCAGGCACGAGCCTTGGCGGAGAACCACAATGCGCGCATATCACTGGCTGGCGGCGGTCATCGCCGCGGGCGTAGCGGGAGGGTCCGCCGTTGCGCAGACCATCTATCCGATCGACCGTGCCGAGATCCTCGAGGGCTCGCGGTTCGACTTCAAGGTCGAATTCCCGAACGCGCCGACCTCCGCCGACGTGAACGTCACCGTCAACGGCAAGCCTGCCGCCGAAATCTTCGGCCGTCCGACCAACTTCATCCAGAGCGAGGAAGGCCAGAAGCACTCGGCGCTGTGGCTGCGCGGCGCTTCGCTGCCGGCCGGCCGCTATGTGGTGGAAGCCACGCAGGGCGGCAACAAGGCGACCGTGAACTGGGATGTCTTCGCCACCGCCCAGCCGCGCCGCGCCAGGAACGTCATCCTGTTCATCGGCGACGGCATGTCGGTCGCCAACCGTACCGCCGCCCGCATCCTCTCCAAGGGCTGGAAGGAAGGCAAATACGATGGCGAGCTCGCCATGGATGACATGTCCAACATGGCGCTGATCTCGACCTCCGGCACCGACTCGATCGTCACCGACAGCGCCAATGCCGCCCATGCCTACACCACCGGCCACAAATCCTGCGTCAACGCGCTCGGCGTCTACTGCGCCAAGAACGCCCTGACCCTCGACCATCCGAAGGTCGAGACCATTGCCGAGCTCGCCAAGCGCCGCACCGGCATGGCCGTCGGCGTCGTCACCAATTCCGAGATCGAGGACGCGACCCCGGCCTCCATGGTCGCCCACACCCGCCGCCGCTCGGACTTCAACGACATCGTCAAGATGTTCTTCGATGTGAAGCCCGACGTAATCATGGGCGGCGGTTCGCCGAACTTCCTGTCGAAGGCGACGCCGGGCTCCAAGCGCACCGACGAGCAGGACTTCATCGCGAAGTTCAAGGACGCCGGCTACACCCTCGCCACCACCAAGACCGAGATGAACGCGGCCGTCGCCGCGGGCCAGAAGAAGCTGCTCGGCCTCTACAACACCGGCAATATCGACGGCGCCTTCGACCTGCGCGTCACCAAGAAGGGCACGGTCTCGAAATTCCCGGACCAGCCGGATGTCGTCGAGCAGACCAAGGCCGCCATCGACATGCTGAAGGGCAATCCCGACGGCTTCCTGCTGATGGTCGAATCCGCCCGTATCGACAAGTACAGCCACTCCCTCGACTGGGAGCGCTCGGTCTTCGACACGATCATGCTCGACAACGCGGTCAAGGTCGCCAAGGACTTCGCCGGGGACCGCAACGACACGCTGATCATCGTCGTACCCGACCACGCCCATCCGATCTCGATCATCGGCACCTATGACGACGAGCGCCCCGGCCAGCAGCTGCGCGACAAGCTCGGCGTCTACGCCGACTCCGTGCCGCCGAACTACGGCCCGCTCGATGCCGAAGGCTATCCCACCAATGTCGACACCTCGCGCCGGCTCGCTGTGGTCTACGGCTCCTATCCCGACACCTGCGACACCGGCCGCCCCACCATGGATGGCGAGCGCGTTCCGGCCGTGAAGGGCCCCGACGGCAAGGCCAATATCGCCAACGAGAAGGACTGCACGGGCCCGCTCGCCACGCGCAAGGTCGGCAATCTCCCCCTCGACGCCAATAGCGGCGTCCACTCGGCCGACGACGTCATCCTGACGGCGATGGGCCCCGGCGCGGAGCGCTTCCGCGGCCACAAGCCCAACACCTTCGTGTTCCGCGTCATGTCCGAAGCGCTGGCGCTCGGCGGCAAGTGAACCGATGATCGGGGCTACGGAGGCATCCATGCGCCGGCGAAACCCCATTGCGACCATCACCCGCCGCGGGGCCGTGCTCGGCCTCGCAGCGGCGAGCCTTGGCCGGCAGGCCCGCGCCGCCGCCGAGATCCAGTCGATCTCCTTCGACGGGCTCTACAAGTCTTTCGGGGTTCTGGGCTTCCAGTTCTCCGACCGGGTCACGGCCCTGCGCGGCAAGGGCGTGCGCATGGTCGGCTACATGGCGCCGCCGCTGAAGCCGGAAAGCCACTTCTTCGTGCTGACGCGCGAGCCGCTCGCCATCTGCCCGTTCTGCCAGTCCGATGCCGACTGGCCCGTCGATATCGTCGTCGTGTTCATGAAGAGCGAGACGGCGATGGTCAGCGCCGGCCGCAAGGTCGTGGTGAGCGGGCGGCTGGAGATCGGCTCGGCGACCGATGCGGAGACCGGCTTCGTCAGCCAGATCAGGATTGCCGATGCCGGCTTCTCCCTCGCCTGAGGAGAGCGCGCAGCGGCTCGTTCTCGCGGATATCGCACTGGATCATCGCGACGGCGATGGACGGCCCTTCCGCGTTCTCGATATTCCCGCACTGGTGATCGAGCCCGGCGCCGCGCTCGGCATCAGCGGCCCGTCCGGCTGCGGCAAGTCAACGCTGCTTCACCTGATCGCCGGCCTCCTGCGTCCGGGCACCGGCTCGGTACGCTGGGGCGGCACCGAGGTCTCCGGCTTGCCGGAAGCGCAGCGCGACCGCTGGCGCAGGCAAACCCTCGGCTTCGTCTTCCAGGATTTCCATCTGGTGCCGGAGCTCGATGTCGCCGGCAACATCGCCTTGCCTGCGAGCTTCTCCTCCTGGCGCCTGGGCACGTCCGGCCGCGAACGCGCGATCGCGCTGGCATCCCGCGTCGGGCTGAAGGACCCTCACCGGAGGGCAGCGGTTCTCTCGCGCGGCGAGCAGCAGCGCGTCGCGATCGCCCGCGCGCTTTTCAACGCTCCGCGCCTGATCCTGGCCGACGAACCGACCGCCAGCCTCGACGCCGATCACGCCGACGGCGTCTCGGACCTGCTCGCAGAGACTGCGCAGGAGAGCGGCGCCACCCTGATCTGCGCTTCGCATGACCCGCGCCTGCTCGCCCGGCTGGCGCAGCGGCTCGATCTCAGGATGGGACACGCGGCATGAACCCCTGGCCGATGGTGCTCGCTGACCTGCGGGCTCTGCGCTGGACCGCGCCAGCCATCATGCTGCTGGTCGCGCTCGCGGTCGCCACCGGGATCGCGATCGGCGCACAGGAGCGGGCGCTGCGGCAGGGTTCGGCCAGGGCTGCCGACGATTTCGACCTGATCATCGGCGCGCCCGGCAGCCAGACGCAGTTGCTGATGTCGGCCGTCTACCTGCAGCTCGAAGCGCTGCCGCTGGTCGACGGGCAGGTTCTCAAGGCGCTCGCGCAGGACGAGCGCGTCGGGAACTTCGCCCCGGTCGCCTTCGGCGACGTCAGCCGCGGCTATCCCGTCATCGGCACGACGACCGATTTCGCGGGTCGCTGGGGCCGGATCAAGACGAGCGAAGGCCGGCTCTTCTCTGCGGAGGGCGAGGCCGTGCTGGGCGCCGATGTCGTCTACCGGCTGGGTGACACGATCGAGCCCTCCCACGGCGTCGCCGGCCACGCGCCCAAACCCGGCCAGGTCGACGAGGAGGAACTAGGCCATAAGCATGAAGGCCATGGCTACACGGCCGTCGGCCGGCTGCCGCGGCTCGGCTCTCCCTGGGACCGCGCTATCCTCGTGCCGATCGAGAGCGTCTGGGAAATCCACGGCCTCGGCAACGGCCATGCCACTGAGGAAGCCCGGAGCGATTCCCCGTTCTGGCAAGCCGGCTCGAACATCAACGACGGTCGCCGTCCAGAGGAAGCGCGGATCGGCCCGCCCTTCGACGCCAAGCGCGTGCCCGGCGTTCCGGCGATCGTGGTGAAGCCCAAAAGCGTAGCCGGCGCCTATGCCCTGCGCGCGCAATACCGGCAGGGCGGAACCATGGCCTTCTTCCCTGCCGAGGTGCTGGTCTCGCTCTACGGCGCGCTCGGCGACATGCGGGACATCCTCGTCGTCGCCTCCGCTTCCAACGCGGTGCTGATCCTCGCCAGCGTCGTGCTTCTCCTGATCGCCGTGAACGGGTTGCGCCGTCGGCGCTATGCCACGCTCAGAGCGCTCGGCGCCCCGCGTTCCTACGTGCTGCTGGTGACCTGGATCGGCACGATCGTCCTGATCGCCGCGGGCTGCCTCGCCGGGCTGCTGCTCGGCGTGATCGCGACCCATGCGATCTCGGGCCTCGTCGCGGCCCGCACCGGGCTTTCGCTCTCGCCTGCGATCGGCGCGGGCGAGCTCACGCAGGCGGGCCTGCTCTGCGTCGTGGGAAGCCTGCTCGCGCTGCTGCCGGCGGCGATTTCCTATCGAAGCCCGATCATCCAGGGCTTGAGAGACTGAGACCTTCGCAAGCGGAGCCCTGCGCTCCTGACAGCCGGCAACGGCACGCGAGCCTGACGCAGGGCGCCCCTTCGCCGGCGAGCGCTTCTCACGCGACCGGCGAGCCCCTACGGTCCGGTGCGCCAGGCGGTCGACGCCCCCGGCCACGATATCGACGCGAACCTGCTCCGGAAGGCTTTCATGGCGCGCCATCACTTCGTCCCGACCCGCTATTCGAACGTGATCGGCACCCTGCCGCCGGTTCTGGAGATCGCCAGCGGCGACAGCGTCGTCACCACCACGCTCGACGCCGCCGGCTTCGGCAGCGATGGCGAGCAGCACGCCCCGCGCGGCAACCCGATGACCGGTCCGTTCTTCGTCACCGGCGCCGAGCCGGGCGATGCTCTCCTCGTCACCATCGAGCGGATGACACCGAACCGGAAGACCGGCTGGACCTATTCGCCGCTGGCGCCGGGCGTGCTCGACCCCGGGATGCTGCACGAATTGCCGAAGCGCGAGCGCTACGAGTGGGCTGTCGATGCCGAGGCCGGCACGGTGAAGCTGCTGGAGCCCTCCGCCCGTATCAAGGACTGGAGCTTCCCGCTCGCCCCGATGCTCGGCTGCTTCGGCGTGGCGCCGGAGCGCGGCCAGGCGATCTCGACCGCGACAAGCGGCGCCTATGGCGGCAACATGGACTACCGGCTGTTCGGGCCGGGCGCGACCATCGCCTTCCCGGTCTTCGCGGACGGCGCGCTGTTCTTCCTCGGCGACGGCCATGCCTGCCAGGGCGATGGCGAGATCGCCGGCACCGGCGTCGAGACCTCGTTTGAGGTCGAATTCTCGGTGAAGCTCGTGAAGAAGCTCGGCCTGCGCTGGCCGCGCTGCGAGACTGAAACCGACCTGCTGGTGATTGCCGCCGGGCGCCCGCTCGACCAGCCCCTGCAATTCGCCACGACGGAACTGCTGCGCTGGGTCGGCGAGGATCTCGGTGTCGATCCGGTAGAGGCGAGCCATCTGCTCGGGCAGGCGGTGCGCTACGACATCGCGAACGTCTTCAACCCCGCCTATTGCGTCGCAGCCCGGCTGGAGAAGACCGAGCTGACTCGCCCGATGTCGCTGCTCGCCCGCGCCTGAGCACCTCTCAGCCCCTTTCGAAACGCCGACCAAGAAGATCGAGTCATGTCCAAGGATACCGCCGCCCTGAAGGCCGAGTTGCTTCAGGCGATCGATGCGCGTCGCGACGAGATCGTCGAACTGCTGCGCCGCTTCCTGCGCATCAAGAGCGTCAACCCGCCGGGCGACACGCGCGAGGCCGCCGCCTTCGTCCGCGAACTTCTCGACGCGGCCGGCGTGCCGCATCGCACGGAGGCCTTCGTGCCGGAGATGCCGAACATCATCGGCCGCTGGGAGGCCGGCAATCCCGGCCGCCATCTCATCCTCAACGGCCATATGGACATCTTCCCGGTCACCAACGAGAAGCTCTGGGAAGCCGAGATCGTTGACGGCAAGATCATGGGCCGCGGCGCCTCCGACATGAAGACCGGGACGCTCGCCTCGATCCTCGCCTATTGCCAGCTCTATCCCCATCGCGAGAAGCTGAGCGGCGCGCTGTCCCTGACCGTGGTCTCGGACGAGCAGTCGGGCGGGCGCTACGGCACCAAATATCTGTTCGACGAATTCGGCGACGAGATGGAGGCCGATTGCTGCCTCAACGGCGAGCCGAGCGGCCTCGCCAATCTGCGCTTCACCGAAAAGGGCACGCTGCGCTTCTCGCTCTCGGCCAAGAGCATCGGCGGCCATGGCGGCTACGCCCATCGCGCACGCAACCCGATCGCGGATGTGAGCCGGCTCGTGACCGCGATCTATGATCGCTACCATCTCAAGCTCGCGGCGCTGCCGCCGGAGATCGACGCGGTGCTGACCTCAGCGGAGACGATCGCGGCGGCCGACCTCAATCTCGGCAAGGGCGCGGGCGATGTCGCCCGGCGCATCACCGTCAATGTCGGCATCCTGCAAGGCGGGCAGAAGGCGACGCAGATCCCGACGCATTGCATCGCCCATTTGGACATGCGCATCCCGATCGGCTCCGACCGCGATGCGATCCGCGCCGATCTCGAAGCGCTCGCCCGCGAGGCCGATTGCGAGATGGTCGTCAATGAGGACCACAGCTACCCGGCGAGCCTCACCGATCCCTTCAGCGAGATGGCCAATATCCTGCGCGGCAACATCCGCGAGCTGCTCGGCCATGACGCGCCGCCGGTGTCGAGCCTGGGGGGCACTGACACCCGCTACTGGCGTTGGCGGGGCGTCCCGGCGCTGATCTGCGGCCCCTCCCCGATCAGCATGGGCACAGACGAGGAGCACGTCACCATCGACGAAGCCATCGCGGTGATGAAGCTGCACGTCGCCTGCGCGGTCGACTATCTCGGTTCAACCGGCGCGCCGGCCGCGTAAGGCTCAGGCCTCGGGGACCGGCGCCCCGTCGGCGAGCAGGCCCTGCGCCTTGAGATCACGCCAGAGCGCGGCCGGCACCGGCCGCGCAACGAGGTCGAGATTACCAGCGACCTCCTGCGGCGTGACGGCGCCGAGCACGATCGTCGCCACCGCCGGATGGGCGGCGCAGAAGGCGAGCGCCGCCTGAGGCAGCGCAACACCATGGGCGGCGCAGACCGCCTCGATCCGGGCGACGCGGGCCAGGATCTCCGGCGGCGCCGGCTTGTAGTTGTAGTAGGCGCCGGGCTTTGCACCGGTCGCGAGGATGCCGGAGTTGAAGACCCCGGCTAACATCACCGCGATCTTCTTCTCGAGCGCCAGCGGCAGGAACTCCGTCAGCGCGCCCTGCTCCAGCAGCGAGTAGCGGCCGGCGAGCATCATCACGTCGAAATCGCCTGATCGCGCGAAGCGCGCGCACATCTCGGCCTCGTTGACGCCGACACCGATCGCCTTGACCGCCCCGGAGGCGCGCAGCCTGTCCAGAGCGCGGTAGGCGCCGTCCATGGCCTCCGTGAAGCGCTGTTCCATCCTGTCGCCATGGGTCCAGACATCGACATCGTGGATCAGCAGGATGTCGATATGGTCGGTACCGAGCCGGAGCAGGGACTGCTCGAAGGAGCGCATCGCGCCGTCATAGGAATAGTCGATCACCGCGGGGTGCGGCAGGCCGCCGGCATAGCCCGAGCCGTCGCCTTTCGGCTGGCCGGCCTGCATCCAGCGACCCACCTTGGTGGAGACGATGACGCTCTCGCGCGGCACGCCGCGCAGCGCCGCGCCGATGCGATGTTCGGAGAGGCCGTGGCCATAGAGCGGCGAGGTGTCGACGAGGTTGATGCCGGCGGCCAAGGCGGCGCGGACTGTACCCTGCGCCGTCACCTCGTCGAGATGACCGTAGAGATCGCCGAGCGGCGCGCCGCCGAAGCCGATCAGGCTGGGTGAGAGACCTGCGAAGGAGCGGCCTTTCGGCAAGGTCCCGGGGGTGGAAACAGCGCCGTTCGACATCAGTGATCCGCCAGAGGTTGTAGCCAGTTTCCGTCAAGCCGAATCGTCATTGCGAGCGAAGCGAAGCAATCCAGGTGGACTGGGTCAAAGGTCTCACCCGGTCTCCCTGGATTGCTTCGTCGCTTCGCTTCTCGCAATGACGGCATGGCGAGGAGCGGCAGATTTGCGGATCGCCCTCAGGCGCGCAAGCCCGCCCTCGCCTCAGGCTCCGACCTTGGCGAGCACATCGGCCCGCAGGAAGCGCTCGATGAACAGCATGAACAACACCGAGGGCACCAGCAGGATCAGCGCCGTGATCGAGGCGACCTGATAGTTGCCGCCCATCGCCGCATTGTAGAGCAGCAGCGGCAGCGTGGTGACCTGCGGCACGCCGACGAAGAAGGTGCCGGTGAACTCGTCGAGCGATTCCAGGAAGACGAAGATGCCGCTGGCGATGATGCCGGGGGCTGCGAGCGGCAGCGTCACGGAAAAGAAGGTCTTGAGCGGCGGGGCGCCGATGTTGCGGGCCGCCAGCTCGAGATCGCGATCGACCGCCGCGAAGGCCGCGGCCGCGATCCAGACCGAATAGACCAGGCCGTGCGCGGCGTGGACGAGCACGACCGCGAAGACCGTGCCGTTGATGCCGAGCTGATAGAAGATGCGCGCGACGTTGATGTAGATCGCGACCGAGGGAAAGGCCTGCGGCAGTAGGAACACGACCATGAAGAGAGCGCGCGCCGGCAGCTTCAGCCGCGCTAGAGCGTAGCCGGCCGGGATCGAGAGCACGAGCGCGACGATGACCGTGAGCACCGCGATCCAGACCGAGGTGGCGAGCGAGGCCATGGCGTCGCCGGTCGGGCGGAAGACCTGTTCCCAGTAGCGCGTGCCGTAGACGACCGGCAGCTTGTAGGGCGTGTACCAGCGCTCGGCGACGGACCACAGCGCCAGATTGACCAGCGGCCCGATCAGGAAGAAGGCGAAGGCCGCGAGCGCGAAGGCCGCGAACAGCATGCGCAGGCCGGAGCCGGCGCGGGTCATGGCGTGCGCGGTCATCGTGCGCCTTCCTGCGACATGCCGCGCTTGAGGTAGATGATCGCCGCGCCGGCCGAGATCAGATAGGTGATGACGCCGAGCGCATTGGCCGTGGCGTAGTCGCCATAGGCATTGATGCGGAAGGCCATGTCGACGGTCAGCATGGTCGGCTGCGAGCCCGCCACCATCATCGGCACCGACAGCACCGAGAGCATCGTCACGAAGGAGAGGACGAGCGCGACGAGAAGCTGCGGCATCACCTGCGGCAGCGCGAGCTCGATGAGGACGCGCATCCGCGAAGCCCCGAGATTACGGCCCGCCTCCAGCGTGGCGCGGTCGAGCGCGGCGAGCGCGCCGGCGAGCAGCAGCGCGACGAAGGGCGTCTGCTTCCAGACGAAGGTGGCGATGATGCCGCGCCAGTCGAGGAAGCTCACCGCCTGCAGCGGTTCCATCAGTCCCATGGCGACGAAGGAATTGTTCATCAGCCCGTTCTTGGCGAGGAAGGTGCGCATGCACTGCGCCGCGACGATGAACGGGATGAAGAGAGGCCAGCGATAGAGCGCCTTGAGCGTGCCGACGATGAAGCGGTTCTCGCCCAGCGTCAGCGTGCCGGCGATGACGATGGCGGCGAGCCCCGTCAGCAGGCAGGAGGCGAGCACGATGACGACGGTGAAGAGGATGTCGCCGGAATAGAGCTCATAGGCCTTGGCGAAGGCCTGGAGCGAGAAGCCGCCGTCCGGCCCGGTGAAGGCCGAGATCAGCGAAAAGCAGAGCGGGTAGAGGAACAGCGCCGCGACGAGGGCGAGCCCGGGCGCGATCAGCAGCAGAGCGAGCTGGCGTTGGGAAAGAGACATCGAACCTGCCGGCTATACGCGAAAAGGAGAAAGGCGGTCATGGCCGGGCCGGAGAGGCCGTCATGGCCGGGCTTGACCCGACCATCTCAGCAACCAGAGCGAGCTGGTCACGAGATCCTCGGGTCAAGCCCGAGGATGACGGCGGAGGCACTCCGCGAATGACGGCCCTTCGAGAGAACGAACCTCAGTTCGCGACCTTCTTCTCGTAGCCCTCGAGGATGTCGTTGAAGTAAGGCGCGATCGGGAAGGGCTTGCCGTTCTTGGCGAGCTCGGCCGGCGTGACGTCGGTGAAGAGCTTGTCCCAGGCGGCCTTGTCGAGCTTCCCTTCGAGGTTCTTGGCGTCGATGCCCGGATACCAGTTGAACTTCTTGACGATGCCGTCGGCCTGGACCTGCGGGCTGGTGGCGAGCGCGATGAACGCCTCGGCCAGCTTCTTCTGGGCCGACTTCTCGGGAACGGCGTAGTACATCGGCTGGCCGGGCATGCCGGGCGAGACGAGCTTCAGCTTCATGTTCGGCGGCAGCTTGCCGTCGGCCTGCCAGGAATAGAACATGTCGACCCAGACCGGGCCGATCGCGATCTCGCCACGGTTGAGCATGTCGAGCGTGCCGGCGTTGCCGGGGGTGATGACGGCGTTCTTGTTGAACTCCTTCAGCTCCCCGAAGGCCTTGTCCCAGCTCGCCTTGGTGTTGGCGTCATAGGGGCCCTGGATCAGCTTGTCGGCGTCGCCGCCGAAGGCATAGACCCAGCCGGCGACGAAGGAGACGCCGGACATGCCGCCCTTGATGCCGTTATAGCCGAACTGCTTCGGGTTCTTCTTGGCCCAGTCGGCGAGCTCGGCGAAGGTCGCCGGCGGCGTCTTGACCATGTCCGCATTGTAGGCGAGCGCGGTCTGCGACTGGAACATCGGGATGACGTAGCCGGTCACGTCGGTGCCGAGAGCGTTCTTGGCGGCGTCGCCGGTGGCGAGCTTGGCCGTATCGACATTGGCCGTGTACTTGTTCAGCAGCCCTTCCTTGACCATCTGGCCGGCGGCCTTCTGGTGAATGACGAGCACGTCGAAATCGGTCGCGGCAGCGCCCTTCTGGGCGTCGAGCTTCTCGTAGATCTTCTGCGAGCCGGAATCGCCCGGGCCGGTGCCGACCGAGACGACCTTCACGCCCGGATGGGCCTTCTCGAACATCGGCCCGAGATAGTCCTTGACGTAGTCGACCATGTTCTGGTCGCCGGCGGAGGCGACGTTGAGGGTCTGCGCGGATAGCGGCGAAGCCACGATCAGCGCAGCGAGCGAGCAGGCAAGCGTGATAATGCGCATGTGTCTGACTCCCTGTCAGGCGGCGATCCCGGCCTCGGTCGCCGGGAAGATGTGAAGGCGCTGCAGCGGAATGCGCAGCCCAACCTTCGTTCCGAGTTCGTGACGGTCGGCGTCGTCGACCGTGATCTGGCGGCCGGCGGCTTCGACCTTGTAGCGATAGACGCCACCGGGATAGGCGCGCGCGGCGATGGTGCCGGGAACGACGAGCTGGCCGCCGGCAGCCGGGGCATCGAGCGCGTCGAGGCTCGCGACATCGTCGCGGAAATAGGCGAGCGTCTCGCCGGCCGGCAGCGCGGCAGCTCCTTCGCCCGCAAGGGTCGCGCGGGCTTCGCCGGCAGCGACGGAAGCCTGTCCCTCGCCGCGTTCGATGCGCAGCGGCAGCACGTTCTCCGCCCCCATGAAATTGGCGACGAAGGCGGTGGCCGGGCGATCATACACCTCTTCCGGCGTCCCGACCTGCGCAACGCACCCGGCCTGCATGATGACGAGCCGGTCGGCCATGGTCATGGCCTCCTCGCGATCATGGGTGACGTGGACGGCGGTGAGACCGAGCCGCTGCTGGATGGCGCGGATCTCATGGCGCATGGTCATGCGGATCTTCGCATCGAGGTTCGAGAGAGGCTCGTCGAGCAGCAGGATGCCGGGGTCGATCGCGAGCGCACGGCCAAGCGCAACGCGCTGGCGCTGGCCACCGGACAAGGCCGTGACCTTGCGGTTCTCGTAGCCGGCAAGCCCGAGGAAGTTCAGCATCTCGCCGACCTTGGCGGCGATCTCGGCCTTCGACTTGCCGCGCAGCTTGAGGCCGTAGCCGATGTTCTGCAGCACGGTCATATGCGGCCAGAGCGCATAGGACTGGAAGACCATCGCCATGCCGCGCTTCTCCGGCGGCAATCCCGCGACATCCTTGCCGCCGACGACGATCGAGCCGGAGTCGACCGGCACGAAACCCGAGAGCGAGCGCAGAAGGGTCGTCTTGCCGCAGCCGGAAGAGCCGAGCAGCGCCGTGAAGCTCCCCGGCGCGAAGTCCAGGTCGATGCCGTGCAGCACGCGCGTGCCGCTATAGGAGACCTTGAGCGCGCGCACGCCAATGGCCGCGCCACTACCCGCTCTGGCTTGCGTTTCTGGCTGCAAGGCGCCCACTCCCCACCTTCGTTTTTGTGTCCAGTGAATGGAATTTTTCTTCCATTCACTGGAGCGATTGAAATAAACATTACGTATGGGGCGCACTATGTGCAAGAGCTTTGTGAAACTTGGATGACAGCGCAGATACATTCTCTCTGGCTCATGGCGTCTCCCTCCGACGAGGCGATGCTGAGCGGTCTCGTCGGCGATTTGTCGGGGCGTTTCGGCACCCCGCTCTTCGCGCCACATCTGACATTGCAAGGTGACACGGCGATGCCGCCAGCCGCGCTGGCGCAAGCCATTGCAGCTGCGGCGGAAACGGTCTCAGCCTTCTCGGAGCCCGTGGCGTGCGTCGAGGGGAGCGAGGCCTTTTTCCGCTCCTTCTATGCCCGCTTCGTGGTCTCGCAGCCGCTGGCGAACCTCAAGCGCGCCCTCGATCCCGAAGGCTTCGACAGCTTCATGCCGCATGTCTCGCTGCTCTATGGACCTGTCGAGGCTGCGGCCAAAGCAGCTGCGATCGCGAAGGTGCACGCGCGACTCGCCGGCCGCGCGATCCATTTCGACCGCATCGGCATCGTGACCTCGGGGCAGGATATCCCGATCGCGGAGTGGCGGGTCGTCTCGCAGACAAGGCTGCGTTCGAGCTGAGTGACGGATTACCGCCGCCCGCCGTCATTGCGAGGAGCGAAGCGACGAAGCAATCCAGGAAGGACTGGGCTGAACCGTTCTGCCTAGTCCCCTGGATTGCTTCGCTCCGCTCGCAATGACGGTGCGCGGCGCTACTCGCCGGTCAGCTCGCGATTGCGGCGGCTGACCTCGTCGCTGTAGCGCTTGATCGCATGCGCCTCGCTGAGGATGCCGACGAGACGGCGGCTGTCGCGGTCGGCGACCACCGGCAGCGCCTCGCTCTCCGACTCGTCGAAGAGCTTCAGCGTGTCGCGCACCGACATGTCGGTCAGCAGCATGCGATCGCGATTGCGCAGCAGATGGCGGACGGTGCGCGGGGCCGGCTCGGCCGCCGCCTCTTCGTCGAGCCCCGGATCGGGCTCGTAGAGCGCGCCGGGCGGCACCATGCCGGCATAGGCATCGCCGGGGCCGATCGCGACGAGGTAGTTGGTGGAACCCGGCGGGTATTTCAGCCGCGCCTCGGCGATGGTGGCGTCGGCCGCGATTTTCGGCACCTCGATGCGCATCATGCTGCCGGCGGTGAGGTCGCGCATCCAGCCGATATCATGGGCGCCGCGGATGCTTTCGCCACGCAGGTGGAAGCGCCATGTCGCGAAGGAGAAGCCGAAGAGCCGGCGTGTCACCAGCGAGGCCGCGCCGGCCGCACCGACGACGGCGAGCGTCAGCTTGAGATCGCCGGTCATCTCGAGGGCAAGCAGGGCCATGGTCATCGGCCCGCCGACGACCGACACAGCGAGCGAGCTCATGCCGACCAGTGCAAACAGCGTCTCGTGACCGGCGAGGTTGGGGAAGGCCAGCGACAAAACGCCGATGAAGAGGCGCCCGGTCAGCACGCCGAGCAGCAGCGAGGCGAAGAACAGGCCGCCACGGAAGCCTGAGCCGATCGAGATCGAGGATGCCAATGCCTTGGCGAGAAGGACCAAGGCGAAGAACGCAAGATTCGTGTCGACCCCGAGATAGAGATTGATCGCGCCGTGACCGGCCGAGAACACCGACGGGCTCCAGATCGCCAGCGCACCGACGAGGAGACCGCCGAAGGCCGGCCTCAACCAGGTCGGGATGCGCGAACGCCGGAAGCCGGCTTCGATGAAGGCGGCGGCGCGCATGACGACGATGCCGGCAAGCCCGCAGGCCGCCCCAAGCATGACGACGAGAGGCAGGTCGGAGACGATGATCGGCCCGATCGGCGGCACCTCGACCGCGAGCAGCGAAGGCGCGAGCAGACTGTGGGTCACGGTCGCCATGAAGGTCGCGGCCATCACCGGCGCAAAGGCGGCGATCGAGTAGCTGCCGAGGATCAGCTCGAAGGCATAGAAGGCGCCGGTCAGCGGCGCATCGAAGGCTGCACCGATGGCACCGCCGGCGGCACAGCCGACCATCAGGCGCATATCGGCCCGGCGCAGGCGCAGGCGGCGGCCGATATGGGAGGCAAGCCCGCTCGCGGCCTGCGTATAGCCGGCTTCGAGGCCGACGGAGGCGCCCGCACCGCTGGAGCCGATGGTCTGGAGCGCGACGAAGACACTGTCGCGCAGCGACATCCGCCCGCCATGCAGCGCATTGGCCTCGATCGGGTCGACCGGCTGCTTGCGTCGGCGGAAGAACAGCCAGGACGCCACGCCAATTCCGAGACCGCCGAGGACAGGACCGACGAGCGCCCGCCAAGTCGGAATCGTCGTGGTGATCGACAGACGCTGGCCATGCGCCAATCCGAAGATGAGCTCATGCAGGAGCTGCGTCGTGAACGACATCGCCAGCACGATCAGCCCGGCGAAGACGCCAACCACGGAGGCCAGCACGACGACGCCGATATCGCTCGAGCGGATGAGCGCGCGCAAGCCCTGCGGCGCATCGCCCGCTCCGGCAGCTGCTGGGGTGGCTTTCACTGTGATCAAGGCAAGGCCCGTCAGGCTCGTTCGTCACATCCGTCCGCGGTCGCATATCGTCGCGGCCAGAACAAGACGCGCCGGCGATGCCGCGCCTGCGCCTGCTGCGGGACCGCTACGAAACGGGCACCGCAAGCCCCGTCTTCACCCGGTCCATCGCGACGAAGCTGCGGAACTTGCGGATATTGGGGTTAGCGAAGAAGAGGCGCCGTGTCAGCGCCTCATAGGCCGCCATGCTCGGCACCAGCACGACCAGCATGAAATCGACCTCGCCGGTGACGTAGTAGCACTGCTGCACCTCGGGCGCGGCGAGGAAGGCGGTCTTGGCGGCGTCGATGTCGACAGCCGTCTCGCTGACCAGTTCCACTTCGACGAAGAGCGTGATCGGATGGCCGAGCGCCGCCGGATCGACCACGGCGACATTGGCGCGGATGACGCCGCTCGCCTCCATCCGGCGGATACGGCGCTGCACGGCCGGCGCGGAAAGGTTGACGCGCTCGCCGATCACGCGCTGCGGCGTGGTGTTGTCCTGCTGCAGGACAGCGAGGATCGCGCGGTCGAAGGCGTCGAGATCGTAGACGGCTGCCTCGGGCATGGCGCATCCTGAGAAACAAACTTGCATAGGCCTGCCCGAAATCCAGCGCCTTTTTCGCCTCGCTTGCAATATCCATTCGTGAGCAAGCACCGAGGTCGCCATGTTCCTGCTCAACCACCACCCCGACTATCGCTCTGCCCTCCATCCCGACGATGTCGAGACGCTCGGCCCAGCCGGGGCCGATGCGATCGAGGCGCATCTCGCCCAGCGCCAGAACCATGTCCCGACGCCGCTGCGCAGCCTGCCCGGCCTCGCCGCCGCGCTCGGCATCGGAGCGCTCTTCATCAAGGACGAGGGCCAGCGCCTCGGCCTCGGCAGCTTCAAGGCGCTCGGCGGCGCCTATGCGGTGATCCGGCTCGCCTTGGAGGCGGCCTCCGAGAAGCTCGGCCGCCGCCTTGGCGATGCCGACATGAACGACCCTGCGGTCCGCGCCGTGGCGGCTGGGATGACCTTCGCCTGCGCCACCGACGGCAATCACGGCCGCTCGGTGGCGCAGGGCGCGCAACTGCTCGGAGCGAAGGCGGTGATCTTCGTCCATGGCGGCGTCAGCGACGAGCGCGTCGCCGCGATCGCCCGCTTCGGCGCCGAAATGGTGCGCGTCGCCGGCACCTATGACGATTCCGTCGTCGAGGCCGCCCGTGTCGCGACCGAGCGAGGCTGGACCATCGTTTCCGATACGTCGTGGGAAGGCTACGAGCGCATCCCCGGCCTGGTCATGCAAGGCTACACCGCCATTGCACGCGAGGCGCTGGCGCAGATGCCGGCGCAGCCGAGCCATGTCTTCGTGCAGGCCGGCGTCGGCGGCATCGCTGCCGCGCTCGCTGCGCAGATGCAGACCCGTTTCGGCGATGAGCGACCGTTCTTCACCGTGGTCGAGCCGTCGCGGGCAGCCTGCATCTTCGAGGCGGCGCGGCAGGGGCGGCCGGTCAAGATCGCCCATGGCGCGCCGACCGTCATGGCGATGCTCGAATGCTACGACCCCTCGCCGCTGGCCCTGCGCGTGCTCTACCGCGCCGCCGACGCCTTCCTGACGGCGGAGGATTCCGATGCCGTCGAGGCGATGAACCGCCTCGCCCGCCCGGCCGCGGGCGATCCAGCCATCGTCGCCGGCGAAAGCGGGGCGGCTGGGCTCGCCGGCTTGCTTGCGGCCCTGCGCAACCCGGAAACGCGCGCCGCGCTGAAGCTCGATGCCTCCTCGCGCGTCTTCCTCGTCAACACGGAAGGCGCGACCGACCCGGCGCGCTATGCCGAGCTCGTGGGCCTCGAACCGGCCGAGATTGCAGCATGACCGCATCGGCGCACGCCCCGTCCGAGCGGCTGACGCTCTATTCGCAGAGCCATTCGCCCTATGCCCGCAAGACCATCGTCTTCGCATATGAGGCTGGCATCGCCGATCGTCTCGACATCATCGACCACGAGACCAGCCCGACGAACCGCAACGCCGCGGTGTTCGCGGTCAATCCGCTCGGCAAGGTGCCGGTATTGATCACGCCGGAGGCAGGCGCGGTCTTCGATTCGCTGGTGATCTGCGACTATCTCGACGGGCTGCATGCGGGGCGGAAGCTGATCCCCGCGGCCGGGGCCGAGCGCTGGCAGGGGCTGCGCCTTCATGCCGTCGCGCAAGGGCTGTGCGATGCCGGCATCGCACTGCGCTGGGAGATGCTGCGCCGGCCGGAAGCTCTGCGCTACCCGCCGCTCCAGGAAGGCCAGACCGCGAAGCTCCTCGAATCCTATGACCTGCTGGAGCGGCAGGGGCCGTTCGACGGCCCCGCCGATATCGGGCAGATCGGATTGGCCACGGCGCTGGCCTGGCTGGAGTTCCGCGCGCTGCCGGATTTCCGGGCCAAACGCCCCCGTCTGACGCGCTGGTACGAGGAATTCTCGCAGCGCTCCTCGATGCGGGCGACCGCCTATCATGGCGAGACTCAGGACGGCCCGGCGCCCGTCGCCATTGCCGGATGACCGGCTGACGTCGTAGCAGGGGCGCGCGGCCGGTTCCGGCCGCGCCGGAGGCCGCCCATGAAGCTTCGTCCCGATACGCTGGCGATGACCGCCGTCCTCGCCATGCTGACGGCGCTCGGCCCACTCTCCACCGATTTCTACCTGCCGTCCCTGCCCGAGATCGCGCGGGTGATGGAGACGGATGTGGCCGGCGCCCAGGCGACGCTCTCGTCCTTCCTGTTCGGCTTCGCCGCGGGGCAGATCTTCTGGGGGCCGCTTTCGGACCGGCTCGGCCGCAAGCCCGTCCTGCTCGCTGGCCTTGGCCTTTTCACGCTGGCGACGTTGGCCTGCGCGCTCGCTCCCTCGATCGGAGCGCTGACATTCGCGCGGGCGCTGCAGGCGCTCGGGGCATCGGGTCCGATCGTGCTCGGCCGCGCCATGGTGCGAGACCTCTATGACGGCGCGCGCGCCGGACGCGAGCTCGCGCGGATGGGCATGATCATGGGCCTCGTCCCCGCCGTGGCACCGGTGATCGGCGGCGTGCTGCAGGTCGCCTTCGGCTGGCGCTCGACCTTTGTCGCCTCCCTCGCCTTCGGGCTGGCGCTGGCCATCGTCATCGTAACGGTCATGCCGGAGACGCTGCGCGTGCGCTCGCCGCAGCCGCTTTCGCCGATCGCGATCTTCCGCGGTTTCGGCGTGCTGCTGCACAACCGCGCCTTCCGCGTCTATGTCGCGCTCACCGCGCTCGCTTATGCCGGGCTCTTCGCCTTCATCTCCGGCTCATCCTTCGTGCTGATCGGCGTCTACGGGCTCACCCCGGTCGAGTACGGCTTCTCCTTCGGTTTCGGCGTGCTCGGCTACATCACCGGCACGATCATCGCCCAGCGGCTCGTCGGTCGGCGCAGCATGGACGAGGTGATCTCGCTCGGTGTCGCCTGCCTCGCCGGGGGCGGGCTTGCCATGCTGGTCGGCGTCCTCACCGGCTTCGGCGGGGCGGCAGGCGTCGTGGTGCCGATGGCGCTCTATGCCTGCGGCGTGGGGCTCACCATGCCGCAGGCTCAGGCCTCGGCAATGATGCCCTTCCCGGACCGGGCCGGTGCGGCCTCGTCCTTCAACGGCCTGTGCCAGATGCTGCTCTCGGCCTGCGTCGGGCTGCTCGTCGGCCATCTGCTCAAGAACGCGGCGCTGCCGCTGCCCCTGGTAATGTCTACGCTCGGCGTCGCCGCCCTCGTGCTGTTCCGGGCGACGCGGGCCATCCGCGCGGCGAAAGCTTAGACCGCCCTGCGTTGCAACAGCACCACGCCGTCTTTCCGGCGCTTCGCATCAGCGAGGAGCCCGGAACCATAACCAACGGTTCGAGCAGGATGACGCGGCTCGTTCGCAGGCTTTTCCTGAACCGCCTGCGGATATGGGTTCCGGGCTCGGCCCTGCGGGCCGCGCCGGAATGACGGTGCAGTTCTTCAGCCGCCGAAGAGCCGCTCGAAGAAGTTGCGCTCCTGCGGCGCCGGCTTCACCCAGGCGCGATCCGAACTGGCGGGCTGGGCCGGCGCGGGGGTGCCGGCATCGGCCACCGGCGCACCGTCGCCGAAGATCGTCTTCGGCGCGCCCTGCCAGAAGCCGCCGGGCAGCGGAATGGGCTGGGCGCCGGCATGGGCGGCCTTCATGTACTTGCCCCATATCTCGCCAGGCAGCCCGGCACCGGTGACGCGCTTCATCTTCGAATTGTCGTCATTGCCGACCCAGACGGCCGTGACGAGTTTGGCGGTGAAGCCGACGAACCATGCGTCGCCGTAATCCTGCGTCGTGCCCGACTTGCCGCCGACCTGCCAGCCCGGGATGTTGAACTTGCTGCCGGTGCCGCCGTTCATCACGCCGTTGAACATCGTATCCATCATCGCGAGATATTGCGGCTGGATGACCTGACCGAGGCCCGCGGCCTTGCGGGCATAAACGACCTTGCCGCTGGTCTGTCGCACTTCGCGGATGACATAGGGCAGCACCGACTGGCCGCCATTGGCGAAGGTCGCGTAGGCAGCTGTCATCTCCAGCGGGGTCACCTCCGACGTGCCGAGCGCCAGCGACAGGTTCGGCTGCAGAGCCGAGCTGATACCGAGGCGCTGGGCGGTGCGGACGACCTCCTTGGGCGTCACCTCCTGGATCAGCCGGGCGGACACCGTGTTGAGCGAATGCTGCATCGCCGTCGCGAGCGTCACCGGTCCGCGGAAGGTGCGCGAATAGTTCTCCGGTTCCCAACCCTTGATCGAGACGGGCGAGTCGTCGCGGATCGTGTCGGGCGTCATGCCCTTCTCCATCGCCGTCAGATAGACGAAGGGCTTGAAGGAAGAGCCCGGCTGGCGCCGCGCCGCCGTGGCGCGGTTGAACTGGCTCTTGGTATAGTCGCGCCCGCCGATCAGCGCGCGGATCGCGCCGTCCGGCGCGAGCGAGACAACCGCGCCCTGCGAGGCATTGAGCTTGGCGCCTTGTGCCGAGAGCGCATCGACCAAGATCGTCTCTGCCGAGCTCTGCAGCTTGGTGTCGAGCGTGGTGAGCACGGTCACATCGCCCTCGACCGCGCCGATGAAGTCGTCGAGCACGTCCATGACGTAGTCGGCGGCGTAATTGACCGAGCCGGCGCCGACACGCTCCGGCACCTCGGCAGGCGCGGTCAGCGCGGTCTTGGCCGCAGCCTGCGTGATGAAACCCTGATCGGCCATCGCGGCAATGACGAGCTGGGCGCGCTTCTCGGCAAGATCGGGATTGCGGTTGGGCGCGAGCCGCGACGGCGCCTGGACGAGGCCGGCAAGCATCGCCGCCTCCGCGATCGTCACCGAGCGCGCCGACTTGTTGAAATAGCGCTGCGCCGCGGCCTCGACGCCATAGGCGCCGGAGCCGAAATAGACGCGATTGAGATAGAGCTCGAGGATCTGGTCCTTGGTGTAGGTGCGCTCCAGCCAGAGCGCCAGGATCGCCTCCTGGATCTTGCGGGCGGCGGTGCGCTCCTGCGTGAGGAACAGGTTCTTGGCGAGCTGCTGGGTCAGCGTCGAGCCGCCCTGCACGCCGCCGCGGCCGCGCAGATTGGTGACGAGAGCGCGGCTGATGCCGATCGGATCGATGCCGAAATGCTCGTAGAAGCGCCGATCCTCGATCGCGACGAAGGCCCTGGGCAGATAGGGCGGGATCTCGCCGATGGTGATGGTGCGCCCGCCGGTCTCGCCGCGATTGGCGAGCAGCGAGCCGTCGGCGGCGAGGATCGCGATGTTCGGCGGCCGCTTCGGCACGGTGAGCTGATCGATCGGCGGCAGCTGCGAAGCGTGATAGGCGATGAAGCCACCAAGACCGATGGCGCACCACAGGCCGAGCACCATCGTCCAATAGAACAGCCCGCCGAGCAGCGAGCGCCGCCGGCGGCCGCGGCGCTTGCCGCCACCTCCTCCGCCGCTGCGCTTGTTGCGCACCGGCTGGCTGCGCGGCTGCGGACGCGGCGCAGCGCGGTGACGGTGAAGCGGGCGATCGTCATCAGAAACGCGCATGTCGAAATCATCGCGGCTTGCGCCGCTCTCGTCGTCGAAGGACGGCTCGCGCCGCTCTCCCCGTTTGATCCGGTCGTTCATCCTGTCCCGTTTCGGCCGACACACCGCCTTCGCAATGCGGTCAGGTCACACAGGATTCAAACATGGCGCTTTTAAGGGACGGTTAAGGGTGCGATGCGGCGGCGAAGGCACAGTCGTCGCGAGAACGTGATCAAACTTGCAAATGCGCAAACGAAATCGTCATCGAGCGGGATATTGCGCAAAATCGGAAGCCCTGCCTAAAACCCGGACGGGAAACGCGCAGGAACACATCGCCACTTATTCGTTTTCGTCGACAGAGGACCCAGATGAACTCGCTCAATCGCTATGCGCCGCATGTGCTCGGCCTGCTGCGTATCGTCACCGCACTGATCTTCATCCTGCACGGCACGCAGAAGCTCCTCGGCTTCCCGGCCCCGCCGGCCGGCGGCGTGCTGCCCCCGGCCTTTACGCTCATGTGGTTCGCGGGTGCCCTCGAACTCGCCGGCGGCCTTCTGATGCTCGTCGGCTTCCAGACCCGGATTGTCGCCTTCGTCCTCTCCGGCCAGATGGCCTTCGCCTACTGGATGGCGCATGCGCCGAAGAGCCTCTACCCGGCACTCAACGGCGGCGACGCGGCGATCCTCTACTGCTTCGTCTTCCTCTACTTCGTTTTCGCCGGGGCGGGTGCCTTCGCGATCGACAAGGAAAGCCGCGCCTGAGAACCTGAATTCAAAAGCCGTCGAGCCCCTTCCCACGGAGCCATCCCGGCAGGAACGGCGTCTCGAAGGATGCTCCAGGAAGCGATCGAGACATCAGGAGCGCCCTCCGACACGGCCTTTGATCCCCTCAGGACGAGGTCTTGGCCCCGGCCAAACCACCGGTCCAAATCGACGAATCGAAAAGGCCCGCTTTCCACCGAAAGCGGGCCTTCTTCATAGGGGACGCGAAACGGCTCAGACTGCCGCCGAGATCCAGCGCGACAGATCGCTCTTCGGCGCAGCGCCGACCTTCTGCGAGGCGAGCTTGCCGTCCTTGAACAACATCAGCGTCGGGATCGAGCGGATGCCGAACTGCGCCGGGATCTGCTGATTCTCGTCGACATTCATCTTGACGATCTTGACCTTGCCGTTGAGCTCGGTCGCGATTTCCTCGAGCGCCGGGCCGATCATGCGGCAGGGGCCGCACCATTCCGCCCAAAAATCGACGACGACCGGCTCGGACGACTTCAGGACGTCGGCCTCGAAGCTCTGATCGGTTACCTTGCTCGTTGCCATGACTGGCCGCCTTTCGGTTTTCAACGGGCGGCAATGCCGCCCTTCGCCAGCGAAGCTATGAACGCCCGCCCCTCCGGTCAAGGCGCGTACATCGCAGGGCAGAGCCGAGGCCGGCGCGTCACGACCCGGCTGAGACCAGACTTGCCCCGACATTGATCGCCATCGCCAGGATCGAGGTGTTGAAGACGAAGGCAAGGATGGAATGCAGCAGCACGACGCCGCGCGCCTGCCGCGTCGTCACGCCGATATCGGAGGTCTGCGAGGTGCAGCCGATCGTGTAGGAGAAATACAGGAAATCGACATAGTTCGGATCGGTCTTGCCCGGGAAATCTAGACAGGGCTTGGACTTGCCGCCGCGATAGTAGATGCCGGCATAGTGCAGCGTGAAGAAGGCGTGCAGCAGCGTCCATGAACACAGGATCGTGACGCCACCCAGCGCGAGGTGAATCCCGCGTCCGCTGGCCGGAACCGCCCCAATGCCGCTGAGCTGAACCACGATGGCGACCAGGCTGGCGCTCGCCGCCAGGCAGGCGATGATAAGAATGGCGAAGGCACCCTCGTCCTGCCGCTCGGCCCGCGCCCTGATCTCGTCGACCGACTCGGTGAACATGGTCGCGCCAAGCAGGCCCAGATAGAAGATCGCGCCAGCATCCCAGGCAACCAGGAAGCGCGTCGCCCACCGCCAGTCGCCGGGCAGCAGCGCCGCCAACCCCACGCCAGCACCGAGAGCCGCCAGAAGGCGCGGGCGCAGCAGCAGGGATGGCAGGAGCTTCATGGCCGGGACGATCCGTCGGAGCGGCCGACGCTAGCGCCCGCCGCGGCGCCTGCCAAGGCGAGGAGCGCCGCGTCGAGCTGCGCGGCAGCAAGTTCGAAATGGGCGAGGTTCGCGGTGTAGACGACCAGCGCCCGGATCGCCCGGTCTGGATAGATCTCCTGCATCAGCGCGGCGTAGGCCGCGAGCTGCACCAGAGTCCCGACAGGAATCGCATCGGCCCGCTCCGGCGGCCGGGCTGTGGTCTTGAAATCGGCAATGACGACGCTTTCGGCGGTGACGGCCAGCCGGTCGATCCGGCCGGAGACCGCGCGCACCGCACCGTCCGGCAGGCGGATGGCGCCTGCGACGGGCACCTCCGCCAGCGCCCCTTCGGCAAAGAGCGCGGTAAGGCCCGGCTCGGCCAGGAGAGCGAGCGCCTGCGCGACGATGCGGGCCCGCCGCTGCGGCGGCAACGCGCCGCCGCGTGCCTGCGCCAAGGCGTCTGCCGCCCCGGTGCGGCGCTCGGCCGGAAGATCGGGCAGGAGCTGGAGCAGCAGATGCGCCAGCCGGCCGGCGGCAGCCGCCTCCGCGAGGAAGGGTCCGTCGCCCGGCCGCTCCTCGCCATCGGCTGCCGAGAGGGCGTTCGACGGCTTCAGCGGCGGTGCGGGCTCGGCCTCGCGCGGGGCGGGCTTCGTCAGCCAGGCGGGCGGCGGCAGAACCGGCTCGGCCGGCTGCACCTGCGCCTCTTCCTCCGCCGGCCTCGGAGGCGTCACGGAGAAGCGCAGGATCGCATCCTCGCCCTCCCCAAGGGTGGCGAGGCCGGCCTCCGACTGCGCAAGCCCTTGCGCAATCATCGCGTACCAGCTTCCGGCCGGCGGGTCGCCTTTGGCCTGCGCGCCGCAGACGATCAGCCGGTCCTCGGCGCGGGTCATGGCGACATAGAGCAGGCGATGATGCTCCTCGACCATCTGCGCGACGACGGTCGCCTTGGCTGCGGCCGTCGCCTGCGTGTCCTCGGCGCTCGCCGGTGGCCAGATCGGCACGAGGCCAGCACGCGGCGTCGATACGGCGAGTATCTTCGGCAGACGCTTGGCGCCGGGCTCGACGCCGAGATCGGCGAGGATGACGATCTTCGCCTCCAGACCTTTCGAGCCGTGGACGGTCATGACGCGAACCTCGCCGGCGCTGGCCGAGAGATCGCGCTTCACGTCGGCGGCGCTGCCGGTGACATGCTGGAGGAAGCCGGCGAGCGAGGGGCCGTAACGCCGTTCATGATCGAGCGCGGCATTGAGGAAGGCATCGAGCGCGTCGCCCGCCTCGGCGCCGAGCCGGGCGATGGCGAGGTTGCGCCCGCCGCCGGGGCCGAGCAGCCCGGCAAAGAAGCGGAACGGGCCGGAACGGCCAGCCTCGCGCGCCCAGTCAACGAGCCTGGCTTCGGCAGCGGCATAGCGCGGCTCGCTCGCCGCAACTTCCTGCAGGGCGGCTCGGAGCGAGCCCTTGCGGCCGGGCGCGAGGCGCAGGAGATCGTCGTCGTTCAGGTCGATCAACGGCGTCTTCAAGGCGGTGGCGAGCGTCAGGTCGTCGTCCGGCAGCAGCAGCGCGCGGCCGAGCACGACGAGATCCTCCACGGCCGGATGCTCGGCGAGCGTCAGCCGGTCGCGGCCGGTAACGGGCACGCCGGCATCCTTCAGCGCCTTGACGATCGCCTCGAAGAGCGCGCCGCGCTGGCGCAGCAGGATCATCACGTCGCCGGCGGCGAAGGGGTTGCCGCGATCGTCACGGCGGTCGCGGTGCCAGCGCTGCAAGGTCCGCGCGATGCGTTCGGCGAGCTTTACCGTGCCGCTGCGGCGCTCGGGCGCGTCGACCGGCGTGGTCCAGGCGTCCGGCGGCTCGCCGGTATCGTTGGCGGCGAGCGGCCAGAGATCGACCGTGCCGGGCGCGCTGCGTCGAACCGTGTCGTGCATCTCGGGACGCGCCGCGCCGTCGAAGACGAGACCGCGCGCATGCTCGGGCAAGGCGAAGACGGCATCGACTGCCTGCATGATGTCCGGCGCCGAGCGGAAGGAGGTGTTGAGGCTGATCGCCTCGAAGGCGAGTTCGGCCTCCGCGATGCGCCGGCCGAGCGCACGGCGCTCCTCGCCGAAGGCGGCCGGCGCCGCCCCCTGGAAGCCGTAGATCGACTGCTTCTCGTCGCCGACGACGAAGATGGTGCGTGGCTTCGGCCTGAAATCGCCACCGCCGGTGAATTCCTCCGCGAGCTTGCGCAGGATCGCCCATTGCGCCTCGCCGGTGTCCTGCGCCTCGTCGAGCAGGATGTGGTCGATGCCGGCATCGAGCTTGTAGAGCACCCAGGCCGCCTCGACCCGCTCCAAGAGCGAACGCGTCCGCGCGATCAGGTCGTCATAGTCGAGCAGCGAGCGCAGGCTCTTCTGGCGCTGATAGGAGGCGAGCATGCGCGTGACCAGCAAAGCGAGCGCTGCGCTGCGGTCGCGGATGGCGACGGCGTTGATCGCATCGGCCGCCGTCAGCAGGCAGGCGGCGAGCGCCTCCAGCGTCGCCAGCGTGGCACTCTCGAACTCGGATTTGCCCTTGCCGCGGATATTGGCGTTGATCGTTCCGGCTTCGGTGATGAAGCCGCGCCGGCAGAAGGCGATCGGATCGCCATCATCCTGACCGGCGAGCAGCGTGCGCAGGGTCCCGGCGAGGTTCTGGCGCGTCGCGCTGCCGGCGTGGAGTGCCTCGATCAGGGCCTGAAGGCCAGGCAGCGCGGCCAATTCGGCGCGAAAGGCCCGCTTCACCGTGTCGGCATCGAGATCGGGGTCGATGCCGAGGAAGGCGGCGATGCCGGCCAGCATCTCCTGCGGATCGCGGGCGCGGCCGTTCTCGTCGCTGAACAGGGCCCGCTGGCGCAGCGCCTCCTGCACCATGGTCTCAAAGGAATCCTGCGCCGCGAGCTGCGCCAGCAGGTCGAGCGCGCTGGCCTCCGCCCCATCCGGGTTCGCGGCGACCAGGGCCAGCAATTCGCGCCGCGCCTCGCGCAGCATCTCGGCCTGGGCGAGATCATCGGCCACCTCGAAGCGCGGCGGCACGTTGGCCTCGAAGGGCGCGGCCTGCAGCACGCGGGTGCAGAAGGCGTGGATCGTCTCGATGCGCAGCCCGCCCGGCGTCTCCAGCGCCTCGGCGAAGAGGCGGCGCGCCTTGGCCCGCTCGGCGGCGCTGGGCGCGCTGCCGGTCAGATTGGTCAGCTCCTTGGCAAGGACGGCCTCATCCAACGTCGCCCAGGCGCCGAGCGCCTTGAAGATGCGGTTCGCCATGTTGGCGGCGGCCGCCTTGGTATAGGTGATGCAGAGCATCCTGCTCGGCTGGACGCCGTCCAGCAGCAACCTCAGCACGCGGTTGACCAGCACATGGGTCTTGCCAGAGCCGGCATTGGCCGAGACCCAGGCGGAGAGGCCGGGATCGGCAGCCAGCGCCTGGCGCTGATTGGTCAGCGACGGGACGATCCAGCCCGGCTTCACGCCTCGCCTCCTTCGTCACCACCGGGCGCCGCCGACCATTCCTTGACCCGGGCGAGATGGTCGTAAGGGCTGGCGTAACGGATGTAGTCAGGTGCCCGCCGCGAGACATAGGCCTCGCGACCGGTGCGCAGCGCATCGAGATGTTTCAGCAGATTGTCCAGGTGGCGGGCTGCGACATCGGCCAGCGGCTCGCCATCGAAGTCGAGCGGCTTGTCCTTGGCCCAGCCCTTCGGGTCATGGTGGAGCTTCATGTAGATGACAGCCTCGACCGGCGTCGGCCCTGCGAGCCCCTTGAAGCCGGAACGCGCCGCCAGCTCGGCTTCCAGCGTCAATTGCGGCGCGAAACCCTTCTCGACCTGCGCCTTGCTGGGCGGAGCCCCGGTCTTGAAGTCGACGATCCGCAGCGCCGGCTCGCGCGTCAGCTCGATGCGGTCGGCCCGCCCGCTCAGGCGGAATTCGCTGCCGTCGGCCAGCCTGAAGCTCGCGCCGGTGAAGAGCTCGACGCCGATGCGGGCGATGCCGGGCCGCCTGCGCTCCTCCCAGCGGATGAAATGCCCGGCCGTCAGCAGGAAGCGCGGCCACCAGAAAGCGCGGACCTCAGGCACGTCATCGAAGTCGCGAAAGAGTCTGTCGCCGATGGCGATCAACTGCCCCAGCGCGTCGGCCGGCAATTGCTCGGGATAGGTCGTGGTGAAGCTTTCGACGATGTTGTGCAGCAGCCGGCCACGATCCTGAGCCGTCGGATCCTCGATCAGCCCGTCGAGGGCGTCGAGCTTCAGGATCTTGCGCGCGTGGATCTGATAGGGATCGCGATAAAGCGTCTCGACTTCGGTGACGCTGAGGGATAGCGGCTGGATTTCGCGCGGCGGGCGCGGTTTCGGCCGCCCAACCGGCCTCGCATCGGCGGGCGCGCTCAGCAGGGCGGCGAGCCCGCGCAGGCGACGGCCTTCGTCGAGCGCCTTGCTCCATGCCTGCTTCGGCGTCACCGCGTGCAGCCGCTGCCAAAAGCGCGAGGCGATGGTCTCGGCCTCGCCGACCTTGCGCGGCCGCGTCAGCGTGACCTCGCGCGCCGCCATCAGCGCCTGGGCGAAATCATGCGCGGTCTGGCCGATCCGGCGCTCCGGCGGCGAGAGGCCGAGCTCGGCACGCATCGGCCGGTTGATGAAGGAATCGGTCGTGGTCTGCGGCGGCCAGACCGTCTCGTTCAGGCCGCCGAGCACGATATGGTCGGCTTCGAGGAGGCGCGCCTCAAGCAGGCCCCATATGGCGACGCGCGGATGGCCCGGCGTCGCCCGCTTGACCGCGCGCTCGGCGAGCAGGCCGTCGAGAATCGCGACGAAATCCTGCGGCCGGCCGCCGGGCGGCATGACGTCCTTCGCCGCGACGAGATCGTCGAACAGCCCGGCCAGCGCCTCGCCATCTGGGCCGATGAAAGCGAGCGGCGTCCCGGCTTCTGTCGCGCTGACGGCGGTAACGGCAGCCTGCGCGGCTGCAGTGACGGCTCCAAGCGACGGCTCGCCGAGGAAGAGCGCTTCGAGCAGCGACGCGCAGGCTGCTTCCAGCGCGTGGAGCACGGCCGCTGCCGCGGCAGCATCCTCCGCCGTCAAGCGCCTGCGCGGGCCGGGAACGTGACCAGCCTCGCGCAGCTCGCTCCATTCGCCGAGCGCCAGATGCAGGCCCGCCAGCCCCCTGCCGACGGCATTGCCGCGCCAGCAGCCGATTTCCAGTGCCGCGGCTCCCCGCGCCAGCGCTTCCCGGCTCAAGCCAAGCCGGCAGAGCGGGTGGGCGAAGAGCGGGACGAGCGAGGCCGGCGTCATCTGCGCCAGCGCCGCCTCCAGGATCAGCCGCAGCAGCGAGCCTGCCGGCCAGCGCCCAAGCGGCTGCCCGGCGGAATCATCGACCTCGACGCCCCAACGCGCGAGCTCGACGGCGACGCGCTCGGCAAGGCCCCGATCGGGCGTCACCAGCGCCGCCCGCGCCTGCGGTCGCTCCAATGTCTCGCGCAGCGCGATCGCGACAGTGAGCGCCTCCTCGCGCTCGTCGGCCGTCTCGACGATACGCAGGCCGGCGAAGCCCGCTTCCGCCTCGCCGGGCGCGAACCGCTGGCCGAGGTTCGCCCAGAGCTCCGTCACCGATGCCGGCAGCATCGCCTCGCGCAGCAGCTCTCCCCGCGCATGGCGTGCGGCATCGGGCACAGCCAGTTCGCGGACATCGGCGCGCTCCGCGCCGAGCGTCTCCATCAGCTGACGCAGCGCCGCCTGCGGATGCGAAGGCGCGGGTTCCTTGGCGATGGCGTTCCAGGCGCGCTCGTCCAGCCCGAGATCGACGCCGGGCAGGACGACCGCCCCGTTTGGAAGCCGCGCGATGGCGGAGAGCAGCCGCGCCGTGGCCGGGACGGTGCCGGTCGAGCCTGCGGCGATGATCGGCCCCCTCGCCCCGCCCGCGAGCAACCTCTCGCGCTCGGCCGCAAGCATCCGATTGCGAAACTCGGCCGGGTCGATGGCCCCTTGATCGGCGAGAATCTGCGGCCACGCTTCGCCGAGAATGGCGAGAAAGCTCGCATTGAGCTGCCAGACCCTGTCGAAGCGCGCGGCGTCGAGGCCGGCGAGCTTCTCGACCGGCACACCTTCGGTCTGCATCTGATCGAGCAGGTCGGCGAGGTCGCCAGCCAGCCCATAGGCCTCCGCCAGCGTCGCCGGCACCAGGGACGGCTCCGACGGATCGAGCCTGAGATGGCTGCGGTTGGCGGTGCGGCCCCAGGCGTCGACGAGCCGGGTCAGCAGCATGCGGCGGGGCAATGGCTCGATCGGAACAAGGCGCTCGCCCGTCCAGGCGCCGGAGCCGATCAACGCCGTCTCGGCCTCGTCGACATCGCCAAGCGGGACGATACGCGGCAGCAGGAGCGGCTTGCCGCCGAGCTTCTCGGCCAGGATCGCGGTGAAGGCGCGCGCGGCGCGGCGCGTCGGCAGGTAGAGCGTGGCGCGCGCCATCGCCGCCGGGTCGCCGGGGTCGTGGATCGCCCCCAGCCGCCCGTCCAGCATCGCTTCGGCCAGAACATCCAGAAAGGGCGCGCCGGCCGGTGTGCTGAACAGATTGAGCTCAGGCATCGACCGGCTGCGCGGCGAAGGCGGCTTCCGCCGGCGCGATCGCCTCGGGCGTGCCGACATGCAGCCAGCGCCCCTCCAGCACTTCGCCGAACAGGCGACCTCGGGCGATGGCGCGGTCGAAGAGCAGATTGAGCGAGAATGGCCCTTCCGGCGTGTCGGCGAAGAGCTCCGGTTTCAGGATGGCGACGCCGGCATAGACCCAGGGCGCGCGCTCAGCCGCGCCGCGCCGGGTCAGGCGGCCATCCTCTCCGAGGAAGAAGTCACCGGCGCCGTCGAAGCCGAGGCTGGTCTTGCGCTCGGCGAGCAGGAGCAGCATGTCCATCCGCGCCGGATCCCAGGCTTCGGACATCGCCTGCATGGCGGGCCGGCCCGTCTCGCGCCAGAGCGCGTCGGAATTGACGTGGAAGAACGGCGCAGCTCCAAGCAGCGGCAGGGCCTTCTTCACGCCGCCGCCGGTTTCCAGCAATTCGGCGCGCTCATCAGAGATGGCGATGCGCGRCCGGGCGCGCCCGGCGACATGCGCCTCGACCTGCCCGGCGAGATGGTGGACGTTGACGACGGCGTCCTCGACGCCGGCATCGGCCAGCCGGTCGAGCATATGGTCCAGCATCGCCTTGCCCCCGATCTTCACCAGCGGCTTCGGCAGCGTATCGGTGATGGGGCGCATGCGCTGCCCGAGCCCGGCCGCCAGCACCATCGCCCGGCGGATCGGCGGCGAAGCGGTTGAGGTCACGCGAATCTCCGTATCGATCGGATCAGACTAGCCCGCGGCGTCCGTCTCGAACAGCTTGGGCATATGGGCCTGATACCAGCCCTTCAGCTCTTCGAGGGCGGGGTGTTCGAGATTGCGGCGCAGATAGGCCTCGATGCGCGGCAGGTGCTTGAGGTAGTCGGGCTTCCCGTCGCGCTTGTCGAGCCGGGCGAAGATGCCGGCGATCTTGGTATTGCGCTGGGCGCCGAGGATCGCATAGGCACGGGCGAAATCGGCAAGATCGAAATCGGGCGCATCAGCGCGCCTCGCCGCGCCATAGGCGGCGAGCAGCCTCAGCTCCAGCGAGGCCGGCACATCGATGCGCGCATCCTGGCCGAGCGACGCCAGGTCATAGGCCGGGTGGCCGAGCACCGCATCCTGGAAGTCGATCAGGCCGAGCTTGGCATGGCCCTCCCGCTTCTCCAGCCAGATCAGGTTCGGCGAATGGAAATCACGCAGCGTCCAGGTGCCGGGCTGGGCGAGGATCTCGTCGAGGAGCCTGTTCCAGATGCGGGCGAATTCCGCCTGCGTCACCGCCGGCAGGGTCACGCCCGCGATATGCGGCGCATACCATTCCAGGATCAGCTCTGTCTCGATCGCCAGCGCCTGCCGGTCGTATTCGGGAATCGCATGGTCGCGCCCCTCGCCCACCGGCAGAATCGACGGCAGGGTGTGACGGTGGAGGTCGGCGAGCAGCCTGGCCGCCGCCTCATAGCGTTCGGCGATCGGCCGACGCTCGGCGTCGATCACGCCCTCGTTGCCGAGATCCTCGATGACGAGCAGGCCGGTGGTCAGATCCTCGGCGAGGATTTCCGGCGCCGAATAGCCCAGCGAGCGCAGGCCGCGATCCATCGCGACGAAGGCCTCGACGTTCTCGGCGAGGTGAGCCAGCGTGCTGTAGGGCTTGCCGAGGCGGATCGGCGGACCGTCCGGCCGCGGCGGCGAGATCATCAGGACCGCCGTCTCGCCGGTCGGCTGCGTCAGCCGTTCATAGGCGCGCGTCGATGCGTCGCCGAGCATGAAGTCGCGGCGCGCTCCGCCCCAGCCGGAGGCGTCGAGCAAGCGGCGCGAGGCAACGGCGATGGCGAGCCGCTGCTTCCAGAGCACGCCGCCGGAGAGATCGGCAATGCGTCCGGTCTCGGGACTGTCGGGGTCGACATCGAGCACGATATCGAGCCTGCGCCCCGCCGGCAGGCGCGTGCCGGCGCGGTCCGGCCACTCGACCAGCGTGATCAGCCGTTCGACATCCTCGATCAGGCCGATATCGTCGAGCTCGTCCGGCGAGCGCACGCGGTAGAGATCGGCGTGCAGCACAGTGCCGCGCCGGGTGTCGTAGCTCTGGACCAGGGTGAAGGTCGGGCTCGGCGCCTCCAGCGCGGGGTCGTCCGCGAGCTCGCGCAGGATAGCGCGCGCCAGCAGCGACTTGCCGGAGCCGAGATGGCCGGAAAGCGCGACGATGTCGCCCGGTTTCAGGATGGCGGCGATGTCGGCGGCGAGGCGCAGCGTCGCCGCCTCGTCCACCAGCATGAGCCGGTGCAGGCCGGCCTTGCGGGCTTCTTCCGTCATTCAGCGGCGTCCGAGAGCGGCATGCCCTGCGCGGGGAACACGGCGGAGACCTTCGTGCCGCGGCCCGGCGCGGAATCGAGCTCGACATGGCCGCCGTGCAATTCGACGATAGAGCGGACGATCGACAATCCAAGGCCGACGCCGCGATGGCTTGAGCCGAGGGAATGGCTCTCGAAGCGCTCGAAAACCTTTTCCATGACCTCCGCAGGAATGCCGCGGCCGTGATCGGCCACGGTGATGCGGACGTCGCTGCCCTGCCGCGTCGCGCTCACGGTCACGGTCTGGCCGGGCGAGGAGAAGCCGATCGCGTTGGAGAGCAGGTTGAACAGCACCTGCCGCAGGCGCTTGCCGTCCGCCCGCAGCGGCCCGGTGCGCGGATCGATATCGACCTTGAGCTCGAGTCTGCTGTCGGTCAGCCGGTCATGCAGCCCCGCCGCGGCCTGGGCGATGGTGTCGGCGACATCGACATCCTGGATGTCGAGCGTCAGCGCACCGTTGTCGATGGTGGCGAGGTCGAGAATGTCGTTGATGATCGCGAGCAGGGCGCCGGAGGAGCGCACGATATGCGAGGCATAGTCGCGCTGCTTCTCATTGAGCGGGCCGACCGTCTCGGTGCCGAGCAGCTGAGCGAAGCCGATGATGTTGGTGAGCGGCGAGCGAAGCTCGTAGGAGACATGGTGGACGAAATCCTCGCGCAGCCGCGAGACCTTCTCCAGCGCCTCGTTCTTCTCGGTCAGCGCCCGCTCGACGTTCACGCTGGCGGTGACGTCGGCGAAGGAGATCAGCGTCGCGCCGTCCGGCAGCGGCGCGGCCGCCATGTCGAGCACGGTGCCGTCGCGCCGCTCCATCCGGCTGCGGTAATCCTCGCGCGCATCGCGCACGCCGGTGACGACGCTGTGAAGCTCGCTCCAGACCTCGTCCTGCGGGAAGAGCGGCCGGCACAGCCGGATGACCTCGTCGATATGCGGGGCGCTGGCGGCGAGGTCGCCGCCCTGAATGCGCCAGGACTGGGCGAAGGCGGGGTTGGAGAGCTTGAGCCGCCCGTCGGAGCCGAACACGGCAACGCCCTCGCGCAACGAATCCAGCGTCTCGCGCTGGGTGCGGGAGAGCGCGTTGAAGCGCGATTCGAGGGTGAAGCGCTCGGTCACGTCATCGTAGAGATAGGTGACGCCGCCCTGCGGATTGGGGCTGGCGACGACATGGATGGTGCGCCCGTCCGGCAGATACCACCAGTCTTCGCTCGCGCGCGTCGCGGTGTAGGCAGCCTGGGCCGCCGCCTTCCAGCTGCGGTAGTCGCCGAGCTCAGGCAGGCGCCGCTCGGCCCGGAGCCGGTCGAGGATTTCGCCATCGGTCGGCAGCCCATCGAGGAAGCCGGCGTCCAGCGACCAGAGCGTGTCGAAGCCGGAATTGCGATAGACGAGGCGCTGCGAGCCGTCGAAGACCGCGACCGCCGTCTTCAGCCGGTCGAGCGTGCGGACATGGGCATCCATCTGGCGCTGAAGATCGGCCCGCACCGCTTCCAGCTCGCTCATATCCGTGGCGAACCCGGCAAAGCCCGTCGCAGCCGGCACCTCGACGATGTCCAAGGTCCGGCGCTGGCCCGCGACCACCGCTGGCGCCCGCGCCGCAAAGGAGCGGCCTTCGCGCCGCGCCCGCGTCGCCGCCTCGCGCTCGGCCCGGTCGAGCAGTTCGAGACCGCCTTTCACCGCGGTCGTCGTATCGCTGGCCTCCACGGCCCGCGCATAGGCGGCGTTGACCCATGTCAGGCGACCATCGGCGTCGCGCATCCAGGCCGGGTGCGGCAGGCCCGCGAGCAGATGGGCGAGCGCCGCGTGATCCGCGGTGACACGCTCCAGCTCTCCACGCAGCGTCATGACCTGCGCCCGCTCGCCGGTGACCTCGCGGAAGCGGATCACAGCCCGGCCGGCAACGGGCCGGCCCTCGATGTCGATGAAAGGTCCGGCCTTGCTGCGCAGCGTGACGTTGAAAGCCTCGCCGCGCTCCTTCAGTGCATCGGTCGCGAGCTCCAGCCGCTTGGCGTCGGCGGGGGCGGCCCAGCTGCCATAGGCCAGTGCGAGTGCTGCCCCGGGGGCGCCGAGAAAGCCGCTGTCGCCCTCGAAGACCGGCTGCGCGTCGCGGCCGTTCCAGCTGACCACGACCTGCGGATCTGCTCCCAGAAGGATCGAAAGGCGCTCCTGATGGCTGCGCGCGGCTTCGAGATCGGCTGCCAGCTTGGCTTCGCGCTTCTGCCAGCGGGCGCGTTCGCGCACATAGAGGAGCGAGGTCGTCGTGGCGAAGACCGTCAGCCCGGTAAGAGTGAGCGAAAGCGCGCCCGTGCTCATGATATCGAGCCGCATCGGCACCAGCCATTGATCCTGCGCGATGGCGGGGGCCGAAGCAATCGAAGCGGTCAAAGCAGGCAGCAATGCGCGCGGAGCCCAGTCCCCAGCTCGCCTCTGTCGCCTCAACCGTCTCATTCTGCGCCCATCTTCTCGCGGCGGCCGCGGCCGCCATATCCGCCACACTCGTCGGAATCGGCTTGGAGAGCCGGCGAAAACCGCCGTCTCGAAGGCCGATGCACGCGCACCACCACGCCAATCACATCAGAGCTTTGATCCGTTCCGCGCCATAGCGGGGAGCCCGAATCACCCCCACTGTAATCATCCGTGGAGTCCGTCAGGAAGTGCTTAATCGCCGGTAAATGGTGAGATTTTCAGGCGGCTCGATTTACCGGGAGCCAAACATCAAGAAGTAGTTTCGAATTCAGATCGACCTACAATTTGTAGTATCTCACTGCGTGATTCCATAATGGCACAGGGATAAAAAAAGGCCCGGCAGGTGCCGGGCCTTTAAGAGATTGCGCGTTGGCGCGTGTCAGTAGCGGTAGTGCTCCGGCTTGAACGGGCCGGCCTGCGACACGCCGATGTATTTCGCCTGGGCGTCGTTGAGCTTGGTCAGCTTGGCGCCGACCTTGGCGAGATGCAGCGCGGCGACCTTCTCGTCGAGGTGCTTCGGCAGGGTGTAGACCTTGTTCTCGTACTTCGCGTGGTGGTTCCAGAGCTCGATCTGGGCGAGCGTCTGGTTCGAGAACGAGCAGGACATCACGAAGGACGGATGGCCCGTGGCGTTGCCGAGGTTCACGAGGCGGCCTTCCGACAGCAGGATGATGCGCTTGCCGTCGGGGAACTCGACCTCGTCGACCTGCGGCTTGACGTTGTCCCACTTGAAGTTCTTCAGGCCCGCGACCTGGATCTCCGAGTCGAAGTGGCCGATGTTGCAGACGATGGCGCGGTGCTTCATCGCGCGCATATGGTCGACCGTGATGACGTCGAGATTGCCGGTGGCGGTGCAGAAGATGTCGCCGCGCGGCGCCGCATCTTCCATGGTCACGACTTCGTAACCTTCCATCGCCGCCTGCAGGGCGCAGATCGGGTCGACCTCGGTGACGAGCACCCGGCAGCCGGCCTGGCGCAGCGAGGCGGCCGAGCCCTTGCCGACGTCGCCATAGCCGGCGACGACCGCGACCTTGCCCGACATCATCACATCGGTGCCGCGGCGGATGGCGTCGACCAGCGACTCGCGGCAGCCATAAAGGTTGTCGAACTTCGACTTGGTGACGCTGTCGTTGACGTTGATCGCCGGGAACGGCAGGCGGCTCGCCTTGGCCAGTTCATAGAGGCGGTGGACGCCGGTGGTGGTCTCCTCGGAGACGCCCTTGATCGCGGCGCGGGTCTTGGTGAACCAGCCCGGGTTGGCCTTGAGCTGGCGCTTGATCAGCGCGAAGAAGATCGTCTCTTCCTCATTGCCCGGCTTGTCGAGGAAGGCGGCATTGCCGGCCTCGGCCTCGGCACCGAGGATGATCAGCATGGTCAGGTCGCCGCCATCGTCGAGGATCATGTTCGGCGTGCCGCCGTCGCCCCAGGTGGCGGTCTTCAGCACGTACTCCCAGTACTCCTCCAGCGTCTCGCCCTTGATGGCGAAGACCGGGGTGCCGGTCGCGGCGATCGCGGCGGCGGCATGGTCCTGGGTCGAGAAGATGTTGCAGGAGGACCAGCGGACATCGGCGCCGAGTTCCTTCAGCGTCTCGATCAGCACCGCCGTCTGGATGGTCATGTGCAGGCAGCCGGCAATGCGCGCGTCCTTGAGCGGGGCCTTGCCCTTGTGCTCGGCGCGGATGGCCATGAGGCCCGGCATCTCGTCCTGGGCCATGTTGATTTCCTTGCGGCCGTAATCCGCGAGGCTGATGTCCTTGACGATGTAATCCGACACGGGGGAGCTCCAATCCTGGCACCTGAAACGTGCCGGCTCTCTAGCAGCGACCGGGACGGAAGGCAATCAAAGATATAAAGATGTCTTTATGTGCTGCCGTCACGCTTGCCCTTGTGGCGGGCATCCACGTCCTAACCACCGCATTCGGCCGGTACTGACGTGGATGGTCGGGACAAGCACGACCATGGCAGGCGGCCTTGGCGGCCACCTTCGCTTTCGCTCACAATGACGGGAATGCGGACCCCGCCCGCTAGCCGGGTTACTCGCCTTCGCCGAACCTGTCGGCGATCAGGGCGGCCAGCGCGTCGAGGGCGGGCTGGGCCTCGGCGCCCTTGGCGACGATGGTGATTGTCGAGCCGATGCCGGCGCCGAGCGTGAGCACACCCATGATCGAGGTGGCGCCGACGGTTTCGCCACAGCGGCTCACCGTGATGTCGGCGTCATAGCGGGCCGCGCATTGCACGAATTTCGCCGTGGCGCGGGCGTGCAGACCCTTTTTGTTGACGATCTCGAACTCGCCGTAGAGAGCGCCGTCGGGAACCTGGATCTCGGGGCAGTCACAATTCTCGTCCAAGCCGCCCTCCCCGGTCGCGTGCGCTTACTTGCCGGCCAACACGCGGCTGGCGACGGTGATGTACTTGCGGCCTGCATCCTGCGCGCTGGTCACGGCCTCGTCGAGGGTCTTCTCCTCGCGAACGCTGGCGAGCTTGATCAGCATCGGCAGGTTGATGCCGGCGACCACGTCGACGCGGCCGGGCTCCATCACCGAAATCGCCAGGTTGGAGGGGGTCCCGCCGAACATGTCGGTCAGGATGATGACGCCATCGCCGTTCTCGACCTGCTCCACGGCAGCGATGATGTCGCGGCGGCGACTTTCCATGTCGTCATCGGGAGCGATGGCGATCGTCGCCAGATACGCCTGGGGGCCGACGACGTGTTCGAGGGCGGCGCGGAATTCCGTCGCCAGATGCCCATGAGTCACAAGGACCAGTCCGATCATTCAATCCAGCACCGGAGAGCGCCCATCGGCGCCCGGACAAGGTCGCGGTTTATGCGGCAGGTGCGAGACAATCGCAAGGTGTCAGCCGTTAAACTTGTCAAAATCGTGGTTACAACTCGGGCTCTGTGAATAAGTCGAGGGCGGTCAGGACGAGCCGTTCGTCGCCGACGCGGCCGAATATCCGCAGGCGCGGCAGGTCCAGCCCCGCAAGATTATCGACCAATTCCTCGGGCTCAGGCATCCGGGCCGGCTCTTCGCCGATCAGATCGACGAGCAGACGGACGACGGCGGCCCCGGTGAAGGGTTGGGGCGTGAGGCCTAGGCCACGTCGCTCGACAACCCCTTCCAGCGGCGCGACCGGCCGGGCCAGCAGACGACCGCCAGCAGCCGTCAAGGCGACGCGATCGTCGGCGACCAGTCGAGCGAAGCGACCGGAGCGCTCGGCGAGGCCGACAAGGGCCAGCGCGAGGGATGACTTGCCGCTGCCGGAGGCGCCGCGCAGCAGGATGCCTGCCTCGCCGATCGCTATCGCGGTGGCGTGGATGCGCTCGCTCGTTTTTGCGTTCGGCTCAGGCGGCATGCGAGTACGCCGCCGGCAGACAGACGATGAAGCGAGCGCCGATCCGGCAGGCTTCGCCGTCCGGTCCGACAGGTCCCAGCCGGTTCTCGGCCCGGATCGAGCCGCGATGCGCCTCGACGATCTGGCGCGAGATCGAGAGGCCGAGGCCCGAATTCTGGCCGAAGCCCTCATTGGGACGGTCGGTGTAGAAGCGCTCGAAGATCCGCTCCAGCGCATGCGGCTCGATGCCCGGCCCCTCGTCCTCGACGGTGACCAGCACGTCGTTGGCGACGCGCGAGAGCATGACGCGCACCGGCTTGTCCGGCGGCGAGAAGGAGCGGGCGTTGTCGATGAGGTTGACCATGACCTGGCCGAGCCGGGAGTCGTGGCCGAGCACGAGGAAAGCATCGTTGCCGGCGCGCTGGCTGCGACGGTCGGCCACCAGTTCGATCATGGCCTGGCCCTCCCGGCGGGTCTCGTTCTGGATCGTCACGACAGCTTCCAGAACCCGCCCGATATCGACCGGCGCAGAATCGTTGCGCGCGAGTTCGGCATCGAGGCGCGAGGCGTCCGAGATGTCCGAAATCAGACGGTCGAGACGACGCACATCGTGCTGGATCACCGCGAGCAGACGCGAGCGCGAATCCTCGGTCTTGGCGCGAGGCAAGGTCTCGACGGCGCTGCGCAGCGACGTCAGCGGGTTCTTGAGCTCATGCGCGACGTCGGCCGCGAAGCTCTCGATCGCCTCGATGCGGCTGTAGAGAGCCTTGGTCATGTCGCGCAGCGTGCCGGAGAGATGGCCGATCTCGTCGTGCCGGCTGCTGAAATCCGGGATCTGCTCGCGCGATTTCACGCCCTTGCGCACGCGCTGCGCGGCATCCGCGAGCTTGCGGATCGGCTCGGCGATGGTGCCGGCCAGCAGGACCGACAGCACGATCATCACGCCGGCCGCGACGGCGAAAACCTGGAAGATGGCGAAACGCTCGGCGGCGATGACGGCATCGATGTCGCCGCCCTGCGTCGAGAGCAGCAGCGCGCCCTTCACGGTGCGGAAACGCTGCACCGGCACCGCGACGGAGACGATGGTCTGTCCCCGCGTGTTGACACGCACCACGCTCGCCGGCGAGCCGCTGAGGGCGCGGGCAACTTCGGGATAGGACTTGCCGTTGGCGTTCTCGAAATCATCATAGGTCGGCACGTCGGCCTTGCCGAGCCGATTGCGCAGCATGTTCCAGGTGCGCTCCAGGAGCGGCGGCTCGTCGGGCTCACCGACGCGCGGCAGGTCGAGGCGCAGCACGTCGCCGCGCGAATAGAGGCTGCGCGAGTCGAGGGTGAGCAGGCCGTCCTTGTCGTAGACCCGCGCGCGGGTCTTGGTCGGCGTCACCAGCCGGCGCAGCAGCGGCGCGACCTTTTCGGGGTTGATCGAGAAGTCGAGCGGATCCTCGGCGATGCCCGCGCTCTCTCCGGCCTGGAGCTGCAGCAGCTTGTCGGGATCGATGGTGATCGTATCGATCTCGACCGTGGCGGAAGAGGCGATCGCGCCGGCGATGATCTCGCCTTGAGTGAGCAGGCTCTGCACGCGGGCCTCGATCAGACCCTCGCGGAACTGGTTGAGGTAGAGGAAGCCGAGCAGCAGCGCCACGAGGCCGCCGAGGTTGAGGACGAGGATGCGCCGCGTCAGGCTCGAGGCAGCGCGTGCCGAGATGGCGCGACCCATCCGCCGCCAGACGAGGCCGACACGGCGGCGCAACGCCCCGCGCCAGCCGGCGGCTGGCTTTGACGGCCGGGCCTGGTTGTCGACGGTTGCCATGGCTTGCGGCTGACTTTCCGCTCAGGAGACGATGGGTGCGCCGGAGGCGGCGCGTCCCGCCTTCCTGCCTCAGACTTCCTTGAAACGATAGCCCACGCCGTAGAGCGTCTCGATCATGTCGAACTCGGGATCGACCTGATTGAACTTCTTGCGCAGGCGCTTGATGTGGCTGTCGATGGTGCGGTCATCGACATAGACCTCGTCGTCATAGGCGGCGTCCATCAGCGCATTGCGGCTTTTCACCACACCCGGCCGCTGGGCCAGCGACTGCAGGATCAGGAACTCGGTGACGGTGAGCGTCACCGGCTCGCCCTTCCAGGTGCAGGTATGGCGCTCGGGATCCATGCGCAGCAGGCCCCGCTCCAGGGCCTTGGCGTCCTCGGCACGGGCGGTGGCCGTGACGTCCTTGGTTCCGGCGCGGCGCAGGATCGCCTTGACGCGCTCGACCAGCAGCCGCTGCGAGAACGGCTTCCGGATGAAGTCGTCCGCGCCCATCTTGAGGCCGAAGAGCTCGTCGATCTCTTCGTCCTTCGAGGTCAGGAAGATGACCGGCAGATCGGACTTCTGGCGCAGGCGGCGCAGCAGCTCCATGCCGTCCATGCGCGGCATCTTGATGTCGAAGATCGCGAGATCGGGCGGGTTCTGCTTCAACCCGTCGAGGGCCGAGGCACCGTCCGTATAGGTCATGATGCGATAGCCCTCTGCTTCGAGAGCAATCGAAACCGACGTCAGGATGTTGCGGTCGTCATCGACCAGCGCAATCGTTGGCATAAGGCTTTCGTCTCTTGGTCTCGTTGCAATAAACGGGTTCCCCTCTCGCGGGAGAGAGGCCAAAGCGTGGCGGCAATCTAGCCGGGCCGTGGCGATTTGCCTATGTCCCCGTATCACAAGCCTGAAATCGGAGAGAGGTTCCATGGCCAAGGACCCCAAAGACGTGATCCAGCCGATGGACGATGCCGTACGCACAGAGGCCAAGGGATTGCTGCGCGGCGCCCGCTCGGCGGCTTTTGCCACGCTTGGGCCCGATGGCCATCCCTCGGCCAGCCTGGTCGGGCTCGCCACCGACATCAACGGCACGCCGATCATCCTGATCTCGGGCCTGGCCGCTCATACGGCGAACCTGATCGCCGATCCTCGCGCTTCGCTCCTGATCTCGCCCGGCGGCAAGGGCGATCCGCTCGCTCATGCGCGCATCACGCTCAAGGTCCGCGCCCGCAAGATCGAGCGCGAGACGGAGGAAGGCCTGCGCATCCGCCGCCGCTATCTGGCACGCCAGCCGAAATCCGCGCTCTATGCCGACTTCCCCGATTTCGGCTTCTTCGCGCTGACGATCGAGGGGGCCAGCCTCAATGG
This sequence comes from Allobosea sp. RAF48, assembly GCF_052114025.1. Taxonomy (NCBI): domain Bacteria; kingdom Pseudomonadati; phylum Pseudomonadota; class Alphaproteobacteria; order Hyphomicrobiales; family Alloboseaceae; genus Allobosea; species Allobosea sp. RAF48. The sequence goes on from NZ_JBFRDZ010000016.1 coordinate 74,906, forward strand.
CGGCTTCGCGCGCGCCTTCGCACCGACGCCGGCCGATCTGATGAGCGACCCGGCCCATGCCGCCGCCCTCGCCGATGTCGAGGATGGGGCGGTGGAACACATGAACACCGACCATGCCGATGCGCTCGGCCTTTATGCGACACGGCTTCTCGGCGCCAAGGCGGGTGACTGGAGAGCGATCGGCCTCGACCCCGACGGGCTCGACATGACGCTCGGCAGCGCCGCGCTGCGTCTGCCCTTCCCTGCCTCCGTGGACGGCCCTGCGGCGTTGCGCCGAACCCTCGCCGAGCTCGCCGGAAAGGCGCGCGCGCAGTCCGCCTGACCCGTTGGACAGCAGCCGCGGCCGGCAAGGCTCCGAAGGCACCGTCCTCCGATTCACCACAACCGCATTTCAATCGATTTAGCGAAAGCCGCGAAGAGACCGGGCATTTCCAATGACTTGAGCCCGAGCGATCATGGCCGTAAAGACCGGGCGTGGCCCAAGTGCCTTGCCTCGACGCCCGGACCTTTCGACCGGCCCGTGCGTATGTGTTTCGACAACAGGCTGCCCTGGCAGGGACCAGCCTCCGGAGGAATTCAGTGGACAATATCGGTCAGTTCAACGCCGCCCATGGTGCCGAGGCCTTCAGCTTCCGCAAGCTCAAGGCCGTGCGCTGGAACCTGGAAGCGCCGCAGCTTTACGAAGAGTCGCTGCGCCGCGGCGAATCCCAGCTGGCGCGCGGTGGCGCGCTCTGCGCCGATACCGGCACCCACACCGGCCGCTCGCCCAAGGACAAGTTCACGGTGCGCGACGCTCTGACCGAGAATACGGTCTGGTGGGACAACAACCAGGCGATGTCGCCTGAGCATTTCGAGACGCTGCTCGGCGACTTCCTGGCCCATGCCGAAGGCAAGGAGCTCTTCGCGCAGGATCTCTATGGCGGCGCCGACCCGGTTCACCGCGTCCGTGCCCGCGTCTACACCGAGATGGCCTGGCACTCGCTGTTCATCCGCAACCTGCTGATCCGCCCGCCGCGCGACGAGATCGACGGCTATGCGCCTGAGATGACGATCGTAGACCTGCCGAGCTTCCGTGCCGATCCGGCGCGCCATGGCTGCCGCAGCGAGACCGTCGTCGCCATCGACTTCACCCGCAAGATCGTGCTGATCGGCGGCTCGGCCTATGCCGGCGAGATGAAGAAGTCGGTCTTCACCTATCTGAACTACGTTCTGCCGACCAAGGGCGTCGTGCCGATGCACTGCTCGGCCAATGTCGGCCCCAAGGACGATTCCGCGATCTTCTTCGGCCTCTCCGGCACCGGCAAGACCACCCTCTCGGCCGATCCCGAGCGCACGCTGATCGGCGACGACGAGCATGGCTGGTCGAAGGAAGGCATCTTCAACTTCGAGGGCGGCTGCTACGCCAAGACGATCCGCCTCTCGGCCGAGGCCGAGCCGATGATCCACGCGGCATCGCTGCGCTTCGGCACGGTGCTCGAGAACATCGTCATGGAGCCGCTGACGCGGGAGGTCGATTTCGACGACCAGTCGAAGACCGAGAACACCCGCTCGGCCTATCCGCTCGATTTCATCCCCAACGCCTCGCGCACCGGCCGCGCCGGCATCCCGAAGAACATCGTGATGCTGACGGCGGACGCCTTCGGCGTGATGCCGCCGATCGCCAAGCTGACCCCGGCAGAGGCGATGTACCACTTCCTCTCCGGCTACACCGCCAAGGTCGCTGGCACGGAGCGCGGCCTGACCGGCGTCGAGCCCGAGTTCTCCACCTGCTTCGGCTCGCCCTTCCTGCCGCGCCACCCTTCGGAATACGCCAACCTGCTGCGCGACTTCATCGCCAAGCACCATGTCGACTGCTGGCTGGTGAACACCGGCTGGACCGGCGGCAAATACGGCACCGGCCGGCGCATGCCGATCCGCGTCACCCGCCGCCTGCTCTCGGCTGCGCTCGACGGTTCGCTCAACCGCGCCGATTTCCGCCGCGATCCCTATTTCGGCTTCGCGGTGCCGAGCTCGGTGCCCGGCGTCGAGCCGCACATCCTCTATCCGGTGAAGACCTGGGCCGACAAAGCCGCCTTCGCCGAGACCGCGAATGATCTCGTCGGCATGTTCGCCAAGAACTTCGCCAAGTTCGAGGCCCATGTCGACGACGCCGTGAAGGCGGCGGCCCCGACGAACTCGCTCGCGGCCTGAGAATTTCCGGCGTTGCATCGCCTGTCATCCCCGACAAGCGGCCTTGGCCGCGCCGATGCGTGATGACTGCGTTTGGGACGGATCGAGAAATCGGTTACGAGAGGCGGCCATGGGCCGCCTCTTTTCGATTGTGCTGAAGCTTCTCCTGACCCTCGTCATTCTCGGCGCCGCAACGTGGGGCACGGGCTTCCTGCTGTTCCGGCTCACGGGCGCGATCGCGATCGTCGGCGCGATCGGCTTCGGCATCGCTGCATTGGCGGGCCTCATCGGCGTCTGGACGAGCGACGCGCGCCTGCCGCTCGGCTTCGCTATGGTCTTCGTCGGCCTGCTCTCCTGGTGGAGCAGCTTCCAGCCCTCGCATGATCGCGACTGGATTCCCGAGCTCGCTAGGCTGCCGACGATCGCCCGCGAGGGCGACGTGCTCACCGTCTCCAACCTGCGCCATTTCCGTTGGCGCACGGAGGAGGATTACGACCAGCGCTGGGAAACGCGCCGATACAACCTCGCGGCGATCAGTGGCGCCGACGTCTTCCTGACCTATTGGTCGGGGGAGGCGATCGCGCATCTCCTGGTCAGCTTCACCTTCTCGGATTCGGTGCCGCTGACCTTCTCGATCGAGGTTCGGCGCGAGAAGGGCGAGGAATGGTCGGCCCTGGCCGGCTTCTTCCGCAGCTACGAAATGGCCTATGTCGCCGCCGACGAGCGCGACATCGTCGGACTGCGCACCCATGCGCGGCGCGAGGATGCCAGGCTCTTCCGCCTCAGCGCCTCCGCCAGCCAGGCCCGCGACCTGCTGCTCGCCTATATCGCCGACGTCAACGATCTCGCCGCCAGGCCGCGCTGGTACAACACGCTGACGACCAACTGCACCACGGTGGTCTACCACCTCGTCGGCAGCGTCGCGCCGGGCTGGAAGTTCTCACTGCCGCTCGATCCGCGCGTGCTGCTCTCCGGCTATCTGCCGGGCTATCTGCAGCAGATCGGCGCGATCCGGCAGGACATCCCGCTGGACGAACTGGTCCGGCTCGCCCGCATCGGCGACCGCGCTCGCACGCTCTCGCTCGACGACCCGGATTTCTCCGCAAAGATCAGGGAAGGCGTTCCGACCGGACGGCCGTGAGGCTGCGCGTCATCGCCGGGCACGAGGCCGCGGGCCGGCCTCCCCCCTGCCCTGAAGCTCTCAGCGTCATGCTCGCCCTTGTGGCGAGCATCCACGTCTTGAACACCGCTCTGTATCGACGAAGACGTGGACGGTCGGCACAGGGCCGACCATGACGGATCGGCTCGGCGCTCCTACCTGAAGAACAGGAAGGTCAGCACCACGAAGAGCGGGATCAAGATCGCGCCCGACCAGAGCATGTAGCCGAAGAAGCTGGGCATCGCGACCTTCCGGTCCTTGGCGATGGCATAGACCATGAAGTTCGGTGCGTTGCCGATATAGCTGTTCGCCCCCATGAAGACCGCGCCCGCCGAGATCGCGGCCAGCGCCGACGCGCCGTTCGTCATCAGTGCCTTGGGGTCACCGCCCGCGAGCTCGAAGAAGACGAGATAGGTCGGCGCGTTGTCGAGGAAGGAGGAGAGCGCGCCGGTCAGCCAGAAATAGGCGGTCGTGTTGGCGCTGCCGTCGGTGTTGGAGACCAGCGCGACCAGCGGCGCGAAGGCGCCCTCCCGCCCCGCCTGCAGCATCGCCAGAACCGGGATGATGCAGATGAAGATACCGGCGAAGAGTTTGGCGACCTCCTTGATCGGCCCCCAGGAGAATTCGTTGCCGGCACGGACGGGGCCAGGCGTGAGCTTGAGCGAGAGCCCGGCGAGGGCGAGCAGAATGAGGTCGCGCAGCAGGTTCTGCCCTTCGACGGCGACGCCGTGCACGGTGAAGGCGGTGCCCGGCTTCCAGTTCGCCGACATCAGGATCGCGCCGATCACGCCCGCCAGCAGCAGGATGTTGACCTTGCCCCAGAGCTTGATGGCGCGGTCCGGCGTCGGGTCCTTGAGCGTCGGGTAGCCCTTCTCCTTGCGGAAGAGGAGGCTGTCGAATGCATAGAACAGCGCCAGCAGGGCGATGACGGCAAAGCCTGTCTCGGGCAGCAGATGCGTCGTGGTCCAGAAGAAGTCGACGCCGCGCAGGAAGCCGAGGAAGAGCGGCGGGTCGCCAAGCGGCGTCAGCGAGCCGCCGATATTCGAGACCAGGAAGATGAAGAAGACGACGACATGGACGTTGAAGCGCCGGTCGTCATTCGCCCGCAGGACCGGGCGGATCATGATGATCGAGGCGCCGGTCGTGCCGACGAAGCTTGCGAGCACCGTGCCGATCGCCAGCAGGGTGGTGTTGGTCAGAGGCGTACCGCGCAGGTTGCCGCTGATCAGGATGCCGCCGGCGATGGTGAAGAGCGCGAAGAGCAGGATGATGAAAGGGATGTAGTCGAGCAGCGCCGTGTGAAGCAGCGCAGCGAGCGCCGGGTCGAGCCCTCGGAGAAGCACCAGCGGAGCCAAGGTGAGCACGGCCCAGAAGGCGGCGAACTTGCCGTAGTGGCGCTCCCAGAGATGCGGGAACACCACCGGACCCAGCGCGATCGAGAGCAGCATGCCGGCGAAGGGCAAAGCCCAGCCGGCACCCATCGTTGCCCCGCCGATATCGCCGGCGGCCAGCGCCGGGCCAGCGGCCAGAATGGCCGGCACCGCCGCGATCAATGCTCCCCCGCGCCGCATCATCTCAGAGACCGGCCGTCAGGGCTTCGGCGCCTCGATGACCGGCGGCGCATTCAGGTCGAATCCGCCGGGCAGGCCCGGCCCGCCCAGGCCCGGGATCTGGATCGAGTCGAACTGCTTGTCGATCGCCTTCTGGTCGAGCTGCACGGCCGATGCCTTGTAGTGCATCACCATCTGCGGGAAGAGCACGACGAGCGCGACCATGATGCACTGGATCACCACGAAGGGCACCGCGCCCCAATAGATCTGGCCGGTGGTGACGGGCGCCATCATCTTGCCGGTGACGCGATCCTTGTAGGGGTTCTTCGGCGCGACCGAGCGCAGGAAGAACAGCGCGAAGCCGAAGGGCGGGTGCATGAACGAGGTCTGCATGTTCACGCCGAGGATGACGCCGAACCAGATCAGGTCGATCCCGAGCTTGTCCGCCGCCGGTCCGAGCAACGGCACGATGATGAAGGCGAGCTCGAAGAAGTCGAGGAAGAAGGCGAGCAGGAAGACCATCACGTTGACGACGATCAGGAAGCCCGTCGCGCCACCGGGCAGGCCGACCAGCAGGTGCTCGACCCAGAGATGGCCGTTGACGCCATAGAAGGTCAGCGAGAACACCCGCGCGCCGACCAGGATGAAGAGCACGAAGGCCGAGAGCTTGGCGGTCGATTCCGTCGCCTGCCGGAGCAGCTCGAAGGTCATCCGCTTCTTGCCCCACGCGAGCAGGATCGCGCCGGCAGCACCCATCGCGCCGCCTTCCGTCGGCGTGGCGACGCCGATGAAGATCGTGCCGAGCACCAGGAAGATCAGCGCCAGCGGCGGCACCATCACGAAGATGACCTGCTCGGTCATCCGCGACAGCAGGTTGAGCTTCAGGAACTTGTTGATCAGCGCGATGACGAAGGAGACCCCCACCATCAGCGACATGGTGAGCACGACGAAGTCCGAACCCGCCGTCACCTTCGTGAACAGCTTCATGTAGGCATAGGACAGGGCGAAGGCGATGATCGTCACGACCAGCAGCGAGAAGCGCCGCGTCTTGCCGTCGGCATCGCGCAGCGTCTGTGCCTCCGGCGGCAGCCCCGGCGCGCGCTGCGGGTAGACGATGGTGACGAGGAAGACATAGAGCGCGTAGAGACCGGCCAGGACGAGGCCGGGGATGAAGGCGCCCTCATACATATCGCCGACCGAGCGGCCGAGCTGGTCGGCGAGCACGATCAGGACGAGCGAGGGCGGGATGATCTGCGCCAGTGTGCCCGATGCCGCGATGACGCCCGAGGCGAGGCGCCGGTCATAGCCGTAGCGCAGCATGATCGGCAGCGAGATCAGGCCCATCGAGATCACGGAAGCCGCGACGACGCCGGTGGTTGCCGCCAGCAGCGCGCCGACGAAGATCACCGCATAGGCGAGGCCGCCGCGGACGGGGCCGAAGAGCTGGCCGATGGTGTCGAGCAGGTCCTCCGCCATGCCGGAGCGCTCGAGGACCAAGCCCATGAAGGTGAAGAAGGGGATCGCCAGCAGCACGTCGTTGTTCATCGTGCCGTAGATGCGTTCCGGCAGGGCCTGGAGAAAGTTCTCCTGGAACATGCCCAGATCGATGCCGATCAGCGCGAAGAGCAGGCCGTTGGCGGCGAGCGCGAAGGCGACGGGATAGCCGAGCAGCAGGAAGACGACGAGCGTCGCGAACATCACCGGCGCCATGTTGACGCGCAGGAAATCGCCGATGCCGCCGCCCGCCGCGAAGGCGTCGCCAGTGTGGAGGCCGAAGAAGGCGAGGACGGTGAGCGCGAGCAGCAGGCCGGCGACGCGCGGAAGGCGATGAGCGTGCATGGGATCGTTCCGGACTTCTTGCGGGCCGCTCACGAAGCGAGGCCCTGTTCCTTGGCTTGGTCGAGCAGGCGCTGGGCTTCCGCCTCGGCCGCGGCCGCATGGCCGGCGGCGGCCTCCTGATCCTCAAGGTCTCCGCGTATGATCGCGATCTGCTTGATGATCTCTGAGACGCCCTGGAAACTCAGCATCACGAAGCCGACCACCACGAGGCCCTTGGCGGGCCATTGCGGCAGGCCGCCGGCCGAGAGCGACTGCTCGTTGATGGCGTAGGAACGCAGGAAGAACGGCCAGGAGTGGTAGACGATCAGCAGGCAGAACGGCATCAGGAACAGCACGTGACCGAGCAGCTCGATCCACTGGCGGACGCGCTTCGGCAGCATGCTGTTCACGATGTCGATGCGGATGTGCTCCTTCACCTGCATCGTCCATGACGCGCACATCAGGAAGACCGCACCGAACAGCATCCATTGCAGTTCGAGCCAAGCATTCGACGAGACGTTGAAGATCTTGCGGACGATCGCATTGACTGTCGCGACGATGACGGCCGCGAGGATAAGCCAGGCGACTTTCCTGCCGATGAAGCCGTTGACCGCGTCGATGACCCGGCTGATGGCGAGGAGGCCCTTCACATTCCCGCTCCCGTCGAGGCGCTACGCGCCGGATATGCTTTTCCGGGCATTGATTATGCGCCGTTTACGCGCTGGATCGGTATAGGAGCGTTGCGCCGCACGCAAGACTATGTCGTTCTCATCCCTTAGACGAAAGATGGATGTGCGCGGCCCTCGCATTTCGCGCCAGCAGATTGCGAGCAGCATCCGCCCGGATGCGCCCGCAGAGAAAATTCGTTATGTCCACGTTCATCTTCGGGGAACAATATTCCCCGTGATCATTCCCCACCGGCTGATTCGAGGCCGAGATGTGTCGCTTCCTCGCCTATTCAGGCGTCCCCGTCTTTCTCGAGGATTTCGTCGCCTCGCCCTGCCATTCGCTGATCCACCAGTCGCTTCACGCCGAGGAGGCCAAGACCGGCACGAACGGCGACGGCTTCGGCATCGGCTGGTATGGCGAGCGGGCCGAGCCGGGACATTATCGCGAGGTGCGCCCGGCCTGGTCCGACGAGAACCTGCTCTCGATCGCCCGGCAGGTGCGCTCGCATCTGTTCTTCGCCCATGTCCGGGCCGCGACAGGCACCGCGACGACGCGGGCCAACTGTCACCCCTTCGTCCACGGCCGCTATCTCTTCATGCATAATGGCCAGATCGGCGGCTACGGACTGATCCGCAGGCAGCTGGAGGCGTTGATCCCGGATTCGCTCTACGGCGCCCGCGCCGGCACCACCGATTCCGAAGCCCTCTTCCTGCTCGCCCTTGCCCATATGGCCGAAGGCATGGCACCGGGCGAAGCGCTTGCCGCCGCCCTCTCCGACGCGCTCTCCCTGATGGAACGGACAGGTGTCCGCGAGCCGCTGCGCTGCGCCGCCGCGCTCGCCGACGGCGAAACGATCCATGCGATCCGCTGGTCTTCAGACGCCAGGCCGCCGAGCCTCTATGTCTGTCCGCGGCCCGACAGCGTCGTCGTCGCCTCAGAGCCAGTCGACGCCGCCCGCGAATGCTGGCAGGCCCTGCCCTGCAACACGCTGGCCACGGTGCAGGCCGGCAACGTCACCTTTTCGCCCTTCCTGGTCGGGTTGCGGCAGGCAGCCTGACCCCCAGTGCGGCGCCGGCACGGCGGCAAAAAAGGGGCCGTTGTGTGCGGCCCCTCTCCGGGCGTACCGCCAGATCTCAGTTGTGATGCGGCAGCACGCCGGTGTTGTCGCCCGACTGGTTGTATTGGTCGGACGGGGCCCTGAAGTGGTTGTGATAGGCCATGTACTGGGCCTGCTCCGCAGCAGCCCGCTGGCTCTGGCTCTGTTCGCGCACGATGCTCGCGGCGCCGAGCTCGGCGGCGTAGGCCATCGATCCGGCTCCCAGGAGAAGCAGCGCAGCAGCGACGGCAACGATCTTGCGTGAAAGCATGGCAACCTCCTGAACTGTGTCGCCCGTCAGGTCTAGCTAATCATCAAGCACCGATTGCCAATCTTCTTGCCTGCCTGCTTGGCCTCACTTTCGCGTGAATTTCGGGAAGGCAGCCGATACATGCGCCCTTCAGTAATCGCCGCCGTGCAAGGAGCAGCAATATCCTCAAAGGCGCGGCCGCCATGCGCCACGCGCCCTGACGCATACCCTGTTGCCTTCCTACGTCGAAGGCCTAGCCTTGCCGGTCTGGCGAGGCCGCTTCCACTGAAAGGCGACGGGCGATGAAGAAGGGTTCCGATCTTCTGGTCGAAGCGCTTGAGAACGAAGGTGTCGACCGCGTCTTCGGTGTTCCGGGCGAGGAAAATCTCGACGTCGTCGAGTCCCTGCGCAAATCCAAGATCGAGCTGGTTCTGACGCGGCACGAGCAGGCCGCCGCCTTCATGGCCGCGACCCATGGCCGGCTCACCGGCAAGCCCGGCGTCTGCATCGCGACACTCGGCCCCGGCGCGCTCAATTTCTCGACCGGCGCGGCCTATGCCCATCTCGGCGCCATGCCGATGATCCTGATCACCGGGCAGAAGGCGATCATGACCGCCAAGCAGGCGCGCTTCCAGATCGTCGACGTCATCGCCTCGATGCGCCCGCTCACCAAGATGACGCGCCAGATCGTCAGCCCCGGCAGCATCCCCTCGGTGGTGCGCGATGCCTTCCGCGTCGCGATGGAGGAGCGGCCGGGCCCGGTCCACCTCGAACTGCCCGAGGACGTCGCGGCCGAGGAGATCGAAGACATTCCGCTGATCCCGGTCCACCCGCTCGACCGGCCGATCGCACCGGACGCGCCGCTCGACCGCGCGGCCGAGATGATCCTCGCCGCCAGGCGGCCGCTGGTGATGATCGGCGCCGCGGGCAACCGGCCGCGCCTGGTCGAGCCGCTGTCGGCCTTCGTGCGCCGCACCGGCCTGCCCTTCTTCAACACCCAGATGGGCAAGGGCGCCGTCACCGGCGGCTCGAACCTCTATATCGGCACGGCCGCGCTCTCCGAGGGCGACTATGTCCATGAGGCGGTGGCGCTCGCAGACCTGATCGTCGCCGTCGGCCACGACACGGTGGAGAAGCCGCCCTTCCTGATGCGCAATGCCGGCGGGCCGAAGGTGATCCACATCGGCTACCAGTCGGCCAATGTGGAGCAGGTCTATCACCCCGACGCGGAGGTGATCGGCGATATCGGCGCCACGGTCACCGGGCTGGCCGACAGGCTCGAGGGCAAGCTGCCCGAGCAGAAGCAGATGCTGGAGCTGCGCCAGAAGGTCCTGACCAAGATCAATGCCCGCGCCGAGGAGGACCGCTTCCCGGTGACGCCGCAGCGGCTCGTCCATGACGTGCGGGCGGTGATGCCGGAGGACGGCATCGTCTGCCTCGACAACGGCATGTACAAGATCTGGTTCGCGCGGAATTACCGCACCCACGTCGCCAATACGCTGCTGCTCGACAATGCGCTGGCGACGATGGGGGCCGGCCTGCCCTCGGCGATGATGGCGGCAATGCTGCATCCCCGGCGGCGCGTCATGGCCGTCTGCGGCGACGGCGGCTTCATGATGAACTCGCAGGAGATGGAGACGGCGGTTCGGCTCGGCCTCAACCTTGTCGTGCTCGTGCTGAACGACGGCGCCTACGGCATGATCCGCTGGAAGCAGGCCGTCGACAAATTCCCCGATTACGGCATGACCTTCGGCAACCCCGACTTCGTGCATTATGCCGAGTCCTATGGCGCCAAGGGCTCCCGCGTGACCTCGGCCGAGGCGCTGGTGCCGACGCTGGAAGCCGCCTTCAAGGGCGGCGGTGTCCATCTCGTCGACTGCCCGATCGACTATTCCGAGAACACCCGCGTCCTCGTCGAGGAGTTACGCAACAAGGTGCCGGACGTCGATCTGGCCTGAGCAATGCTCCGATCTTCGAGAACTTCCGCTTCGTCGCCCATCGCCGGGTCATCCGGGGCGACCGAAGGGAGACCCGGGATCCATGCCGGAACTATTCCGATATATGTTCCGGCATGGATCCCGGATCTCCGCTCCGCTGCGTCCGGGATGACCCGCGCCTTTTTCGGAAGAGAGAGCCATGCTTCAGGTTGTTCAAGCCTATGACCGCGCCCCGATCACCGAGATCGAAACCGACGACGAAGCCGCGCTCGAGCGCAAGCTCAAGGCGGCGCAGGATGTGTTCAAGGACCGCGACAACTGGCTGAAGCCGCATCAGCGCATCGCGATCCTGCGCAAGCTCGCAAGCCTGCTCGAAGCGAAGCGCGACCATTTCGCCATGCAGATCGCCCGCGAGGGCGGCAAGCCGCTGCCGGATGCGATCGTCGAGGCGAACCGGGCGGTCGACGGCGTCCACAACGCCGCCGACGAGCTGCGCAATTTCGCCGGGCGCGAGATCCCGATGGGGTTGTCGGCCGCCGCCGCCGACCGCTGGGCCTTCACCACCAAGGAGCCGATCGGCATCGTCGCGGCGATCTCGGCCTTCAACCACCCGCTCAACCTGATCGTCCACCAGGTCGCGCCGGCCATCGCCGTGGGCTGCCCGGTCATCGTCAAGCCGGCTGGCACGACGCCGCTCTCCTGTATCGACTTCGTCAAGCTGGTGCATGAGGCCGGGCTGCCGGAGGCCTGGTGCCAGACCTTCGTTCCCACCGAGACCGCGCTCGCCGAGAAGCTCGCGACCGATCCGCGCATCGCGTTCCTCAGCTTCATCGGCTCGGCCAAGGTCGGCTGGTACCTGCACTCCAAGCTCGCCCATGGCGCCCGCTCGGCGCTGGAGCATGGCGGCGTCGCACCCGCTATCGTCGACAAGAGCGCCGATCTCGATGCGATCATCGAGCCGATCGTGAAGGGCGGCTACTACCATGCCGGTCAGGTCTGCGTGTCGACGCAGCGCATCTATGTCCATGAAGCCATCGTCAATGACTTCACCGAGCGGCTCGTCGCCCGCGTCAAGAAGCTGCGCACCGGCGACCCGACGCTGAAGGACACCGAAGTCGGCCCGCTGATCATCCCCAAGGAGGCCGATCGCGTCGCCGCCTGGATCGACGAGGCGGTGAAGGGCGGCGCTAGGCTCGCGACCGGCGGCAAGCGCCTGTCGGAGACGACGCTCGAACCGGCCGTGCTGATCGACCCGGCGCCGGAAGCCCGCATCTCCAGCGAGGAGGTGTTCGGCCCGGCCGTCGCGATCTATCGCTACAGCAAGCTCGACGAGGCCATCGCGCGGGCGAACTCACTGCCCGTCGCCTTCCAGGCCAGCATCTTCGCGCAGGACATAGACGTCGCGCTGCGCGCCGCGAACCGGCTCGATGCCTCGGCCGTGATGGTCAACGACCCCACGACCTTCCGCACCGACTGGATGCCCTTCGCCGGCCGGCGCGTCTCGGGCTACGGCACCGGCGGCATCCCCTACACCATGCGCGACATGACGCAGGAGAAGATGATCCTGCTGAAGCGGCGTTGAGTGCGGGGCGCGGCGGAGCGTGACGCTTCGCCGCGCCCGGCCGATCCGGCAGCATCCGGAGCGACCCGAAAGAAAAAGACCGACGATAGCTACACTTTCAGCAAGTATCCGACGCGATATCGTCAGTTTACGACAATTCTAAACTATCAGGATTTGGTTGACCCTTCTGCAGCGGCTGCCTAGTCACGAGCTGACTGCGCCGCAATTATCTGATCGCGACGCGCAATCGAGTCAGATTCGCCGTGATCGTACCGTTTCTCATCATGCTCCGCGAAGGGATCGAGGCCGCGCTGATCGTCGGCATCGTCGCGAGTTATCTGGTCAGGACGGGGCGGCGCGAATGGCTTCCGGCGCTCTGGGTCGGTGTCGGACTCGCCTGCGCCGTGAGCCTCGCCGCGGGTGCAGCGCTCGACATCATTGCCGGAGAGCTGCCCCAGCGCGGGCAGGAACTGTTCGAGGCTGTCATTGGCCTCATCGCCGCGGCGATGCTGACCTCGATGGTGTTCTGGATGCGCAGGGCAGCACGCTCGATCAAGGGCGAGTTGCATGCCGGCGTCGACGCGGCGCTGGCCGGCGGGCATCAGGGGCTTGCGCTGGTCGGCCTCGCCTTCCTCGCCGTCGTGCGCGAGGGGCTGGAGTCGGTCTTCTTCCTGCTCGCCATCTTCCAGCAGAATGGCGGCTGGGCTCCCGCGCTCGGCGCGGGGCTCGGCATCCTGCTCGCGGCAGCCGCCGGCTACGCCATCTATGCGCTCGGCGTAAAGCTCAACCTGCGCGTCTTCTTCCGCTGGACCGGCATCCTGATCCTGTTCGTCGCGGCCGGACTCGTGGCGAATGCCGTGCGGTCCCTGCACGAAGCCGGGCTCTGGAACCACCTCCAGCAGACCGTCTACGACCTCGGCACGACCCTTCCGGCCGATGGCGCTCTCGGCGCGATCCTTTCAGGCTTCTTCGGCTATCAGGAGCGGGCGGCGCTCGGCGAGGTCATCGCCTATCTCGCCTTCCTGATCCCGATGCTCGCCCTGTTCCTGGCTGGTGGCCGGCAGGAACAGACGGCGGCAGTCGCACCCCGCTCCGAAGCACGACACTCGCCGCGCCTGAGGCTGGCCGGCGCCGGCACGCTGCTCCTCATTTGCGGCGGGGTCGGCGCCTTCATCTATGCGGCGGGCAGCGGCGGCCGGCGCGTCGCCGAGGCGAGCGCGACCGACATCGCCATCGCGATCACCGACCGGACATGCGAGCCCGCGACGCTGACGATTCCCGCCGGCAAGGCGAGCTTCGTCGTGACCAATCGCGGCGAGCGCGTGCTGGAATGGGAAATCCTCGACGGCGTGATGGTGCTGGAGGAGCGCGAGAACATCGCGCCGGGCCAGTCGCGGCGGCTGACGACGCAGCTCCATCCCGGCGAATACGCCATCACCTGCGGATTGCTGAGCGCGCCGCGCGGCCGGCTGATCGTGCAGGCCTCGACAAACCAGCCGCGCCCCGCGCTGACACTGATGGATATGGTCGGCCCGGCCGCCGAATACCGCGCCCTCCTCAGCGAGCGCTCGACTGCGTTCGGAGCCGCGCTCGACGCCTTGGCGCAGGCGCAAGCGGCGCATGATCCTGAGGCCGCGGACAAGGCCCGCCGTGACGCCGCTACCCTCCTGCCGGCACTGCGCCCAGCGGTAACGGGCGATGCCGAACTCGAAGGCCTGTTCGGCAAGCTCGAGGCCGCCCTGGGCGGCAGCGAAAGCGCTCCTCGCGCCGAGCTCAGGCCGACCGCCGATCAGCTCCGTGCGGCGCTCGGCCAGCGCACCGTCCTGCCGGACACGATGCTGGCGGGCGCCATCGCGCTTCTCTCCTCCCCGGACGGAGAGACGGTCTCACCCGAGGCTGTCGCGGCAGCGAGCCATATCGCGCAACTCCTCCTGCCGCTGACGGCGCGCATCGACCCCGATCTGGCCGCGCGGACCAAGGCCGTTCTCGTAGCCCTGCCGAACGACGCCAAGCCAGGCGGCACGCTCCGCTCACTGGCCGAAGACCTCTCGGCCATGCGCAAGGCGCTCGCCCTGCCTGAAGCGGAGCGCAGATCATGACCCGACCGGGCAAGACCTTCACAGCCTCGCGGCGATCGCTCCTGATCGGCGGCGCAGCGGCTCTCGGCAGCGCCTCGCTGGCACAGGCGGCAGGCGAGCCGGCACGGAACCCCGCAGCCGCACCTGAGAGCGACGCGACCACCCAACGCCAGCCCTTCCACGGCATTCACCAATCCGGCATCGTCACGCCGCGCCCGGCGACCGGCCTCGTTGCGGCCTTCGACGTCACCGCCACTTCGCTCGACGAGCTCGAACGGCTCTTCCGGCTGCTCAGCGAGCGCATCACCTTCCTGATGCAGGGCGGGCCGGCTCCAACGGCCGATCCAGGCTTCCCGCCGCCGGACAGCGGCATCCTCGGCCCCGTCATCGCGCCCGACAACCTGACTATCACCGTCGCGCTCGGCGCCTCGCTCTTCGACGAGCGCTTCGGCCTCGGCCCGCTCAAGCCGAAGCGCCTGCAGCGGATGAAGCGCTTCCGCAACGACGCGCTCGACGGCGCGCTCTGCCACGGCGACCTGCTGCTGCAGTTCTGCGCCAACACGGCCGACACCAGCATCCACGCACTGCGCGACATCCTGAAGAACGCGCCGGACCTCATCCTGCTGCGCTGGAAGCAGGAGGGCACGGTCCCGGTGCTCAAGCCCAAGCCGAGCGAGCCAGCGGAAAGCGCCCGCAATCTGCTCGGCTTCCGCGACGGCACCGCGAACCCCGACGCCGCGGACAAGACGCTGATGGACAACCTCGTCTGGGTCCAGACCGGTTCGGAAGAGCCGGAATGGGCCGCCAATGGCAGCTATCAGGTGGTCCGGATCATCCGGAACTTCGTGGAACGCTGGGACCGCACGCCGCTCGGCGAGCAGGAGGCGATCATGGGCCGCGAGAAGGCGAGCGGCGCGCCGATCGGCGGCCGGCGCGAATATGACGAGCCGGTCTATGCCGACGATCCCGAGGGCAAGCGCACCAGGCTCGACGCCCATATCCGGCTCGCCAATCCGCGCCGGCCGGAGACGGAAGGCAGCCGCATGCTGCGCCGGCCGTTCAACTATTCCAACGGCGTCACCCGCGCCGGACAGCTCGACATGGGGCTGCTCTTCATCTGCTTCCAGCAGGACCTCGAGCGCAGCTTCATCGCCGTGCAGAAGCGCCTCGATGGCGAGCCGCTGGAGGAATACATCAAGCCCGTCGGCGGCGGCTATTTCTTCGCCCTGCCCGGCGTGCCCGATGCCGGGAGCTATCTCGGCGCCGGGCTGATCAAGGCGGCGCGCGGCATCGCACCCGCCGCGGCCAATAGCCCATTCAGCAACACTTCACCCCGCAAGACAGGAGACTGATATGAGCTTGCGCTTCGCATGGCTGGCCGGGGCCGGCCTGTTCGCCACCGTGACGGCCGGGCCGGCCTTCGCCGTCTCACCGCTCGACCTCGTGGCGCCGGTCTCCGAATACAAGCTCTACGTCTCGCAGGGCGTCGACCAGCTGGTGAAGGACACCAAGGCCTTCACCGATGCGGTCAAGGCCGGCGATCTCGCCAAGGCCAGGGCGCTCTATGCGCCGACCCGCGTTTCCTACGAGAGGATCGAGCCGGTCGCGGAGCTGTTCAGCGACCTCGACGGCAAGATCGACTCGCGCGCCGACGACCATGAGAAGAAGGAGGAGGACCCGGAGTTCACCGGCTTCCACCGCATCGAATACGGGCTCTTCGCCAAGAACAGCACGGAAGGGCTCGCACCCTTCGCTGACAAGCTGCTTGCCGACGTCACCGAGTTGCAGGGCCGTATCAAGGGTCTGACGGTTCCGCCGGACAAGATGGTCGGCGGTGCTGCCGTGCTGATCGAGGAGGTTGCGGCCACCAAGATCTCCGGCGAGGAAGACCGCTACAGCCACACCGACCTCTGGGACTTCCAGGCCAATGTCGACGGCGCCAAGAAGATCGTCGACCTGCTGCGGCCGCTGGTCGCGAAGGAGGACAAGGCGCTCGCGGCCAAGATCGACGCGAACTTCGAGACCGTCGACAAGACGCTGGCGAAGTACAAGCTCGGCGATGGCGGCTTCGAGACCTATGACAAGCTGAGCGAGGCCGACCGCAAGGCGCTCGCCGCGATGATCACCACGCTGGCGGAAGACCTTTCCAAGCTGCGCGGCGTGCTCGGGCTCGGCTAAGTCGGCATCGGGCCTTCAAGGGAAGCGGCTTCCGCAGTTCGGGAAGCCGACCTGACACAGAACGGTCACGCGAGCGCGGCACTCGACAGGCGGAAGCCGATGCGCCATGGACGGCGCATCGGCGACGAACGCCCCTTCGCAGACACGGACAGCCTGCTCTCATGACCGACATTTCCGCCAAGAACCCGGCCGTACAGGGTCGCATCGCCCTGCTGGGCTGCCCGATCGAGGTCGGCGCCTCGCGCCGCGGCGCGCTCATGGGGCCGGCCGGCCTGCGCACCGCCGGCCTGGTGCGGGTGCTCGAAGATCTCGGCTACGCCGTTGCGGACCATGGCGACATCCTCGCGCGTGACCTGAAGCCGGTCGACGGCCCGGCGCCCGACAATGCCCGCTTCTACAGCGAGATCGCCGCCTGGATGCGCGCGCTGAGCGCCCGCGCCTACGAGCTCGCCCGCACCGGCGACACGCCGATCTTCCTCGGCGGCGACCACAGCCTGTCGATGGGCTCGGTCAACGGCGTCGCCCGCCACTGGCAGGAGCAGGGCCGCAAGCTCTTCGTGCTCTGGCTCGACGCCCATGCCGATTTCAACATGCCGGCGATCTCGCCCTCCGGGAACATGCACGGCATGTCCTCGGCCTTCCTCTGCGGCGAGGGCGGCCTCGACGACCTGCTCGGCTCGGAGCCGCGTGCCTCGATCTCCCCGGAGCAGCTCAGCCTGTTTGGCATTCGCTCGATCGACCCGCTCGAGAAGGCTGCAGTGAAGGCGCGCGGCATCGACATCGCCGACATGCGCGCCATCGACGAGCACGGCGTCGGCGTGCTGATCCGCCAGGTCATCGAGAAGGTGCGCGCCGCCAACGGCGTGCTGCATGTCAGCTTCGACGTCGATTTCCTCGACCCGCCGCTGGCGCCGGGCGTCGGCACCACCGTGCCGGGCGGCGCGACCTATCGCGAGGCGCATCTGGTGATGGAGCTGCTGCACGATTCCGGGCTGGTGCGCTCGATGGACATCGTCGAGCTCAACCCCTTCCTCGACGATCGCGGCCAGACGGCCCGCCTCGCCGTCGAGCTCGCCGGCAGCCTGTTCGGCCAGCAGATCACCGACCGGCAGACCCCGTCGAACGCCATCGGCGCGGCCTGAGCATCCTTCAAGATCCGCCAGCCGCCCTCGCGTCATTGCGAGGAGCGACAGCGACGAAGCAATCCAGGAGACGTAGAGCTCTACGATGCTGGATTGCTTCGCTACGCTCGCAATGACGAGCCGGTCGGGGAACCGGCTTCACACGGCCAGCGCGAAGCCGTCCTTGCGGTGGTCGGAGGCGCCGAACATGACGCCGCGCGCATGGTCGACCCAGATCGCCTGGCAGCCGCCGAGCGGCTCCTCGGCCCAGACCACATCATGGCCGCGCGCCTTCAGATCGGCGGCGACAGCGGCCGGGATCGTCGTCTCCAGCGAGAGCTTGCCGTCATAGGCGAAGCTCCGCGGCGCGTCCGAGGCCTGCTGCGGATCGAGGCCGCGGTCGAGGATGCCGGAGAGGAAATGGACATGGCCGGTCGACTGATACTGGCCGCCCATCACGCCGAACGGCATGATCGGCTTGCCGTCCTTGGCCAGCATGCCCGGAATGATCGTGTGGAACGGGCGCTTGCGCGGCGCAATCGCGTTGGGATGGCCCTCGATCAGGCGGAAGCCCGAGCCGCGGTTCTGCAGCATGACGCCGGCCTTCGGCGCGTAGATGCCGCTGCCGAAGGCGGAGAACAGCGAGTTGATGAAGGAGACCATATTGCCCTGGCCGTCGACGACGCAGAGATAGATCGTGTCCTTGTGCAAGGGCATGTCGAAGGCTTCGGGCGCCGCCGCCTTCTCCAGGCTGATCTCCTTGCGAATGCGACCGACGAACTGATCTGACAGGAAGGCTTCCGTATCGAAGGGGCTCACAGTGGGATCGGCCACGAGGGCGTCGCGCTGGCGATAGGCGGCCTTGCTGGCCTCGGCGAGGAGATGGATGCGATCGGCCTCGCTCAGCTTCCCGTCCTTCATGTCGAAGCCTTCGAGGATGCGCGCGATCAAGAGCGCCGCGATGCCCTGGCCATTCGGCGGGCATTCCCAGAGGCGATGGCCGCGGTAATCGGCGCCGATCGGATCGACATAATCCGGCTTCGAGGCGGCGAAGTCTTCAAGCTCGATCAGGCTGCCGGCGGCCTTGAGCACCGCGACCATGTCCTCGGCGGCCTCGCCCTCGTAGAAGGCCGAGCGGCCCTCGCGCGCGATGCGGCGCAGCGTCTTGCCGAGCGCGGGATGGACCATCTTGTCGCCGACCGCCGGGGGATTGCCGCCCGGCAGATAGACGGCGTTGCCGAGGCCGTGCTTCTCGATGCGGCCGCGGGCCTTGGCCCAGTCGAGCGCGACGCGCGGCGTCACCACGAAGCCTTCCTCGGCGGCGCGGATCGCCGGGGCGAAGATCTCATCCAGGCTCTTGCTGCCATGGTCGGCGACGAGGCGGCACCAGGTGTCGATCGCGCCGGGCACCGTGACGGCATGGGGCGAATCCGCCGCGATCGCCGTCATGCCCTGGCTGAGGAACCAGCCGAGCTCGGCCTTGGCGGCCGAACGGCCCGAACCGTTGATGGCGACCATCTTGCCATTGGCCGGGGCATAGATCGCGAAGCAGTCGCCGCCGATGCCGGTCATGTGCGGATCGACCACGGCCTGCACGGCGACGGCAGCGATGGCGGCATCGATGGCGTTGCCACCGGCCCGCAGGATCTCGACCGCGGCCAGCGTCGAAGCCGGATGCGAGGTCGCAGCCATGCCGCGGTCACCCACCGCCACCGGCCGGCCCGGCACCATGAAATCGCGATTGCCCCAGCTCATCCGTCGTCTCCGCCTCTGCAGCGCCGTCGCTTCGCGGCGCCTTGTTTCGCACAAGGCTTTGACCGCTGGGGGAAGCGCTGGCAATCCCGCATCGCGCATGGCCGACATAACCGCGCCAAAGACGGGCAGCCTTCATCCTGAGGAGCGCCGCGGGCGCGTCTCGAAGGATGTTCAAGGAGGCTCCGGAACCATCTGAAGCGTCCTTCGAGACGCCGCGTGCGCGGCTCCTCAGGATGAGGGCTCGCACAGCTGGAGCGCCTTCCGAACCAGCGCCAGCGCAGCCGTTGCGATTGACATCGCGGTATGGCGGGCTATCGCGACCCGGAAGGACGGGCCTGACATGCAAGAGTACATCCGCAAGATCATCGGGGCGCGCGTCTACGACGTCGCGATCGAAAGCCCGCTCGACCCGCTGCCGCGCCTGTCGGCGAGACTCGGCGGCAGCGCCCTGCTGAAGCGCGAGGACCTGCAGCCCGTCTTCTCGTTCAAGCTGCGCGGCGCCTACAACAAGATCGCCGGGCTCACCGCGGTCGAGGCCGAGCGCGGCGTGATCTGCGCCTCGGCCGGCAATCACGCGCAGGGCGTGGCGCTGGCGGCGCGCAAGCTCGGCATCAAGGCGACCATCGTGATGCCGCGCACCACGCCGGACATCAAGGTGCAGGCGGTGCGCAGCCTCGGCGGGCGCGTCGTGCTCCACGGCGAGAATTTCGACGAAGCCTATGGCCATGCCCGCAAGCTCGAAGCCGAGAAGGGGCTGACCTTCGTCCACCCCTATGACGATCCGGACGTCATCGCCGGCCAGGGCACGGTCGGCATGGAAATCCTGCGCCAGCATTCCGATCCGATCGAGGCGATCTTCGTGCCGATCGGCGGCGGCGGGCTTGCGGCCGGTGTCGCAGTCTACGCGAAATTCCTGCGGCCCGAGATCAAGGTGATCGGCGTCGAGCCTGAGGACGCCGCCTCCATGGCCGGCGCGATTGCTGCGGGGAAACGCATCGTGCTCGATCAGGTCGGCCTCTTCGCCGACGGTGTCGCGGTGCGGCAAGCTGGCGAGGAGACGTTCCGGCTCTGCCGCGAATGGCTCGACGAGGTCATCACCGTCTCGACCGACGAGATCTGCGCAGCGGTGAAGGACATTTTCGAGGATACCCGCGCCATCGCCGAGCCGTCCGGCGCCGTCAGCCTCGCCGGCCTGAAGGCCTATGCGGCGCGCGGGGCCAAGCGGACCGGCGCGCTGATCGCGATCAACAGCGGCGCCAACATGAATTTCGACCGGCTGCGCCATATCGCCGAGCGGGCCGAGATCGGCGAGCATCGCGAGGCCCTGCTCGCAGTGACCATCCCCGAGAAGCCCGGCAGCTATCGCGCCTTCATCCAGCTGCTCGGCAGACGCGCCATCACCGAGTTCAACTACCGCTATTCCGACACCAAGGCCGCGCGCATCTTCGTCGGCGTGCAGCTCTCCGAGGGTGAGGCCGAGAAGCGCCAGATCATCGCGATGCTGGCCGAGCATGGCTACCCGGTTCTCGACATGAGCGACAACGAGCTGGCCAAGCTGCATATCCGCTACATGGTCGGCGGGAAGGCGTCGGGCCTCGGCGACGAGCTGATCTTCCGCTTCCAGTTCCCGGAGCGGCCGGGCGCGCTGCTGAAGTTCCTCAACAGCCTCTCGGCGGACTGGAACATCTCGCTGTTCCACTACCGCAACCATGGTGCCGATTACGGCCGCATCCTCGCCGGCATCCAGATCCCGCAGGCCCAGCGCAGCCAGCTGACCAAGAGGCTCGATGCGCTCGGCTATCCCTATTGGAGCGAGAGCGATAACCCGGCCTATCTCTCCTTCCTGGCGGAAGCGCATGCCGAGGGCTGAGTTTTTACGATCGGGCTGTAAGCTCAGGGCATGACGCTCGAACAACTCCGCATCTTCGTCGCCGTCGCGGAGCGGGAACATCTGACGCAGGGCGCACGTGCCCTCAATCTCACCCAATCGGCGGTGAGTTCGGCGATCGCGACGCTGGAGGCTCGCTACGCCACCAAACTGTTCGACAGGATCGGCCGGCGCATCGCGCTGACCGAGGCCGGCCGGCTCTTCCTGACCGAGGCCCGCGCCGTGCTGGCGCGCGCCGCGGCGGCGGAAGCCGTGCTCTCCGATCTCTCGGGGCTTGCCCGCGGCTCGCTCGTGCTGATGGCGAGCCAGACGGTGGCGAATTACTGGCTGCCGCCGCTGATCCAGCGCTTTCGCCGCGACCACCCCGGCATCGCCGTCACGCTCGCCATCGGCAACACCGAGACGGTAAGCGCCGCCATCCAGAACGGCGACGCCGATCTCGGCTTCATCGAGGGTGAGATCGACGACCCCGCCCTCGCCATGACCGCCGTCGCAGAAGACGAACTCGTCATCGTCGCGCCGGCCGGCCATCCCTGGGCGCAGAGGCCTCCGTCCTCCGCCGAGTTGAAGCAGGGCGCCTGGGTGCTGCGCGAGCCGGGCTCGGGGACGCGGGCCATGTTCGAGGCGGCGCTGCCGGGGCTCGGGCTTGCGCCCTCCGATCTGGCCGTCGCGCTCGAACTGCCGTCGAACGAAGCGATCTGCGCCGCAGTCGCCGCCGGCGCCGGCACGACCGCGATCTCGCGGCTCGTCGCCGCCAATGCTATCGCGGCCGGACGCCTCGTCACGGTCGCGCTACCGCTGCCCAAGCGCCGTTTCCTCGCGCTGCGCCACAAGGAACGCTACCTCGCCAAGGCGGCGGCGGCGTTTCTGGCGCTGGCAGAGACCCGCACGCCCTGAACCCCTGCTGATGACGGCTCGGTCTCGGCCACATCAGGCGGTTGACATTGATGATATGTTATAATGTAACAAATTATCCTTCAGCGAACCGGACTTTTTCCGATGCCTCCATCCCCGCTTCTCGTCGACCGGCGCCTGCCGGTCACGGTCCTCTCCGGCTTCCTCGGCGCCGGCAAGACCACGCTGCTCAACCACATCCTGAACAACCGCGAAGGCCGGCGCGTCGCCGTCATCGTCAACGACATGAGCGAGGTGAACATCGACGCCGATCTCGTGCGCGAAGGCGGCGCCAATCTCTCCAAGACCGAGGAGAGCCTGGTCGAGATGAGCAATGGCTGCATCTGCTGCACGCTGCGCGACGATTTGCTGAGCGAGGTGCGCCGCCTCGCCGAGGCACGGAAGTTCGACTACCTGCTGATCGAGGGCACCGGCATCGCCGAGCCCCTGCCGATCGCCGCGACCTTCTCCTTCCGCGACGAGGAGGACCGCTCGCTCGACGATGTCGCCCGGCTCGACACGATGGCGACGGTGGTCGACGCGCTCAACCTGCTGAGGGACTACGACAGCCGCGACTTCCTCGGCGATCGCGGCGAGACGGCGGGCGAAGGCGACGAGCGCAGACTGGTCGACCTGCTCGTCGAGCAGATCGAGTTCGCCGACGTCGTGGTGATCAACAAGGCGGGCGAAGTCGCGCCGCAGGAACTGGAGAAGGTCAGGCAGGTGGTGCGCGGGCTCAATGCCGATGCGCGCATCGTCGAGGCCGATTTCGGCCGCGTGCCGCTCGATGAGGTGCTCGATACCAAGCTCTACAGTGAGGAGAAGGCGCAAGAACATCCGCTCTGGCACAAGGAGCTCTATGGCTTCCGCGACCATGTGCCGGAGACCGAGGAATACGGCATCCGCTCCTTCGTCTACCGGGCGCGGCGCCCTTTCCATCCGCTGAAGCTGCACGGCTTCATGGGCAAGCACCTGACCGGGGTCGTCCGGGCCAAGGGCCATTTCTGGTTGGCGACCCGGCCGCACTGGGTCGGCGAATATTCGCTGGCCGGACGCGTCACCCGCACCGAAGGCATGGGGCGCTGGTGGGCGGCAGTGCCCAGGGAGCGCTGGCCGGGCTCGGAGGAGTTCCAGTCGCTGATGCGCAAGCACTGGTCACCGACATGGGGCGACCGACGTCAGGAGATGGTGTTCATCGGCGGGCCGGAGATGGACGAAGCTGCGATCCGCGCGGAACTCGACGCCTGCCTCACCGGCAGCGTGACCACCGGGCTGACGCAGGCGCTGCTGGGATTGGAAGACCCCTTCCCGCGCTGGGACCGCGACGCGGCTTGAGCCTCATCTCAATCGAGCCCTCATCCTGAGGAGCCGCAAAGCGGCGTCTCGAAGGATGCTCCGGTGGGCTCGGGAGACTCGCGCATTTCCTGAGGCATCCTTCGAGACGCCATTCCATCGGAATGGCTCCTCAGGATGAGGGCTTCGCAGGTGACGAAGGGGTCCGCGTCTCAGGCCGCCGCGACGGCGCTCGGCGCTGCTCGCATCAGCATGCCGAAGAGATCGCGCGGATCGTCGGGATCCGCGATCAGGTCGAGATCGACATAGGTGCCGGCCTCGCGGATGCGCTCATGGACATAGCGCAGCGCCGAGAAGTCCTCGATCGCGAAGCCGACCGAGTCGAACAGCGTGATCTGACTGGAATCGGTGCGGCCCGTCGCCGTGCCGGCGATGACCTTCCAGAGTTCCTCGACCGGGTGGTCGGGGTCGAGCTGCTGGATATCGCCTTCGATGCGGGTCTGCGGCGGATACTCGACGAAGATCGAGGAGCGCAGCAGCACGTCGCGGTGGATCTCGGTCTTGCCGGGGCAGTCGCCACCGACCGCGTTGATGTGGACGCCGGCGCCGACCATGTTGTCGGTCAGGATCGTCGCGTACTGCTTGTCGGCGGTGACAGTGGTGACGATCTCGGCGCCCTCGACCGCTTCCATCGCGGTGGCGCAGCGCGTGATCCTGAAGCCGTGGCGCGCGAGGTTACGGGCGCATTTCTCGGTTGCGGCGGGATCGACGTCATATAGCCGGAGGTTCTCGATGCCGAGCAGCGCGCGGAAGGCGAATGCCTGGAACTCGGACTGGGCGCCGTTGCCGATGAGCGCCATGGTCGCGGCATGCTTCGGCGCGAGGTGCTTCGCCGCCACCGCCGACATCGCCGCCGTGCGCAGCGCCGTCAGGAAAGTCATCTCCGAGAGCAGGACGGGATAGCCGGTCGCGACGTCCGAGAGCAGTCCGAAGGCGGTGACCGTCTGCAGGCCGGCCTTCATGTTCTTGGGGTGGCCGTTGACGTATTTGAAGCCGTAGAGCTTGCCGTCGCTGGTCGGCATCAGCTCGATCACGCCTTCGAGGCTGTGGGAGGCGATGCGCGGTGTCTTGTCGAAAATCTCCCAGCGCCGGAAATCATCCTCGATATAGCCTGCGATGTCGGACAGCATCCGCTCGATGCCGATCGCATGGACCAATTTCATCATGTGGTCGACGCTGACGAAAGGCACGACATTCAGTTGCTGAACCATAGGATCCCCTGTTGCTCTCGCGAGAGCCCTATAGTGCCCGGCTTCACCGGCAGGCGATAGAAGCCAGATTGACCTGATCGACGCCAAGATTGATCGAAATGAATAGATCCATTATCCACTTCGGACGATGGACGATATCGATCACAAGCTCATCACCCTGCTTCGTCACGATGGACGCCGCAGCATCTCGGACCTCGCGGCCGATCTCGGACTGACGCGGGCGACGGTGCGCTCGCGGCTGGAGAAGCTGGAACAGTCGGGCGAGATCATCGGCTTCACGGTGATCCTGCGCTCGGATGCGATCGATCTGCCGGTGCGCGGCATCACCATGATCGAGATCGCCGGGCAGGCTGCGGATTCGGTCATCGCCGCGCTGAGCGGCTTCAGCGAGGTCTCCAGCATCCACACCACCAACGGCAACTGGGACCTCGTGGTCGAGCTCGGCACCTCCGACCTGATCGCTTTCGATCAGGTTCTCAGACGCATCCGCCTGATCCCCGGCGTCACCAACAGCGAGACCAGCCTGCTGCTGGCGACGCCGCGCAGCGTCAAGGCGCGGCTGTAGGAACCGATCCGTCTGAACCACCCCCGTCATCCCGGGCGCAGCGAAGCGAAGACCCGGGATCCATTCCGGAACGCGGCCAATGAATGTTCCGGAATGGATCCCGGATCGGCGCCGCTTACGCGGCTTGTCCGGGATGACGCAGTGGTTCTGGTGAAAAAGCTCCGGTGCATCCTCGTGCAAGAAGCGCCGCCGCATGGCGGCCATCCGCAAACGCGACACGGTGCCCCGTGACAGGCGCGCGCCGCGCCCCTAACGTTATCCCCCGTCAGATACAGCGTCGAGGGCGGCCGGCGATGCATGATCGCGCAAGGCCGCCCGTTCGCGTCGGACATCGACAGTTCCCGCTCGGGGCATGGACCGCCGGCCGTTTTTCGGCCGGTTGTCCTTGCTTTGAGCCAGACGAGGCAGGAGACCAGACATGGCGCATGAGCTCGAATTCTACATCGACGGCCAGTGGGTGAAGCCGTCCGGCAGCCGCACGCTGGGCGTGGTCGACCCGTCGAACGAGGAAGTCTTCGCCACCATCGCGCTCGGCGAGCAGGCCGATGTCGACAAGGCCGTCGCCGCCGCCCGCGCCGCCTTCCCCGCCTTCGCGAAGACCTCCAAGGCCGAGCGCCTCGCGCTGATGCGCCGCCTCGCCGAGGCCTACAAGAAGCGCTATGACGCCATCGCCGACATCCTGTCGCGCGAGATGGGCGCGCCGAAGGAGCTGGCGCACCGGGCACAGGCCGCGATGGGCACCGCGCATCTCGCCAAGATGATCGAGACGCTCGAGAACTTCGAGTTCGAGGAGCTGCGCGGCTCGACCCTGATCGCCAAGGAGCCGATCGGCGTCGTCGGCATGATCACGCCGTGGAACTGGCCGCTCAACCAGATCATGTGCAAGGTCGCGCCTGCGCTCGCGGCCGGCTGCACCATGGTGCTGAAGCCTTCCGAGATCGCACCGCTCAACGCGCTGATCTTCGCGGAAGCCATGGACGAGGCCGGCGTGCCGAAGGGCGTGTTCAACCTCGTCAACGGCGACGGCCCGACGGTCGGCGAAGCCATCTCGCGCCATCCGGGCGTCGACATGGTCTCCTTCACCGGCTCGACCCGCGCCGGCATCCTCGTCGCCAAGGCGGCGGCGGATACGGTGAAGCGCGTGCATCAGGAGCTCGGCGGCAAGTCGGCCAACATCATCCTCGACGATGCCGATTTGAAGAAGTCGGTGAAGCTCGGCGTCGAGAGCGTGATGCGCAACTCCGGCCAGTCCTGCAATGCGCCGACCCGGATGTTCGTGCCGGAGAAGCTGCATGAGGAGGCGCTCGCCATCGCCAAGCAGGTCGCCGAGCCGCTCAAGGTCGGTGCTCCCTCGGCGGACGGCGTCTTCCTCGGCCCCGTCGTCAGCGAGGTGCAGTACGAGAAGGTGCAGCGCCTGATCGAGGCCGGCATCAAGGAAGGTGCGACGCTCGTCGCCGGCGGCCCTGGCCGGCCCGAGGGGCTGAACCGCGGCTACTATGTCCGCCCGACCGTGTTCGGCGGCGTCACCGACGAGATGACGATCGCCCGCGAGGAGATCTTCGGCCCGGTGCTCTCGATCCTGCCCTACAAGAGCGATGACGAGGTGGTCGAGCGCGCCAACGACACGCCCTATGGCCTTGCGGCCTATGTCCAGTCGGGCTCGCAGGATCGCGCCCGCAAGGTCGCCTCGCAGATGCGCGCGGGCAATGTCTATATCAACTATCCGGCCTGGGACGCAGGCGCTCCGTTCGGCGGCTACAAGCAGTCCGGCAACGGCCGCGAATACGCCGATTTCGGCCTCGAGGAGTTCCTCGAGATCAAGGGCACGGTCGGCTACGCCGCGGCCTGATCGCCTAACGATACGATAGACAACGAGGCCCGGTGGACGCAAAGCCACCGGGCCTTCATTTTATGCTCCATTTCAATCGATTGAGAGGCCTCAGCCATGGTCAATCCGAACCGCTATGACGCGATGCGCTACAACCGCTGCGGCCGCAGTGGATTGCAGCTGCCGGCGCTCTCGCTCGGTCTCTGGCAGAATTTCGGCGAGACCGGCAGCCACGCGAACATGCGCGAGATCTGCCGCACCGCCTTCGACCTCGGCATCACCCATTTCGACCTCGCCAATAATTACGGCCCCCCGCCCGGCTCGGCCGAGACCGCCTTCGGCGAGATCCTCGCCCAGGACTTCGCGGGCTATCGCGACGAGTTGGTGATCTCGACCAAGGCCGGCTACCGGATGTGGCCCGGTCCCTATGGCGAATGGGGCAGCCGCAAATACCTGATCTCCAGCCTCGACCAGAGCCTGAAGCGGATGAAGCTCGACTATGTCGATATCTTCTATTCGCACCGCTTCGACCCGAACACGCCGCTGGAGGAGACGATGGGCGCGCTCGACGCCATCGTCCGCCAGGGCAAGGCGCTCTATGTCGGCCTCTCCTCCTATAACTCGAAGCGCACGCAAGAGGCGGTCGCGATCCTGCGCCGGCTCGGCACACCCTGCCTGATCCATCAGCCCAGCTATTCGATGCTCAACCGCTGGATCGAGCAGGACGGGCTGCTCGACACGCTCGATGCCGAGGGCATCGGCTCGATCGTGTTCTCGCCGCTGGCACAGGGCATGCTGACCGACAAGTACCTCAAGGGCGTGCCGGCCGGCAGCCGCGCCGACAAGAAGGCGCCCTCCTTCCGCGACGGCTTCCTCAGCGACGACAACATCAGGCATATCGCGGCGCTGAACGAGATCGCCCAAGCGCGCGGCCAGAGCCTCGCGCAGATGGCGATCGCCTGGGTGCTGCGCGGCGGGCGCGTCACCTCGGCGCTGATCGGCGCAAGCCGGCCGGAGCAGGTGACGGACTGCGTCGCAGCGCTGAAGAACCCGGAGTTCACGCCCGAGGAGCTGGCGGCCATCGACAGCCACGCCGTCGATGGCGGCATCAACATCTGGGCGGCTTCGGCGGAGCGGTAGATCGCCCTCCATCGTCGTTGCGAGAAGCAAAGCGACGAAGCAATCCAGGGGCGGCAGGGCCGAACGCCTCACCCCGTCCCCTGGATTGCTTCGCTGCGCTCGCAATGACGGCGAAGACGGCACTCGCAGCAACCAGAGCCCTCCCGTCCTGAGATTCTCGGGTCGCCTCTGCGCGGCGCCCGAGAATGACGGCACGGTTCAATCCTCCTCCGCCACCGCCGCGATCGGCAGCGCGCTGGAGCGCTTCACCTGCCCGAGCGCGAAGCTCGACTCGATCGAGGCGACGCCGTCGAGGCGGGTGAGCTTGTCCTTCAGGAAGCGCTCATAGGCCGGCAGGTCGCGCACGACGATGCGCAGGAGATAGTCGCGCTGGCCGGTCATCAGGTAGCAGTCGACGACCTCGGGCCAGCGCGCCACGGCCTGCGAGAAGCGGTCGAGTTCATCCTCGCGCTGACGCTCCAGCCTGATCGAGACGAAGACGCTGATCGGCAGCCCGACCTTGGTCTGGTCGATGATCGCCGCGTAGCCCTGGATGACGCCGGCTTCCTCAAGCATGCGGATGCGGCGCGCGCAGGGCGAGGCCGACAGCCCGATGCGCTGGGCGAGGTCCTGCACCGAAAGGCGCGAGTTGATCTGCAATTCCGCGATGATCTTGCGGTCGAGCGCATCGAGGCGCAGGCGTGCCATTCCCTGTCTCCGGTCCCGGCTGAGATCGCCCTTTTACAGGAGAGCCCACCCGCCACCACTGGCATCTCGGCGAGAACCGATGGCGCCAGCAGCATACCACTGGCGCGAAGGACCCGACCGCGTTATGCGATGCCTACAATCCACCGAATGTATGGAAACCAACTTGGCGATGGCCGATAGTGACGAAGCGCTCCACTGGGTCGGCCGGCTCGACCCGGCGGCGGGGCCGCGCTACCTCCAGATCGTCGCGCAGCTCGAACGGGCGGTTGCCGACGGGCTGCTCAGGCCGGGCGACCGGCTGCCGCCGCAGCGCCGCCTCGCAGAACATCTCGCGGTCGATCTCACCACCGTGACGCGTGCCTTCGGCGAGGCTCGCGAGCGCGGCCTGATCGACGCCGTGACGGGGCGCGGCTCCTTCATCTCGGCGCGGCGGGAGCAGGAAGGGCCACCGCTCGACCTCAGCATGACCATTCCGCCGGCGCCTAAAGGCTTGCGGCTGGGCGAGTTGATGCAGCGCGGCATCACCGAGATCCTGGCGCGCAGCGATGCCGACCAGCTGATGAACTATCATGGCGGGGCCGGCTCGCTGGCCGAGCGCGCTGCCGGAGCGGCCTGGCTCTCGCCGCTGATGGGTGCAATTCCGCCGCAGCGCATCGCGGTGGTGCCGGGCGCCCAGGCCGGGCTCAACGCGCTGCTCTCACTGCTGGCCCGGCCCGGCGACACGATCCTGACGGAACCTCTCGCCTATCCCGGCCTGATTGGCGCGGCGCGGCAGCGTGCTCTCTCCATGGTGCCTGTGGCTGGCGACGCGGATGGCCCGCTGCCGGACGCGCTCGACGAGGCTGCTGTCCGCCATGGGGCCCGGCTGTTCGCCCTCACGCCGACGCTGCAGAATCCGACCTGCATCACCCTGTCCGCGCAACGCCGGCTTGATCTCGTCGCCGTCGCCCGTCGGCGCGACCTCATCCTGATCGAGGACGACCCCTACAGCCCGCTCGCCGGAGATGCCCCGCCGCCGCTGGCGGCTCTGGCGCCGGAGCGGACCTGGCATGTCGCGACCTTGTCGAAGGTGCTGACGCCCGGCCTGCGCACGGCCTTCATCATCATGCCGGAGGGAGCTGACGGCGCGCCGTTCCTCGCCGCCCTGCGCGCGACGGCACTGATGCCCGCGCCATTGATGACGGCGCTCGCCGCCCATTGGATCAGGATCGGCGCGGCAAGGGATCTGCTGGATGGCGTGCGGCGCGAGGCGGCCGAGCGGCAACTGCTGGCGAGAGAGATCCTGCCGGAGACGATGCAGGGCCATCCGCATGCGCTGCATGTCTGGCAACCCCTGCCCGCGCACTGGGAACGCAACAGCCTGATCGAGCGCGCCCGCCTCGCCGGGCTCGGCGTGATGGCTGCCGATGCGTTCAGCACGGGCGGCACGGCGCCGGATGCGATCCGGATCGCACTCGGCGCGATCCCCGAGCGGGCGCGACTGGCCGAGGCGCTCAATCTCCTCGCCGGGCTGATCCGCGGAGACGCGTAAGCGGGGCGCCGAACATGCCTGCCTCGTCAGCTGGAAGCTGCGGGCTTGTCCTGCGGCGTCGGGCGGGCGAGCCGGCCTTCCTCGGCCTTGTGGAAGAACTGCGAGGCGACGAGCCAGCCTTTCAATGGCTGAAGCGGTGGAATGCAGGTCAACAGGATCAATGGCAGCGTCGTGACGAGATGCACCCAGGTCGGCGGGTTGTAGGTCAGCTCCAACCAGAGCGGAAAAGCCGCGGCCGGGATGCAGACGAACATCATCACGAAGAAGGCCGGGCCGTCGGCCGGGTCGGCGAAGGAGTAATCCAGCCCGCAGACCTCGCATTTCGGCTTCAGCTTCAGAAAGCTTTCGAACATCTTGCCCTGCCCGCAGCGCGGGCAGCGGCCGCGCAAGCCGGTCTGGAGCGGAGAGAGTGGCGGCCAGTGCTCGCCGGACATGAAAGTTCTCCTCGGGGCGGCGCCGTTCGATCGGCATCGCCCCTCAGATCATTCCAGACAAAGACAATGTCAAGATTGTATGCGTCATAGCTGACTGCCTGCGCGGATCAGTCGCGGGAGCAGTGGGGCTTCCTGTCCAACCAAATGCGGGTCATCCCGGCTCTTCGCGTCAATGCAGAGTTCCGGAGGCCGAGGCCAATAAAGAGCGTCATTCTCGGGCTTGACCCGAGAATCCCTGGCAAATGAGACACAGGAGCCTCCTCCGGCAGGAGATGCTCGGGTCAAGCCCGAGCATGACGGCGGAGGCGCTCCGGCGGTGATGACTTGTGCCTATTGGGAGAGCGCTGCGCCAACCAGTCTCAAATATGCAGCGCGTGGCCGAGCGCCTTCATCGCGGCCTCCGGGAAGGCCTCGCCAAGCGTCGGATGGGCGTGGATCGTGCCGGCGATGTCCTGCAGCGTGGCGCCCATCTCTATGGCGAGCCCGAAGGCGGCCGAAAGCTCCGAGACGCCCTGCCCCACCGCCTGGATGCCGAGCACGAGATCGCTGCCGGCCTGCGCGACGACGCGCACGAAGCCGGCCTCGCCATGGCGGGTCATCGCCCGACCGTTCGCCTGGAACGGAAACTGCCCAATCTTCAGCTCATGGCCGGCGCGCTTCGCCTCCTCGGGCGAAAGGCCTACCGAGACGATTTCGGGGTCGGTGAAGCAGATCGCCGGGATGCAGCGCTTGTCCCAGGCGCGCGGCAGGCCGGCGACGATCTCCGCCACCATCTCGCCCTGCGCCATCGCGCGATGCGCCAGCATCGGTTCGCCGGTGACATCGCCGATGGCGTAGATGCCTCGCATCGCCGTCTCGCAGCGCTCGCCGATGCGGATGAAGCGGCCGTCCATGTCGAGGACGAGGTTTTCGAGGCCGAGATCGTCGGTGACCGGCTTGCGGCCGACCGTCACCAGGATCTTGTCGGCCGGCAGGCTGCGCTCGGTGCCATCGGCGGTCTCGATACGCAGGCCGTCGCCTTGCGCCGTGAGCCCGAGCGCCTTGGCACCCGTCAGCACCTCGACGCCGAGCGCGGTCAGGCGCTTCGAGACCGGGCCGGTGAGGTCGGTGTCGTAGAGCGGCAGGATGCGCTCCTGAGCCTCCACCACAGTGACCCTGCTGCCCATCCGGGCGAAGGCGGTGCCGAGCTCCAGCCCGATATAGCCGCCGCCGACCACGACGAGGCGCTTGGGAACCTCCGTCAGCGCCAGCGCGCCGGTCGAGGAGATGACGTTGCCGCCGAAGGACAGAAACGGCAGTTCGACCGGGGCGGAACCCGTGGCAATGACGATCGCCTCGGCCTGGATCGTCTTCGGGCCGGTCTCGGTCTCGACCACGACCGTCTTGCCGTCGCGGAAGCGGGCCTTGCCATGGACGATCTTGACCTTGGCCTTGCGCAACAGGGCAGCGACGCCGTTGTTGAGGCGCTGGACGATGCCGTCCTTCCAGGCCACCGCCTGCTTCAGGTCGAGCCTCGGCTCCGCGGCGGTCAGGCCGAAGGGCGTCTTGCCGGCAGCGGCCTCCGCCAGCTTCTCGAACTCCTCGGCGACATGGATCATCGCCTTGGAGGGGATGCAGCCGACGTTGAGGCAGCTGCCGCCGAGCTTGGTGCTCTCGACGATGACGGTGTCGATGCCGAGCTGGCCGGCGCGGGTGGCGCAGACATAGCCGCCGGGCCCGGCGCCGATGACGAGGAGCTTGCAGGTGATCTCGGTCATGCGCGGCCTCCGTGGCCCAGGCTTTCACGGTCGTCCCAACTAGCGCCCGTCATTGCGAGCGAAGCGAAGCAATCCAGGGGGATTGGGCTGAAGCGTTCCGCCAAGCCCCCCTGGATTGCTTCGTCGCTTCGCTCCTCGCAATGACGGGTAACCGCGTCGCGCTCGATGGCGATCCTCATCACGTCACAGATCCACGAAGAGCGTGGCCGGGTTCTCCAGCAGCTCCTTCAGCCGCTGCACGAAAACGGCGGCGTCCCAGCCGTCGATCACGCGGTGGTCGAAGCTGGAGGAGAGGTTCATCATCTTGCGCGGCACGAAGGTGGTGCCGTCCCAGACCGGGCGCACGACCATCTTGTTGACGCCCACGATGGCGACCTCCGGGTAATTGATCACCGGCGTCGTGGCGATGCCGCCGAGCGCGCCGAGCGAGGTGATGGTGATGGTCGAGCCGGTGAGTTCGTCGCGCGTC
Organism: Allobosea sp. RAF48; assembly: GCF_052114025.1. NCBI lineage: Bacteria > Pseudomonadati > Pseudomonadota > Alphaproteobacteria > Hyphomicrobiales > Alloboseaceae > Allobosea > Allobosea sp. RAF48. The sequence continues at coordinate 108,004 of NZ_JBFRDZ010000016.1, forward strand.
GCGGTTCCGTCGCGGGCGCGCTCGGCCAGGCGGTTGAGCTCGATGCCGCAACCCCAGAGGTCGCGCGCCTCGGCATGCTTCACCACCGGAACGACGAGGCCTGTGGGGGTCTGCGTCGCGATGCCGATATTGATCGCCGCATGCTGGCGCACGATCCCGGCATCGTCGTCATAGAGCGCGTTCAGCGCGGGCTGCTCGGCCAGCGCCTTGACCATGGCGCGCATCAGGAAGGGCAGCATCGTCAGCTTCGGCCGCTCCGGCGTCGGCTTCCTGTTCAGGGTCGCGCGCAGGTCCTCCAGCGGCGAGACGTTGACCTCCTCGACGATGGTGATGTGCGGAATGCGCGACTTCGACAGCGCCATCTTCTCGGCGATGCGGCGGCGCAGGCCGACGACCTTGACGTCGGTGACGGCATTCTGCTCGACGAGCCCGCCGCCACGGACCGGCTCCGGCCCGCGCAGCAGGAAGGCGTCGATGTCCTCATGGGTGACGCGGCCGGCCGGGCCGGTGCCCTGGACCTGGCGCAGATCAACCCCGGCCTCGCGCGCCTTGAGGCGCACTGCCGGCGAAGCCAGCGGCTTCTCGCCCGGTGCCCGGCGCTGAGCGGGAGCGGCGCTGGCATGTGCGAGCTTCGGTGGCGGCGGGGGCGGCACAGCCAGCTTGGCGGGAGCGGCAGGCGCCGCAGGCTTTTCGGCCTTGGGCGGCGGCGCGGCGGCCGGCTTCTCGGCAGGCGCGTTTTCGGCAGGCTCTTCAGCCACCGCGCCTTCAGCGCCCGCCACCTTCAGCTTCACGATGGCCGAGCCGATCGCGACGGTGTCGCCGACCTCGGCGCCGACCCAGGTCACCTCGCCCTCGACCGGCGAGGGAATCTCGACCGTCGCCTTGTCGGTCATCACGGCGGCGAGCAGGTCGTCCTCGCGAACGATGTCGCCGACCTTGACGTGCCACTCGACGAGTTCCGCCTCGGCGATGCCTTCGCCGACATCCGGCAGCTTGATGATGCGCTCGCCCATCAGCGTGCCTCCATGATGTCGCGCAGCGCCTGTCCGAGGCGGGCGGGGCCGGGGAAGTAGTCCCATTCCTGCGCATGCGGATAAGGCGTGTCCCAGCCGGTGACGCGCATCACGGGCGCCTCCAGATGGTAGAAGCAATGCTCCTGCACCAGCGCGACGAGTTCGCCGCCGAAGCCCGAGGTCAGCGTCGCCTCGTGCAGCACGATGCAGCGGCCGGTCTTCCCGACCGAGGCAACGATCGCCTCCAGATCGAGCGGGACCAGCGTGCGCAGGTCGATGACCTCAGCATCGATGCCGGTCTCCTCGGCTGCCGCCAGCGCGACATGCACCATCGTCCCGTAGGCGATAATCGTGACGGCGCTGCCCTCGCGCCGTGTCACCGCCTTGCCGAGCGGCACGGTGTAATGGCCTTCCGGCACCTCGGAGAGCTCATGCTTCGACCAGGCCGTGACCGGGCGGTCGTGGTGGCCGTCGAAGGGGCCGTTATAGAGCCGCTTCGGCTCCAGGAAGATCACCGGGTCAGGGTCCTCGATCGCCGCGATCAGCAGGCCCTTGGCGTCATAGGGGTTGGACGGGACGATCGTCTTCAGGCCGGAGACATGGGTGAAGAGCGCTTCCGGGCTCTGGCTATGGGTCTGGCCGCCGAAGATGCCCCCGCCGGTCGGCATGCGGATCACCATCGGGCAGGTGAAATCGCCGGCGGAACGGTAGCGCAGGCGCGCGGCTTCCGAGACGATCTGATCGTAGGCCGGATACATGTAGTCGGCGAACTGGATCTCGACGCAAGGGCGAAGGCCATAGGCCGCCATGCCGATCGCGGTGCCAACGATGCCGGCCTCGCTGATCGGCGCGTCGAAGCAGCGCGAGACGCCGTATTTCTGCTGCAGCCCGTGGGTGCAGCGGAAGACGCCGCCGAAGAAGCCGACATCCTCGCCGAAGACCACGACATCGTCGTCGCGCCCCATGGAGACGTCCATGGCGGAGCGGATCGCCTCGATCATCGTCATGCGTGCCATCGCGTCAGACTCCGATCTGCTGGCGCTGGCGGCGCAGATGCGGCGGCAGCTCCGCATAGACATCCTCGAAGATGTCGCGCGCCGAGGGCTTGCCGCCGGAATGCAGCGTGCCGAAGCTCTCGGCCTCCTTCTGCGCGGCGATGACCGTCGCGAGAATTTCCGCCTCCGCCTGCTTGTGGCGCTCCTCCGACCAGGCGCCGACCGCGATCAGGTGCTGCTTCAGCCGGATCAGCGGATCGCCCAGCGGCCAGTCGTCGGATTCGTGCTTGGGGCGATAGGCGGAGGGGTCGTCCGAGGTGGAATGGGCGCCGGCGCGATAGGTGACGTATTCGACAAGCGTCGGCCCGAGATTGCGGCGGGCACGCTCGACCGCCCATTGCGCCACGGCGTAGACCGCAAGGTAATCGTTGCCGTCGACGCGCAGCGCCGGAATGCCGAAGCCGAGGCCCCTCGCCGCGAAGGTCCCGGAGCCGCCACGGGCGATGCCCTGAAAGGTCGAGATCGCCCACTGGTTGTTGACGACGTTGAGGACGACGGGGGCCTTGTAGGTCGAGGCGAAGACCAGCGCGGCGTGGAAATCCGATTCCGCCGTCGAGCCATCGCCGATCCAGGCGGCAGCGATGCGGGTATCGTTCTTGATCGCCGAGGCCATCGCCCAGCCGACCGCCTGGACATATTGCGTCGCGAGGTTGCCCGAGATCGAGAAGAAGCCGTGCTCCTTGGAGGAGTACATCACCGGCAATTGCCGGCCCTTCATCGGGTCGCGCTCGTTCGAGTAGATCTGGCACATCATGTCGACGAGCGGATAGTCGTGCGCGATCAGCAGGCCGGCCTGGCGATAGGTCGGGAAGTTCATGTCGCCGGGCTGGAGCGCGATGCGGAAGGCGCAGCTCACAGCCTCCTCACCGGTGTGCTGCATGTAGAACGAGGTCTTGCCCTGTCGCTGCGCCATCTGCATGCGCCCGTCGAAGGTGCGCAGCGTCATCATGTGGCGAAGGCCCCGGATCAGGTCCTCATGCGAGAGATCGGGCACCCAGGGGCCGACCGCCTCGCCCTCGCGATCGAGCACGCGGATGATCGAATAGGCGAGGTCGCGGATATCCTTCGGGTCGACATCGACAGGCGGCCGCGCGACCGAGCCCGCCTTCGGGATCACGACATGGGAGAAATCGGGCTTCTCGCCAGGACGACTCGCCGGCCTGGGGACATGAAACTGCAGTGGCTGGGTCGCTGCCGGCGCGCTGCCGGCCTTGTCGCTGCTCATGAGCGCCTCCATCCCTGTCGCTCCAGCATTCCGCCTTCGCACGCATCCCGCAAGCGCCTGTGGCGCTCTTCCGTGATGCGGCAGGACGCACAGCCGGGAGGCGATCGTTCCCCTTGCAACCAACGCTAGCGTTGCAGCCGCGGAGGTTCATTCCGAATTTGCCGGCGCGCGCGAAATCAGACAGAAGATACTTCTGCCCAATCGATAAACCTCGGAATGATCTCCCGATGAACAAAAAGAGCCAGAACGGTCCTGCTCTCGATCTCATCGATCGCAAGATTCTCGCTGCACTGCGGGATGACGGGCGGCTGACCACGCAGGCGCTCGCCGAAAAGGTGGGACTGTCACCCTCCCCCTGCTGGACGCGGGTGAAGCGGCTGGAGGAGTCGGGCGCGATCGAGAGATATGTCGCCCTGCTCGACCACAAGGCGCTCGGCTACAACAACATCGTCTTCGTCGAGATCACGCTCGACAAGCATGACGATCAGGTGCTCGACCAGTGCGGCGAGGCGCTGAGCCGGGCGCCGGAGGTGGTCGAGGCGCATCTCGTGACGGGCGAGTACGACTACCTCGCCAAGGTCGTGGTCAGCGGTACCGACCATTACGAGCGCTTCCTGCGCGGAACGATCTATCGCATTCCGGGCGTGCGCCAGACGCGGACGACCTTCGGCTTGAGGGCGCTGAAGCGGACGCTGTCGGTCGATCCGCTGAAGGTGGCCGGGTGATGCGCCGTCATGCTCGGGCCTGACCCGAGCATCTCTTGCCGGAACGAGCTACTTTAGCCTCATCCTGCCTGAGATTCTCGGGTCTGCGCTTCGCTTCGCCCGAGAATGACGGCCTTCCCCGTCATGCTCGCCCTTGTGGCGAGCATCCACGTCTCGAACACGTCCTTAGACCAGCGAAGACGTGGATGGTCGGGACAAGCCCGACCATGACGACGCGGTCGAGGTTGACCCTACCCCAGCATCTCCCGGACCAGCGGCACGACCTTCTCGCCATAGAGCCGGATGCACTCCATCGCCTTCTCATGCGCCAGCGGGCCGGCGCTGTATTTGAGCTGGAAGCGGGCGATGCCGAGCCCCTTGGCGGTGGCAGTGATCTTGCGCGCCACCGTCTCGGGCGAGCCGAGATAGAGCGAACCGCGTGCAACCTCCTGCTCGAAGTCCTCGCGGGTCATCGGCGGCCAGCCGCGCTCGGCGCCGATGCGGTCACGGTTCGCCTTGAAGGCCGGGAAGAACTCCTCCTTGGCCTGCTCGTCGGTCGCCGCAACATAACCCGGGGAATGCACGCCGATCGGCTTCACCGGCTTGCCGATCTGGGTATAGGCGCGGTGGTAGAGATCGACATAGGGTTTGAAGCGCAGCGGATCGCCGCCGATGATGGCAAGCATCATCGGCAGATCGTAGCGCGCCGCGCGCACCACCGATTCCGGACTACCGCCGACGCCGATCCAGGTCTTGAGCGGTCCATTCTCGACCGGCGGGTAGACGAGCTGGTCCTTGAGCGGCGGGCGGATCGAGCCCTGCCAGCTCACCGGCTGCTGCGGCAGCAGCGCGGCGAAGAGATCGAGCTTCTCCTCGAAGAGCTTTTCATAGTCGCGCAGGTCGAAGCCGAAGAGCGGGAAGGATTCGGTGAAGGAGCCGCGACCCAGAATGACCTCGGCGCGCCCGTTCGAGAGCGCATCCACCGTCGAAAAGCGCTGGAAGACGCGGATCGGGTCGTCCGAGCTCAGCACGGTGACCGCCGAACCCAGCTTGATCCGGCTGGTGCGCGTGGCCATGCCGGCCAGCACCGTTTCCGGCGACGACACGGCGAAATCGGCGCGGTGATGCTCGCCGACGCCGATGAAATCAATGCCGACGCTATCAGCCAGGATGGCTTCCTCGACGAGATTGCGGATCACCTGAGCATGCGGCAGCGGCTTGCCGTCCGCCCCGTTGGTGACGTCGCCGAAGGTGTCGAGCCCGAATTCCAGTTCCTGTGCCATGATCATCCCGAGGCCGCGACGCGACCTGTTGCTTGCCGGCCATCCCGGCCTGAGGGAGTTAGGATCGAGATTGCCTCCACGCAATTCTTGCAGCGTTGCCCCGGCAGCAACAACCTGTTTGCACAGTTGCAACCGCTGCGCTTGCAACGGCTGCGCGCTATGCCGATGCTCGGCGGCCGCGGCGACATCAGCCGTTCCTGAAGCGACGCCATGATCATTCGCCAGCTGGTCTATCTCGATGCGCTTGCCCGCGAGAAGCATTTCCGCCGTGCGGCCGAGGCCTGCTATGTCTCGCAGCCGACGCTCTCTGCCGCGATCGTGCAGCTGGAGGAAGAACTCGGCGTGATGATCGTCGAGCGCGGGCGGCGCTTCCAGGGCTTCACCAAGGAGGGCGAGGTCGTGCTCGCCCACGCCCGGCGCATCCTGGCCGAAGCCGAGGTCATGAAGGATTCGATCGCGGAGCTGCGCGAAGGCGTCTCCGGCAGGATCAGACTCGGCGCGATCCCGACCGCATTGCCGATGATCGCCCATATCACCGCGCCGTTCTCGGACCGCTATCCGGCTGTGTCTCTCACCGTGCTGTCGCTGACCTCGCAGGAGATCCAGGAGGGCATCGACAATTTCGAGCTCGATGTCGGGCTGACCTATCTCGACAACGAGCCGCTCGACCGGGTGATCTCGAAGCCGATCTATCAGGAATCCTATGTGCTGCTGACGCGCGAGGACGGCCCCCTGGGCACGCGCAACACCATCAGCTGGGCGGAAGCCGCCGAGCACAAGCTCTGCCTGCTCACCGGCGACATGCAGAACCGGCGCATCATCGACGGCATCTTCCGTTCGGTCGGCACCGCGCCGCGGCCGATGATCGAGACCAACTCGATCTTCAACCTGTGCTCCCATGCCGGCATCCAGGGCGTCGCCAGCATCGTCTCGCTGCAGCTTCTGGAGTTCTTCGGCATCCCGCTCGGCACCAGGGCGCTGTCGCTGGTCGAGCCCGAGGCGCAGCGCACCATCGGCCTGATCGTCGCCGACCGGCAGCCCGTCGCCCCGCTCGCGCGCAACCTGCTGATGATGACGAAACCGGTGACCGATGCGCGGCTGCCGCGCCGGCCCATCGTGCGATAGCCTTCGCCTATCGTCGTAGAAGCGGCGCAGCATTGTGCGGCGCAAAATGGCCTGATTGCGAAATTTTCGGACCGCCGACTTGGCTCACCTGGCCGCCGAGCCCGGTAACCGCGCGATTTTGATAGTCGAAAACTATCATGCAGTTGAAACAAACGATTTGAAATCATTCCAGGATACCCCACCTTTTCCGACAAGAGGCGCCCGGCGAACCGGGCCGATGGAGGAAAGATGGCGGGTTATCCGGCCTGGGATCAGGACAACGCGCGCACGCTCATTGCCGGCCTGGCGCACCTGGAAGGCGCCACGCTTCCGATGCTGCATGCCCTGCAGGACGAGTTCGGCTATGTCGACCCGCAGGCCGTGCCGCTGATCGCGGAGGCACTGAACCTGTCGCGCGCCGAGGTCTATGGCGCGATCTCCTTCTATCACGACTTCAAGACCGCGCCGCAGCCTCCCCGCGTGATCAAGCTCTGCCGGGCGGAAGCCTGCCAGTCGCTCGGCTGCGAAAAGGTCGTCGCCGAGCTCGCCGCCGAGCACGGCATCGTCGTCGACGGTGGACCTTCCGGCGACGCGCTGGTCGAAACGGTGTACTGTCTGGGCAATTGCGCGCTCGGCCCCTCCGCCCTGGTCGACGGCGAACTGATGGGGCGCATCGACGCAGCCCGCGTGGCCGGGCTCTGCCAGCACGGAAAGGCGCGGTCATGAGCGCCGCCCCTGTTCGCATCTTCACCCCCGTCGACGCGGCCGCCCTGTCGGTCGGCGCGGAGGCCGTCGCACAGGCCGTCGCGGGCGAAGCGGCAGCACGCGGCCTCGCCGTCGAGATCGTCCGCAACGGCTCGCGCGGCATGCTCTGGCTGGAGCCGCTGGTCGAGGTCGAGACGGCTGAAGGCCGGATCGCCTATGGGCCGGTCGCGGCTCAGGATGTGCCCTCGCTCTTCGATGCCGGCTTCATCTCGGGTGGCGCGCACCGCTTGAGCCTCGGCAAGACCGAAGAGCTCGACTGGATGAAACGCCAGCAGCGGCTCACCTTCGAGCGCGTCGGCGTCATCGATCCGCTCTCGATCGCCGATTACCGCGCCCATGGCGGGTTCAAGGGGCTGGAGAAGGCGCTCGGCCTGACCGGCGGCGAGATCGTCGAGGCGGTGAAGGCTTCCGGCCTGCGCGGCCGCGGCGGCGCAGGCTTTCCGACCGGGATCAAGTGGAAGACCGTCCACGATGCCAAGGCGGAGCAGAAATACATCGTCTGCAACGCCGACGAGGGCGACAGCGGCACCTTCGCCGACCGCATGCTGTTCGAGGGCGACCCCTATCTCACCATCGAGGGCATGGCGATCGCGGCGGTCGCGGTCGGTGCGACGCGCGGCTACCTCTATCTGCGCTCGGAATACCCGCATGCCCATCGCACGCTGCAGCGCGCGATCCTCAAGGCGGAGGCGGCCGGACTGATCGGCGCCTCGGTGATGGGCTCGGGCCGCGCTTTCCATCTCGAGGTCCGGCTCGGTGCCGGCGCCTATATCTGCGGCGAAGAGACCTCGCTGCTGGAAAGCCTGGAAGGCAAGCGCGCCATCGTCCGCGCCAAGCCGCCGCTACCGGCTTTGCAAGGTCTCTTCGGCAAGCCGACCGTCGTCAACAACGTGCTCTCCTTCGCCGCGGTGCCCTGGATTCTGGCGCATGGCGCGCAGGCCTATGCCGATTACGGCATGGGCCGCTCGCGCGGCACGCTGCCGGTGCAGCTTGGCGGCAACGTCAAACGCGGCGGGCTGATCGAGCTCGCCTTCGGCATCAGCCTGCGCGAGATCATCGAGGAGATGGGCGGCGGCACGCTCTCGGGGCGGCCGATCCGCGCCGTGCAGGTCGGCGGCCCGCTCGGCGCCTATCTCACGGCCGAACAGCTCGACGTGCAGATGGATTACGAGGCGCTGGCGAGCATGCGCGCCATGCTCGGCCATGGCGGCATCGTGGTGTTCGACGACAGCGTCGACATGGCCCGGCAGGCGCGCTTCGCCTTCGCCTTCTGCGCCAAGGAAAGCTGCGGCAAGTGCACGCCCTGCCGGATCGGGGCGACACGCGGCGTCGAGGTGATGGACCGCATCATCGCCGGCGCGGAGGTTCCGAAGAACATCGCCGTGCTGCGCGACCTCTCGAAGCTGATGACCGACGCCTCGCTCTGCGCCATGGGCGGGCTCACCCCCATGCCGGTCCTGAGCGCGCTCAACCATTTCCCCGAGGATTTCGACCGTCCTCCCAGTCCGTTGCAAAAACTTGCGCTGGCGGCCGAGTGAGGAGGCCACGATGAGCCTGATCAAGGAAATCGACTACGGCACACCGATCCGGCTCTCCGAGCAAACGGTGACGCTGACTATCGACGGCCAGAGCGTCACTGTCCCGGCCGGGACCTCCGTGATGGCGGCGGCGATGAGCATGGGCACCGCAATCCCGAAGCTCTGCGCAACCGACTCGCTCGAACCCTTCGGCTCCTGCCGGCTCTGCCTCGTCGAGATCGAGGGACGGCGCGGCACGCCCGCGTCATGCACGACTCCGGCAGAAGACGGTATGATTGTGCGCACCCAGTCGGAGAACCTGTCCGGCCTGCGCAAGGGGGTGATGGAGCTCTACATCTCCGACCATCCGCTGGACTGCCTGACCTGCTCGGCCAATGGCGATTGCGAATTGCAGGACATGGCGGGCGCGGTCGGCCTGCGCGAGGTGCGCTACGGCTACGAGGGCGAGAACCACGTCTTCGCAGAGGGTAAGGACGGCGCGGTCAACGAGAACTGGCTCGCGAAGGACACCTCGAACCCCTACTTCACCTACGATCCGTCGAAATGCATCGTCTGCAATCGCTGCGTGCGCGCCTGCGAGGAGGTGCAGGGCACCTTCGCGCTGACGATCACGGGCCGGGGCTTCGAGTCCCGCGTTGCGGCGGGACCGACCGACTTCCTCGGCTCGGAATGCGTCTCCTGCGGCGCCTGCGTGCAGGCCTGCCCGACGGCGACGCTGATCGAGAACAAGGTCATCGAGCACGGCCAGCCCGAGCATTCCGTGGTCACGACCTGCGCCTATTGCGGCGTCGGCTGCTCGTTCAAGGCCGAGATGCAGGGTGACCGCGTCATCCGCATGGTGCCCTACAAGGACGGCAAGGCCAACGAGGGCCATAGCTGCGTCAAGGGCCGTTTCGCCTGGGGCTATGCCACCCATACCGACCGCATGACCAAGCCGATGATCCGGACGAAGATCACGGATCCCTGGCGCGAAGTGTCGTGGGAAGAGGCGATCAATTACGCGGCTTCCGAGTTCAAGCGCATCCAGGCGAAGTACGGCCGTGAATCGGTGGGCGCCATCACCTCGTCGCGCTGCACCAACGAGGAGGTCTTCCTCGTCCAGAAGCTGGTGCGCGCCGCCTTCCGCAACAACAACGTCGATACCTGCGCCCGCGTCTGCCACTCGCCGACCGGCTATGGCCTGCGGACGACACTCGGCACCTCGGCCGGCACGCAGGACTTCAAGTCGGTCGCCAAGTCCGACGTCATCCTCGTCATCGGCGCCAACCCGACCGACGGCCATCCGGTCTTCGCCTCGCGGATGAAGAAGCGCATTCGCCAGGGTGCGCGGCTGATCGTGGCCGATCCGCGCCGGATCGACATGGTGCAGTCGCCGCATATCAAGGCGGACTACCACCTGCCGCTCAAGCCCGGCACGAACGTCGCGCTGCTCAATGCGCTCAGCCATGTCGTCGTCACCGAAGGGCTGATCGACGAGGATTATGTGCGCGAGCGCTGCGATCTCGGCGATTTCGAGCACTGGGCCCGCTTCGTCGCCCGCGAGGAAAATTCGCCGGAAGCGAGCGAACAGTACACCGGCGTGCCGGCAGCCGACGTCCGCGGCGCGGCGCGGCTCTATGCGACGGGCGGCAACGGCGCGATCTATTACGGCCTCGGCGTCACCGAACACAGCCAGGGCTCGACTACGGTGATGGCGATGGCGAATTTGGCCATGGCGACCGGCAATATCGGCAGCGACGGCGTCGGCATCAATCCGCTGCGCGGGCAGAACAATGTGCAGGGCTCCTGCGACATGGGCTCGTTCCCGCATGAGTTCTCCGGCTATCGCCACGTCTCGGACGACGCCACCCGGCAGGTCTTCGAGATGATGTGGGGCGTGCCGCTCGACGCCGAGCAGGGCCTGCGCATCCCCAACATGCTCGACGAAGCGGTCGAGGGCACCTTCAAGGGCCTCTATGTGCAGGGCGAGGACATCGCCCAGTCCGACCCGAACACCAAGCATGTCACGGCAGGCCTGGCCGCGATGGAATGCGTCGTCATCCAGGACATCTTCCTGAACGAGACGGCGAAATACGCCCATGTCTTCCTGCCGGGCGCCTCCTTCCTCGAGAAGGACGGCACCTTCACCAATGCCGAGCGGCGCATCAACCGCGTGCGGCAGGTGATGGCACCGCTCGCCGGCAAGGACGAATGGCAGGTCACGATCGAGCTGGCCCGCGCGCTCGGCTACGAGATGTCCTATGGCCATCCCGGCGAGATCATGGATGAGATCGCGCGGCTGACCCCAAGCTTCGCGGGCGTCTCCTACGACAAGCTGGAGAAGCTCGGCTCCGTGCAGTGGCCCTGCAACGACAAGGCGCCGACCGGCACGCCCTTGATGCATGTCGACCGCTTCGTGCGCGGCAAGGGCAAGTTCATGATCACCGAGTTCGTGCCGACCGAGGAACGCACCGGGCCGCGCTTCCCGCTGCTGCTCACCACGGGCCGCATCCTCTCGCAATACAATGTCGGCGCGCAGACCCGGCGCACCGAGAACGGCGCCTGGCATGACGAGGACGTGCTGGAGATCCACCCCTTCGATGCCGAGAGCCGCGGCATCCGCGACGGCGATCTCGTCGCGCTCGCCAGCCGCTCGGGCGACATCGCGCTCAGGGCGGAAATCTCGGAGCGCATGCAGCCCGGCGTGGTCTACACCACCTTCCATCACGCCAAGACCGGCGCCAACGTCATCACCACCGACTTCTCGGACTGGGCGACGAACTGCCCGGAATACAAGGTCACCGCCGTCGAGGTGCGCCGCACCAATGCCTGGTCGGCCTGGCAGGAGAAGAATTTCGAGGAAGACGTGACCCTGCGCCGGATCGCGGAGCGCCTGCCCGATGCCGCGGAATAACCCGCCCGCCCAGCCGCCGGCCTCGGCCGCCGTCAAGGCCGAGCCGCTGCGCTTCGGCGCGGCGCGCGAAGGCGCGCGCGAGATCGAGGTCGCGGTCGAGACGCCCATCAACATCGTCTACGGCAACATGCCCTATGCGGTGATGATGGCGAGCCCGTCGGACCTCGAGGATTTCGTCACCGGCTTCAGCCTGACCGAGGGCATCGTGCGCGGCGCGGACGAGATCCGCGGCATCGCCGTCGAGCCGAAGGACGAGGGCGTGATCGTCACCGTCGAGCTGGCGCCCGGCCGCTTCCGCGAGCATCTGGCACGGCGGCGCAACCTTTCGGGGCGGACGTCCTGCGGGCTCTGCGGCGTCGAGACCATCGAGGAGATCCCGATGGCCGATGCGGCGAGGCGGGCGGCGCGCGCCGTGCCCGGCTCGGCGATCGAGGCCGCACTCGCAGCGCTCGACAAACACCAGCCGCTGAACCAGCTCACCCGCGCCGTCCATGCCGCCGCCTGGTGCGATGCCTCCGGCAACGTCATCGCGGTGCGCGAGGATGTCGGCCGCCACAACGCGCTCGACAAGCTGATCGGCGCTCGCCTGCGCGCCGGGGCCGATGCCAGCGACGGCTTCCTGCTCGTCACCAGCCGTGCCTCCTTCGAGATGGTCGAGAAGGCCGCGATCTTCGGCGCCGGCACGCTGGTCGCGATCTCCGCACCGACCTCGCTCGCGATCGAGCGTGCCCGGCATCTCGGCCTGACGCTGGCAGCGGTGGCACGCCGCGACGGCTGCATCGTCTTCACCGGCGCCCTCGCGCCCGAGCGCGAGACTGTCGCCCGATGATGGAGGCCGGCCTGAGCACAGAAGACACCCCCGGCGAGCCCCACGACGAGAACATCGCGAAGCTCCGGCGCATGGCGGGGCAGATCGCCGATTTCTTCAAGGCCTATCCGGAGGAGGAGGCCGCCGCCTCCGTGGCCGATCACATCAACCAGTTCTGGACCGGGCGCATGCGCGGGGACTTCCTCGCCGCCTTCGCCGCCCGTCCGGAGGACCTCCCGCCCCTGCTGCGGCACGCCCTGCCGCGGATCAGGCCGGGGCGCGGAGGTTAGCAAGCAAGGCGCCGCCAGCGCGGTGCATCGAGAAGTTCAACGAGCCGGGACACTACCCGGCCCGAACGGCGAAGCCATGGGGAAAGGAAACGGGGAATGAGCGTCGCACAGGATATCGGACAGATCGGGGGCGGCATCGGCCTGCTCGACCGCGAACGAACCATCGCCAAACCGGGCTTCAACCGCTGGCTCGTGCCTCCGGCCGCGTTGTGCATCCATCTTTGCATCGGCATGGCCTATGGCTTCTCGGTGTTCTGGCTGCCGCTGAGCCAGGCGATCGGCATCACCAAGCCGGTGGCCTGCGCCGCCGATGTCGGCCTCGCCGCCTCGCTGTTCACCACGGCGTGCGACTGGAAGGTCGCCGATCTCGGCTGGATGTACACGCTGTTCTTCGTGCTGCTCGGCTCCTCCGCGGCGATCTGGGGCGGCTGGCTCGAGCGCGTCGGACCGCGCAAGGCGGCCTTCGTCTCGACGCTGTGCTGGTGCGGCGGCCTGCTGATCTCGGCGCTGGGCGTCTACTGGCACCAGCTCTGGCTGATGTGGCTGGGCTCCGGCGTCATCGGCGGCATCGGGCTCGGTCTCGAAGTGGTTCCCGGACCGGCGCGGCATGGCCACGGGCATGGCGATCATGGGCTTCGGCGGCGGCGCGATGATCGGCTCCCCGCTGGCGGACATGCTGATGAACTATTTCAAGACACCGGCCTCGGTCGGCGTCTGGCAGACCTTCGTCGCGATGGCCGCGATCTATTTCGTCTTCATGATGGCCGGCACCTTCGGCTATCGCGTGCCGCCGGCGAACTGGCGCCCGGAGGGCTGGACGCCGCCGGTGACGCAGAACGCCATGATCACCTCCGGCCACGTCCATCTGAAGGACGCGCACAAGACACCGCAGTTCTGGCTGATCTGGGCCGTGCTCTGCCTCAACGTCTCCGCCGGCATCGGCGTGCTCGGCATGGCCTCACCCATGTTGCAGGAGATCTTCGCGGGATCCCTGATCGGCAAGCCGGAGATCGGCTTCGCCGCGCTCGACGCCGGGCAGAAGACGCAGATCGCCACCATCGCGGCGGCCTTCGTCGGCCTGCTCTCGCTGTTCAACATCGCCGGGCGCTTCTTCTGGGCCTCGCTCTCTGACAAGCTCGGCCGCAAGCTGACCTATGCCACTTTCTTCGGGCTTGGCATCCTGCTCTACGGCCTGTCGCCCTGGGCGGCGCATGCCGGGTCGCTGGCGCTGTTCGTCGGCTTCTTCTGCATCATCCTGTCGATGTATGGCGGCGGCTTCGCGACCGTGCCGGCCTATCTCGCCGACATGTTCGGCACGCAGTTCGTCGGCGCCATCCATGGCCGGCTGCTGACGGCCTGGTCGACCGCCGGCATCATCGGCCCGGTGGTGGTGAACTACATCCGCGAGGCGCAGATCAATGCCGGCGTGCCGCGCGCGCAGGTCTATGACCGCACCATGTACATCCTCGCCGGCATGCTGGTGCTGGGCTTCCTCTGCAACCTGCTGGTCCGCCCGGTCGCGGCGAAATGGTTCATGAAGGATGCCGAGGTCGCGGCGCTGCAGAAGCGGTCGACGAGCGTTGACGCGGCGGTCCATTACGGCTCCCACGGCATCGGCAAGGGTGGCGTTGACGGAGGCGCCCTGCTCGCCTGGGCCGTGGTCGACCTGCCGATCGCATGGGGCGTCTGGATCACCCTGTCGAAATCGCTGGCGCTGTTCCGCTGAGCAGATCGCAAACGCCATCTATGAAGGCCCGCATCGAGCGATTGGTGCGGGCTTCTCTGTTAGGCGGCAGGCGATAAGCGCCGAGCGAAATGTCTCGAGCGGGTGGGAAGCAGGCCTTCGGCGGTTGCCTGCCGCACCGGTCCGGCTCATCCGCCGCGACACCACCCACCCGCGACGCTCCCCGAGCTCAAACGCCCGAACGGCTCCTAATAGTGCTTCGAATAACGATAGTGCTGTGAATACGGGTCGGAGTACGGATCGAACGACCGGCAGTCCAGCCAGTATGCCGATTGGATTGTCCGATTGACCGGCACAGCGCAGACGGAGGCGAGATCCGGGCTCCTGTATTCCGTCACGGCACAGCCCGACGACAAAACTCCGATGGCGACGAACAGGCACGCGCGTTGGATCGTTCTCATCTTCCCGTCTCCCATTGCGGACTCTGCTCAGACGCCTCGCTGCGAAGTCACCCTTTGCGAACTTGACCCATACCGGTGGCCGGGCTGGGGCCGGGAGCTACTTATCTATTCTGCCTATTTCTCTATGATCAGTCCATTCGAGCACAATTTCCCTTCCCTCCGAGCGCCGATCACCAGCAAGTGAACCCGAGGCGCCCTGAAGCCGTTATCGAAGGGTAGCTTTCCAGCCGCAGCATATCCATCCAACCAGAACGGGAGTCAGCATCATGGCGATCAACAGGACCGGTTCGGCCCATTGGGAGGGCGGCATCAAGGACGGCAAGGGCGCGATCTCGACCGAGAGCGGAGCGCTCAGCTCTTATCCTTATGGCTTCTCCAGCCGCTTCGAAGGCAAGCCCGGCAGCAATCCCGAGGAGATCATCGGCGCGGCCCATGCCGCCTGCTTCACCATGGCGCTCTCGCTGATCCTGGGCGAGGCCAATCTCAAGGCCGATGCGCTCGACACCACCGCGCGCGTGACGCTCGACAAGCTCGACGACGGCTACGCCATCACCGCGATCCACCTGACGCTGAAGGGCAAGGTGCCCGGCGCCGACCAGGCGACCTTCCAGTCGCTGGCCGACAAGGCCAAGGCGGGCTGCCCGGTCTCGAAGCTGTTCAAGGCTCCGATCACGCTGGAAGCGACGCTGGTCGGCTAAGTGGTGTATCTCGCAACGTCATGCTCGCCCTTGTGGCGAGCATCCACGTCTTGAACACCGCGCGGGCCGAAACGAAGACGTGGATGGTCGGGACAAGCCCGACCATGACGAAAACACCGGGCATCAGGCGAAGTGGCAGGACACCTCGACACCGCCGATCGGCCGCAGCTCCGGCCGCTCGGCACGGCAGCGATCCGCGGCCTGCGCGCAGCGCGGATTGAAGCTGCAGCCCGCCGGCGGCGCGATCGGGCTCGGCACCTCGCCGGACATCGGCTTGCGCGCCCGGTTCGGTTTCTCGACATCGGGGATCGTGTCGAGCAGCAGCCGCGTATAGGGATGGCGCGGCCGGGTGAAGACCTCCTCGGCCGGCCCCGCCTCGACGAAGCGGCCGAGATACATGATGGCGAGATCGTCCGACATGTGCCGGACGACCGAAAGATTGTGGCTGATGAAGAGATAGGTCAGCCCGAACTCCTTCTGCAGCCGGACCATCAAATTGAGGATCTGGGCCTGCACGGAGACGTCGAGCGCCGAAGTCGGTTCGTCGCAGACGAGGAAGTCGGCCTCCGTGGCGAGGGCGCGTGCGATCGAGATACGCTGGCGCTGGCCGCCCGAGAAGGCATGCGGATAGCGGCTCGCATCGGTGCGGGAGAGGCCGACGACCTCGAGCAGATCGCCGACGCGCTGCTGGACCGCCGCGTCGTCGGGCCTGAGCTTCAGCTCGCGGATCGGCTCGGCGATGATGTCACCGACCCGCCAGCGCGGGTTGAGCGAGGCATAGGGGTCCTGGAAGATCATCTGCACGCGCGGCGGCCCGAACGAGCCATCGCCGCGGCGGATATCGCGGAAGTTGAGCTTGCCCTCGGTCGGCCGCTGCAACCCGACGACCATACGCGCCAGCGTCGATTTTCCGCAGCCGGACTCGCCGACGATGCTGAAGGTGGTGCCGCGCCTCACCGTGAAGGAGATGTTCTCGACCGCGCGCAGGATGCGGCGCGGCTCCTTCGAGAACAGCCGGGACAGGGCCGGCGCCGAGACGTCGAAGCGGCAGGATGCAGAGGCGACGTCGAGAATGATGTCCTCCCCTCCTCCACCGATTGCACCGCGCGAGCGCTCATCCTGAGGAGCCAGGCGTGAGCCTTGCGTCTCGAAGGATTTTTCAGAGCGCTCTGGCGCATCCTTCGAGACGCCGCGGCGCGGCTCCTCAGGATGAGGGCTCGCGGTAGGAGCTTCCATATGCTCACGCATGCGCCGCCTCCTTCAGCGGAAAATGGCAGGCTGCGGCATGGGCCATCACCGGCAAGCCCGGCTTGTGGTCCCGGCAGAAGGCCTCGGCCCGGCCGCAGCGCGGGTTGAACGCGCAACCGGGCGGGATGGCGTTAAGGCGCGGCATCGCGCCGTCGATCTGGTTGAGATGCTCGTGGCGGGCGTGGACGCTGGGGATCGAGGCCATCAGCCCGGCGGTGTACGGGTGGCGCGGACGGCGCACGACCTCCTCGACCGGCCCCATCTCGACGATGCGGCCGGCATACATCACGGCGACCCGGTCGGCCGTCTCGGCGATCACGCCCATGTCGTGCGTGACCAGCATGATCGACGTGCCGTGCTCCCGGCAGAGCCGCTTCAGCAGCGTGGTGATCTGCGCCTGGATCGAGACGTCGAGCGCGGTCGTCGGCTCGTCGGCGATGATCAGCGAGGGCTCGGCGCAAAGCGCGAGCGCGATGACGACGCGCTGGCGCATGCCGCCGGAGAACTGGTGCGGGAAATGGTCGATGCGCGTCTCGGCGGCGGGGATGCCGACCTCCTTGAGCAAATCGAGCGCACGCTTGCGGGCTTCCGTCCGGCTCACCGGCAGATGGGTCATGATCGTCTCGACGATCTGGTCGCCGACCTTGAGCAGCGGGTGCAGCGAGGTCAGCGGGTCCTGGAAGATCGCGCCGATGCGCCGGCCGCGCAGCTTGCGCATCGCCTCGGCCGGCAGGTTGTCGATGCGTTGGCCCGACAGATGAATCTCGCCGCCGGCGATGCGCCCCGGCGGGTCGAGCAGGCCGATCACCGCCGTGCCGGTCAGCGACTTGCCCGCCCCGGACTCGCCGACCATGCCCAGAATCTCCCCCGGCGCGATGTCGAAGGTGACGCCGTCGAGTGCCGTCAACGGGCCGTGGCGGCCGTCGAAGACGATGCGCAGGTCACGTACGGACAGGAGAGGCGCTGCGGCGGAAGCGGTCATGCGATGGCCTCGCTGCGTTCGACCGGATAGCTCGACGAGAAGATCTCGCTCATCGGCGGATGGCCCAGGGTGCGCTCGGGATAGCGCGCCATCACGCCCTCGAACTGCTTCTGGGCGCGGGCGTTGTCGGCGGCCTCGTCCTGGCCCGGAACGACCCGGTTCTCCATGACGAAGCGCCCATCGATCACCACCGTCGAGAAGTCGCGGCCATGGCCGGTCAGCATCATCGTCTGGATGGGATCGATGACCTGGCCGCTATGCGGCCGGTCGAGTTCGAAGACGGTGATGTCGGCGCGCGCGCCCGGCTGGAGCCGGCCGAGATCGGGCCGCTGCAGGGCATCGGCCCCACCGATGGTCGCGGCGTCGTAATAGTCCTCCGAGCGCACGGCGCCGACATTGCCGGCCATGGTGCGGGCGAGGATCATGCCGGTTTGCAGGTTCATCACCATGTCCGGCGGGCTGGTATCCGTGCCCATGGCGATGTTGAGCCCCATGGCGCGGTAGCGGGCGAAATGGTCGATGGCGTTGCCGTGCCGGCCCGATACCAGCGGGCAATGCACGATGCTCGCACCGGAATCCCGGATGATCTCGAGGTCGCGGCCGGGCCTATCGATCAGCCGGCTGCCGGAAACCACCGTGCCATGCGGCAGCAGGCAGCGCTCGTTGAGGAAGCCGAGGCTCTCCAGCCATTCCGGCGGGCTCATGCCGTGCTGGGCGAGGACGAGATCGTACTCGATCTTCGACTGGCAGCAATGCAGCCGCACCGGCACATCGAGCTCGCGCGAGGCTGCCGCCGTGCGGCGCAGCAGCTCGGCAGTGGAGGTCTCGATGCGGTCCGGCGCGAACATCGCCCGGATCAGCCCGCCCGCCTCGCCTTCATGACGCCCGGCGAAGTCGATGGCCGCGTCGAGTTCGGCGAGGCCGCGCGCCTCGTCGTAGTAGGTGACGATGCGCCCGTCCGTCTCGGCCAGCTGGTTGCCGGTGCGATAGGCCGGGCCGAGATAGACGCGCAGGCCGAGATCGGCGGCGGCTTCCGCGGCATCCTCGAACTCCTGCACCGTCTCGCCCCAGGCGCGGTAGAACAGCGAGGCGATCGGCAGCGCCGTGGTGATGCCGTTGCGGATCAGCGAGGCGAATGCATAGCGCTTCTGGAAGGCCAGCTCCTCGCGGGAATACATCTCGTAGGGACCGGCCTCGAGATAGCTGCGCGGCCAGACCCTGCCCTTCTTCCAGGCCGGCTGGTTGTCATAGGCGAGGATGGTCGTGTCGAGGTCGGAAAGGGCGTCGCAATCGACGAAGCCCGGCCCGATCAGGGCGTTGCCGTAGTCGACCCGGCGCGCGACTTCGCCGGGGAAGCCGTGGCCGACGAAGACGATCGCGCCGTCCTCGAACACGACTTCGCCGTTCTCGTAGAGGCGATGGCGCCCGTCCTTGTGGCCGACGACCCAGCGCGCGGTCATCAGGATGCGGCCCTGTGGCCGCCTGGCTGCCTGCAGGCTCACGGGGCGGCCCTCACCGAGACGCCGTCGCGGGCAACGACGCGGCCGCGCTTGACGACGCGACGCTTCGGAGAACGGGTGACGATCAGCTCCGCCAGCGTCTGGCCGGGCATGATGACGAAATCGGCGGCCTTGCCCTCGGCGAGACCGTAGTCGGCGATCTCCATCACCTTGGCGCCTTCGGTCGTGCAGACGTCGAAGGCGAGCTTCAGCTCGTCGTCGCGGCGGAAGTTGTTGCGCAGGCCGACGAACATGGCGCGCTCCACCATGTCGGCATTGCCGTACGGGCCCCAGGTGTCGCGGATGCCGTCGGAGCCGGAGCAGACGCGCACGCCGGCCTCGAGCAGCTTCCTGACCGGCGGCGCGGCGCTGCGGGACGGAGCCGTCGTCATGATCGCGATGTCGAGTTCGGCAAGCTGCTCGATCAGCGGATCGACCAGCGCCATATCGGGCGATCCCAGGCAGAAGGCGTGGCTGACCGTGACCTTGCCCTTCATGCCGAGCGCGCGGGTGCGCTCGATGATCAGGTCCATCGAGAAGGCGCCCATCTCGCCGGGCTCGTGCAGGTGGATGTCGAGCGGCTTGCCATAGGTCTGGCAGAGGCCGAAGACCGCATCGAGATGGCCCTTCGGGTCGCGGTCGATGCCGCAGGGATCGAGGCCGCCGACGATCTCGCAGCCGGCCTTCATCGCCCGATCCATCAGCGCCAGCGTGCCGGGGCGGCGCAGCAGGCCCGATTGCGGGAAGGCGACGAGCTCGATGTCGACGATGTCGCGGTATTCGTCGCGGGTCTTCATGACGCCCTCGACGCCCCAGAGCCCGTGCTCGGTATCGATGTCGACATGGCTGCGGATATGGGTCGTGCCCATCAGCGAGGACTGGATCGACTGCCGGGCCGCCTGGCGGGCCGGGTCGATATCGAGCCGCTTCTTGTTCTCCCGCTCGTTGTCGATCTTGTCGAGGAGCTTCGGGCCGACCTCGTTGACGTACCAGGGCAGGCCCCAGAGGCTCTTGTCGAGATGGGTATGCGCCTCGACGAGGCCGGGAATGACGATCTCGCCGCGGCCGTCCTCGACCGCCACCCCTGCGGGCGCGGCGATGTCCTTCGCCATGCGGCTGATGCTGCCGTTCTCGACCAGGATGTCGAGGGCTGCCCCGGCGTTCGGGCGGACGTTGCGGATCAGGAGGGAAGCAGTCATCGCAGGCGTATCCTCGTGGTTTCTTGTCAGCGAAGCTTCGGGTTGAGCGCGTCGCGCAGCCAGTCGCCGAGCAGGTTGACCGAGAGCACGATCAGGCCGAGCTGCAGCGAGGGGAAGACGACGAGCCACCAGGAACCGGAGAACAGGTACTGGTTGCCGATGCGGATCAGCGTCCCCAGCGAGGGCTGAGTGATCGGCATGCCCACCCCCAGGAAGGACAGCGTCGCCTCCGAGAGGATGGCGAGGCCGAGATTGAGCGTGGCCGAGACCAGCACCGGCGTCATCGTGTTGGGCAGGATGTGACGGCGCATGATCCGCGTCGCCGGCACGCGGATGATCCGGGCGGCGAGGACATATTCCTTGCGGCGCTCGACCATGGTCAGCGCGCGCACGGTGCGGGCATATTGCACCCAGCTCGTCAGCGCGATCGAGAGCACCAGCACCACCGCGGCGAAAGGCTCGCGCAACCCCGGCGGCAGCATCTCGCGGAAGATCGCCGAGACCAGGATCGCCATCAGCAGCGTCGGGATCGAGAGCACGGTATCGCCGAGGCGCATCAGCAGGTTGTCGACACGCCCGCCATAGAAGCCGGCGCAAAGCCCGATCGAGACGCCGACCAGCATCGAGACGACGACCGCGGAAAAGCCGATGATCAGCGAGATGCGCGAGCCGTAGAGGATGGCGGAGAACACATCGCGGCCCTGCGGATCGGTGCCGAGCAGGAAGGGCCATTCGCCGCCCTCCTGCCAGATCGGCGGGATCTCGGCCTTGTCGATGAAGATCTGCGTCAGGTCATAAGGGTTCTGCGGCGCGATCAGCGGGGCGAAGAGCGCGCTCAGCACCAGCAGCGCCAGCACCAGCGCCGAGAGCCAGGCGACCGGGGTGTGGCAGAAGCTCCAGCCGATGTCGCTGTCGAGGAAGCGGCGCAGGCGGCCGGGTTTCTTGATAGTGTCAGCGGGCCGGGTCTTCTCAGCGAGCATTGGCGCCTCCCGTGAGGGCGTCCTCGCGCAGGCGCGGATCGACCCAGGCATAGGTCAGGTCGACCAGCGTGTTGAGCGTGACGAAGATGAAGGAGACGACGATCAGATAGGCCGCCATCACTGGGATATCGACGAAGGTCACGGCCTGAACGAAGAGCATGCCCATGCCCGGCCACTGGAACACCGTCTCCGTCACCAGCGCGAAGGCGATGAGGTTGCCGATCTGCAGGCCGGTAACGGTGATGACCGGCATCAGGCAGTTGCGTAGCGCATGGCCGAAATGGATGGCGCGGGACGGCAGGCCGCGCGCCCTGGCGAAGCGGATGAAGTCGGTGCGCATGGTCTCGAGCATCTCGGCGCGCACAAGGCGCATCACCAGCGTGATCTGGAAGAGCGAGAGCGTGATGCCGGGCAGGATCAGCGCCTTGCGCCCGGAAGAGGTCAGGAAGCCGGTGCTCCACCAGCCGATCTGGACGACCTCGCCGCGGCCGAAGGCCGGGAGCCATTGCAGCGAGACCGAGAAGACCAGGATGAAGAGGATGCCGAGCGCGAAACTCGGCAGCGAAACGCCGAGCACCGAGACGAACTCCAGTGCCTTGGCCAGGAAACTCTCTCGTCGGATGGCGGTATAGACGCCGAGCGGAATGCCGACGGCGAGCGACAGGAAGGTCGCGACCAGAACGAGCTCGAAGGTCGCCGGGAAGCGCTCCGAGATCAGCGTGAAGACGTCCTGCTGGTTGCGGTAGGAGATGCCGAAATCGCCGCGCGCGGCATTGCCGACAAAGGTCGCGAACTGCATCGCGAAGCCCTTGTCGAGGCCGAGCCGGACGCGCAGCTCGTCGCGCTGCTGCTGGCTCGCCTGCTCGTTCAGCATCAGCTCGACGGGGTCGCCGACGAAGCGGAAGATCAGGAAGGCGAGGAAGGCCACCGCCACCATGACGCCGGCGGCGTTGAGCAGTCGCTTGAAGAGAAAAGCCGGCATGGAAAGCTCCTGCGTTCCGGCGTCATTCCCGGGCTTCGCAGAGCGAAGACCCGGGAATCTCAGGACGAGAGGGCGCTGGTTTCCGAGATAGCCGGGTCAAGCCCGGCCATGACGTCGCGCCTGCCTCACTTCATCATGGTCAGCCAGAGGCGCGGCTTGTTGTCCGAGGCCTGCACGGTCGAGGCCACGGTCGAACGCATCGCCCAGGCCATCGGCTGCTGATGCAGCGGGATGAAGAGGTGCTCGGCCTTGGCGATCTTGAGCGCTTCCTTCATCAGCTCGATGCGCTTGGGTGTGTCGAGTTCGACGCCGGCCTTGTCGACCAGCGCGTCGATGCGCGGATCACCCCAGTTGCCCCAGTTGAAGACGCCGCCCGTGCCGCTCCTCGAGCGCATCACCTGCACCAGCAGCGAATAGGCGTCGATCATCGGCTCGTTCGCCCAGCCGAAGGAGATGACGTCGAAGTCGCCCTTGACGCGCTTCGGCGCCTGCTGGCTGCGCGGCGCCATGCTGAGATTGGGCTTGAGGCCCGCGCGCGACCACATCGAGGCGACCGCCTGGCAGAATTCCTCCTCGTTGACGAGAGAGTCGCTCTGGCAGTTCATCTGGAAGGAGAAGCCGTTGGGATAGCCGGCCTCGCCGAGCAGCTTCTTGGCGCCGTTCAGGTCGAAGGGCAGCCGCTCGTCCTGCGACGGCTCGTAGCCGGGGATCGCGGGGGCGACGAGCGCGCCGGTGTTGCGCGAGAGGCCGCGCATCGCACGCTTCTGGACGGCGTCGATGTCGATGGCGCGATAGAGCGCCTCGCGCACCTTGATGTCCTTGAAGGGGTTCTTGTCCTTCACGTCGCTCTCGAAGAGCTTGTCGGTCAGGTTGAACGCGAAGAAGACCGAGCGCAGCTCGTTGGTCTGCAGCACCTTGACGTCCGGCGAGGCGGACAGGCGCGGCAAGTCCTGCAGCGGGGCGACATTGGTGAAGTCGATTTCGCCGGAGAGCAGCGCCGCGACGCGCGTCGAGGACGAGGTGATCGGCGTGAACTCGATCTTGTCGATGTTGTGCTTCGGCTTGTCCCACCAGTTCGGGTTCTTCGCGAAGACGGTCTTGGAGTCGGCGCGGCGGCTTTCGACGAAGAACGGGCCGGTGCCGTTGGCGTTGTCGGTGGCATAGCCCTTCACGCCCTTGCCGGAATCGGTCGGCAGCAGCGAGTTGTTGGCCTCCATCCACTCCTTGTCGAAGATGAAGATGTTGGTGAGGTCGTTGAGCAGCAGCGGATAGGGGCCGTTGACCTCGATCTCGACGGTGTAGTCGTCGATCTTCTTCGAGGATTTGTAGGCCGGCAAGTTGCCCTTGAGCGGCGAGTCGGGATGGGTGACGCGCGCCAGCGAGGCGATGACGTCATCGGCCGTGAAGGGATTGCCGTTGTGGAACTTGACGCCCTGGCGCAGCTTGAAGCGCCAGACGGTCGGCGACACGGTCTCCCATGACTCCGCCAGCGCCGGCTCGATCTTGAGGTCGCCGGTGTAGCGCACCAACCCCTCATAAACATGGTTCAGCACCGACAGGGTGAAGGTCTCACCGAAGGAGTAGGGATCGAGCGAGGCGATTTCGCGCGCCGACCCCCATTTCAGCGTCTTCGCCTCGGCGGTGCCCACCAGGGCGAAGGCGGCAACGGCCGCCAGCAACCAGGCCTTTTTCATCCAACTCTCCCCTTTTGTGTTTCGGCCCCGCCGCAGCGGGCCCGGATCGTCGTTGCCGCCTGTTTAGGCACCGTGGCGTTTTGGTCGCCATCTCGTGTGCGATTATTGAACAAACTTGCATACGATGAAAAGATCGTATTGTATGCGATTATTGAACACAAGCAGAAACTGGATCGGAGCCCGCGATCGTGACATTGACGCCCCCGCAAATGGTCAAATCAGGACGAGGGAAAGCCGACATGGGCGAGCGTCGTACGCCGGTTCTGCGGGCAGAATCCGTATACAGGGCGCTCCGGCGCGCGATCATCGAGCAGGCACTGAAGCCCGGCGTGAAACTGCCGGAGGATTCGATCGGGGAGCAGCTCGGCGTCAGCCGCACCTTGGTGCGTGAGGCCTTCGGGCGCCTCGCCGTTGAAGGACTGGTGGAACTCAAGCCCAATCGCGGCGCCTCCGTCGCCTATCCGACGCTGGAAGAGGCGCGCGACGTGTTCGAGGTCCGGCGCGGGCTGGAGCGGCTGGTCGCTGAGAACCTCGCCGGGCGACTGACGGCCTCCCAGGCGGCCGAGCTCGAAGCCCATGTCGAGCAGGAAGAGAAAGCACACGAGCAGGACGGGCCGGAATCGATCCGCCTCTCCGGCGAGTTTCACATCAAGCTCGCGACGATGACCGGCAACGCGCTGCTGCTGCGCTATGTCCAGGAAGCGTCGTCGCGCTGCTCGCTGATCCTGGCCATCTACGGCCGCCCGCATTCGAGCGAATGCGCGGTCTCCGAGCACCGCCAGCTCATCGAGGCATTGCGCTCCGGCGATGCGACCCGCGCCGCCGATCTCATGGACCATCATCTGCGCGCGGTCGTGACCCGCGCCTTGCTGACGCCGCGCGTCGAGCGGGACATCCGCGACGTGCTTGCCCCCTATGCCCGTAGCGAAGGATTGACCCCATCGTGACCGCACACCCGTCCGGACAGCCGCGCGCCGAGACCGCTCCCGGCATCGTCACCTTCGACTTCGCGTCGCTCACCCCGCGCGAGCGCTACAAGCTGCTGATCGGCGCCGTCGTGCCGCGCCCGATCGCGCTGGTCACGACGATCGACGAGAATGGCACGGTCAATGCCGCCCCCTTCTCATTCTTCAACTGCCTGTCCGCCGATCCGGCCATCCTCGCGCTCGGCGTCGAGTACCGGCCGACCGGAGCGCAGAAGGACACGGGCCGCAACGTCAGGCAGACCCTGGCCTTCACCGTCAACATCGTCTCGGACGCGCTCCTGGAAGGCATGAATGTCTGCGCTGTGCCCTTCGAGCCCGGCGCCGACGAACTGGCCGAAGCCGGATTGACCGCCATGCCCGGCGTCAAGGTGCCCTGCCCCTGGATCGGACAGGCACCGGCAGCTTTCGAATGCCGGCACCACACGACGCTCGGCATTGGCAATTCGCGCGAGATCATCCTCGGCGAGGTCGTCTACGCCCATTTCCGCGCCGACACGGTCGATCCGCAGAAGCTCTATGTCGACCCGGCCGCACTCGACGCCGTCGGGCGCATGGGCGGGCACGGCTATGCGACGACCCGCGATTATTTCGATCTCCCGACCATGTCGGTCACGACCTGGCGCGCGGATCCGGCGGCGGCGAACCGGCGCAGCTGACACCTTCGCCAGGCCCTTTCTGCGCCTGGCAGAACGGCTTGCCGCGATCAGGCACAAATCCATGCACTGGACGCAGGCCAATTAGTCTTTGGTCTACTCGACCTGCGCCAGGAACATTCCGCCCCCTGCGATCAAGCCATGGCAGGTGCGGCCCTGATGCGCCATCCTCGCACAAACCGGTCCCATCGGCCAGATCAAGGCCGAATGATCGGCGGGTGGGCGACCTAAGCTTTCAGGGAGGATGGGGCCATGTCCGGGATCATGCGCACCAGGCGCAGCAACGCATGTCGCCTTCCGAGAGGTGACGCATGACAGCCATGACCGAGATCTCCGACTTCAAGGTCGAAACGTCCGACGGCGCCACGCTGCACGCCTTCAAGGAAGGGCATGGCCAACCGCTGCTTCTGGTCAGCGGCTTGAGCGGCACTGCCGCATTCTGGAAGAACATCGCGGCGACGCTGTCGCGCTCCTTTCAGGTCATCCGCTTCGATCAGCGAGGCATCGGCGCCAGCACGCGCGGCGAGGCTCCCTGCGACATGGAACACCTGGCCCGCGACAGCCTCGCCGTGCTCGACGCAGCCGGCGTCGGGCGCGCCGTGGTCCTCGGCCATTCGACCGGCGGCTGCATCGCCCAGACGATCGCCAAACTCGCGCCGGAGCGCGTGGACGGGCTGATCCTCAGCGCGAGCTGGCTTGCGCCGAGCCGCTTCCTCAACGCCCTGTTCGGGGCACGCCTCGCGATCCTCGAGGCCGACCCCTACGCCTATGCCGCCATTTCGGTGCTCAGCGGCTATCAGCCCCGCTGGATCGAGCAGAACTGGCACATCTATGACGATGCGATGGAAGCGGCCCCGGTCAGCGAGCAAGCGAAGATCGTGACCCGCGAGCGGCTCAACGCGCTCCTCGCCTTCGACGGCTCCGCCGATATCGGCTCGCTGCCGATGCCGATCCTGATCCTCGGCACGCGCGACGACATGGTCGTCCCGGTCCACTATCAGGAAGCGCTGGCCGCAGCGCTGCCCGGCTGCCGGCGGGCGATCATGGAAACGGGCGGGCATCTTTTCCCGGTGTCGCGGCCGGACGCCTTCACGGCGACCGTGGCGGAGTGGATCGGCGAGCTCTGAGGCCGAGATCTGAAGCAAGGCGCGGCGCGGCGAAATGGCCCATGCGACGCCGCGCGGCTTCGGGTTAAATGAGAACGCCTCCAAGTCGAAAGACCTGCCTATGCGCGCGATTCTCCCGAGCCTTCTCCTTCTCCTGCCCTTCCTTGCCCAACCCGCCGCCGCGCAGGACGCCGCCGCCGGCGAACGATCCTTCAACAAGTGCCGCGCCTGCCATCAGATCGGCGAAGGCGCGCGCAATCTCGTCGGCCCCGAGCTCAACGGCCTGATCGGCCGGCATTCGGGCGCGGTCGAGGCCTACAGCTATTCGACCGCCAACAAGAGTTCCGGCCTGACCTGGGACGAGACGACCTTCACCGACTACATCAAGGACCCGAAGGCCAAGATTCCCGGCACCAAGATGATCTTTGCGGGCATCAAGAGCGAGAAGGAGATCAAGGACCTGATCGCCTTCCTGAAGCAGTTCGACAAGGACGGCAAGAAGCTCTGACGCCCGTCCCGGCCTGCCCGGATTTGGTCCTCGGCGCCAGCCTGTCGTATCTCCTTCTGCCTGATCGACAAAGGAGAGCCTGATGGCCGCCCCCGTAACCCGGGTGAGACCCCTTTCCGCGCTGCGGGACTTCCTGCACAGCGAGGCCGCCGGCGGCATCATCCTGATGGTGGTCGCTGCGCTCGCCCTCGTCATCGCCAATTCGCCGGCGGCGCCGCTCTATTTCGGCACGCTTAAGAGCTATGTGCTGGGCCTCTCCGTCCTGCACTGGATCAACGACGCGCTGATGGCGGTGTTCTTCCTGCTCGTCGGGCTCGAGATCAAGCGCGAGATGCTGGACGGCCAGCTCTCGACCTGGGGGCGGCGGGTGCTGCCCGGCTTCGCCGCGCTCGGCGGCATGATCGCGCCGGCGCTGATCTATGTCGCCTTCAACCTGGGCTCCGGCGAGAGCCTGCCCGGCTGGGCGATCCCCACCGCCACGGACATCGCCTTCGCGCTCGGCGTGCTCTCGCTGCTCGGGCCGCGCGTGCCGGCTTCTCTCAAGGTCTTCCTCACCGCGCTCGCCATCCTCGACGACCTCGGCGCGGTGATCATCATCGCGGTGTTCTACACCGCCGAGCTGTCGGGCCTGTATCTCGGCCTCGCCGCGGCGGTGCTCGTCATCCTGACGGCGCTCAACCGCCTCGGCGTGATGCGGCTCGCGCCCTATCTCCTGCTCGGCGCGGCGCTCTGGTACTTCACCCTGAAGTCCGGCGTGCATGCGACGCTGGCCGGCGTCGCGCTGGCCCTGACCATTCCGCTGAAGCCGTCCCCGGCCCGGCCCGACGACGCCAAGTCTCCGCTGCACAAGCTCGAACACGGGCTGCACCCTTATGTCGCCTTCCTGGTCATTCCGGTCTTCGGCTTCGCCAATGCGGGCGTGTCCTTCAGCGGCCTCGGCCCCTCGACGCTCGCCGCGCCGGTGCCGCTCGGCATCATGCTCGGCCTGTTCCTCGGCAAGCAGATCGGCGTCTTCGGCTTCGGTTGGGCGGCGATCCGCGCCGGCCTCGCCGATCTGCCGGCACGCGCCTCCTGGCCGCAGTTCTACGGCATCGCCCTGCTCTGCGGCATCGGCTTCACCATGAGCCTGTTCATCGGCCTGCTCGCTTTCCCGGATTCCGAGGCGCTGCAGAACCAGACCAAGATCGGCGTCCTTGCCGGCTCGCTGCTCTCCGGCATCGGCGGCTGGCTGCTGCTAAGGCTCTGTCCGGGCGAGGTTATGCGCAAGAAGCAAGGCTGACCTGTTCACTTTTTCGGCAGAATGCCTCTTCCATTTTCGCGAAGCGATGCAATATTCATTCGCTTCAGCGGCCATTCCCGATTCGCAGCCGCGAGGGAGTCTGCAACCAGCCAGGAGCGTCCAGAGCCGATGAAGAAGGCAAAGCGGAAAACGGGGGAGAAGCGGTCGCAGATCGCGGCCATGCCGATCCGCCACGCTGCCGACGGCTCGACGGAGATTCTGCTCGTCACATCGCGCACGACGCGCCGGTGGATCGTGCCCAAGGGCTGGCCCATGAAGGGCCTCAAGGACTATGACGCCGCGGCCCGCGAGGCCTTCGAGGAGGCCGGCGTCATCGGCCGCATCAGCCGCGAGCCGGCGGGGCGCTACAATTACTGGAAGCGCATGAGCGACCATTTCGTGCTCTGCGAGGTCAATCTCTATCTGCTCGAGGTCGAGCAGCAGCTCGACAGCTTCTCCGAGCAGCATCAGCGCGACCTGCACTGGTTCAAGCTGGCCGACGCCGCCGACATCGTCGACGAGCCCGAGCTCAGCACGGCCATCCGCAAGCTGGAACGCATGCCCGCCCTGGCGGCGTGAGGCTGCCTGTCGATGCCTGAATGCAGCCGCTTCCGCCTCGCATATGGCATATCGCCCTGACATCACGGTTCGCGGATAAGTTGAGCCCAATAAAAAGCGATAACGAATTGGTGTAGATTTCACCCGGACACCGCAGTTTGCGCACTGCAAAATATCTTCAACTGGCAGAATCTGCCCAAATGACGTAAAGTCATCCTTTCCGGACCAAAGGGCTAGAGAATGCCCGACCAGACTCGCCATGATGCATGGCAGGCCGGCGAGAATTACGATCGCTATATGGGGCGCTGGAGCCGCGAGCTCGCGCCCCTTTTCGTCGATTGGCTGAACCCCCTGCCCGGCTTCGAATGGCTCGATGTCGGCTGCGGCACCGGCGCGCTGACCGAAGCGTTGCTGGGCGGCGCGGTGCCGGTCAGCGTCATCGGAATCGACCCCTCGGAGGGCCTCCTGGCGGTGGCGCGCGAGCGCGTGACCAACTGGCGCGCCAGCTTCCGGCAGGGCAGTGCCGAGGCGCTGCCGGTCGAGACCGCGAGCTGCGACGCCGTCGGCTCGGCACTGATGCTCAACTTCGTGCCGGACCGGGACAAGGCGCTGGCCGAGATGCGCCGCGCGGTGCGGCCGGGCGGGCTCATCAGCTTCTATGTCTGGGACTATCCGGGCGGCGGCGTCCAGTTCGTGCGCACCTTCTGGACCGCGGCGACAGCGCTCGACCCGAATGCGGCGGAGCTGAACGCGGACAGGCGCTTTCCCTTCTGCACGGCGGAGGGCCTGACCGAGCTCGCCGCCTCGGCCGGACTGATCGATATCGCCTGCGAGCCGATCACCGTGCCGACGCTGTTCCGCAGCTTCGACGATTTCTGGCAGCCCTTCACCCTCGGCACCGGCCCGGCGCCGGGCTATTGCGCGAGCCTGCCCTTGGCGGCGCGCGAGCGGCTGCGGCAGCGACTGCGCGAAAGCCTGTCGTTCGCGACCGACGGCACCATCCCGATGGAAGCGCGCGCCTGGGCGGTGCAGGCGATCTCGCCCTGAGGCGAACACGCCGGGGTCCGCGTCCCCGCCGGGCTTTTCTCCAATGTCGCGCCATGACGCTTGCCTCCCGCGTCATGCCCGGGCTTGGCCCGGGCATCTTCGAACAGGAGGCTCCGGAGCCTTGTCCGGCCCGCGATTCTCGCCCCCCTTCGGGTCGCCCGAGAATGACGGGCGTGGGGCCCGCATTGACGCGCATGCCTTCGCCCGCCCGCGCTTTCACGCGGGCGTTCGCAAGGAGGGGCAGCGGAGCGCCGCGAGGCGCGGGGTATCGGGCCGCTTCCATTGAGCCAGGATGCGGCGCGGAAGGATTGAGCCACCTTCCGCACGCCCCGTGGCGCTCCGCTCATCGGCGTTCTCTCAGGCTCCGGGCCGCGCTTCTATGGCTCTCCGGTTCCGGTCCCGCTCGCCTCGACGCCAGTTCGGCACGGAGCGCGCCGCGCTCCGCTTTGTCTCGTGCATCGGATGGTCCCGAAAAGCGGTTTCCGCTTGTCGGTCCGATGCCGGCCTTGTCGCGTCTCGGATGACAGAACCTTTCCCGTCGCGCCTCCCAGCGATGCTCCTCGCGCAGGGGCCGTAGTACCCCCAGGGCGGTGCCCCGAAGCCTCCCGGGACCGGCTTGTAAGACCGGCCGCAGGCGCCGACCTCACCCCGCCACTGGCATACCT
>NZ_JBFRDZ010000017.1:0-104163 GCF_052114025.1 Allobosea sp. RAF48
TCGCTGTGCATGAGCCCGAAAATCATGCTGTTCGATGAGCCGACCTCGGCGCTCGACCCGGAGATGGTGAAGGAGGTGCTCGACACCATGGTCTCGCTGGCGGAGGAGGGCATGACCATGCTCTGCGTCACCCACGAGATGGGCTTCGCCCGCCAGGTCGCCGACCGCGTCATCTTCATGGACGCCGGACAGATCGTCGAGATGAACACCCCCAACGAGTTCTTCAAAAACCCGCAGCACGAGCGCACGAAGCTCTTCCTCAGCCAGATCCTGCACTGAAGTGGTCGCCAGTATGGCAGCGGAGTTCGGTCAAACGGGCGCCCGCCAATCCGCAGTCAAGCTTCTTCAAAGCGAGGGCGAGTGCTGGCCTCGTTCCAATCGATCGGGTTCCCGATGTTCAAAGAAGGAAACAAAGGACATGACTAGCCCAGCTTTCGATACCGTGCGCAAAATTGGTGGCGATCTCGAGGTTTCGCGCCTGGGGTATGGCGCTATGCGCTTGACCGGTCAGCCCGGCAACTGGGGCCCATACCCAGACCCTGAGGCTGCCAAGAAGGTGTTGCGGCGCGTCATTGAAGTCGGTGTCAACCTGATCGATACGGCCCATGCTTATGGAGCCGGTTACAATGAGGGGCTGATTGCCGAGGCACTGCATCCGTATAGAGACGACCTCGTCATCACTACGAAATGCGGTCTCACCAAAATGGGGCCGGGCATCGCCTACCGGGACGGGCGACGCAAGGCCATCAGGACGGGCTGCGAAGCAAGTCTTTCCCATCTTCGTGTGGACAGGATCGATCTCATGCAATTGCATTGGGTTGATGAGGATACACCCATCGAGGAGACGGTCAGCTCACTTGCCGAATTGGTCAAAGAGGGCAAGATCCGACACATCGGAATTTCCAACGTAACTCTCGACGAACTCAAGCGCGCACGAAGCATCGCGCCGATCGCATCGGTGCAAAATCGGTTCAGTTTTGCCGATCGCTCGCAAATTGACCTGGTGCGATACTGCAGCGAAGAGGACATTACTTTCTTCCCATATGGTCCTCTCGACGGGAACCCTGCACAAATTGGGGCGCCGCTTGCCGATCAGACTGGCAATATCGCGATCGAGGCAGGCAAGCGGGGGTGCTCGACTTCGCAGTTCGCCTTAGCCTGGCTGCTGGCACTGAGCCCCGTCATCGTCCCCATTCCAGGCACACGTTCTGTCGTTCACCTGGAAGAAAACGTCGGGTCGCTAAATGTGCCTCTGACCCAGGAAGAGGCAAAGGCTCTATAGCAGTGCCTCCGTGCTTGTCGGAGTCCGTATCAGTGTTGGCGGCGGGTCGCTGTTTGCAAGCAGCCGCTCGCTGATGCGCCGGTCGCAGATGTCCGCTTCCAAGCGGTGCCCCAATGTCCGGAACTGGCGCCAGACGTCCGTGGACAGACGAGTTTGGCGAGAGCCTCAGCTTAGGCTGTGGCGATTGGCATCGGAGGTTTTACCGGAAACGGTCTGGAGGTGGCGAGGATCAGCGTAGCCGCCAGGCCCAAGCCCCAAGACGCGACATACATCGGCGTATAAGTTCCGATATTGTCGTAGATCAGGCCGACAAGCACAGGCCCAGTCAACATGCCGAGGCTCCCGGCCATCCCGGTGCCCCCGATGATGGTGCCCATCATCCTCACCGGGAAATACTCGCGGATAATTACGGCGTAGAGCGGCATCGTGCCGGCGATTTTGGCCTCTGCGAGCCTGAGATCGGTTCTTGGATCGAGCCGTTCGCCCTCTGCCGGCGACATCAGCCCTTCGGCTTCCAATCGCCCGACGGAATGGTGTTGATCATCCAGGGGATGCCGAACTTGTCGATCAGCGAGCCGAAGCCCGGTGACCAGAAGGTCTCGCCGAATGGCATGACCGCCTTGCCGCCCTCGGACAGTTTTTCGAACCAGCTTTGGCCCTGGGCCTTATCCGTGCTGTGCAGGGTGACGTCGAACCCGTTCTTGGGCTTGTCGATGTTAGGCGCCCACGCGGCATCCATATCGGCGCCCATCAGGGCCTGATCGCCCACCTCCAGCCAGCAATGCATCAGCCAGCTCTTGTACTTCTCGTCGGTGATCGGCATGCCGGGAGGTGCGTCACCGTAAGGAAATGCGGCCGTGATCTTGCCGCCGAGAACCTTCGCGTAGAACTCGAAGGCCTCGCGGCATTGCCCCTGAAAGCTCAGGCTCGTCACGATCTTCATGGTTTTCTCCCTGTGTTGATCGAAGCGCCGATGCGGTTAGGACGTGACATCGATTGGCGCTTTCCCCATTTAGTTGATATCCACCTATATCATTCCGGGGATGTCAACTCACCTGATGCGCGCCCAAACCGAACTTACCTTCGAGACGACCCTTCTGGTACGCGATGCCTGCCTTTGCCTTCATGCGCAGCGGGCAGCGCGCGCGCTTGCCCGACGCTTCGATCTCGCGCTAAGGCCTGCCGGCATCAGCAGCGGCCAGTTCTCGCTCCTGATGTCGCTGAATCGTCCCAGTCCCCCAAGCCTCGGCAGCGTCGCCGCCCTGCTGGCGATGGACAGAACGACCCTGACCGCAAACCTAAAGCCGTTGGAGCGGCGCAAACTCGTCGAGACCAGCCATGACGCAGCGGACCGGCGCGTCCGCCTCCTGTCTATGACGCCGGCAGGCAGAGCCGTGCTGGCCGATGCGGTGCCAATCTGGAAACAACTGCACGCGGCAATCGAAGCCGAGCTGTCAGACCCCATCCATCTGCGTTCTAATCTGGCTCTGCTGTCCCAATGAACGAAGGTCCGCGTATTGACGTAGAGGTGATGTCAGGTTTTGGCCCATCGCGGCTTCCAACCCCTGAACCCAGACGTAGGTCACAGCCCGTCGAACGAGCTCTTCCATAGCGGCACAGCCTTGGCGAAGGTGCCTCGGTGGCTCGTGGCGCCGGTCGAGATCGCCTCCACGCGATCGTTGCCGAGTGCCTTTTGGTAGGTCATCGGCAGCTGTCCGAGTTCCGTCCGGATCGCCTCATCCGTCTCGCCGTAGAAAGTCCTCACCGGCGTCTTCACCACCCAGCGATAGGCCTGCGTGGCGGCGACGAGTCGCCCATAGGCCGAGTTCGCGAAGAATTGTGCGTCGAAATATTCAGGTCGGATGATCTTGCGGAGCTCCGTCGGCACTTGGCTGGCGTCGAAGGGCAGCCTCTCATAGGCCTTGCGCGACAGCTCGTAATAGTCGTCCGTGAGCAGCGAGCGGGCAAGGCCTGGCACCCCATAGTAGTTCTCGAAGGAGAAGGCCGAGAGGATAAAGAGCGTCGGCACCCAGTCGGCGTCGATCTTGCGGGGAAAGTCCAGGAAGCCGTTGAGGGCGACGAAGATGTCGGCCGGAGCGCTGGCCGTCACTGCAGCCGTGACCGGAATCTTGACATTCTCCAGCTTCTCCAGCATGGCCAGCGTCACGAAGCGGCCCTGCGACCAGCCGGCGAGGAACAGCTTCGGCGTCGCGACCTTCAGGTCGGCGAGGACGGCGCGCGCCGCCATCAACATATCGTAGGTTGCCTGCTGGTGGCTGGCCTTCACCATGTACCCTTCGGGTTCGCTGGATTCGCCTAGGCCGAAGTAGTCGGCAGCGACCAGGACATAGCCCTGCCCAGCGAACTGCGCGAGCATGAGCTGCGTCTCGGGCGATTGGTCGGCGAAGGACGGAACCTGCTGCTTTCCGTAGACGGTGCCGTGCTGGTAGGATACCATCGGGAAGCTCGCTTCACCGGTGTCTGGCACCGCGACGAGGCCGGTAGCAACGGTCGGCCGATTGCCGCGCTCGGGCACGACTGACGCATAGCGGACGCGGTAGAGCCTCACCGCGTTGCGAGCCGGGGTGTAGCTCACCGGGATGCCTGCGAAGGTTGGCGTATCGGTCGTCAGGATGCGGTTTAGCTTGTCGACATCCCAGCGCGCCAGGAATTCATAGCTAACGCCAGAGGCGACGGCGACTGGCCCTGTTGTTTGAGCCAGCGAAGCCGGCATAATGCCGACCAGAGCGGCGGCGAGGCAGAGGATACGAAGCAAGGGCATGAGTGCTCACGGTTTGCGCCCGTTGCGTTTCGCAGCGTCCGGTAAAGATTCCGTCGTCATGCCAAGTCCGCGGGATTCACTGACCCTGGCTTACAACTGAGTGCTTCCGCGTCGCATTGCTCGACATGTCCTGGGAGGCATCCGCAGATATCACTCCGCATCTTCGGTTATAGGCCGATGCTGAATTGGGGACCCACGTGCCGCTTTCAGTCGCGCCACTATCGCGCACTGGACGTCCGCTTGGGATTTCGGCGCGTGGCGTGGCCCATTGTCGAGAAGCACACATCCACGATCAGCGGCGCAAGTCAGACGCTTCCGAACCGCTGTGGGCCCGGCCTGCCAGCCAGGCCCTTCTTGGTCTCAACTATCCGCTGCAGTTGCATTCGCCGCGAGCGACAAGCGCCCTGCTCCCATCCGACCACGTCAGCGCATCGAGCAAAGCGCTTTTACAAGAAGAAGCGTGCCGGCCTGAAGCTCTCGAACTCGGGGCGCTGCGTCCCGTTGACGATTTCATCGGCGGCCATGGCGCCCAGCGCCGGCGAGAGCGTGGCGCCACTATGGGTGACCATCACATAGTAGTTCTCGACACCCGGCACCGGGCCGATCACCGAGAGGCCGTCCCTTGGGATCGGCCGTACGGTGACGCGCGCGGCTTCCGGCTTGAGCGGCGCGATGCCCGGCAGGATGCGTAGGAGGCGGTCGACCAGATCGGCCGCCTGCTCCATGCCCGGATTGACGCCGATCTCGGGCGTGACCGTGGCGTCGGCCGCCCCCCAGTGCAGCATCAGGCGCCCGGCTCCGTCCGGGCGGAAGTCGCAGACCGGCGTGGCGACGACGCGCTGAATGCTGGCGGGAACGGGCGGCGTGAAGACGAGGAAGCCGACCGTGGGCGCCAGCGGCACGTTCGGGATGACCGTGCCGATCGTATCGTTGGACCAGCGGCCGGTGCAGTTCACGACAAGGTCGGCATGGAAGGTCTCGCCGCCTTCGCTGCGCACGCCCTTCACCTTGCCGCCTTCGACAAGCAGGCCCGAGACCTTCGTCTGCGTCCTCAGGCTCGCGCCGTGACGCCGTGCCGCACTCATCATCGCATGGGAATAGACCACCGGGTCGAGCCAGCCGTCGTTCGGATACCAAGCGATCGGCGCGTCGCCTACCGCTTCCGGCGCGATGTCGGGTTCCAGCTCGAGCAGTTGCTTGCGGTCGATCCACTCTGCCGCATAGTCCCAGCTCCGCAGCCGCTCGACCTTGGCCTTGAGGGCAGCCTGCTCGGCTTCGGCTCTCCATTCGACGCGCCCGCCGCCATGCCACCAGGGCGTGGCGCCGAACTCGTCCTTCAGAGCGGCATGGGCGCGCATGCCGGCGACGTTGAGGTCATGATAGGCGCGCGGCGACTTGTTGCTGGAGTTAGTCCAGGCGAAGGAGATGCCCGAGGTGCCACCGCCGACGCGGGTGGCTTCGAGCACCGTGACCTTCGCGCCGGCTCGCGCCAGCCGATAGGCGACAGACGTTCCGATGACGCCGGCGCCGACAACGATGATTTCAGTCATGGTCCATATCCATTAATGAAGAGGGGCAAGCAGGCCTTACGCCGCGCGCTTCGTGGCCCAGCCGTCGCGCACGAGCGCTTTCAGCTCCGCAAGCGACATCGCCTCAAGGCCGATATCGCCGAGCAGGTCGTTCTCCGCCGCGAAGTCCCGGCCGTAGAGCGCCGAGAAGATGTCGACGCCGGCCTGGTGCAGTGTCGCCGGCCGGCCGGCGAGCTTGCCGAGCAGCACCGTGGGATGCAGCCCGAAGGGCGCGTCTTCCAGGACATAGCGGGTATCGATCGTGCTTGGCCCGTTGCCGCCATTGCCACGAGCAGCGAGTGCACGCGCCATCTCACCGACCGGTCCGGGCGCGACATGGAAGGAGAGGTTATAGTGCTCGCGAATGGTGCGGACCCTATAGCCGGCGGCCTCGGCGATGGCGAGCCGTTCGGCATCCAGCGCCTCCAGAAAGCGGCCGACGGAATCCGTGTTGTTTTCGTTCTGCCCCCAAGTCTCGCCATGCTCCATGCGGGTGAAATTGCACAGCGCGATGCCGAGATGGTTCTGCGGGTTGAGATTGGAGAGCGAAATCGCGAGCGCATCGTCGCGCTGGACGAAACGGTCCCCGAACAGTTCCTGGCAGATCTTCAGGCCGCGATCGGCGGCGGAAACGGGAATCGTCGCGATGTCGACCTTCGAACGGATGGTCGAAACATTGACGCTGGCATCGCCGGTGCGGCGCCCGGCGGTGACCGTCGTGCCCCAGACGACGACGGGGACGTCCAGCCCGCGCTCGGCGATCTTGCGCGCGATGTAGAGGCCGCTGAACGAGGTGTGCGAACTGATGATGACGACCTGCCCGGCGTCCAGGTGCGGCGCGGCCTCGTCCATCGCCTTGCGGTGGCCATTGGCCGGCAGCGCGAACAGCACGGCTCCCGCGCCGGCGATGGCCTCGGCGGCGCTGGCCGCGACGGCGACCTTGAAGCTGCCGCTCAGGCTGCCTGTCGCGGTTAGCGGCTCGCCCTGCGCGATGCTCCGGCCGCTCTTGCCGGAGGGCGACCACAGGACCGGCTCATGGCCGAGAGAGGAAAGAAGAGCGGCATTGCCATAGGCAATCGAGCCCGCACCGAGCACTGCGACACGCATCGTCCTGATCCTTGAGAGTTTCGATGATGGGGGCGGATCGGGCCCGCAGGCCCGACCCAGGCATGGACGCTTGCTGCGTCAATATTTGTAGCCGGCCTTTTCCATGTACTGCTTGGCCAGGTTGAAGTCGTAGGCGATCGGCTTCAGCAGATCGTGGTCGTAATATTCCGAGGTGAAAGGCATGGGCACCGTTCCCGGCTTGCCGAAGCCGGCGACGACATTCTTGATGATCTGCTCGCGCGGGATCATGTGGCTCATCGCCTTGCGGACATACATCGCCGCCTCGGCGGCGCGGCTGGGGTCCTGCTTGCCGAGCGGCGTCTCGACTCCGGTCCCGAAGACCGGGTGGTTCATGTTGAGGCAGGTCTGCATCCACTTGAACGAGTCGAAGCGGTTGATCTTGCCCCAGGAGGCATCGACCGTATCGAGCAGGCCGCCGACATCGTACATGGGGTCATGCGCGTCGATGGCACCGGATTTGATGGCGCTCAGCAGGGCGTCGGCGCCTTGGATATTGACGACGTAGAAGGTTTTGACGTTGCCGTCCGTCTTGCGCCAATAGTTCTCGTTCCGGACGTATTTATAGGCCTTGCGCGAGGGATCGAAGCCTTGCGGGATCCAGGGCCCGGTGCCGACACCGCCCTTCGCCTCGAAGACCTTGCCGTCGGACGTCTTGACCGGGAAGGTGCCGAGCCAGGTCGAGATGACGTGGCCGCGCAGCTCCTCCGGCTTGATGTCCTTGTAGGCGTGCTTCGGCATGATCGCGATGACCGGCAGCAGGAAATCGTAGAACATCGAGTTCGGCTGCGGCAGCGAGACGGTGATCTCGTGCGTGCCGGTGACCTTGTAGGCGTCGCGCGAGCCCATCACGGTTTCGAGCGGCGACTGGAACAGGCTCGCATAGGCCTTGTCGATGATCGTATCCCAGGTGAACTTCACGTCTTCGGCGGTGAACTCTTCGCCGGAGTGCCATTTCACGCCCTTGCGCAGGTTCAGAACCCAGGTCTTGCCGTCCGCGGAACCCGTGACTGATTCCGCCAGCGCGGGGCTGAGCTTCTTGTTCGCCCAGCTGTCATATTCGAGCAGCGCGTTGTAGACCGGGCCGAAGATGTTCGCCTCGTTGTAGCCGCTGCCATACATCGGGATGAGCTGGCTCGGAGGCTGCCAGGAGGCAAAGGTGGCGGTGACGTCGCCGGTCGCCCCCTCGATCGTCCAGTCCTCCGCACGTGGATAGAAGACCGGGTTGTAGGTCGTCGATTCCATCCCCTTCAGCTTCGGATTGGTGATGATCACCTCTTCCGGATAGAAGACGATGTGCAGCGGCTCGATCTCGTACCAGCGCTTCACGAAGGCGGTCATCGCCGCCTTGCGATCCTCCTCGGTGATCGCGCGGGAATACTTCTCGATCGCCTCGTCGATCTGCTTGTCCGCGACCCGATAGTAGTTCTGGCCGTTGGGCGGCATGTTCTTGCTGTGGAACAGCGTCTCGGGCATCGGCGACAGACCGCTGTAGTAGATGCGCTCGGAATACATGTCGAAGCCGCCCTCGACATGGGTCTTGCCGCTGTCGTTGGCGCGCCGGGCAATCACCACGGAGGGTGGCTGGTAGCTCGCATTCACGTCGATACCGAGCCGCGCGAACTGCTTGCCGATCAGATCGGTCCAGATCATGCGCGACTGCAGGTTGTTGAAGATCATCAGGTAGAGCTTGAAGTGGGGCGGCTTCGCCAGGGCCGGCTCCGGCAGGCCGCCGGCGGCGAGCGCGGCCGCCCCAGCGCCAGTCCATTTCAGAACGTCACGTCGCGTCGATTTTTCAGGCATCGTTGTCCCCTCTTCTGCTTGATTGGAAACGGCGGCGCTCCCGCGGCTCAGGCCTGGAAGCGCGTCGGTCGGAACTCCTCGAGCTCGGGCCGCTGGCGGCCGCGCAGCACCTCGTCCGCAACGGCCTGGCCGAGGAAGGGCGAGAGCGTGACGCCGCTATGGGTGACGACGACGTAGTAGCCGTCGACGCCACGCGCGCGCCCGACGGTGGAGAGCCCGTCGGCCGGGATCGGGCGCACCGTTGTCCGGACCGCCTCGGCCCTGACCCCCTTGAGGCCGGGTAGGATCTCGGCCGCGCTTTCGAGGGCGATCCGTGCTTCCTCGCAATCCGGCGTCCGGCTTTCGAGCGCCGCGAAGCGGTCGTCGAGGGAGTCCTTGCGCACCATCAGGCGGCCGGCGCCGTCCGGCCGGACATCGACATCGGGAGCGTGGAAGGGCCGGCGCAGATCGACCCCGACCGGCGGGGTGAAGACCAGGAATCCGACCGTGGGCGCAAGCGGGATGTTCGGGACGCTCTCGCTCACCGTCTCGTTCGACCAGCGGCCAGTGCAGTTGATCACGAGGTCGGCCTCATGAAGCGCACCGCTGTCGTCGCGGGCACCGATCACGCGGCCGTTGCGCGTCTCCAGCCCGGTGATCCGGACGCCGGTCTTCAGCGCGGCGCCATAGCGCTGGCGGGCGGCGCGCAGCATCGTGCCGGCATAGAG
Source organism: Allobosea sp. RAF48 (assembly GCF_052114025.1). Taxonomy (NCBI): domain Bacteria; kingdom Pseudomonadati; phylum Pseudomonadota; class Alphaproteobacteria; order Hyphomicrobiales; family Alloboseaceae; genus Allobosea; species Allobosea sp. RAF48. The sequence continues at coordinate 9,268 of NZ_JBFRDZ010000017.1, forward strand.
GACCGGGTCGACCCAGCCTTCCTCCGGGCAGAACACGATCTGGGCGTCGTCGGGAACGGCACTAAGCGCGATCTCGGGTTCGAGTTGGCCGAGCCGCTTCTTGTCGACGATCTCGACGGCGTAGCCCCATTCGCGCAGTCGCGCGACCTTCTGCGCCTGGGCCGCCACCTCGGCCGGATCGACGCGCCATTCCAGGCTGCCGCTCTGATGGAACCAGGGCGTGGCGCCGAACTCGTCCTTCAGCGCAGCATGGGCCCGCATGCCGGCGACGTTGAGGTCGTGATAGGGCCGCGGTGTCTTGTTGTTGGAGTTGGTCCAGGCGAAGCTGACGCCCGAGGTGCCGGCACCGACGCGCTCGGCTTCGAGAACGGTGACCCTGGCGCCCCCCTGCGCCACCCGGTAGGCGACCGAGCTGCCGACGATGCCGGCTCCGACGACGATGACGTTCATCATGGCATATCCTGTGGTCTGGCCCGCATCAGCGCGGGTTGTGGCAAGCGAAGGCGTGGCTGCCCTCGGGGGCGGCCAGCGGTGGAACCTGCTGGGAGCAGACCGGCAGCGCGGCCGGGCAGCGGGTGTGGAAGACGCAGCCGTGAGGCCGCTTCACCACGCTCGGGATTTCGCCCTTGATGGCGTCGCGCGGCCTCTGGCGGGCCGGATCTGGCACCGGAATCGCCGAGATGAGGGCCGCCGTGTAGTGATGCCGAGGGCGGGCGAAGATCTCGTCGACCTCGCCGATCTCGACGAGATCGCCGAGATACATCACCGCGATGCGGTTGCTCAGGAAGCGCACCGAGCTCAGATCGTGCGAGATGTAGAGATAGGAGAGCCTCAGCTCCTCCTGCAGCTCGGCCAGCAGATTGAGGATCTGGGCCCGCACCGAGACGTCGAGCGAGGATACCGGCTCGTCGCAGATCAGCAGCCGCGGCTCGACCGCGAGCGCGCGGGCGATGCCGATGCGCTGGCGCTGGCCGCCGGAGAATTCGTGCGGATAGCGGTCGGCATGTTCGGCCGGCAGCCCGACACGCTCCAGCAGCGCCTCGACCGCGGCGTCCCATTGCGCCGGCGGCAATAGGCCGTGGACCCGCAGGGGCTCGGACAGGATCTGCCGGACGCTCCAGCGCGGATTGAGCGAGAGATAGGGATCCTGGAAGACGTATTGCATCTGCCGGCGCAGCGCGAGGACATCGGGCCGGCGGTCCTGAGCGAAGGTCTCGCGGATATCGACGCCGCCGAGCCGGATCGCCCCGGAGGTGGGCGGTACGAGATGCAGGATGGCGCGCGCTGCCGTGGTCTTGCCGCAGCCGCTCTCGCCGACGATGCTGAGCGTCTCGCCCTCGTCGAGGCTGAAGCTGATGTCGTTGACGGCGCGGATCTCGCTGGTGACCTTCTGGCGGAACAGGCCGCGGCGAAGCAGCGGATAGCTCTTCACCAGCCCGTCGACGCTGAGCAGAGGGCGGGTAGCACGCTGCCGCGCGTCGGGCGCCTGCTCGATCAAGGGCTCAACCATGGTCGGGCACTCCGGCGCTGCCGCGCTCCAGGCAGTGGACGACACGGCCCGGCTCGATTGCGGCGGCCTGCGGTACGAGGCGGGAGCATTCCGGCTGTGCCTCGGGGCAACGGCCGGCGAAGCGGCAGCCGCCGGTAAGCGGTTGGCCGGGCGTCGCGGCGCGACCGACAGTCGGCAGGCGCTCGCGCCGACCCTGGGCGTTGACCGCATAGGGCCGGTCGATACGGGGCGTCGAGGCAAGCAGCGCCTGGGTGTAGGGATGCGACGGCCGGGCGAAGACGGCATGTTTGTCGCCGGTCTCACAGACCTGGCCGGCATACATCACGGTGATCCGGTCAGCGATGCGGGCGACGACGCCCATATCGTGCGTGACGAAGATCATCGACATGCCGAGCCGCTGCTTCAGCTCCTCAAGCAAATCGAGGATCTGGGCCTGAATGGTGACATCCAGCGCCGTGGTCGGCTCATCGGCCAGCACCAGCGCCGGGTTGCAGAGCAGCGCGCGGGCGATGCAGACCCGCTGCTTCATGCCGCCGCTCATCTCGTGCGGATATTGCGAGAGGCGCGAGCCGGGATCGGTGATCCCGACCAGCCGGAAGAGCTCCTCGACACGCTGCAAGGCGACCGCGCGCGGCAGTTTCTCGTGGACCTTGAGGATCTCCGCGAGCTGGGCACCGACGGTCAGCAGCGGGTTGAGCGAGTAGCCGGGATTCTGGAAGATCATGGCGAGCCTGCGTCCGCGCAGCTTCTGCATCTCCTGCTGCGATTTCGCCGCCAGGTCTTGGCCTTCGAAGAGGATGCGGCCGCCGGCGATCCGGGCGGGAGGCGGCAGGAGGTTGAGAATGGCGAGGCTCGACAGCGTCTTGCCGCTGCCGGATTCGCCGACGATGCCCATCGTCTCGCCGGCATGGACCTGATAGCTGACATCCTCGACGATCCGGACCGGCGCGTTCCAGGGTGGGAACTGGATGCGCAGATTCTCGATCGAGATCAGCGCCGGTGCCGACTGATGCCGTGTCCCGGATTGCTCCAGCGAAGCCGAGGGAGCCTGTCTTTCGTCGGCGAGGCTCGTCATCAGCGCTTGGCCCGCGGGTTGAAGGCGTCGGTCAGCCCGTCCGCCAGAAGGTTGAAACCCAGCACGGTGATGAAGATCGCAACGCCCGGGCTCAGCGAAGCCCAGGGCGCGACCTTGAGCGCCTCGTAGTTGAAGTAGAGCAACTGGCCCCAACTCACCGCGGCCGGATCGCCGAAGCCGAGAAAGCCGATCATGGCCTCCGCCAGCACGGCGCCGCCGATGCCGAGCGCCACGATGACGACGAGCGAGGGCAGAGCGTTGGGCAGGATGTGCCGGAACAGGATGTCGCCGGAGGTCGCCCCGATGCAGCGCGCCGCCTCGACGAATTCCTGGTTCTTGAGCCGCAGGAATTCGGCGCGGGTCATCCGCGCGATCGGCGCCCAGGAGAACATCCCGATCAGCAGGATGATCACGCCGAGATTGAGATAGGGCACGCTCTCGAAGGGCGTGTTGACGATCGCGACGCCGAGAAGACGGACCACGGCAAGGATGACGACGAAGACCGGGATCACCAGGAAGAAGTCGGTGAAGCGCATCAGCACCTCGTCGATCGTGCCACCGCGATAACCGGCGACACCACCGACCAGAACTCCGATGACCGAGGCGATCGACATGGCGCCGAGCCCAACTGCGAGCGCCGTCGGTGCGCCATAGATCAGGCGGCTGAGCACGTCGTAGCCCATGCGGTCGGTGCCGAGCGGGTGCGTCCAGCTCGGCGGGGCCTTGGCGCCGGGGTCTATCATCGGGCTCTGGTCCTGCGGGTCGAAGGGCGCCAGAAACGGGCCGACCAGCGCGGTCGCGACGACGAGCGCGACGAGGATGAAGCCGAGCATCCCCGTGCGGCTGCGGGCGAAGCGCTGCCAGGCCTGTCGCCAGATGCCCTTGGCGGGCTTGCGGGCCGGTTTCGGCACAGGCGCATGACTCGTGATCGTCTGGTCGGTCACGCCACTCACTCCAGGCTGATGCGGGGGTCGATCAGGACGTAGATCACGTCCGTCAGCAGGGTCGTGCAGATCAGCATGAAGGCGATGACCGCACTCGCGCCCATGATCACGGGGTAGTCGAGTTGGTGGATCGCCGAGATGTAGAGGTAGCCGAGCCCCGGCCAGGTGAAGACGGATTCGGTCACCGGCGCCGTGCCGAGCATCAGGCCGATCAGCAGGCCGAGATAGGTCAGCATCGGGATAAAAGCGGCTCGTAGCGCGTGGACGTAGATGACGCGCCGCTCGGGAATGCCGCTGGCGCGCATCGCCGCGATGAAGTCGCTCTTCAGCACGTCCACCATGTTGGACCGCATCAGCAGCGTCAGCGTCGCGGTGTTGAAGAAGGTCAGCATCGCGACGGGCAGGATCATGTGCCAGAGCGCGTCGAGAACCGGGCTGCCCCAGAGCGGGTTCCGCGTCGCATAGGCGCCGTAGCTCGGCAGCCAGTCGAGCGTGTAGGAGAAGACGAAGATCAGCAGGATGCCGAGGAAGAAGGCGGGCAGCGACTGGCCCAGCAAGGCGGTGCCCATGACCGCGAAATCGGAGCGCGAATGCTGCCGCCGGGCCGCGGTGACGCCGAAGACGATGGCGATGGCGAGCGCGATCAGGATCGCCGGGAGCTGGATCTTCAGGGTTTCCCAACCCCAGGTCACGATCAGCGATCCGACCGGCTGGTTGTAGACGATGCTCGTGCCGAAATCGAGGTGAAGGAGTCGCCCGAGCCAGAGCAGATAGCGGGTGAAGGGAGGGTGATCGAGCCCGTAATAGGCTTTCATCCGCTCGATGACCTCCCCGGTCATGCCGGGCGTCTCGGCCATCATCAGCTCGATCGGATTGCCGATGGCGTTGACCAGGAAGAAAATCGCCGCGCTGACGCCGAGCATCAGTATAATCGCGAAGATCAACCTTCTTGCCAGAAAGACGAATATCCGCATCGCGGAAAATATCTCCCCTTCAGATTGGCAATAGATCTCCCGTTTCCCGAACATGCTGTGCAGCACATCCAGGATCGGCCCCGTTTGTTTGATCTATGTCAATGACAGCGAAGGTATGGAGCGAAGATCCAGGCGTCAAAGAATATGATTTTGCCAGTTCATTCCTTCAGGTTATGAACCTCGCCTCGCCGGATCGCGCATCAAATCCTCGGCCCGCGCTATGAATCCGCGCGGTAGCCGAGCCTTTCCAGCTCGTCTTCGATATCCCGTATCAGTGCCTCCGCCAGCGACGAGCCGATCAGCGTATTCGGGCGCACATGCCAGACCGGCGAGAAGACCTCCGGCGCGAAGGGCCTTGCGACCAGGCCACGCCCGATGAAGCTCTGGGCATTGAGCTCGTCGACGAGTGCGATGCCGGCGCCGTTCGCCACCAGGGCGCTCGCGACATTCGCCATCGGCGCATCGATGAACATGCGCGGCAGCACGCCCGCCTGCTCGAAGACCTTCTCGATGAAGACGCGACGATCCGCGGATCCGATCGAGACGAAGTTCTCGCCATCGAGGTCCTCCGGCCGAATCCGCTTCAGCCCCGCCAGCCGATGGCCCGCGGGCACCGCGCAGACATTGGGGATGCGCGCGATCATGCGGCAGATGACATTGGGATGCGGGGTGGAGTGCTCGGTGATCCCGAGGTCGATCTGGCCGGCGATGGCCCATTCGAGGATGCGGTCGGAACTGCGCGAATGCAGCTTCACCGCCGTCTTCTCATGCGCCTGGCAGAAGCGCGTCAGCAAGGGCGGGATCAGCGTCCCCGCCAGCATCGGCATGACGCCCAGATTGAGTCGTCCGAACTGAAGCTCCCGGATGTCGCGCGTCATCCGCTCCAGGCGCTCGACGCTTTCCCAGGTGCGCTGTACCTCCGCGAAATACAATTCGCCGTCCCGCGTGGGCTTCAACCGCCCTTTCATGCGCTGGAACAGAATGATGCCGGTGCTGCGCTCGAGCTGGTTGAGCATCTTGCTCGCCGCCGGCTGCGAGACGGACATGATCTCGGCCGCCTGCGTGAGCGTGCCAAGGTGCATGATGTGGCGGAAGAGCTCGACATGCCGCAGATTCATCCTCACCCGTCCCCTCGCATTGCTGACCCGCTCCCCACGCGGACGATGCCGTCCGGCATTTGCTGCCAACCAGCCCCAGAGCTCGCCGCCTTGCAAGGGTATTGCCATCGGCCGCGAGCGGCCGGCCGTCGCCGGCGCTTCAGGCCGGGACGCTGCGGAAGGGCGGCGGCGGCTTCAGGATCGCACTGAAGGCCTCCACCAGCCTGCCCGTCGGGCGTCCGCGCTGCCGGAACAGAAAGATCGGCACGTAGATCGCCGGTCGGAAGCTGCGGAAGACGAGGCCGGTGCCGGGCATCCGCGCCGCCTCGCTGTCGACGATACCGACCCCGCAACCGGCTGCGACGAGGGCGCAGATCGTCAGGCCGAGACTGGCATCGATGACCGTGCGCGGGTGCTGCCCGGCCGCTTCGAGGGCCTGCCCGAGCTTCCGGCGGAACTCATCCTCCGGGCCGAGTGCGATGACGGTCTCGCCTGCGAGATCGGCAGCCTCGACATAGGGTTTGCGGGCAAGGCGATGTCCTGCAGGCAGGGCGATGACCCCCTCCAGGTCGAACAGCTTGCGGCGCGAGAGGTTGTATTCCTCGCTGCGCAGCTGGGCGATGCCGAGATCGATCTCGCCGCTGCCGACCAGCCTCGCCGCATCGACGGAGTTGCTGGAATGCAGGGAGATTGTGACGTCCGGATGGGCCTCCGAGAAGCGGGCGACCACCGTCGGCAGCCAGGCGATCCCGAGCGCGGGAATGGTGCTGACGACGATCCGTCCCTGCCGGCGATGCCCGAGGCTGGCGGCGAAGCGCGTGAGGTTCTGCATGCCGAAATAGGTGCGCTCGACCTCGGTGTAGAGCAGCCGCGCCTCTTCGGTCGCCGCGATGCCTTTCGTCGTGCGATCGAACAGGCGAAGACCGAGTTCGGCCTCCAGCTGCTTGAGAGCCTTGCTCACCGCGGGCTGCGAGATGCGAAGCGTGTTGGCCGCCTCGGTGATCGAGCCGGCATCCATGATCGCCTTGAAGATCTCGACCTGGCGGTAATGCATGGCGAGACCATAACCTCAGTTCATGCAGAACGTAAATTTATGAATTTGAGGCAGATCAATTGCTGTGATTTGCTGGCTTGCGTCGCCACCACCCGCATCTCGACGGGCTGAGCAGGATGGCGGCCAAGAAACCAAAGACTGACTTCGCCTCGTGAAAGCGGCGGACGCTCTGGCGTTCGCCAGCGCTCGCGCGACCGACGAAATTGCCAGCTTGGGGAACAGCAGAACATGCGCAGCCTTCGTCAATCCTGTGCCGTGGCGGCGCTGGCCGCCGGCCTCTCTCTCATGGCGATCCAGGCCATGGCACAGCCGGCCGGCGTGCTCCGGGTCGCGGTCGGTGCCGATCCGGCCACCTTCGACCCCGCCTTCAACGATCTACCGGTCGGCAATGCGGTCGATCTCGCGGTGCTGGAGGGCCTGTATCGACTGGACCCGCAGAACAACGTCCAGAAGGGGCTCGCGACCGAATCCTCCTTCTCGCCTGACGGCAAGGTCTTCACCGTCAAGATCAGACCCGGCAAGACCTTCAGCAATGGCGACCCGCTGAATGCCGAGGCCGTTGCGGCAAGCTTCAACCGCATGCTCGACGAGAAGACCGGCTCGATCTATCGCGGCCTCTATGCATCGCTCGGTACGGTGAAAGCCGTCGGCGAAGACACGGTCGAATTCCACCTGGCCGAGCCCAATGGCCATATCCTCATGCTGCTCGCCAGCACCGCCGCCAGCATCGTCAACGTCAAGGCGGTCAAGGAAATGGGCGCCGAGTACGGCCGCAAGCCGGTGGGCTCCGGCCCCTATATGGTCGAGCGCTTCGTCGGTGGCGAAGGCTTCCGGCTCGTGCCGAACCCGAAATATTCCGGCGAGTATCCGGCGACGCTGAAGGCAATCGAATTCGCCGTCGTGCCGGAGGACGGCTCGCGCATGGCGCTGATCGAGACCGGAGCCGCCGATATCGTCGAGCGCGTGCCGCCGGAATCGATCGATGCGATCAATGCGCTGAAGAGCGCCAAGGTGGTGACGCCACCGAGCATGTTCTCGATCAACATGGAGATGGTGCTGCGCGGCCCGCTCGCCGATGCGCGGGTCCGCAAGGCCCTGAATCTCGCGATCGACCGCGAAGGCATTGCGAAGGGCGTCCTCGGCGGGCTCGGCACGCCGTCCGTCGGCATGGTCGGCCCCGGGACGCAGGACGAATTGCGCAAGACCTTCCCGGCGATCGCATTCGACCCGGAGGGGGCGAAGAAGCTCCTGGCGGAAGTCGGCTACAAGCCCGGCCAGCTCTCGCTCAGCTTCACCTGCCCGACCGGGCGCTACATCAAGGACGTGCAGGTCTGCCAGGCGCTGGCCGGCTCCTTCGAGAATGTCGGCATCAAGGCGACGCCACTGGTTGTGGATCGCGGCACCTGGACCAAGGTCGTCGGCATGGAGCCGGCACAGCGCACCGACAATATGGGCATGGTCGGACGCGCCACCGCCGGTATGGACTACACGCTCTACCGGCTCTTCTTCACCGGCGTCGGCGCCAACCGGTCCGGCTACACAAATCCGCGCGTCGACGCGCTGCTCAAGGAGGGCCGCGCCGCGACCGATCCGGCGAAGCAGAAGGAGATCTATGGCGAGATCCAGGAGATCGTCTGGAAGGACCAGCCCTTCCTCTTCCTCTGGTACCAGACCCAGGCGATCGGCGTCGCCAACCGCGTCCAGGGCTTCGCCGTCCAGCCAAACGAGACGTTGGTCTTCGACAAGGTGACCCTGAAGTAGCGGCCGCCGGGAGGGCAGGACGATGTTCGTTCTCAGACGCCTCGGCGGTGCGCTGCCGACACTCTTCGCGGTCTCGCTGCTGGTCTTCCTGTTCGTCGACCTGATCCCGGGCGATCCGGCGCAGATCCTCGCTGGACCGACCGCCTCGAACGAGGAGATCGAGAGCATCCGCCAGTTCCTCGGCCTGAACGAGCCGCTGCTCTCCCGCTACGGGCATTTCCTGCGCGGCATCTGGGACCCTGCCGCCGCGACCTCCTTCCGGACCCATCGCCCGGTCGTCGTCGAGCTGGCAGAGCGGCTCCCGAATACGCTGATCGTCTCGATCGGCGGGCTGCTGATCGGTGTCGTCGTCGGCACGCTCGCCGGCATCGTCAGCGCCATGCGGCCGGGCGGCCTGGCGGACGCCGCCATCACGGTGCTGACGCTCGCCGGCATCTCGATGCCGATCTACTGGCTCGGCCTGCTGTGCATCTGGCTGTTTGCGGTCAATCTCGGCTGGCTGCCCGCGGCGGGGGCCTCCACGCCCGCGCATTTCGTCCTGCCGATCCTGGTGATCGCCACGCGCCCGGCCGCAATGTTCAGCAGGCTCGTCGCCGCGAGCCTGACCGAGACGATGGGCAAGGATTATCTCGACACCGCCCGCGCCAAGGGGCTGAGCGAGACGCGCGTCGTGCTCGCACATGCGCTGCGCAACTCGCTGATCGCGGCGGTGAGCGTCGCCGGCGTCCAGTTCGGCGGCATGCTCGGCGGCTCCGTGGTGACGGAGACGGTCTTCGGCATTCCCGGCGTCGGCCGCCTGCTCGTCGATGCGGTATCGCGCGCCGACTACCCTGTCATCCAATACGCGATCCTGATGTTCGCGGTCTTCTTCGTCCTCATCAACCTCGTCACCGACCTGCTGACGCAATGGCTCGACCCGCGCACGCGCGAGGAAGAGAGGCCGGCATGAGCCTGGTGCAGAACATGGCGGCGAACCTTGCCCCTCCCCTCGCGGATACGAGCCGAGCCGCGCCGCGGCAGCGCTGGACTTTGCTGCGGCGCATCCTAGCCCAGCCGAAAGGCGCGATTGGGCTGACGCTCGTCATCCTCTATCTGCTGCTTGCGGTGTTCGGGCCGATGCTCGCGCCACAGGACGCCTTTCGCCAGAACTTCGCGCAGACGTTGCGCGCCCCCTCTGCCGCGCATTGGTTCGGCACCGACCAACTCGGTCGCGACGTCTTCAGCCGCGTTCTGATCGGCGCCCGCGCGACGCTGGGGATCGGCGTCGGCGGCGTCACGATGGCGTTTCTCATCGGCGTGCCGCTCGGCATCCTCGCCGCTTGGCGGCGCGGCTGGATCGAGGCCGTGCTGATGCGCGTCATCGACATCATGCTGAGCTTTCCGGACATCGTCTTCGCGCTGGCGGTCGTGGCGATCCTCGGCGCCAACACGCAAAACGTCATCATCGCGGTCGGCGTCGTCTCGATCCCGGTTTTCGCGCGCACCGCCCGTGCGGTGACGCTCAGCATCCTGGCCGAACCCTACATAGAAGGTTCCGCCGCGCTCGGGGCCAACCCCGCTCGGATTATCCTGCGCCATGTGCTCCCGAACATCGCGGGCACGCTGCTGACGCTCTCGACCCTGCTCTTCGCCTCGACGCTGCTCTCGGCATCGGGCCTCGGCTTCCTCGGGCTGGGGACGCAGCCGCCCTTCCCCGAATGGGGCACGATGCTCGGCGAAAGCCGGTCCTACATCCGCAGCCATCCCTATCTCGCGACCTTTCCGGGGCTGTTCCTCGCCGTCTCCGCTCTCGCCTTCAACCTGCTCGGCGAGGCGCTGCGCGTGATCTACGACCCGACCAGCCGCCGCAGTGCCGGGCGCGCGCGATTGTTCGCCTTCCTGCGGCGTGGCACCCGGAGCGCGCCTACAACGACGGTGTCCGAGCCCGCAGCCGGGAGCGCCGTCTCGGTTCGAGGCCTGAGCATGGCGTTCCGGGCGCGCGACGGACTGCTCGACGTCGTCCGCGGTGTCGATCTCACGATCCAGCCCGGCCGGACGTTGGCGCTGGTCGGCGAGTCCGGCTCCGGGAAGTCGACCCTGCTGCGGGCGATCGGCACGCTGGCCAATCCGCAGGAAGTCGCGATCACGGCGGGAAGCATCCGCATCGGTGGCGAACCTGCGATCGGCTTGTCCGCTGCGGCTCTGCGTGCGCTGCGCCGGCGCAAGATCGGCGTCGTCTTCCAGGATGCTGCGAGCGCGCTCAATCCCGTTCTTACCATCGGCGCCCAGATCGCCGAGGCGGTGCGGGCGGGCACGCAGATCGACGGTCGGACCGTGCGGCAGCGCTGCATCTCCCTGCTGAAGGACGTCCGGATCGCGGATCCGGAGCGGCGCCTCGACATGTATCCGCACCAGTTCTCGGGCGGGATGAAGCAGCGCATCGTCATTGCCATCGCCCTCGCCCAGGACCCGCAGGTTCTGCTGGCCGACGAGCCGACGAGCGCTCTCGACGTCACGATCCAGCAACAGATCCTGACCCTGTTGCGCGAGATCCAGATGAAGCGCGGCATGGCGGTGCTGCTCGTCACCCACGACCTCAACCTCGTCTCGCGCTTCGCGGACGATGTCGCGGTCATGTACGCCGGGCGCATCGTCGAGAGCGGCGAGGTCGCAACCGTGCTGGAACGCCCGCTGCATCCCTATACCCTGGCGCTGCGCGCCTCCGCTCCCTCTGGGGGAGAGGCACGCGGCCAGCCGCTCCGCAGCATCCCCGGCGAGCCGCCTCTGGTCGGCCGATTTCCGGCCGGCTGCGCCTTCCGGGCGCGCTGCCCACGCACGCTGGGCCGGGCCGAATGCGCCGAGCACGAGCCGCCGCCCCGCCCGGTCGCCCGGCGCGAGATTGCCTGCTTCTTCGCCGAGGAGGGGCAGCTGTGAACGCGCCCTTCCGCCTGCCCCCGCGCCGCGCCGACGGCGAGTTCGACGACATCGTCGTCGTCGCGGAGGTCAGCCGTCATTTCGGCGGCCGCAAGGCACTCCTGAGCCGCGTCGCCGCGCCGGTGGTCCGCGCTGTCGACGGCGTCTCCTTCAGCGTGCCGCGGGGAACCTGCTTCGCCATCGTCGGCGAATCCGGCTCCGGCAAAAGCTCGCTCGCCCGGCTGATCGTCGGGCTGCTGCAGCCGACGCAGGGCGAGGTCACGATCGACGGCACCCGCCTCTCGGCGCTCGACAAGGCCGGCTTGCGCAGCCTGCGCCGGAAGGTCCAGCTCGTGCTGCAGGACCCGCGTGCCTCGCTCGACCCGCGCATGACGGTGTTCGACACGCTGGCCGAGGCCCTGACCGTCCACGGCCTGCATCGAGAGCGCAACGCCCGTATCGAGCGCATCAACGCGGTGATGGCCATGGTCGGCCTCAATGCGGCGCATCTGGAGCGCTATCCGCACGAATTGTCGGGCGGCCAGCGCCAACGCGCCGCCATCGCCCGCGCCATCATCTGCGAACCGGAAATCCTCGTGCTCGACGAGCCGGTCAGCGCGCTCGACGTCTCGGTCCAGGCGCAGATCATCAATCTGCTGGCCGAGCTGCAGGCGCGCCTGGCGCTGACCTATATCGTCATCACCCACGACCTCGCCTTGGTCGCCCATATGGCCGATGCGGTCGGGGTCATGTATCTCGGGCGCTTCGTCGAACAGGGCGATGTGGCGGAGGTCTGCGGGACCCCACGCCATCCCTATACGCGTAGCCTGATGGCGATCGCCGCACCGGTCGCGCCGTCGATGCGCGATGCGCGCCCGGCCCTTCTCGAAGGCTCGATCCCAAGTCCGCTGGCCATTCCGAGCGGCTGCAGCTTCCATACGCGGTGCCCTCTCGCCCGCGACCTCGCGGCCGGCGGCGCGCCGAGCGTCGGCACGCCCGACGGGCGTCTACCCCGCCGCTGCGTCGAGGAAACGCCCGATCTCCACCCTGCGCCCGGGGGCCGCAGCGCCGCAAGTTGCCATTTCGCGGATCAACGCCCCCACATCCAAGCGAGCTGAAAGACGAAGGATTCGATCGATGTCCGATCACAACAGCGCCTCCGAAGTCGTCATCGTCGGCGGCGGGATCTACGGAACGAGCCTGGCTTACCGCCTGGCGAAGGCGGGCCGCAGCGTCACCTTGCTCGAAGCCGGCGAGATCGCCGGCGGAGCCTCCGGCGGGCCGGGCGAACGCGGCGTGCGCGCCTGCGGCCGCGACCTGCGCGAGCTGCCGATCTGCGCACTGGCGCAGGAGCTCTGGGCCGACTACCAGGCGAAGATCGAAGGCGGTGTCGGCTATCGGCGCGTCGGCGGCTTGAAGATCTACGACGTCTCCTATGGCCATCGCGAGCATGAGGTGCGCGGCCGCATGGAAGCTACGGCCGCCGCCCAGTCCAGCCTCGGCACGCCCTCCCAGGTGCTGTCGCGCGACGAGGCCCTGGCGCGCGAGCCGGAACTGGCGCCCGGCATCCTCGGCGCCATCTGGTGCCCGAATGACGGCGTCGGCGACCACAGCTTTGCGACCCGCCAGTTCGCCAAGGAGGCGGCAAAGGCCGGCGTCGTGATCCGCACGGGCGCGAAGGTCACCGAGATCGTGCAGAGCCGCGGCACGGTGACCGCGGTCAAGCTCTCCAGCGGCGAGAGCGTGCCGGTGGGATCGCAACTGGTCGTCGTGGCCAATGCCGGCGCTGAGGCGCTGCTGAAGCCGGTGCTGAAGCCGCATGAGCTCGGGCCGATCTGGAATCTGATGCCGCAGATGCATTTCGTCTCGAACCCGCTGAACAAGACGGTCAACCATCTGCTCTCGCACGCCCATCGCCGGCTCGCGGTGAAGCAACTGCCCGACGGCACGATCATGCTGTCCGGCGGCGCCCATGTCGGCCATACCCCGGAGGGGCTGTGGAAGGGCTCGCTCAGCTCGATGACGCAGAACATCACCGACGCGGTGCTGACCCTGCCCTTCATCGACAATTCCAGCTTCCTCAGCGTCGATGCCTCCCGGGTCGAGGCGGTAGCGGTCGACCAGATACCGCTGATCGGGCGGGCCGAGGCGCTGCCGAACCTGACCTATGGCTATGGCTGGTCGGGCCACGGCTTCGCGATTTCGCTCGGCTTCACCAAGCTGTTCGCGGACTGGATCCAGAGCGGCGAGAAGCCGGAGGCGCTCGAGCCGTTCTCGCCGCTGCGCTTCCACAAGCCGGCGGAGATGCTCAAGGCCGCCGCGCTCGGCCGCGCCGCCGCCTGAGCCTTCCTACGTGGCCCATGCCAACCAGCGGACGGGGGAAGACCCCATCCGCTGCAAGACAGGATTTGGATTCATGCTGACCGATTTCAACCCGGCCCGTCCGGGCAAGATCATCCAGGACCTCGGCCCGATCGCGGGGCCGCTGGAGGGGATCGCAGGGGATATCATCTGCTGCATCAACAATGGCGCGGGCGCTTCGGTGCTGCTGCTCGGCGGCATCCATGGCGACGAATACGAGGCGCAGATCGTGCTGCGCCGGCTGGCCGAACGGTTGACGCCCGCCGATGTCACCGGCCGCGTCATCATCATCCCCTCGCTGAACTTCCCAGCCGCGCAGAAGGGCAAGCGCCTCTCGCCCTTCGACGGCCAGAACATGAACCGCTGCTTCCCCGGCAAGGACGACGGTACGCCCACGGAACGGCTCTGCGCCTTCGTGACGAGGCGCCTCTTCCCCGCCGTCGACATTCTGATCGACGTCCATGCTGGCGGCGGCGACGTCTCGGTGGTGCCGATGGTCTTCGGCTTCGCGACGGAGAAGAGCGTCGTCGACGACACCCGCCTCAACCGGTTGATGGAAGCCTGGGGCTACCGCTTCGTCCAGCATGTCGACGGCATCGACGAGACGGCCTGCGGCGCGGCCAAGCTGGCCGACCTCGCCTCGATCGAGGTCGAGGGCGGAGGCGGCCGGATGAAGCCCGCCGAGCTGACGATCATGGAGGACGGCCTGCTGCGGGCATTGGCCGATTTCGGCCCCATCAGGCCGCAGCTCGCGCCGGCGCCGTTTTCAGGCGTGCATTTCACTGCGGGTCCGGAGGGGCAGTATCTCGCGCCGTGGCCGGCGCTGGTGGAGCATTGCGTCGCGCTCGGCGACAAGGTCGAGAGCGGGCAGCTCGTCGCCCGGCTACACCCGACCGGCGGCCGATCGGCAGCGGCGCTGGAGATCAAGGCGCCGATGCCGGGCTATATCCTGCGCCAAACTGAGCACGCCTTCGTCGCCAAAGGGCAGCTGATCGGGAACGTCGGCAGCCCAATCGATGCGACCTGAATGGTTGGTTCAGCGCGACGCGGAAGCGCCGTTGACAATCAGGACATTGGACCAGGGCGCCAAAAGTTGACGCGCGTTTGTGGCATCAGGAGGCGCGGCATAGGTGTGCCGATGCACATCTCCCGGCGCATTCTTGTAGGCCTCGATGTCCTGCTTAGGAGCGTGACAGGGAGCGTGCGGGGCAAGCGATGCAACGTGGAGAAACAGCGGCCCCGACGTGTCGTGCTTCTCAATGATGTTCACGGCCTCGTTGCCGATCAGTGTCGTGAAGTAACCGTCTTTCTCGACGAAATTGCGGTCCCGCTGCCAATCAATGATCCCGCCTCGCTCCTTGGAGAAATAGTCCACCTCGCCGACGAGGTTGCCGTAGAAGTGCTCGAAGCCGCGGCTCTGTGGCCAGTATTTCCGATCGGCATGGCCGACGTGCCACTTGCCGACCATCGCCGTCTGATAGCCGACGTCCTTCAGGGCCTACGCCAGCGTGCGCTCGTCGGTCGCCAACCCAAAGGTATGGCTCGGAAAGATGACCAGCGTCTGCAAGCCGTATCGCATGGCATAACGGCCGGTCATCAGCTGCGCCCGTGACGGGGTGCAGACCGGCATTCCGTAAAAGGACTCCGCCCGTACGCCTTCGGCTGCGAGCTTGTCGATATTGGGGGTCTCTATGTCGCTGCCGCGGTAGCCAAGGTCTGCATTGCCGAGATCGTCGGCAAGGATGATGACGATGTTCGGCCTGTTGGCCTGCTGAGCCCAAGCGGAGTCCGCCAGGCCACCCGTGAGCACCGACGCCACCACCAAGGACGTGCCGCTCAAGAGAATGTCGCGCCGTCTGACGTCTTCACTGTTCGCCGCGACACCATCTTGCGGCTTTCCGAGGTGCTGGTCCTTATTCATGACGTGCGCACCCTTTCTCTTAATTTCTGGTGACGCATCGCCCACCACATGGCTCGTGGAGGCGTCCATCGGCTCCGCATGACGCGCGGCCGGACGACAGCGACAGCAATAATCGGGGGGCCGCCTTTATGCCGTGCGCGCTGCAGGGCTATTTTTTAACAGGGCGTCACGCGCGTTTATTAATCTGCATCAAGAAAGCCCGTCGCAACAATGAAGCGCCTCATCGATTGCGGTATTTCCGATACTAGAGGGTGATGTCACATTAACTTCGTGGAGAGGCTGGCCATTGCCAAGCTAGATGCCGTCGAGCGTCAACCCGAAGCATCTTCTCCTGTTCAACCGATCCATACCGCCGACGACCCGGTTGCGGCAATGTATCAATGGTGGAACTGGATGCCATGGTTGCGGCGCGGCGGAAGGGGCATCCGATATCCGGCAGGGGTCAGTTGTCACGCACGCATCATAGCCCCGCGGGCCGAAGCCAGCGGGGACTTTTTTATTTCGGCTCTGAAGGCCATAGCAAGAGCGATCCGGCCCCTTTCGACCTCGCGCGGTCAGGTTGGGTTGAGCTGGCCCATTTTACTTGGCTGTTGGAGTTTTCCGGCCGCCGCGAGTGGGCTTTGCAGGAGGCAGCGGCGCGGCTGCCTTCCGGCCAAGTCCCAGCGACTTCGCCAGTTTCGCTCGAGCTTCGGAGTAGTTGGGCGCTACCATCGGGTAGTCGGACGGCAGCCCCCACTTCGCGCGGTATTGCGCCGGTGTCAGTCCAAACTTAGAGGTCAGATGGCGCCGCAGGGATTTGAATTTTTTCCCGTCCTCGAGGCAGATCAACCAGTCAGGGGTGATCGACTTCTTGATCGGCACAGCGGGAACGAGCTTGACCTCCTCCAGGATCGGCTCGGACGCTTTGCCCAATCCGGTTAGAGCTGTGTGCGTCTGCTGGATCAATCCAGCGAGGTCCGACTGCGGCAAGCTGTTGTGCTGGACGTAGGCGGCCACGACCATTGCTGAGAGGCTAAGCAGTTCCGTGTTGCTATCAGGCATGGTTCCCTGCCAATATTCACTTGCGATAAGGTGGCTTTAGCAGATCGAGTATGCGCGGCAACCTCTGCCGATAAGATCGTCGCGGATTCAATGTACGTAAAACTTTAGATTATCTCTTTCCAGGGCCTTACATTTCCGGTGGCAGCGTCCCGATGTTCGAAAGGGACCCCGAATGGAAACCGACTACGCGGCCACGCGCGCGCACTTAATCAAAGCCGCTCAGACCTTGGTGGCCGAAACGCAGGAGCATGATCAGCTGCGGCGCGCGATCGGTCTCGTGATGGAGGCGGTCGTGCGAACGGAGGCCGCCGATCGTCCGTCGAACGTAGTGCGATTTCCCAAGCCACCTGCTGAAATTCCTGCCGGTCCAGCGAGTCAACATGAGCTGCGAAAGAGGCCGTGTTCTGCGAGATCGACCGAGAGCTGAGCTGTAAGGCCGGTGTAAGTCGCAGGCTCCTATAACCGCCCCAACGACATCACACCCAGTCGAAAGGAGCCGGTCATGAACGAAGAACTCAACAACGTTGCCCTGAATGACGAAGACCTCGAGGCCATCAACGGCGGCGGCCTGTTCGATGAAGGAGGCCTGCTCCATTCCAAGGCGCTCGTGAAGCTCGGCGACACGCTGAGCTCCATGGGCAGCCTGATGAAGAACGCGTACTTCGGCGATCACCTCGTCCACTACGACGACTAAGCGGATAGCTGGGGGAGGCCTATTCTGTTGAGAACCGCCTGGTCGTCCAAGTGGTCGAATATGCGGCGTATCAAAGGACGGCCGCACCAAGCTTGGCCCGGTCTCCGAAAAGGGGCCGGCTTAGCATTTGACATTGCCATGTCGGAGCAGCGCGCTAATTTTTCCTCCGTCCATTATCGTTACGGAGGTGGGAGTTATGCCATTCTCATCGCTGAGTGATCCTGTCGACCTCGCTCGGGCGCAGGGGGCCTTGGAGGCTGCTTGGAACGAAGTCAGAGACAGCATTCCCGATGCCTTTGACGAGCGAGAACGTGTCAGGCTGGCCTATATCGTTGCCGCGCTGGTAGCTGTCGCGGAGGATGAGGACGAGCTGAGGGACCGGGCGATCGAACGGTACCGACAATCAAAAGCGGCTTGAACGTAAGCCCGCCGGCATCGTCGATGGATTGTTGCGCTGAAAGGCCACGATGGCGGCAAGGTCGTTTAAGCCGCGCCGCCTTTCGTTATCTCAGGGCGGTTCTCAGCCCGGGAGGGCTTGCGCCAGGGCTATGGCGTCGGGGCCTGCGGGAAACCGGAGCTGCCCGGAGACGTCGTTGACCGCCTGCCAGACAGCTTCTGCAACATCGGTCTCCTTCGTCACCATTGCCGGCTTTGCGAACGCCTCGAAAATCGGGGCAGCAAAGGCGGCATAGGCTTCCGGAATCAGATCCTCGATGCGCACATTGGTATTCTGCGCGAAGCGTGTCGTCGGCCCGTAGCCCGGCTCGACCAGCTTGGCCCGGACGCCGAAGTGTCCAAGTTCGTGCGACAGGGACCCCGTGAAGCCTTCGATGGCCTGCTTGCTCGCGGTGTAGGCCGCTGCCAGCGGCATAGCGGCAAGCGTCACGCTCGATGTCACGTTGACGACGACGCCCGAGCGGCGCGCGCGGAACTGCGGGATGATTGCCTGCGTCATCGCCATCACGCCGAACGTGTTGGTCTCGAAGACCTTGCGCACATGCGACATGGGCGTGGCCTCGAAGGCACCCACCACGCCGATCCCGGCATTGTTGACGAGGGCGTCGATTGGGCCGCTCGCTTCAAGGACAGCAGCGATGCTTTCGGACCGGGTGACATCTAGGGGCAGCACGCGCAGCCGGTCCGACTTCGGCAGGAGGCCTTCGCGCGGATTACGCATGGTGGCGATGACGGTCCAGCCTTGGGCATGGAAGTGGCGCGCGGTCTCCAGGCCATAGCCTGACGAGCAGCCGGTGATGAGCACGGCTTTCATAAGGATGATCCTCTTTCGCGTTGACGAGAGAGAAATAGCCTCCACAATCAGGACTATCATCAATCATAAGTCCGAGATTAGTTTTCGGAAGTCCGAATGCCTGATCCACTCACCCAGTTCATTGAATTGCTGCGACCGCGCGCGGTCTTCTCCAAGAGCATCAGCGGCGCAGGTTGCTGGGCCGTTCGATATTCCGCCTTCGGCCAACCAGGCTTCTGTGCCGTCCTAGAGGGCAGATGCCGCCTTGCGGTCGATGGAGAGCAGCCTGTCACGCTTGAGAACGGTGATTTCGTGTTGCTGCCGGCAACGCCAGCCTTCACCATGTCGGGCTTCGAGCGGGCGCCGCCAAAGCGTATCGATCCCAAGGCGACGCCTGCCCCGACGGAGGAGGTCCGGCATGGCCGCCCCGATGGCCCGCCCGATGTCCGCCTGCTCGGTGGCTATTTCGAGTTCGCTTCGCCGGATAGCGCTCTGCTGGTGTCGCTGCTGCCGACGATCGCGCACATCCGCGGCGTCGAGAGGCTGTCCACGCTTGTGCGGCTCGTCGGCGAGGAGGCGAACGCAGAGAATGTCGGACGCGACCTCGTTCTGGCCCGTCTCGTCGAAGTGCTGCTGATCGAAGCGCTTCGCTCGTCGCAAGGAAAGGATACGCCGCCCGGCCTGCTGCGCGGACTGTCGGACGCACGCGTCGCAAAGGCATTGCGCGATATGCACGACGATCCGCAACGCGCCTGGACGGTAGTCGAACTCGCCAATGCGGCGGGAATGTCGCGCTCCGCCTTCTTCGACCGCTTCGCGCGCACGATCGGGCTTCGTCCGATGGAATATCTTCTCGCCTGGCGCATGGCTGTGGCGAAGGACATTCTGCGCAGCCAGGATGTTGCGCTGGACGAAGTCGCCAAGCGTGTCGGCTATGGTTCCGCGAGCACGTTCAGCACGGCCTTCAGCCGCCACGTCGGCCAGCCACCGGGTCGATATGCGCGAATGGAGCTCAGGTAACGACTCGTAGCATCCGCCGTCGCAATATTTGTCGATGTGTCGGGCCGGAACGCCCGAGTGCGCCTAGGCGCGGTCAATCCTTGCCGGCCATCGTGGGCTCGGCAGCGATCGCCGACCAGCACATCGCTACGAGCTGCCGGCGCCTTTCCGGGCTGAGCTCTTCGCCGCGGGCGCGCATCCATTTCAGGGTGTTGCGCAGCCCGCCACCGATGAACGCGCCCATGTCGTGGCTACCGAAGTCGCGCAGCACGCCGGTCTCGCGGGCATCCCGGATGACGCCGTTGGTGAAGGCTGTGACGGGTGCGAAGATCTGCAGCATCTCGGCCGCCGGAACGAGCGGCACATTCGAGAGATATTCGAACAGCAGCGCCCGGTCGGCATCCGCCCAGATGAACGCGATATAGTCCTCGATATAGCGGCGCAGCCGCGCCTCGGGGGCGGCTGCGGCATCATGCTCGACGATCAGCGCCGTGGCGACGGCCTCGGTCAGTTGCGCATAGACGCCGCGGATCAGGTCGTCCTTCGACTTGAAGTAGGTGTAGAGCGAGCCAGTGGCGACGCCCGCCGTCGCGGCGATTTCCGCCATCGAGCATTGCAAGCCATTGCGCACGATCAGCGTGGCAGCCGCGGCGAGGATTCGCTCGCGCTTGTCGAAAACGATGGCATCCATGATTGAATGAACGTTCATTCGGTTGTCATGATGACTAGGTAGCGGTGCCGCCGTCCTCGCGCAAGAGCGAATACGCGGCCTCCGGCAAGCGTGTCCGTCTGCGCCCCCTCGATTTGACGCAGAGCTCCGCCATGTCGCACCCGCTGACCTTCGTCCACCTCACCGACCTGCATATCGGCGACCCGGCCGTGCAGGACGACCATCTCTATTCCGACACCTCCGCCACGCTGCGGGCGATCCTCGCCGATGTTAAGCGCGTCGAGCCGAAGCCAAGCTTCGTGATCGCCAGCGGCGACCTGACCAATCGCGGCGACATCGGCAGCTACGAGCAGCTCAAGGCCATCCTGGCCGAGGCCGCGCTCGACCTGCCCGTGCTCTTCACCCTCGGCAACCATGACAAGCGCCAGGGTTTCTACCCGGCCATGCTCGGCCGGACCGAGGACCTGTCCGCGCCTTACGACCATTCTGCCGTGATCGACGGCGTCCATGTCATTCTCGTCGACACCAGCACGCCCTATAAGATCGGCGGGCATTTCGAACCGGGCCAGCTCGACTGGCTGGCGGCGGAGCTCGACCGCGAGCCCGAGTTGCCGAAGCTGATCGCAATGCACCACGCGCCGGCACTCGACGCCGACCAGCCGGATCTGGAGTGGGAGGCCCTCTCCTTCGCCGATACGGAAGCGCTGCGCGCGCTGCTAGATGGCCGCAGGAACGTACTCGGCATCCTCTCCGGCCATATCCATTACGATCGCGTCAGCAACTGGCACGGCATCCCGGTCATCGTCGGCATCGGCCAGCACGCCGCGACCGACGTGCTGCGCCTGCACGAGGAGCTGCGCATGGTCTCCGGCGCCTCCTTCGCGATCGGGACCGTCCGTCCCTCGGGGCTGACGATCTCCTTCGTGCCGCAGCCGGCCGAGCGCCGCGAGCTCAAGGTCCACAGCTTCTCGGGCATGGCCGAGATCATCAAGCGCTACGAGGCCGAGGCCCACGCCGCGGCGCTGGCTGCTGAATGACCTTCCCCGGAGGAACCATGATCAAGAACGCCAGGTCTTTCCTGCAGGGCGCTCTCGCGCTCCTGGCTGCGGGCGCCATCTTTCCGGTGCTCGCCCAGCCCGTGCCCACGACCGTCGACCGCCCGGTGACGATCAGCTACTACAACTACAACCTCGCCTCCGCCGGCAACGGCGCCGAGGCGACCAAACGGCTGATCGCCCAATTTGAAGCCGCCAATCCCAACATCAAAGTCGAGCCGGTCGGCGCGAGCTCCTTTGAGCTGACCAGCCGCGTGCAGGCCGACGTCGCCGCCGGCCGCATCCCGGACGTCGTGCAACTGGTGTTCTCCGACCTCGCCTTCGGCGTCGACAATCTCGGCGTCGCGGCGCTCGAGGACATCGTGCCGGAGGATGAGCGCAAGGCGCATTTCGCGGGGATGTCGCCCAACGGGCTGAAGCTCGGCATGATGAACGGCAAGACCTACGGCCTCGCCTACACCTTCTCGACCCCGGTGCTGTTCTACAACGCCGACCTGTTCAAGGCAGCGGGCCTCGACCCCGACAATCCGCCGAAGACCTGGGCGGAGGTCAAGACCGCGGCGCTCGCCATCACCAGGAAGACCAAGGCGGCCGGCATCGCGACCGGCATCTTCGGCCCCTCGGCCGGCGACTGGCTGTTCCAGGGCGTGCTGCGCTCCAATAATGGCAGCCTGCTGACGCAGGACCGCAAGACGCTCTCCTTCGCCGAGCCGGCCTCGGTGGAGGCCGTTGCAATGCTGCGCGACCTCTATGAGAGCGGCGCCTACACCAATCTAGAGATCGACGCGGCGATGGAAGGCATGGCCGCCGGCAATATCGGCATGTACCTGCAGACCTCCGCCATCCAGGGCTTCCTGATCCGCGGCGCGCAGGGCAAGTTCGACTTGCGCGCTTCGACGATGCCGCGCTTCGGCGAGAAGCCGCAGCGCCCGAACAACTCGGGCAGCGCGCTGGTGATCCTCAGCCGCGATCAGCTCAAGCGCCGCGCCGCCTGGGAGCTGATGAAGTTCATGACCTCGAAGGAGGCCTATACCGTCATCACCTCCCAGATCGGCTACCTGCCGCTGCGCACCGACATCGTCGACGATCCGCGATATCTCGGCGACTGGGTCAAGAAGCATCCGCTGATCAAGCCCAATCTCGAACAGCTCGCGATGCTGGAGCCCTGGGTCTCCTTCCCTGGCCCGAACTACCGCCAGATCCAGAAGATGATGATGGAAGGTGCGGAGATGGCCGTGTTCGGCGGCATGAAGCCTGCCGAGGCCATGAAGGCTGCACAGGACGGTGCCCAGGCGCTGATGCCGCACTGATCAACGACGACGCCGGCCCAGCTTGCGCTGGGCCRTGCTCACAGGACGTCTTTCACCCCCATTATCGAGAGCCCCGATGTCGGACGCCACGTTGAGCGGCCCCATGCAGGCCCCGTCGCAGCCCCGGCGCCTGGCCCGTCTTGCCGCGCCGACCCGGCGCGCCTCGGCCGGGCGGATTGCGCCCTGGCTCTATCTGGCGCCAGCAGTCGTTACGCTGATCCTCTGGATCTACTGGCCGCTGCTCGATGCCTTCCGGCTCAGCTTCTTCCGCTGGAACATGCTGCCGGGCGCGCCGATGACCTTCGTCGGCTGGACGAACTACCAGAATATCTTCGCCCTGCCGAAGTTCTGGCTGGCGCTGCGCAACACCGGCATCTACATCCTCGGCCTTGTGCCGCTCGCCGTCATCGTCCCGGTGGCGGTCGCGATCTACACGCACGACCTGCCGGCCCGCTCCCGCAACATCTATCGCGCCATCATCTTCGTGCCGATGATCATCGCTCCCGTGGTCGCCGCCGCGGTCTGGCGCTGGCTGCTGGATCCCGGCCACGGCATGGTCAACGAAGCGATCACGCTCTTCGGCTTTCGCCCCGTCCGCTTCCTGCAGGATCCTGCCGTCGCGATCTGGACCATTATCGTCCTGACGGGCTGGAAGCTGATCGGTTTCTCGACGCTGATCCTCTCGGCCGCCAACGCCAACATCAACCCGTCGCTGATCGAGGCCGCGCGCATGGACGGCGCCTCGAAATGGGAGATCATCCGCGACATCCGCCTGCCGCTGCTGCGTTCGACCATCCTCTTCCTGACGCTGATGACGATCCTGCTCGGCGCGCAATGGAGCTTCTCCTACATCCACGTGCTGACCGGCGGCGGGCCGCTCGGGTCCACCACCAATATCTTCTACATTCTCTGGGATTTCGGCTTCTCCACCCTCTCGGTGGGCTGGAGTTCGGCTGCGGCCGTCATCCTCTTCCTCAGCTTCGGCGCGCTCGCCTTCGTGCTCTTCCGCCTGATGGACAGGTACTCCTTCCATGACAACTGACGCGATGACGCTCACGCCGGCGCGGCCGTTGCCGAGGCCGGCCCGCCGCCCGCGCAAAGTGAAAGCGGGCTGGGGCTGGAACACCGCCGCCGGCCATCTGGTGATGGTGGTGCTGGCGATCTTCTGCCTGTTCCCGGTCTACTGGATGATCGTCACGTCGCTGCGCCCGGCGAACGCGATCTTCGAGACCTCGCTCTGGCCGAGCACGGCCTCGCTCGACAACTACGCCTATGCGCTGAAGGCGATCCCGATCCTGCGGATGCTGATCAATACGCTGGTGGTCGCCGCCACCGTCACGGTCGTGCAGCTCTTCACCGGGCTCCTGGCGGCCTATGCCTTCGCCCGCTGGCGCTTTCCCTTCGACAAGCTGATCTACACGCTGATCGCGCTGACTTGGCTCGTGCCCTTCCAGGTGGTGATGATCCCGAACTATCTGCTCGTCGCCAATCTCGGCCTGCTCGACAATCTCTTGGCGCTGATCCTGCCGCATTTCGCCGCGGCGCTCGCCATCCTCCTGCTGGCACAGTCGATGCGTTCCTTCCCCCGCGAGGTGCTGGAAGCGGCACGGATGGACGGCGCCCAGAGCTGGCGCATCCTGTGGGAGATCGTCACGCCCAATCTGCGCGGCACCATCGCCTCGCTGGCGATCCTGATCTTCATCTCGACCTGGAACGAGTATTTCTGGCCGCTGCTGCTGTCGCGCTCGCCGCAGAACAGCGTCGTCCAGATCGGCATCCAGATGTTCATGAGCTCGGAGGGCACGCAATGGGGCCCGCTGATGGCCGCCTCGACCATGGCCAGCCTGCCGATCCTCGTCATCTACGTCGTCCTGCAGCGGCAGGTGATCCAGTCCTTCATGAAATCCGGAATCCGATGATGCCCGTCAGCCAACGCCATCTGCCGGTCCCCGGCACCTTCAATATCCGCGATCTCGGCGGCTATGCCGCCGGTCCAGGGGAGACGCGCTGGCGCCGCATCCTGCGCGCCGACGGCCTGCACCATCTCGACGAAGTCGGCATGGCCGTGCTGATGAGAGAGGGCGTCACCACCGTCATCGACCTGCGGCACGATCACGAGCTGGAAAGCCGGCCCAACCCCTTCCACGCGCATCCGGCTATCGCCTATCACAATGTCTCGCTGTTCGAACGGCTGGCGCCCGGCGACCTATCCGCCGGCGACGTCCTGCTCGATCTCTACATCCAGGCGCTCACCACCCGGCATGCAGCGCTTTCGCAGGTGCTGACGCTGATCGCCGAGGCGCCGCAGGGCGTCGTGCTGTTCCACTGCACCGCCGGCAAGGACCGCACCGGCCTCATCGCCGCGCTGCTGCTGGCACTGGCCGGCGTTGAGACGGAGACCATCCTCGACGACTACGCCCTGACCAAGCGGATGATCGCGCCGCTGCTCGATCGGCTGATCGCGGAGGCCGAGGAGCGCGGAGCGGATATCCCGGCCTTGCGCCCGTTGCTCGCCTGCGAGCCGCGGACCATGGCGGCCACCATCTCACATATCGGCGATAATCACGGCTCGGTCGAAGCCTATCTGCTCGCGATCGGCCTCACCGACGCCACTATCGCCGCGCTGAAGACGCGCCTGCTGGAGGATGCCTGACATGGCCCAGCTTTCCCTTTCCGGGCTCCGCAAGAGCTATGCCGGCAAGCAGGTCCTGCACGGCGTCGACGTCGAAATCGATCAGGGGCAGTTCGTCGTCATCGTCGGCCCGTCCGGCTGCGGCAAGTCCACCTTGCTGCGCATGATCGCTGGACTGGAGGACATCACCGAAGGTGAGATCGCGATCAACGGCCAGATCGTCAACGATCTCGACCCGGCCGATCGCGGCTGCGCCATGGTCTTCCAGAACTATGCGCTCTATCCCCACATGACGGTCGCCGAGAACATCGCCTACCCGCTCAAGATCGCGCGGATTCCCAAGCCCGAGCGGGGGCGGCGCGTACGCGAGGCAGCCGCGATCCTCGACCTCTCGGATTATCTCGACCGCCGCCCGGTCCAGCTCTCGGGCGGGCAGCGTCAGCGCGTCGCCATGGGCCGGGCGATCGTCCGCGAGCCGCAGCTCTTCCTCTTCGACGAGCCGCTCTCGAACCTCGACGCCAAGCTCAGGGTCTCGATGCGCATCGAGATCAAGCGCCTGCACAAGCGGCTGAAAGCCACCTCGATCTTCGTGACCCACGATCAGGTCGAGGCGATGACGCTCGCCGATACGCTGATCGTGATGAATGGCGGCCGGGTCGAGCAAATCGGCGCACCGGCGGAGATCTACGACAGGCCGGCCTCGACCTTCGTCGCCGGCTTCATGGGCGCGCCTGCGATGAACCTGCTGCCAGCGACGGTCATCGAGCCGGGGCGCATCGGCATCGACGGCGTCCCTGGCTCCTCGATCCAGATCGCGAGCTGTGACGCGACACCGGGGACGAAGCTCACCTTCGGCATCCGGCCCGAGGATATCCTGGTCGCGACGAGCATCGATGGCAGCACGCTCTCTGGCACGGTCGATCTCGTCGAAGAACTCGGGAGCAGCCGCGCAGCCTATTGCTCGGTCGGGCCGCATGAGGTGGCCGTCATCCTACCTAAGGGTTGCACTTATGACCACGCCGGAGCGCTCGCTTTGACGATTCCGGCAGGGGCCGCCCACCTCTTCGATGCAGCAAGCGGGTTTCGCCTGCGGTCGACGGGCGAGCTGCGGCTCTCTGGGGCAGGAGAAAGCGTCGCTACTTGACCGGCTTCGAGAAGGGCCGTGATTACTTGCCTTTTCGGGCTTGCGCTGACAGCGGAGCTGCCCATTCAAGCATTGTCCCGGACATTGCCTGCTGTTTCGTGTTGCGCCAGTTGATCGGCAACACTTCATCGATGGTCGAGCAGCGCAGGCGAAATCGGCGCAAGCCGAAATCCTACGGATGATCGCGCTCACGAATTGGCTCCGCCAGAGAGAAGGCCAACTGTTGCGCGCCATCTGCAGACGTTGAGGCGCTGCCAGACACCGGACGTTGCCGATCGACTGAGATCGCGTTTGATCACGCCCCATGCGGACGTTTCGTCAGGCACCAAGTGTCTTCCCGTGGCTTTCCGCGCTGGGAAGCCTGATCGACGCTGATCAACCGCACCGGCCCCCGCTGTTCAAGACAGATGGCGCGACATAAGTCCGAATGCAGGCGGTTCCGAGCCGCAGGGTTTGGCGCGAGATGGCAAGACTTGCCTCCGTGAGCCGATACGAGATGGCGAGACGGAAGCGCGGTCGCCAATTGGTGCTGTCGGTGCTTGTCGAGATTGCGCGGACTAACGGAGGATAGGGTGAGCGGCGGGACGTGCGGGGCATCGGACGAGCATTCGGAACTCTCGCAACACCACAGCGGGCTATCCGGCATCACCGACGCCGACGCGCCGATTATTCGCGCTGAGCCTGAAGGGAGTGGCGGACCAATGCTGAGGATGCGCCCGGTTCAATCAGTGCGCCTGCTGCTTATCGCTGGGCCACGCTGTTCCACCGGTTACAGCGGGCTGGAGGTCAGATGGAGCACCTCATGATTGAATTGCACAGGGGCCGCCGGCGATTAGGATTCTGGCTCGCATTCGCCATCCTGGCGGGCAGTGGCAGCTCTTTCGCTATCGCGCAGGAGGAGCACGGGAAAAGCACCGACGATCTGGCCAAGGCGGCGCAGAACCCCGTTGCCGACATGATCAGCCTGCCTTTCCAGAACAACTTCAATTTCAACGTCGGCCCACACAAGCAACTGCAGAATGTCCTCAACATCCAGCCCGTGATCCCGATCACGCTGGGCAAGGACTGGAATCTGATCACGCGCTGGATCACGCCGGTGATCGCGCAACCGGCCCTGACGGTGAATGGCGACCGCGAGTTCGGCCTGGGCGACATCAACCCGAGCTTCTTCTTCTCGCCGAAGCAGCCGACGCGCGGCATCATCTGGGGCATAGGCCCGACCTTCGTGCTCCCGACCGGCACTGACAAGACCCTCACGGCCGGCAAGTACTCGGCGGGCCCGGCCTTCGTGGCCCTGGCGATCGAAGGGCCCTGGGTTGTCGGCGTCCTCGTCAACAACGTCTGGTCCTTCGCGGGTAAGAGCAACCGCGGCGCGGTCAACGCGATGACCCTACAGCCCTTCGTGAACTACAACCTCCACGGCGGCTGGTATCTGACCTCGTCTCCCATCATCACCGCCAACTGGGAAGCCGGCGGTGGCGACCGCTGGACGGTGCCGATCGGAGGCGGTTTTGGGCGCGTGTTCAAGATCGGGCATCAGCCCGTCAACGCGCAGCTCGCAGCCTACTACAATGTCGCAAAGCCCTCCGGAGCAGCCGATTGGCAGCTCAGGGCTCAGCTCCAGTTCCTGTTCCCGAAGTAGGAGGACAAGCAAGCCGCGTCGAACGTTCTACCCGCCCTGTTACTGATATGATCTTGCGCCGGTATTGGCGGACCTGAAATCCGTCTCGTGTCGTCGTCTATTACGGTGGGGCCGGCGGCGGCGGGATCGATTTCTGACTATGCCAAGTAGATGGGCGCCGGTGTTACGGCAGCCGCCCGCTATCAATCTGGCGCAATAATTATCTCCGACCATACTGACGCGTGGTGCTGGGTGCGGCACCGGGCATCCCGAACTGCGACAAAGGATGAAAAACCATGAAACGCTACCTGAAATTGGCCGGCGCTACTGTGGTCGGTGCCCTCGCGCTGCCCTCTGCCGCTGCCGTTGCGCAGGTTCCACAAGAGACCGTTCGATCTCTCGGCGCGCCCGATACGGCACAGACGCGCATCGGCACGCTGGAGTTCAAGGACGGTGCACCGACCGCCGAAACTGCTCGCAAAGTATATGACACGCTCGATTTCACCCGTGCGCTCAACGTCTACAACAACAGCTTCCGCGGCGCCTCGGCGCTGGCGATCGTCAAGGGCTTTGAAGGCCTCGGCGTCAAGCCGGGCGATGTCGCCATCTTTTCTGAGCTCATGGATTCGAGCTCGCTGTTCCTGACGGCGAATGCGGACACCGTTTACTACCTCACAGCGCTCGATCTGAGCAAAGGCCCGGTGGTGCTAGAGCAGCCGCCGAACGCCGTGGGTACCATCAACGACATGTGGTTCTCCTGGATCATCGACATCGGCACGCCGGGCCCGGATCGTGGCCTCGGCGGCAAATATCTGATCGTGGGTCCTGACTATGACGGCCCGCTGCCTGAGGGCGGCTACTTTGTCGCCCGTTCCAAGACAAACCTCGCACTCTATGCCGCGCGGGCCTATCTCGTCGGCGGCGATCCGAAACCGGCCGTCGAGAACGTCAAGCGAAACCTGAAGATCTATCCCTACAAGCCGGGTTCCTACGGAACGAGCATTGCCCAGGCCCTTGAGGGTAAGGTGCACATCGCGGGCGAGCCGAAGATTCCCGAGATGAAGTTCGTTGAGGCCAGCGGGCGCTCGTTCAACACGATACCGCCGAGCGGGTACGATTTCTTCGAACTGATCAACGAGAACGTCCAGAGCGAGCCCGCCACCAGCTATGATGTCGAGCTCGCAGGACAGCTTGCCGCGATCGGCATCGTGCATGGCAAGAAGTTCGCGCCCGACGAGCGCATGAAGAAGATCCTGTCGGACGCGGCCGTTGTCGGCCAGGCGAGCGGGCGGTCGCTCAACTGGCGCTATGCGATGAAGCACCCGGATTGGGCCTACTACGAAGGCTCGCAGTGGGGCAGCATGCTGTGGGAGGGCGGCGCGTTTTTTGAAACCCCGCCGCCGATCTTCAAGGACGGCATGTTCAAGCCGCTTGCACCGACCGGCGCGCGCACGCTCGATTCCCGCACGGCCTTCTACTACGGCTACACGTTGGACTCCCCGGGCATGATCATGCGCATTCCGGGTGTCGGCTCGCAGTATCTCATGGGCTTCCTCGATCCCGAGGGAACCCCCTTTGACGGTGCCAAGACCTACAAGGTGACGCTGCCCAAGGACATCCCAGCCGCGGCATTCTGGTCGTTCACGCTCTACGACAACCAGACGCGATCGATGCTGCAGACGCCGCAGAAATACCCGCGCGCCGGCAGCCAGGACTATCCCTCGCCCGCGGCTGAAGCTGCCGCCGATGGCACGACCACGGTCTATTTCGGACCGACGCAGCCGAAGGGCGTGGCACGCGGAAACTGGATCCAGACCGACCCCGGCAAGGGCTGGTTCACGATCTTGCGCCTGTACAGCCCGTTGCCGTCGTTCTTCGACAAGAGCTGGCGGCCGAGCGAAATCGCACTGGTGAAGTGATCAAAGGCCGGCCTGCGATGTTCCGCAGTCCGGCTCGCCGGTTCCGTCCGCGCCCCCGGCGGCACTCGGACGACATGGAAGTGCGTGACCGGCTGAAGGCGCCTGGCAAGCCCACACACCGTCGGCTTGGCTAAGGCGAGCGCGTCGGCACAGGTCCCATGGACGACCGCGCGATTGTCGAGCGCGTTGATGTTGCTCTTACGGCCGCAGGGACGACGCCAGTTCGCGCCCTTCGGCGGGCTTCACTATTGCCCAGATCGCGCGGATCGGACCGGGCCCTTCGCTGCCGTGAACGCGAGCGATCCAGCGTCGATCATCTGCGGAAGCGTCTCGGAATAGTCCCTCGGATCGGGGGCGACCCCAGCGAAGGTGACGTAATCGGTAGCCCTGACGAACTCTTTGAACTGCCGGTTGGGCATCGGGAAAGATCCGGTCCATCCAGAACCCGTCGACGGTGACGCGACGCGCCGGCGCCTCCTCCGGGTAGTGCCGGTCCGAGCCCATGCGGAACGTCCCGCCGGGAATGAACACTATGTCGGGAGGCGGCGCGGCTCCGATGTCTACCTGATCCCCGGGAAGCGAAGCCAGTAAGCGGTCTGGAACGCCGGCGTCTCTCACGGCGTCCTCGTTGGATGCGCACAACGTGGTTAAGCCGACAGCCCCCCGATGAAATCGCGGGGCTGTCGGCTTCATGCGCCTCGTGAGCGCGCGCGGCCCGCTCAGATGCGAAGCGATCGCCCATGATGGGGCGCGCCGCGTGCGCGCCCCTCTTTTGCTCCGAAGGCGCTATGATGTCCCTAAAGCGCCCCGCATTGGCGACGCCACCGCTCTCACTTCATGTGGATCCCTAGCTTGGCGCGTTCGTCCTTGAAGACGACCGCAAGCGCCTCGATGACCCTCTTCCCGGGATTGGCCTTGCAGTAGACGATGACCTCGTGCTCGACGACCTTGCCCTTCTTCAGGTCGAGAAAGTGCTTCTTGGCGAGGCCGTTATACCAGCCGCTATACCATGCAGAGAGCGCATCGGCGTCCTCCTGGAAGGTGCCGGCCAACTGAGCACAGGTCAGCTCCTGGACATCGATGAAACCGTTCGCATCGGCATAGCTCGTGAGCGGAACCTGGGCTGTCGCCATGCCCGACGCGGTAAGGACGATCGAGGCAGTCATTGCTGCGAGAGTTCGGGACATAACAGCATTCTCCTTTGCTTTAGTGAACGAGACCGGCCGAAGGTGTCCTGGGAAACGCGGGATGCTAGGGACACTTCGACGGCGTTGATTAGACCGAGCCTGTCAGGGCAATCCTGCCGACCCGGTCATTTTCTGTTCCGAGGCGGATCAGAACTTGTAGAGCAGCCGCCCGACAACTTGATTGGTGCTCAACTGCTGCTTGAAACCGACGATCCCGAGTCCGCCGACGCCATTCGGGTAGGTGAAGGTATTCTCCTCGAATTGTGAGTAGCGATACTCCAGGCCGGCGATCCAGTTGTTGGTGATCGTGTATTCGGCGCCGGCACCGAGCGTCCAACCGACACGGGTGCTGTCGCCCGCACCAAAGGAATAACCTGTGCCCGTCACCGTCGACTTGGGAGCAGCCAATGCGAGGCCGCCGGTAGCGTAGATCATGAACCGGTCGAAGGCATAACCGACACGCAGCCTGGCCGAACCGACCCAGTTGGTATGGGCGGTGATGAAATCGCCGGTCAGCGCGGTGTATCGCTGCTTACCAGTGATGAGGGCGGCGCCGTCGATCTCGCCACCGAGGACAAGATGGCCGATCTGGTAGTTGTAGCCCAGCAGCAGGCCGACAGCGGCACCGTTTCTGTTCAGGCTCGGTAATGACGTAGCGGCCGCCCCACCGGCGATCGCCGCGCCTGCCGTCAGTTCGGTTCTGGTCTGCGCCCAGCCGGCCTGAGCGCCGATATAGAAGCCGGACCAGGTGAACGCAGGGGCTAAGGGAACGACAGGCGCGATTTTCCGCGATGGCAAGTCTGCAGCCTGCGCRGTGATCGAGCACGCCGCGAAGGCAATTCCAGCATAGAATCTTGTAATAAAGGCAGACATCTTTAATACACCCCTAGTGAATGACAGAACGATCGCGCGTATTGGCTCGCTTACTAATAGGGCGCGGCTAACACTTGCGTCGTGTTCGATTTTTATTTGATTTATTTAAAGATTAACGTCGATTTCAGTACATGAACGGTCCTGGCCCACCCCATGGGCCGAAATCGAAGGCGTCCTGGTTCATCACCGCGGTCATCTGGCGCTCGTCGGCCAGTTTCTGCGCGAAGACCATCTGGCGAAATTGGGCGTAAGCCGCCTGGTTGCCGAAGTAGACGCATTGGCAAACGACCGGATCGGCATAGACGTAGACGATTTGCGAGTCTTTCGCCTGTTGAACGAACTTGTTGGGGGGCAACTTCTTCATGGCCGCAATGCGCTGCGGCGTATTCGCGGGCTGTGGAACGAAGCCGGCCGCCGAGAGCAGGTCTTCCTTCTGCTGCACGGCCTGGGGCGTGGACTGGCAACCAGCCAAGGCCAGCCCGAAGCAAACGGCAAGGGCGGTGACGACGCGCGATGTCATGATATTCTCCTGATAAGGGCTAGACTCGGATCCGTTTGAGCGCCGGGCAAGCAGCGGGGCTTGCCGCGAGCGTGCCAGGTCGCATTGGCCGGGGGAAAAGCCTGGCATGGCCTCAGTCGCCAACGGCCGCGCCGAGCAGATAGTCCTTCTGCAAGGCCTGATCGGACGACGGGTAAAGCGTCTGGCATTCCGACCAATAGAAGGTCTTGGGTTGCCGATTGGCGGGATCGGCGCAGATCGCGGCGAGTTGCGCCTGTCTTGATTGCGCCGTCTGGCATCCGGCAAGAACAAGTCCGGCGATAAGCAACAAGCAGACAAATTGAACCGGTTTCATCTTGGGTTTGCCCTTGGGAGCCGACTAAATCGGGTTATGCGTACCGGGCCGTTGTGTTCGGCCCGGGCAGCTATCGATGAAGGCGGCCCTCTGCTGAAGTCCAACCGCGATCGGTGTCGAGCGCGCGTCGCCCCCCGGGCCCTGTCGTCGTCGCCTGGCAGGCAGGCTTTGAGCGCCGTGATCCAGCGCCAGGTTTAGCGGCAGACCCGTCGCCCATTGACGATCGCACAGCTGACCGGCGCCGGTCTCACCACCACGGCGGCCCTTGGAACAGCGCGTCGCGCGACGACGGCGCCGTTCGGGCCGGCGCATCCCGCTCTCACGACGCCCCGCGCGCRGACGACGGCGTTCGCATCCACCGGAATGACGATTACGGCCAGCCCGAACATGCCGGCCGCCAAGATTAGAGCTTTCATGAACGGTTCTCCTGCGAACGTCGCCTGGCCATCTCTCGCTAGCTCGCAGGAACTAGTCCTGCCATTTCGCGCCAAACGCGGCGGTTCAGCGTGGGCAGCTCGAATTCGGTCCCTCGCCGCGGGACATGCCGCTGTCCCTGTGTTGCCGCCTAAAAGTGGCAGGTTGAACTTTCATCATACGCATGAAGGTGCGGTTGAAGCTGCTGGCGCCGGTATAACCAAGGCGCAAGGCGATGTGCGAAATGCGCTCGCTGGTTTCGGCAAGCAGATGGCACGCTGTATCGAGACGCACGTCTATAACCAATTCTCTGTAAGTGGTTCCTCTCGCGGCGAGATGGCGCTGCAGTGAGCGTGCGCTCATTCCCAGTTGACTTGCGGTCCATTGCAGAGATGCGCCATTGTGCTGCAGTGACGCAGCGATCGCTGCTCGCACCGTGCATCGGGAGGGAAATTGGACAAGCTTCATAGCCACGCCGTGAAAGGTCGAAGCCTCTGCGTTCCCGTTCGAGTCATTGCGCCAGTCAAGGCCCAAAAGTATCGGCCGTCTGGCCATCAGCCGCCAAAATTAAACTGGAACGAGCATCACTTGGAGATGGCGGGGACAACGCATCTGCGCCACAGCGAAACATGCAGAATCTGACAGCGCGTCGTTGAGAGTCTGCGGTCTATCCTTTGCTCCGGTGGGGCAACAGCGCCGAAGCAAAGGATAGACAGCAAAACGATCGATTCCGCAGCCGGGGGGCAAAAAGCGTGGGCGGAATTCCCTTAATCCGTTGCCAGTTCCTAATTCCCTTCGCCGACGTCCACGACGAGATCGGAGCGCCCACCGACTCGCTGCTGACAAAGTTTCGGCTGCCGACATCTTTGGCTGAAAAAGCCAACCACTTTTTACCACTACTGCCCGCCGTCCGCTTCGTGGAAGCTGCGCAAAGATCGCAAGGCATTACGGATCTCGGGTTTCAGGCCTCGCAGCGGTTGCAGTTTTGCCATCTCAGCGAAAAGCTCAGGACAGTGATCGGATATTCCCCGACGCTGTTCGCCGCACTTCAGCAAATGTGCAAATGGGCGGCCTTTGAAGACACTGTTCTGAAGATGTGGCTCGAACGCTGCGATGATCACGTGAAGATTTGCAGCAGGCTGTTCGGGACCTCCGGAATAGCGCACCTGGAACACTCGCAGTGGCTTCAGAATGTGCTTCCCATTCACATTGTCCGACAGTTCGCCGGATCAAGCTGGGTTCCAGCAACAATCGCCTTCGAATCCCGGTATACCCCAAGCTCTGGGACTCGGTCGTTCTGGCCAAATACGCGCTTCCTGTCTGGGCAAAGAGCCTCGTGGATCGACGTGCCGATATCGCACTTGAGTCTTCCCAACGTGGCAAGCCAGGTGCTGACCGATCCGACCGACGACGAAGCCGGGCCGACCGGCAACGACATCATTGGCACGCTCAAGCTGATGTTGCCATCATACCTGGACGAACGAATCCCCATGGTCGCTGAAATCGCGGAGATGGCCCGCATGAGCGTCAGGAGTCTTCAACGGAAGCTCTCGGGCGCGGGCCTTACATATTCCGACCTGCTAGGCGCGGCCCGATTTGAAAACGCGGCCAAACTCCTGCGCGAGACGGACGCCAAGATTATCGAGGTCGCTTTCTCTTCCGGTTATACGGACCCTGCGCATTTTGCCCGCGCATTCCGCCGGATTTCCGGGGTTGCGCCACGGCAATATCGTGAGACGTGGAGACCGCAATAGGCGTGGTCATTCCTCTGCTATATGCTCAGCAACGGACGTAGGCTCTCAATTGGCGCGAGATGGCAATTTTAGCCGACGCAAGCCCGCTATGAGTTGGAGAGAGCAGCGTGGTTGTGCCGCCGCACGGCGGCGACGTTGTACAACTGGCAAACCGGGCTTCGCGGCGGTGTTATGGATGTTCTAGATGCAACCCCATGGGGGAGCGATTGGGCCTGGGGCCTGCCGCTGATCCTGCTGAATGTCATCATTCATGTCTTCGGCCTTGCGTTCATCTACGACGCGTTCACCTTTCTCTTGCGGGAGGTGACGGTTCGCCGCCGTTTCATGATCCGATTTGCCGAGGTCATGAGCGCCTCCGTGTTGCTGATCGTCGTTCTGCATGGTCTGGAGGCGATCACGTGGGCTGTCGCATACCTCTCTCTGGGCGCGGTGTCGGACAGCAAGACCGCGATGCTCTATTCGCTCGGCGCGATGACCGGATTCGGGGTTGGGAACATTTCCTTGCCGTCTCACTGGCAAATGATGGGCGTTCTGCAATCGCTCGCCGGACTGCTTCTGTTTGGCCTGACCACAGCGTTCATGTTCGCCATGTTCCAGGCGGTGTGGCCGTTGCAACAGCCGCCGGAGCGGGTAAATCCGCGGCGCGACAAAGATTCAAGCGCCGGCCGCGTTGATTGATACCCGTCCCCAACACCTTCAAGAAATTGAGCCACGGTGCGCGGCCCAACCCATTCAATGCGGCCACGGTCGATTGCAGCCAGAGAAGCAGCGGCGGAAGTGATCCGCAACAGGTGACACAAGCAGGGGGGGCGCGGGCGAATATGCGTGGCCTCGCTCGCCTTTGCCGGTTGAACGGGCGTCGGATTCGAGGCCTAATGTAACGCTGGACGGTGAAACCCGCATACGAACAGACAGAGCTGCGACGACCTCATCTCCTGCCAGACAGGACAGAGAATTGTGAGATTGCTTGCGCGCCTATTCCAGAGATTACTCATTTTCTGCCTGGGCGCATTCAGCGTCTGGCTGATAGTCTTCGTCGTATTCGATACGGCGGACCACAGACTTCCATGGATCCTAGCAGTAAGCTTCACTTACGGGCTGGCAGCCTATGTCATTTTGCCAATCGTGGTCCGAATGGGGCTGAAGGTTCTCCATCGGAGACTTATCCCTAGATACACGATCACCGGAGATGGCTTGCCCGGCGATCCGGTAAACCTCGTCCTCATCGGCACCCTTCAACAACTCTGCGATGCGTTTGCGACGGCCGGCTGGTCAACAGCCGATCGTTTGGGAATCGCGAGTTCGTGGCGAATGATACGCGCGTTTTTACTCAACTCCCCGTATCCCACAGCTCCCTTCAGCTCCCTCTATCTCTTTGGACGGAGGCAGGACATAGGTTTCCAAGAGCCCATCAACAACAGCCCGCGCAAGCGCCATCACGTCCGTTTCTGGGCGTTGAGCCTCGCCCACTCGGAGGACGATATGGCAGCGGCGAGCTTCTGGTTGAACACGGATAAACCGTCGACCGATCAGCGCGTGCTTTGGGTCGGGGCGGGAACCAGAGACACCGGCCTATCACTGGCCCGACTAACGCTCCAAGTGACCCATGCGACCGATTCAGACACGAATGCGGAACGCAACTACGTCGTCGCCCAGTTAACGGCAAATCGGGTGATCGGGGATGTCGCATTGCACCAATCCGGATCACGGTTGCAGACCGGAAAGGTTAACCACTACATTACCGATGGCGAGATCGCGTTCGCCAGCCTGATGGAAAATTGAACAAGGATCTGTACGACCGCTACTCTCGCTCGGATTCGGGGATCTGCGCTGGGAATCGGCGGGCACCGAAGCCGGCAGTCGAGCTCGAAACCGCATGTGCGACGAAGGCCGATGAGAATTACACGACCAGCGACGTTCTGGCTCGCGGTCTCTGCGCTCGCGTTGGTTACGCTGGTGCTGTTGCGCCAAATCCTGCTGCCGTTCGTGGTCGGTACGTTGCTCGCATACCTGCTCGTTCCAGTGGTCGACAGGCTGGAGCGGCTCGGGATTAGCCGTTCCCTTGCGGCTCTGGCCGTGTTCCTCCCGCTGGTCGCGGCTCTTGTCGCCTTTCTGCTCGTGATGCTCCCGGCCATCATTGGCGAGCTCAGATTTTTCGTTGAGGAGTTCCCCGGCTACGTCACAAGACTCCAGTCGCTCATGAGCGATGCAAGCCGCCCCTGGCTGCGCAGTGTCATGGGCGACGAACTCCACATCGAGCAATCCACCGCCGAAATCGCGAAGACGATGGGCAGCAACTGGCTCGATGGCGTCCTTCGCTCGTTGTGGTCGAGTGGACTGGCCTTGATTTCCCTTCTTTCGCTCATCGTCGTCACGCCGATCATCGCCGTCTATCTCGCAATTGACTGGCAAAAAATGATGGCGACGGTCGATGGCTGGTTCCCCCCGGCATACCGCGACGATATGCGGGCGCTTGGGCGTGAAATCCACGATACGGTCGCTGGCTTCGTGCGCGGGCAGGTCGTCATCTGTCTCGTTCTTGCCGTGCTTTATGCGACGGCTCTGAAAATGACAGGGCTCAACCATGCCATTTTGATAGGAGTGACCGCAGGCCTCATCAGTTTTGTTCCCTATTTCGGGGCCGCCACCGGGTGCTTAGTTGCGGCCTGCGTTGCAATGGCCCAATTCTGGCCGAATTGGGCACCCGTCGCTGTGGTGGGCGGCATCTTCGTCGTCGGAGAAATGCTTGCCGATTATGTGCTGTCGCCGCGCTTCATCGGCCGCCGCGTCAACCTCAACCCGGTATGGATGATGTTTGCGCTGTTCGCCTTTGGATGGCTGTTCGGCTTCATCGGCGTGTTGTTGGCGATACCTCTCGCGGCATCGCTGGGCGTGATCCTGCGGTTTGCGCGGCGTCAGTCTCTGGTTAGGTCGTAGCCTCATGAGTGCGAAGCGGGACACGATCTTGGAGGCCTGACTCGCGCTGGTTCCCAGCCGCTGGGCCGCGCCCGCGAAACTGCCGACTTCGAGCATCGCGACGAACATGCGATCACAATCGAGACGTTCCACGTCCTGCACCTCACCATAACGGCCCGGCCGCATGGCCACCGCGAGAAGACGCGACGGACCGGAGCCCGTCGTCCGCGCATGCAGCGCCGCACAAGCTCGAGCCATAGCCGCAACCGGCACCGACAAGAAACGTTTCCGCGGTCGGCGCGCTGTCGCTTCTTGCGCGGCGGACGGATGACCGGACCTCCAACGCGTCCTTTGCATAAGGAGTGGATCGGAGTTTAGAGCGGGTGTAATCGTGTACTCACACGATCGGAGGCCAGTGTCATGAGATTGAGGACGGTGCTGGCCGGAATCGCGCTTGCAGGCGTGGCTGCGCTGGCGGGCGTCGGTCTGTATGCCTATCGTTCAGCTCTGCCCGCGATAGCGGCGGCCGAACGGCCCGCCGCCGACGCGGCGACCATCGAGAAAGGGCGTGTGCTCGCCTCTGCGGGCTACTGCGCGACCTGCCATACCGCCAAGGGCGGGCAGCCCTTCGCGGGCGACTATCCGATGGTCACGGGTTTCGGCACGATCTACGCGTCGAACATCACGCCAGACCCTGAAACCGGCATCGGGACATGGTCGCCCGCCGCCTTCCGCCGCGCGATGCATGACGGCGTCGCGCGCGACGGGTCTCACCTCTTTCCCGCCTTCCCCTTCGATCATTTCACCAAGATGACGGACGAAGATGTCGATGCGATCTATGCCTATCTGATGGCCCGCGTCGCACCGGTAAAGCAGGTGACGAGGACGAGCGAACTGCCGTTCCCGCTCAACCTGCGCATTCTGCAGGCCGGGTGGAAGCTGCTCTTCGTGGATTTCGGCCGCTACCGGCCCGACCCTACCCGGTCGGCGCAATGGAACCGCGGCGCTTATCTCGCCGAGGGCGTGGCGCATTGCGGGGCCTGCCACACGCCGCGCAACCCTCTGGGTGCCGAAAAAAAGGGCGAACGCTTTGCCGGAGCCGACATCGACAACTGGACCGCGCCGGCACTGACCGCCGCGAACCCTTCCGCGGTGCCGTGGAGCGCGGCGTCCTTCGCGCGCTATCTGGAAACCGGCGCCGGTATCTATCACGGCGTTGCGGCGGGGCCCATGGGGCCCGTCCATGTCGGGCTGCGCGAACTGCCGAAGGCCGATATCGAGGCTATCGGCACCTATCTCGGTGCGGCACTTCCAGCTCCTCCAGCCGATCCCGCCAAGATTCCGGCGGTGGCGGCGAGCCTCGCGGCGGCCCGGCCGGATCCCGCCTATCGCAAGGACCGCGGC
The DNA here is from genome assembly GCF_052114025.1 of Allobosea sp. RAF48. Taxonomy (NCBI): domain Bacteria; kingdom Pseudomonadati; phylum Pseudomonadota; class Alphaproteobacteria; order Hyphomicrobiales; family Alloboseaceae; genus Allobosea; species Allobosea sp. RAF48. Next base: position 48,593 of record NZ_JBFRDZ010000017.1, read on the forward strand.
GAGCGGCTCTACCTCACCGCCTGCGCCTCCTGCCATTACAATTCGGAGAAGGTCGTCGCCGGCCGGCCGGAGCTCGGCATCAACACGTCGACGCGACTGCCGGACCCGACCAACCTGATCCACGTCATCCTCGACGGGATCGGCGCGCAGGACGGCACGTCAGGCATCGTGATGCCGGCATTCCGGGATGCGCTCTCGAACGACGATGTCGCAGCCGTCGCGAGCTACCTTCGCGAGAAGCGGGCCGGGCTCGCGCCCTGGCCCGATCTCGCGGCAAAGGTCGGCCGCGTGCGCGCCGAAGCAACCGGACATTGACGGAAGCAGCAGCATGATCGCCTTCACCATCAATGGACGCGCCGTCAGGGTCGACATCGAAGCCGATGTGCCCCTGCTCTGGGTCATCCGCGACGAGATCGGCTTGACCGGAACCAAGTTCGGCTGCGGCATCGGCATGTGCGGTGCCTGCACCGTCCTCGTCGGCGGCAGGGCGACGCGCTCCTGCATCACCCCCGTCGGGGACGTGGCCGGGGCGGAGGTCACGACGATCGAGGGGCTCGATCCGAAGGGCGACCATCCGGTCCAGCAGGCCTGGCGGCACCTGCGCGTGCCGCAATGCGGCTACTGCCAGTCCGGCCAGATCATGCAGGCTGCCGCCTTCCTGAAAGACATGCCCAATCCCACCGACGACGACATCGACGCCGTGATGACGGGAAATCTCTGCCGCTGCATGACCTATAACCGCATTCGTGCCGCCGTCCGGGAAGCGGCCGCCGCCCTGCGCGGGGAGAAAAACCATGGCTGACGGCCTCGTCCTGCATTCCCGCGGACCCAGCGCCATGGAGCCGAGTCGCCGCGGCTTTCTGGTCACGATGGCCGCGGCGGGCGCCGTCTTCGGCTTTCCCCAGCAAGGTCTTGCGGCAATGGACCCGGCGGTTGCCGGCGGCACGCCGATGCAGGCCGCAGGTGCCCGGTTCGAGCCGACCATCTGGTACTGGATCGATACGCGCGGGCGCGTGAACGTCAATGTCATCCGCGCCGAGATGGGCCAGCATGTCGGCACTGCGATCGCCCGCATCCTCGCCGACGAGCTCGGCGCGAAATGGGACGATGTCAGTATCGAACACGTCGACAGCGCCGCCAAATGGGGGCTGATGGTGACCGGTGGAAGCTGGTCGGTCTGGCAGAGTTGGCCGGTCTACCGACAGGCCGGCGCAGCGGGGCGCGTCGCCCTCGCCGCGAGGGCGGCCGAGCTCTGGGGCATCGACCCCGCCGCGGTCACGGTCGTTGATGGTCTGATCTCCGGTGGAGGACGCAGCGCGAGCTTCGGAGAGATCGTCGCACTGGGAATCTCGCGCAGCTTCACCGAGGCCGAGCTGAAGGCGCTGCCCCTGAAGCCCCATGCGGAGCTCAAGCTGGTCGGGCGGGACGTGACCGCGCTCGACATCGCCGGCAAGACAACCGGGCAGGCCATCTATGGAATCGACGCCAAGGTCGAGAGCATGCTGCATGCGGCGCCGCTCCTGCCGCCGACGCGCTACGGCTCGCGGATCGTGCGGATCGACGACGGCGCGGCAAAGTCGATCAAGGGGTACCGACAGACGCTTTCCCTCGATGATCCGTCGGGCACCACGCCCGGCTGGGGCATGGTCATCGCCGACAGCCTGTGGGCCGCACATAAAGCGGCAGCCGCGATCAGGGTCGAGTGGGAGGCTGGAGAAGCCGCACGGGTCGGCGAGGCCGATATTCAGAACCACGCCCGTGCCCTGATCGCGGACGAGACGACCGGCGCGCTACTCGAAACCGGCGACAACGACGTGGCCCCGTTCTTCGCGCGCGCCGCCGACACGGTCGAGGCCGAGTATACCACCGCCACGGTGCTGCATTTCCAGCTCGAGCCCGTGAACGCGCTCGCCTTCCGCAATAGCGAGGGAATCTGGGAGATCCATAGCGGCAACCAGTGGCAGTCGCTGGCCCTGCCCTGGCTGGAAAAGGCGCTCGGCGTCGCGCCCGGCGGCGTGGTCATGCGTTCCTACATGTTGGGGGGCGGCTTCGGGCGCCGGCTGAATGGCGACTATACAGTGCCGGTCGCACTGGCTTCGAAGGCCCTCGGCGGCAAGCCGGTAAAGATGGTGATGACGCGGCCGCAGGACCTGCTCTTCGACAGCCCGCGCTCGCCCTCGGTGCAGCGCCTGCGCATGGCTTTCGACAAAGAGCGGAACGTCATCGCGATGGACACGGCCGTGGCTGCCGGCTGGCCGACCAAGGCGATGATTCCGGGCTTCATGCCCAAGGGCGTGAACGGCGTGCCCTACGACCCGTTCGCGAGCGACGGCGCTGATCACTGGTACTCCGTAGGCGCCCAGCGTGTCCGGGCCATCTCGAACGATCTCGCGGAAAGCACCTTCCGGCCCGGCTGGCTCCGGTCGGTCTCGCCCGGCTGGATCAACTGGGCGGTCGAGAGCTTCATGCACGAGGCTGCCGTCAAGGCCGGGAAGGATCCGGTGCAGTTCCGCCTCGGGCTGCTGAAGGCGGAAGGGCGCAATGCCGGCTCAGCGCCGGATGCTGTCGGGGGAGCGGCGCGGCAAGCGCAAGTGCTGGTGCGCGTTGCAGAACTCTCCGGCTACGGTAAGGGCAAGCCGGCCGCCGACAGCGCGATCGGCATAGCAACAAGCTACGGTCAGGCGCGATCGATGCCGACCTGGGTTGCCTGTGCCGTCCAGCTCCATGTCGACCGCAAGAGCGGACATGTAGACGTGCAGAAGATCTGGCTCGTCGTCGATTGCGGCATCGTGGTCGATCCGGACGGCGCGCATGCGCAATGTGAGGGCGCGGCGCTCTGGGGCCTGTCGATGGCGCTCTGCGAGGGGACCGAGTTCGAGAACGGACAGGTGCGCGATCGTAATCTCGACAGCTATACGCCGTTGCGCATGGTCGACACGCCCGAGGTCGTCGTCGAGTTCGTCGAGAGCACGGAGGTGCCGGTGGGGCTGGGCGAGCCAGGCACGACCGTGATTGCGCCGGCGATCGGCAACGCGATCTTCGAGGCCGTCGGCGTCAGGCTGCGGCATCTGCCAATCACGCCGGACGCCATCCTCTCGGCGCTGGCCCGCTCCCGTTCCTGAGGAGTGTCCGACACCCGGCGAGCCGAAGTCGGCTATGCCGATGCCGCGACGTTGCGGTCACTTTTGCGGAAGCGGCTGGGTCGCGGCGTCCGGGAGCTGCGGACCGTCACGCAGTAACGAAGAGTCGCTTGGATGCTCGTCCGGCGGATAGTGAGTTGCGCCAGATCCGGAAGCTGGGCCGGTGCCGAAAGCGGACGTTGGCTGATATCCAGACAGGAGCTCCACAATTAGTCGTGGCGGCTGTCAAAGCCGCAAGCCGACAGCAACGATCTCAATATGAGCCAGGCGCTCAAGCCACCTGCCACCAGGGCAGCCGGCGCGCGATCCGCCCCTTGCCGCTGATCACAACGCAGTCCTTGTAGTTCAGCGCATTAAAGAAGACGATTGGTCGAAGGGCTAAACAACTGGCTCCTGAGCGATCGACCGGAACTGCTCCATTCGTCGTCGCCAAGCAGGCAGGCTACAAGCCCCGCAGCGAGTCGCCGAGCGGTCTTGCACGAGACCCTGAATCTGCTGCCTGTACATTACGAACTGGCTAGCCCCTCCACGAAGTCGCATGAACGCTAACTGTGACCGCGCCATCACAGCGCTGGGCGGATGCGGCCAGAGCGGAGTTAAAGTGTTGCTCTACCTGGGCTGATCAGCAAAGCTCGTCTATGGGAGGACTTGTCATGCGTGCGCCCAATACCTCAGAGGCCTCAATGGCCCGCATCCACGGCGTTTTGATCCGGACGGTTATCGTGCTTGCTCTAGCCGCGGTTGTGGTGCTGCCGATGGCTATTCGCTGACAGCTATCTGCCGCGCCGCGCTCCCGAACGAAAAAAGCCCCCCAGCCGGAGCTGGCAGCGCCGATCTCATGCCGCGTCGGACTGTCTGTATCGGTCGATCGCCCGGCGGGTCAGATCGTCTTCGTCTTCGGCGACATGCGCCAGCGCGGCAATGATGTAGGCCAGTTTGGTGCGCTCGCGTCCATCGCATGGATTTGGAATGGGCAATCTGACTTCGTCCCATGCGGCATCCAAGGCCGCCTGCGCGCGGGCGAGGTCAACAGGGTCACTCAGCGATGAGAACGGCATAACTCCCACCTCCGTAAGAAAACCGGATGGGGGCACGCTAGCGCGCTGCCACGGCATGGCAATGTCAAATGCTAAGCCCGGCCCCTTTTCGGAGACCGGGCCGAGCTTCGTGCGGACGTCATGTCGAGCTGATGTCCGTCAGGTCCCGACATTGCCGAATGATGAGGGCAGTGTCCGCGATGGCTCGTGAGCTGGCTCTCCCGCCAGCTCCCTGGCTTCTCTCCGAAGTCGGAGCGGTGGCCGCTGGCTGGGTCCGCGCCGGGCATTTGAAGGATCGAGTGCCCGGCATTCGCATCAGCGGCCAGTTTTTTGAGCAACTCGCGCCAGCAGTCAATCAGACCGGCCTTTTGCGTTCTTGATCTGATCCATGACCTGATCGAGGTTGTAGCTCGCCGGGTCCTGCATGGGCGGGAAGTCCCTGTAGGAAAGGAGTTCCTTCATCCACAGCGCCTGGCCGATCGGCAACATGTTCCAATCGTAGACATAGGCGGTGGAAGGTGAGCCGATCGTGCCGCCCATGCCCATGAGCGTCTTGTATTGCGAGCCGATCGAGGTTTCGAAGGGATCACGCTTGATATTGACGACCTGGGCCCAGTGGAAGGGCTGCACGCCCGAGATGAAGCCGGCCGGCGAGTCGGACACCATCGCGAAGTAGATCTTCCAGTTCTTGTAGCGCACCGCCGACGGGTCCTTGCCGGAATAGTAGAAGAACGTGTCGCGCGCCGATTTGTCAGACCGCCCGAGAAGATATTCGGTCTGGTCGAAGCCATCGAGCTTGGTCTTGACGATGCCCGGATAGTTGCCGGCCATGATGCGCTGGTTCAGCGCATCGCCCTTGTCTCCGCCCGCGAGGTTGACGAGCGTCGGCAGCCAATCGAGCGCTGCGAAAATGTCGTTCTTGACGGTGCCCGCCCGGATGCCGCCGGCTGGCCAGCGGACGAGAAGTGGCGCGCGCATGCCGCCTTCCCAGGTGCTCAGCTTGCCGCCCTTGAAGGGCGTTGTGCCGCCGTCCGGGAAGGTGATCGTCTCGGCGCCATTATCGGTGGTGAAGACGACGATCGTGTTGTTGAGCTGGCCCATATCCTCGAGCTTCTTCAGCACGACGCCGATATTGTCATCCAGCTGCTTCATGCCGGCCTCGTTGAGGCCCCAGTCCTTGCCGCCGGGCTCGCCGATCATGGCCTCGTATTTCGGCGAAAGCACGGTGGTGATGTGCATGCGCGCCGGGTTGTACCAGGCGAAGAACGGCTTGTTGGTTCGTCTCGGGTCGTTGCGCTCCAGGAAGTCGACCACCTTGGCGGAGATTTCCTCGTCCACGGTCTTCGAGCGTTCCAAGGTCAGCGGACCTTCGTCGCGGCAGGTCTGATTGGCCGCCGTGCCGTTGGAGGATGTGCAGAACATCACGGGACGTGGCGGCGTCAGGCAAACCGAGGTTCGCGGATCCACCGCACCGGGAACCGGAGGAAGACCCGGGATCGTCGTGTTGATGCATGGCGGAGCCACACTCTGCTGGGTCGGGCTCTTGTTGATGTCGGGGAAACTTACGCCCTGCATCGCATCGAGGTGATACAGGTAGCCCCAGAATTCCTGGAAACCGTGCGCGGTCGGCAGCGCATCGGTGTGGTCTCCGAGATGGTTCTTGCCGAACTCGCCGGTGTTGTAGCCGAGGTCGAGCAGGAATTTGGCCAGCGCCGGGGTTCCAGGCCGCAGATAGGACGGGCTGCCCGGCAGTTGCGGCGGGATCATGCCCGTCCGCAGCGGGTGCATGCCGGTGAAGAAGGCGTTGCGGCCGGCCGTGCAGCTCTGCTCGGCGTAGTAGTGCGTGAAGAGCGCGCCTTCGCTGCCGATCCGGTCGATATTGGGAGTTTCCCCGACCATCAGGCCCCGATGGTAGATGCTCGGCTGCATGATGCCGATGTCATCGCCCATAATGAACAGGATGTTCGGTCGCGCGGACGCCTGAGCTGGCGTTGGCGCTGGCGCTTGGGCCGGGGCTTGCGCGACGGCCGGCGTCAACGCTGCGGCACCGATGAGCGCGGTGGCGCCCAGCAGGCCGGCACGGGTTCGCCCGCACCAGCAACAGAACGCGCGCTGCAAGTCGTCTTTGATGTCAGAAAGTCGACGCATCTCGTTTTTAGCTGCCATTTTCATCTCCAACATTTGCTGAATGCAAGGTTTGATGAATGCAGGCGTCTTCGATAAGCGCGAAAAAGCCTTCCCGCAGATCTCGAGTTGAGCTGCCGAAGTAGGCATTTGATTTATATTTCAACTTACTCAGGACGAGCGGGCGGATTTAAATTCAGGGGGCAAATTAATCGAAGGATACTCGATATAACGTAGCAACCATCCGCCAGAAGACTATATAGAGCATTCCGGCATCAATGTGAAATGAATTCGAATTCGATCAATGCCGTTACATCACATCCGTATCTCGTGCCTGATCGGCGGTAGAGGAAGGGAGCCGCACCTGCGAGGCGGGGCCCGCACAACTCCCACCCTCGTAAGGATACCGGACGGGGAAATTAGCGCGCTGCCACGGCATGGCAATGTCAAATGCTAAGCTCGACCCCTCTCGGAGACCGGGCCGGTAATGTTGACTCCCGACCCCATTGAGACACTCGACGCAGTCGATAATCGCTACTCACTGATTACGGACTTGATTGCGCAAGAGTTGACTGAACAAATATCGCGCCACCCGAGCAAGGCGGGGCGGTATAATAGAAAAAGAAATGGGGATCGCTAATAAGAATTCGCGCACTTTAATGAAAATACTCACATGAAACCTTGTAACTCCAAATTACTTCCAGTAGAATGTATCTCGAACAAGGTCTTTCCGTAGCGGTCCGCGCCGGCTGGTCGATTTTTTGGCGCCGCGATGATACCTTTGGCATCGACTGTCGCGCTGAGATTTCCATTAGCCGAAATATATAGCCCATCGCCATTCTTATTAATTCCGCCAGAATCGGACATTAGGCGATCACCCGGATCCGGACATGCCAGGCCGGGTCTAAAGCGGCCTTTTCATGCGCGGGCGCTCAACTTTGCCTGAACTCAAACTCAAGCGGCCCTGCCTTCCTTTGGCACCATCGGACTGCGATTGTGTGGGCCATGATGCGTGGAAAGGCACGTTACCTCTTGAGATTAGGGGGCATTGCGCTCTTCAGTTTCGGCCTGAACAGCGGAGTTCAGAGCGAACCAGGCAGTGGATTGCGTACGTCACCGGGTGTCCTTGTCGATCCGCTGCGATACGGACCGGGCGGCATCTACGCGAAAATTCCCCCTCGGGATGAATTCGGGCGGGACCAACGCGCGATGTTTCGCGCATGGAATCCGGATCCACTGGCAAATCACGAGGCGAACCTTCGCGCCATCCGACCAATCCTCGCCAAGGTGGTACGGAAGGCGCAAGCTGACAATCCAGGGCTGCGCTTCGTGATTGGTTCCGGGAGACGTGACCGCAAACAGCAACGCATGGCGGTTGCCTGGGGCTGGTCCATGACACGTGCCAGTTCGCACCGGTCGGGCAAGGCAGTGGACCTATGGCCGCTCGATCAGACGGGACAGATCATCTTCGATCCGGAAGTTCAGAACCGGATTGCTGACGCGCTGGAGCAGGCCGGACGTGAATTGGGCGTATCGCTCCGATGGGGTGGTCATTTCCACGGCTACAAGCACATGGACCGCTCGCATTTCGAGCTCGTCTCGCCGTAGCGCCGGCAAGCGGTGATCGGCGCAGCCGTCGCCGGCCCCTAATCCCGGCAGCGCACCGAGCGCCAGAAGAATATTTTCCAGAAGCTGTTTGGCCCTGAGGTTCAGTAATTCAACCAAGCTCATTATTTTCATGGGCCGCGTTCAGGCTGCGCCAGGAGCGAACTTGCCTCTCAGCCCGAAAGCGGACCTCCGATTGGTGGCTTTGTGCCGCCAAAAGCGAGCCAGCTCGGAGTTTGGACTTTTGCGCAGACTTGCCTCTGGTCCGACGGCATGCAGGGGCCGCATTTAACGACCTGAACAGCGGGGCAAGCGATCAATCGCGCTTGGAAGAGCCCTCAGAAAAGACTTCCTGAGCAAACAGTCGATTCTCGCGATCGCGCCACCATAAATCAAACCAGCATCGCAATTCGTCCATCCGAGCCGAACTCGCAATTTCGCGCTTGACATGGGGCTCGCGCGGTATGATTTTTATAGCATACGTTGTCTGCTATAAGAATACAAATGGCTGTTCGCTCCCTCTCCTCCACGCTCAAGACGCTCGCGGTCTGCGATATTGTCGCGGCTTCGCCGAAGCCGCTGCGGCTGGCCGATGTCGTGCGGGCCAGCGGCGATGCGCGGGCGGTCGTCTATCAGCGGCTGCGGACGCTGGTGGAGGCCGGCCTGCTCGACCAGACCGAGGACGGCGCCTTCCGGCTGGCGCTGCGCTTCCAGTTCTATGCGGTACGCGCGCTGGAGCAGGCCAATCTCGGCGAGCGCAGCAGCGAGTTGCTCCAGGGCATCGTCAATGAAAGCGGCGAGACCGCCACGATTTCCGTCGCCGATGGCTATCACGCCGTCATCATCAACCGCGTCGAGTCCCGGCAGGTTCTGCGGGCCGATCTGCGCGTGGGCGCCAAGCTGACGCTCGGCGGCAGCGCCTCGGGCGCCGTGTTGGTCGCCTTCGGTTCGGAGGAGATGCGCGAGAGCCTGCGCCAGCAGGGCGTCACGCTACCGCCGGAAGCCGAATTGCAGGCGGTCCGCGAGCGGGGCTATGCCGTCTTCGCGCCAACCGACCCACATTTCGTCGCCGCCGTCGCCGCCCCCGTCTTCGACGCCGCGCGCCAATGCGTGGCGGTGCTCGCTATCTCCGGCCCGATCTTCCGCTTCGACCACGACCGCTGTGGCCCCATCGTCGTCGCCGGCGCACGGCGCCTCAGCGCGCAGTTTGGACATTCCTGACATGACGGTTTCCGCCCTTCTCGCCACGGAAGGCCCGCTGCTGCCGCATGCGCTGATGCGCGGCCCAGAGGAACTGATGCGGCCGGAGCGGCTTGCCGCCATCCAGCCCTCGCGCGTCAGCGCCTCGCGCAACCTGATCGCGCGGGCGTCGCGCCAGCGCTGGACGATCACGCAAAAGGCCTTCGATATCGACGAGAAGGGCCGCGGCCACGCGCGCTATGCGATCGAGGCAGGGTGCTCGCGCTTCTCCTTCCCGATCTTCTCCTTCGAGCCCTCGGCGCGCGAACGCACCGGGCGCATCATCGGCCGCGCCTGGGACATGATGGGCGCCCTTGTCGAAGGTGAGATGTCGGCGGCGGCAATCGCAGCGCTTCAGGGCGAATTGCCGAAGCTCTACGAAGGGCGCGCTACGCCCGACACCCTGACCTGGGCGCGCTCGAACCGCTCGGGTCGCCTGTTCGACCTCGCGGTCAATGCCCTGGCCAGGGGCGAGCAACCGGCCGTGGAAGCGTTAGGTGGCACCTGCTACCTGATGCGCAACACCGGCATCGACGGCAACGGCACGTTCGGGACCAAGTCCTTCCTGGCCTATGAGAAGGATCACCCCCTGCGCGCCTCGCTTCAGGCGCAGATGCTGACCGCCTATATGATGCGGGTCTTCGCGCTCGATCTGGTCCAGCACTTCGCCCGACTGCACGGGGGAGCGAAAGCGGTCGGCTTCGCGCCGGAGCTCGCCCGCTTCCTCGGCGTCGGCAACGGCTCGGCGCTCGGCCTGATGTTCTTCGTCAACAACCATCCGCGCCTGATCAACCAGTGGCTGACAATCCGCGAGACGGCCATCGCCCATGGCAAACTGGTACCAGTGGGACTGGACGCAGCGCCGCTGCGGACGCTCGCGGCCCTGCTGGACAAGGCAATTCTGGCGCGCCAGCAGGACCGGTCCGAATACGAGTCCTTCACGCCGAGCCTGCAGGTCGCTGAGGACTTAATCGTCATTCGCCGCGAGCTCGAAGCGCTGATCGGGCGCGTCCAGGCCGGCGAGTCGGAGGCTGCGCCGCTCGTCGCCTTCACGGCCTCGCTGAACGGCCGCGTCCATGACGAAGCCTTCGAGACGCTGCTCTCGCTCGTGATCGAGCTGGTTCCGGATGTCGCCGACAGCCTGTCGGAAACGCTGATCCTCGACGAGGAGCTGACCGGGCGGCCGGAAATGCGGCTCGGGCGGCTGCGCGAGATCGTCCGCAGCGACTATCGCTGGGCCTTCGACCTCGACCTCACCTCCGAGCGCTCGCAGCGTTACGTCTGGTACAAATCGCGCACCGCCGAGGAGCCGCGGCGCGGACCGCGCGAGGAAATCGGCGAAGCCCATAATCTCGGCCTCGACCTGCCCCGGCTGATCGTCGCCCTGGATCGCGACCTGCGCGAGGCCAATCCGCAAACCAGCGTCGCCCGCTTCCTGCTCCAGCACCCGGAGCATCGACTCGTCGCTACGCGCGTCCAGGCGCTGGCCGGGCTGCCGTTCCATTCGCCGCATGCCGACATCATGAGCGAGGATTTCGTGCCGGCGCAGATCACCCGCCTGCTGAATGTCGGCATCCACGGCATCGACAAGGCGCGCGACTTCCTCAACCGCAACCTGCGCGGCGTGATCTTCCATGGCGCGCCGACACCGGCCGATCTGGCGGCAGGAACGGCCGATCCCCACTGGTTCTATCCTTCGGAGCCCCGCACATGACGGAGCTGCGCCTCACCCTGCGCGAGATGCGCCTGATCATCGAACGCATAGTCCAGGCGGCAGGCGTCACGCCGGGCCTGCTCTTCGCCGCGCGCGATGCCGCGGTGGTGTCGGCGGTCCTGCCTGTCGCAGGCTTTGCGAACCTCTCAACGGAAATCGCCGCGCTGGCCGCTTCGACCGCAAAGCCCGCGAGGCTGAGCGAAGGCGAGGACGGCGTCCTGCACGTCGATGTCGCCGGCCAGCATCCCTGGCTCGTCGCCGAGGCCCTGCTCGATCTCGCGGTCGAGCGGTTCCGGCTGACGGGGCGTGGCGAGGTTCTGGCACGCGGTGCCGTGAGCCCGCGCGAGTTCGGCGTGGTCAAGGGGCTCGCCGAAAAGCATGGCCTCGCAGCGACCTGCTCCGCGACGGCGGATGGCATGCTCCTGCAAATCCGGCCGCGCCCGGCACAGGCCATAAGTCTGCTCGATCGCATCCGGTACGAAGGCTGCACCGTCGAAGCCGGCCTGTGGTGGCCGCTCTATCACGCCTCGCATGCGGCACTGGCTCCCGATTCCTTCGAGAGCCGCCGCCATGCCGGCACCATCCGCGTCGAAGCCGATGGCCGCATCATCGGCCGCAACGACGAGGACGAGACCGATCTCGCCATGCTCGCCGCCGACCCCTCGCGGCTGCACCCCGCTTCCATCCCGTAAAGGTTCCAACCGATGCTGATCGACGGCTTGCAATGCGGCTTCTATGGCCGCGACGTGTTCGAGGAGCTGAAGGCGGGCGGCTTCACTTGCGTCACGCCGACGCTGGGCTTCTGGGAAGGTGCGATCGAATCCTTCGACGCGATCGGCAAATGGCGCGACATGGCGCGCGCCAACAGCGACCTCGTCACCATCGCGCTCAAGACCGACGACATCCTCGCAGCCAATCGCGACGGCAAGACCGCGCTGCTGCTCGGCTATCAGAACACCAACCTGCTCGACGGCCGCATCCGCTATGTCGAGCTCTTCGCCGATCTCGGCGTCCGCGTCCTGCAACTGACCTACAATAACCAGAACGATATCGGCTCGAGCTGCTACGAGGCGATCGATCCCGGCCTCTCCCGCTTCGGCCGCGAGGTCGTGCGCGAGATGAACCAGTGCGGCATGCTGGTCGATTGCTCGCATGTCGGCGACCGGACGACACTCGACGCCATCGAATGCTCGCATAAGCCGATCGCGATTACCCACGCCAACCCTTCGTCGGTGTTCCCGCACAAGCGCAACAAGAGCGACGAGGTGATCAAGGCCCTGGCCGCGAAGGGCGGCATCATCGGCTGCGCCGCCTATCGCAACATCACGCCGGTCGAGGCCTGCGATCGCGTCGACGCCTGGGCCGAAATGGTGGCGCGGACCGTCGACATCGCCGGTATCGACCATGTCGGCCTCGGCACCGATTTCAGCCACCACACCAGCCAGACCTATCTCGATTGGATGCGCAAGGGGCGCTGGACGCGGACAGCCCAGTACGGCGCGGGCTCCGCGACCAATACCGCTCCGAGCGAGAAACCGGCCTGGCTCAAGAAGATCAGCGGCCTCGCCGCCGTGGCGCCGGCGCTGGCGAAACAAGGCTTCAACCCGGAAGAAGTCGAGAAAATCACCTCCGGGAATTGGCTGCGGGTCTATCGCGCGGCGTTCGGCTGAGAGGAGAGAACCATGAGCGGCGACTACGCTTCGAGCCTACGGCTCTCACGACGGAAACTGCTCGTTGCCGCAGGCGCGGGCAGCTTGTCCATGCCCTTCGTCCATCGCGCCCGCGCGGCGGAAGCGATCTATGTCAACACTTGGGGCGGCCCTTGGGAGGAGGCGGCGCGCGCCGTGCTCTTCGATCCCTTCACGCAGGCGACGGGGATCGAGATCAAGACGATCGCCCCGGTCTCCTTCGCCAAGCTCGCGGCGCAGGTGCGCACCGGCGTCTATGAGTTCGACGTGACGACGCTCGGCGTCTCGGAGCTCGCCCGCGCCAATCACGCCAATCTTCTCGACAAATATGACGAGAGCAAAATCCCGGCCGCATCGCTCTGGCCCGGCGCGGTGACGCTCAACGGCGTCAATTCGCACGCCTTCGCCAACATCATCGCCTATCGCAAGGACAAGTTTCCCACAGGCGGCCCGAAGAACTGGGCCGAGTTCTGGGACACGAACAGGTTTCCGGGCTCGCGCTGCCTGCAGAACTACCCCGCCCGCGTCCTCGCCTTCGCGCTGATGGCGGACGGTGTCGCCCCGGCCGATCTCTTTCCCTACGACCTCGACCGCGCCTTCAAGTCGTTGGACCGGATCAAGAAGGATGTCCGCGTCTGGTGGAGCCAGAGCCCGCAATCCCAGCAATTGCTGCGGGACGGCGAGATCGAGCTGATCGGCATGTGGAACACCAGCGCCCAGCAGCTCATCGACCAGAAGGTGCCGATCGCGCTGAACTACGACCAGGCGGTGATCGACGTCGCGGCCTGGGTCGTCGCACGCGGCACGCCGCGGACGCGCAATGCCTGGCGCTTCATCGAGTTCGCCGTGCAGCCGGAGCGGCTGGCGCAGTTCGCCCAGCGCAACAATTACGGCCCGATGAACCCGGCCTCGTTCAAGAGCCTGCCGCCGGATGTGGTCGCGCGCATGCCGACCTCGCCGGAGAATCTGGCCAAGGCCGTCGTCCTGAACGCCGAAAAGCTCGGCCCGCAATTCGACGTCATGGCGAAGCGTTTCGAGCAATGGCTGTCGAGCTGACGCGCCCCGCGCTCGCGGCCGAGGCGTCCGCGCTCCCTGCGCGGGCGCCTCTGGCTGCGCTCCTGCGCCCGCCCTTCATCCTCTATGTGCCGGCAGCGCTGTTCCTCACCGCCTTCTTTCTCGTCCCGCTCGGCCTCGTCGTCTGGACGAGCGTCAGCGACCCGGAATTCGGCTTCGGCAACTACACCACATTCTTCGCCTCGCGCTACGACCTCGCCGTGCTGGCGCGGACCTTCCAGACCGCCTTCGTGGTCACGCTCGCGAGCCTCGTCTTCGCCTACCCGATCGCCTACGTCGCGGCCCGGCGCGGCGGCGCCGTCGGCGGCTTCCTGCTCGGCGTCGTGGCACTCAGCTTCTGGACCAGCTTCCTGGTGCGGACCTATGCCTGGATGGTGATCCTCGGAGCCAAGGGGCCGGTCGTCGGGCTCTTGACGGCGCTAGGCGTCAGCCCGCCCCCTCGCCTGCTCTTCACCACCTTCGCCGCCACCTTCGCGATGGCGCATATGCTCGTGCCCTTCATGGTGCTCGCGCTCTATGCCGTGATGAAGCGGATCGACGAGAGCTACATGCGCGCCGCTGCAAGCCTCGGCGCCCGGCCCCTGCGAGCCTTCCTCACGGTCTATTTCCCGCAGAGCCTGCCCGGCGTGGTCAACGGCGCGACACTCGTCTTCATCACCTGCCTCGGCTTCTACGTGACGCCGACCCTGATCGGCAGCCCGCAGGACAAGATGATCGCCGGACGGATCGGGCAGGAGATCGAGCAATTGCTCGATTTCGGCGCGGCCTCGGCGACCTCGATGATCCTGCTCGCCGCCGCGCTCGCGCTGTTTGCGCTTTACGATCGCTTTTTCGGCATCGACAGGATGTGGAGGTAGCATGTCCCGCTCCACGATCGTCCTGGCGGTTCTGGTCGCGATCCTGCTCGCGGGGCCGATGTTCATCGTTGTGCCGATGTCGTTCAGCACGGCGCCCTCACTCGAATTCCCGCCGCCGGGCTTCTGGCTCGGCTATTACCGGCGCTTCTTCTCCGATCCGAACTGGACCGGGCCGCTATTCAACAGCTTCGCCATCGGCTTCGGGACCATGGTGCTGGCGATGCTATTCGGGGCGCCCGCCTCCTTCGCGCTGATGCGGCATCGTTTCCGATTCCGCGGCGTCTTCCGGATGCTCGTGCTTTCGCCACTGATCGTCCCGCATATCGTGATGGCGCTCGGCTACTACAGCTATTTCGGCTCGCTCGGACTGGTGCAGAGCATGACCGGAGTCATCCTCGCCCACACCTGCCTRACCATCCCCGTGGTGGTGCTGACGCTGACCTCGGCACTCGCCAATTTCGACCGCCGGGTCGAGAATGCGGCCGCCGGCCTGGGCGCGCGCCCGCTCACCACCTTCCGGCTGGTGACCTTCCCGATCCTGCGCCCGGCCTTCCTGGTCGCGGCCTTGTTCGCCTTCATCCATTCCTTCGACGAGACCGTGATCGCGATCTTCATCTCGGGCCGCGACAGCGCGACCCTGCCGCGGCAGATGTTCAACAGCTTCCAGATGGAGGCGGACCCGGCGATCTCCGCCGCCTCCTCGCTGCTGCTCGCCGCCGTGCTTGTCGTCATCGGCGCGCGCTGGGCCGCGCGCCTCGTCAAACCACAGCCTGCCCGCGCGAAAGCCTAGGACAGATCATGAAGAACGCCCGCGCCCTCTCCCTGCGTGCCCTGTCGAAGAGCTACCTTGCCGGCCAGAACGCCGTCGACAGCATCGATCTGGAAATCAAGCCCGGCGAGTTCGTCTCCTTCCTCGGCCCGTCCGGCTCCGGCAAGACGACGACCCTGATGATGATTGCCGGCTTCGCCAAGCCGAGCAGCGGCGAGATCGCGATCGGCGGGCGCAGGATCGGCAGCGTCGAGCCCTATGATCGCAATATTGGCATGGTCTTCCAGAACTACGCCCTGTTTCCCCATATGAGCGTCACTGACAATGTCGGCTTTCCCTTGCGGATGCGCCATGTCCCGAAAGCACAGGCCGCGAAACGCGTCACGCAGGCGCTCGCGATGGTCGGCCTCGCCGATTTCTCCGGCCGCAAGCCGGCCGAGCTCTCCGGCGGGCAGCAGCAGCGCGTCGCGCTGGCGCGGGCGCTCGTCTTCGAGCCTGATGTCGTGCTGCTCGACGAGCCGCTCGGCGCACTCGACAAGGCGCTGCGCGAGCAGATGCAGATCGAGCTAAAGCGCATCCATCGCGAGCTCGGAGTGACCATGGTCTATGTCACGCATGACCAGGGCGAGGCGATGGCGATGTCGGACCGCATCGCAGTGTTCAACCGCGGGCGGATCGAGCAGGTCGGTAGCCCGGCCGAGGTCTATGCCAGGCCGCAGACGCGCTTCGTCGCCTCCTTCATCGGCGACAGCAATCTCATCGGAGGCGTTGTTGCCCGCGACGGAATTGTCGAGCTGGCCTGCTTCGGCCCGGTCGCGACCGGCCGCAGCGATCTCGCCGCGGGCTCACCGGTTGACGTGCTCGTGCGGCCCGAGATCATTCGGCTCTCCAAGGGAGGCGCGTTACCTGACGGCTTCGCTTTCACCGTCGACGAGATCGTGAATTACGGAGACAGCTTCCTGATCATCGGCAAGAGTGGTGGACAGGAGCTGCGCGCCCGCGTGCCAGGCCTAGATATGCCCGCGCTCTCCCGGGGGGAGCGTTGCGGTATCAGTTGGCCCAAAGAGCGTGTTCACGTCGTTCCAAGATGATCTCAGTCCGGCAGAGCCCGGAGACCGACGCCTGAGGTCATGCTGAAGTTATCCGATACGCACCAGTTCCGGACATTGGCCAACAGCCGGAAAGCGGATGTTGGCGGGCGCTCGCCATCGCCGTCTGCTGGCGGCCTTAGCGGACCCTCGAAGCGGATTGATCAGCTGTTGAAGCTCCGACCTCATCATGGCCAGACAGGTATGCCGTCCAGCCCCGTGGTTTCTGGCAGGCCGCAGATCAGATTCGCATTCTGTACCGCCTGACCTGCCGCTCCCTTGCCGAGATTGTCGACCACGCCCATCGCGATCACCAGGTTGCGCTCCGGATCGGCCGCATAACTGACGAACGCGAGGTTCGAGCCGGTCGCCCATTTGGTCTGCGGCGGCTTTTCGGTCACGCGGACGAACGCCCGCCCAGCGTAAAAGTGCCGGGCCGCTTCCAAGCACTGGCCCGTGGTGGCGCGGCCGCGGCAGTAAATGGTGGCGAGTATGCCGCGGGTCATCGGCACCAAGTGTGGTGTAAACACCAGCCCGGCCGCGCTGCCGTCACTCAACCGCTCGATCGTCTTGGCAATCTCGGGCATGTGGACGTGCTTAAGCAGGCCGTAAGGCATCAAGTTCTCGTTGCTCTCAGCGTAGCCGAACTTGCTGTCGCCGCCCCGGCCGGCACCAGAGATGCCCGTCTTGACGTCGATCACGATGTTGCTGGGCTCGATCAGCTTGTTGACCAGCAGCGGCGCCAGCGCGTTCAGCGTCGCTGCAGGGAAGCAGCCGGGGTTGGCTATGCGGGTCTGACCGCCGATCTGGGCGGGCCAGACGTCGGCGAGGCCGTACGCCCAACCCTCGACGTAGCGGTGGTCGCCGCCGATATCGACGATCTTCACGCTCTTGGGGACGCGCGCCAGCGCCTCGGCCGAGGTGCCCGTGGGAAGCGACGCGAACAGTACGTCGAGCTTCGGCAAAGTCACAGGGTCCCACTTCTCGATCACCAGTTCGGCCAGCTTGGCCGGCACACCGGGGAAGCGATCCACTAGCCGGCTGCCGGCGCTGCTCTCGCCCGCAGCGTAGACCAGTTCGTAAGACGGGTGGCTCGCGATCAAGCGCATCGCTTCGCCGCCGCCGAAGCCACTGATTCCGACAATGCCGACGCGAATGCTCATGGTGATGTCCTTCTGAGTTTGGGCAAAAGAAAACCCCCGGAGCCGAGGGCTGCGGAGGTTCAGGAACGCGGGCCGGGGCCGCTTCGGCGGATGAAATCTACGGTGAGGCAGTCATCATGCGGAAGGACGCTGATCGGCGCGCAGCCCGAGGAGCCGCCGCTTGTGTGAAGCAGCGTCGGCGTCGGTCACAGAGGTTCTGGTTCCTGAGCATGTCCTGCGACACTGTCGCTACACCACAGCCATCGTCAACAGGAATGTGGGCTGAAAGCTGAAGCAGCCAACTGCACATGGCCTACGGCGTGACGGTCTCCGCCGCGCCATCAGCAGAAACTCAATTGATGCTATGACGTGGATATTCGCGGCGGGTCGCAGGACCCACGGATGGTATCAGAACTTCACTGCGAGTCGGGCATTGAAGGCATGATCGGTCGCGCGCGACGCGAGCTGCCCGTCATAGGACAGTCCGATTTCGGCTTCCGGTGAAAGATTCAGCGTGAGGCCGGTGCTGACGACCAACGCGTCGCGGGCGATCGGAGTGCCTGCGATCGAGAACGGCGCGCCGCCGGAGAAGGCCTGGAGCGAGAAGGGGGTAACGTCGCCCGCCGCGTGCCGCCAGCCGAGCGTGCCGCTGATCCGCGCGACGCTGCTGCCGAGATCGAAGCGCATCTGAGCGCGCAGCCCGAGCGTGGCGAAGGCGACGGCCGTGGTCTGCGCCCTGGCGGTGAGCGCCGCGACGCCGCCTGTCTCGGTGAAGCCGGCGCTGCGCAAATTGATATAGGCGAGATTGGCGAAAGGTTCGAAGGTGGCCCGCCCCGCGTCGAAGCGATAGGCGAGCTCGCCGAAAGCCTGCAGGCTGCGGGCGTCGTAGCCGGAGCGCAGCTCCTCGCCGAAGCCGGAGAATATGGCGCTGCGCCGGGTGTCCAGCTCATGCCAGGCATAGGTGACCCCTCCAGTCAGGCGGAGGCGGTCGAGTTCGGCTCCCCCATAGAGGCCGATATGGTAATTATCCGCCTCACCGCGGGAGCGGCGCCGAGCGACCTTGAAGGTCGAGCGCGAGTAGCCCGCCACTACGCCCAGCCGCGCCTCCGACGCTACCGGAATGTCGAATCCGGCAAGGAGGCCGCCGCTCGATCGTGTGAGGGAGGCGGCGTTGCCGTCGCCACGTGTCTGGCCCCAGGAGCCGGAGCCGCGCGCCCACAAGGCAAAGCCCTCGCTCGCCCCGCCCGCTACGACCGCCCCGTGGCTGGAGGCATAGGCCAGTGTCGCGATCCGCGGCGCGCCAATTCCGTCGAAGGCGGCGCGGATCCGGTCCGACACCGCATTGCGCACTGCCTGGCTGCCCTCGATCAGCACCGTCTTGGCCGAGGCATGGATCTCGCCCGACAGGCTGTCATAGGCGCGCCGGGCCTCTCCCTCGTCGCGCAGTTGCGTGAAGCTCAGCCATAGCGGGTTGGCATCACCCAGGCTTTCCAAGCCGAGGGCCGTCTGGCCCTGGTTGCGCGTTTGCGCGATCGCGGCGAACGGCAGATCGTTACGCAGCAGGGTCAGCCTGACATTGTTGGTGTCGTATTCCAGCCTCGGATCGAGGAAGAGGAAGTTGGAGCTGACGTCGTCGAAGCGGCCTTCGACGCCCTGACCGGCCGTCAGGATGGTGTAGCGCTGGTTCGCCCAGTAAGGCCCGTCCTCGCCGATATGGACCACCGAGCCGCCCGAGAGGCGCGCCTTGCCGCTGGCACGGATCAGGTCGCTCGACGAGCCGCCCGGACTGACCTCGACCGCATAGGTCGCGCCATGCTCGAAGCGGATGTCGCCGGAGACGGTGAGCGTGCCGATCGAATTGCCCGGGGCGATGGTCGCACCGGCATGGATCGTGGTCGGCCCGACGGTGCCGTTGCCTTGCAACCGACCGCCGGCCAGGACATCGAGCCCGCCGCCGAGCGCGCCGTTGACGATGAGCGTGCCTGCGGACACCGTGGTCGAGCCGGAGAAGCCGGAGCTGTCGCCGGTCAAGGCAAGGGCTCCCCCGCCGGCCTTGGTGAAGCCGCCGGTGCCGGACAACACGCTCGCCAGGCTGGCATCGTTTCGCTGGTTGAAGACGACCGCGCCGTTATTGGCGATATCGCCGGAGATCGACGCGGCGTCGCCGATCAAGGTGCCGGTGGTAACAAGCGTGTTGCGATAAAAGTTCGTTCCGCTCAGCGTCAGCGTGCCGGCGCCGGCCTTGATCAGATCGCCATAGCCGTAGACGCCGCCTGTCAGCGTTGCATCATGGCCGTTGGTGTCCACCGTGCCATTGCCGATCAGCAGCATGGTGCGATCGGTATTGAACGAGGCACCGAACCGCAGCGCTCCACCCAGGAAGGAAATGGCCGTTCCGCCGGCGCCCAGATTGGCGTCGCGCGAGACCTGCAGGGTTCCGGCCTCGATCAATGTGCCGCCGGAATAGGAGTTCGTGCCAGTCAGGCTCGTCATCCCAGTGCCGGACTGAAGGACGATGCCGGCGCCGGAGATGGCGCCACCGAAACTGTATAGATTCGAGCGGTTGAAGCGCAGGACAGCGTCGTTTGAGACGTCGCCGGCGAGCTCGCCCGTCGTGCCGCCATCGCCGATCTGGAGCGTGCCGGCCGCGATCGTCGTGCCTCCGGCATGGCCAGCGCTGCCGGTCAAGGTCAGCGTTCCCCAACCCTCCTTGACCAGGTTGCCGCTACCGCTGGTCGAGCCGCCGAGGACGAAACGCGTGCCGGCAGCGGTCTCGATCGTGCCGGTGCCGGCAAGCGTGACCGAGCGGCTGCTGGTGATGTCGGCCAGCGTCATCAGGCGACCGCCGCCGTCGAAGGCGATGGCGGAAGAAGTACTGCCGAGATTGGCGTCGGCGACGATGGCGAGTGTGCCGTCGCGGATCACCGTGCCGCCGGAATAGCTGTTCGTGCCGGTCAGCAGCAATGCGCCGGGACCATCCTTCAGCAGGCGCCCCGCGCCGGTGATGGTTCCAGCATGGAGGCTGTCCTGCGCCTGATTGACGGTGAGGTCAGCGCCGGCCAGCGCGATCTCGCCGCCGGTGCTCGCCAGGAAGGCCATCGAGAGATCATGGCCGGCGAGGTCGAGCTTGCCGCCGGTCAGCATCCAATCGGTCATGGTCGGCAGGGCGCCGGCGCTGCCAGCCCTGATCGTGCCGGCAGTGAGCAGGGTGCCGCCCGCCCAGCTGTTGTTGCCGGTGAGGAGAAGCGTGCCGTCCCCCCATTTGATCAGCCCGCCGGCGCCGCCGACCGGGCCGGACAGAGTCAATGTGGTGCCGGCATCCGTCTCGATCGCGCCGGTGCCGCGCAGCACGACATTCCGGCCGCTGACCATGTTGCCCACGGTATGAAGCGCGCCGCTGTCGAATGTCAGCCCGCCGCTCGCCGCGCCGAGATTGGCGTCGGCCGAAACCTGCAACTTGCCACCCGAGATCGTGGTGCCGCCGCTGTAGCTGTTGGCGCCGCCGAGGATGAGCGTGCCGTCGCCGGTCTTCTCGAAACCGGCCGTGCCGGTAAGCGTTGCGTCGATCCGGGCCGTCTCGCCGTCTAGCACCCTGATTTCCGGCGTGGTGATGGTGATGCCGCCGCCGCTATAGCCATGCAGGTCGAGGCTGTCGCCGGTCAGCGTGTAGCTGCCGCCGGCAAATTGCAGCCCGACGGCGCCCAGCGCACCGTTGACGCTGTCGAGCGTGACGGTGCCCCCCGGGCCCCGGAACACGCCATAGCCGCTGCCCCATTGCGTCGGCGTTGCGCCGCCGAGGTCCAGCCAGTTCTGATTGGTGGCAGTCCAGCTCCCACTGGCGCCACCGGCCGATGTTGTGCCCCAGAGCTGCAGGATGTTGACGCCATTGGCGCCGACGAGCACATCGACCTTGCCGCTTTGCGAGGTGTCGACGCTGTAATTGTAAGCGAACGGCCCGGTGTTCGGCACCGTCCCGACGGGGAGGCCAGCACCGGACAGAGTTCCCGTATAGGTGAAGGCGCGGTGGTAGCCGAGCGCAGGCTGAGAGCTGCTGGCAAGATTCAACGTCCCGCCATTGAGGGCCAGGTTGCCGTTGACGCGCGTCGTTGCCGAGCCGACGGCTGACGATCCGTAGCCATGCAGCCGGTAGTCGTAAGCGCTGCCGGAATTGAGCGTCAGCGTGCCATCGACGATGAGGCCGGCGGCATCCGAAGGCCGGAGGGTGCCCCCGCTGTTGACGGTCACGTCGCCGTCGATCGTGAGGGCGTTCCAGCCGGAAGGCGCGAGCGTGCCGCCGTTGTTGACGGTCGTCGCGCCAATGCTGCCGCCGCCTTCGACCCGGCCGCCGCCATCGATGCTGACGGTGCCGCCGAGCCGTCCGCCGTCTGCCATCCGAAGCGTGCTGCCCGTGATTGTTGTCGACCCTGAAAAGCCTCCGCTATCGGCCGTGAGGATCGTCGTACCGGCGCGGAGGTCGATCGCGCCTGCGCCCGATACCGCTCTGGTGAATGTGTAGCCGCTGGAGGTGTGGTTGAAGACCAGCCTGCCGGTGCCGGCACCGAACTGGATGTCGCTGGCGAGTGTCCCCGGTGCGGTCGCGGCTTGCCCGGCAGCCGCGCCGATATTGATGGTGCCGACGCTGCCCAGATTCTTGGCGACCTCGATGTTCCGGCCCCCGCCAGCGCCGGCTCGGCCGCCGTCGGCGACCGTAAGATCGGCGCTGCCGAGGTTCGCGATCGTGAGCGTATCTGCCGTCAGGCTCGACGTGGCCCCGGACACCAGGGCCGATGCCGTACCGGCATCGCCGAGCACGAGGCTGCCGGCTCCCAGATGCGAGCCGTTGCCCCTGATGCTGATCGTGCCGGTCCCGCCGACCGCCGTTCCGGCCCTGATCGAGCCGGCGAGAACGGCGCCTCCGTCGGCGACCGTCAGGCCGCCCTGACCTTGATTGCCAACGACAAGCGGACCGTCGACGGTCCATTTCGCTCCAGCCCCCGTGACCGAGACGGCCGCGGTCGAACCCGCGCCGTTTGCGATCTGAGCATTCGTCGCCGTGAGCTGCGCTCCTGCCGCGAAGGCGAGCGTTCCGGCATCGATCGCCATGTCGCCGCGAAAGGCCGTCGCAGCACCCGACAGGGTCCAGGTGCTCGCGCCGCCCTTGTTGAAATCCGAGAAGCCCAGATATTGCGAACCCAGCCCGCTGAGATCGAAGCTCGCATTCGTCGCTCCGCCGAGAATGAGCGTCGCATTGCTGCCGCCGACCACCTTGCCGACCAGATTGTATCCCGCCTGCAGCTCGACCGAATTGCCGTTGCCGGTGAGGGCAATCGCCGCGCCTTGCGAGCCGGGAACAAAGCCCTGGCTGTCGCCGCCGCGCACCTCTCCGGCGATGATCAGGGATGTCCCGCCGCGCAGCACCTCGATGCCCGAGCCGCCATCTCCTCCGCGGCCTGCGGATGATTGCTCGCCGAGGCCGCCGCGTCCGCCAGATACTTGCGCGCCGTTCTGAACCGTAACGTTGGCCTGGCCGTCGACGAAAATGCCTGCACCGCCGCCGCCGCCGAACCATGCACCGTTGACATCGCCACCGCCGCCGCCTGTCGCAGTCCCGCCCACGGTGATGGTCGCGGGCCCGGCTACACGAATGCCGTCGCCTCCCCAGCCGGGCGAAGCAAGATAGCCGGCCCTGCCACCCTTGCCCCCGAGGGCATGGCTATCCGACGACAGGGAGATGGTCGTACTGCCGCCACTTGTCGCGACGACCTCGATGCCGGCACCGCCACGGCCGCCGTTTCCGTTCGTTCCGAAATTGCCGCGAGCGCCATCCGTCATGCCGCTATAGCCGTAGCTCGAGCCGCCATTGCCCCCGCCTCCGAGGCCGCCGCCGTCTCCGCCGTTGCCGCCCTGAGCGGTCGTCGCAAAAAGGCTGATCTGCCGGCCGTAGAGCGACAGCAGACCGGCGCCGCCGGCACCACCGTCTCCAGCGGAGCCGCCGGGTCCGCCATCGCCCGGATACATGCGGATCGGCAAACAGCCCCGACCTCCCGGAAGGCAGGTTTGCGACACATAGGCCCCCGAGCCCGATCCTCCGTCGCCGCCGTCTCCGCCTCGGCCACCATTGCCGCCCTGCAGCCTCGCATTCGTGGTGGTCACGGCAAGGTTGGGCGGTGGGACCCAGTGAAACCCGACCGACGAAGGGCTGAAGACGAGCTCCTGACCCGGCAAAGACAACCCCGCGGCACCGCCGCCGCCACCTCCGCCGCCGCCTCCACCAGCGCCACCATGTCCGATGAAGGGGTCTCTGTAGGAGTTACCGCCGTTCGCTCCAGTTCCGCCATTGCCGCCATTGCCGCCGACCAGGTTGATCGTCTGGCCCGCCGTCAGCAATGTCCCGTAGAAATCGAGACCGACGGCTCCCCCGCCACCGCCGCCGCCACTGCCGCCATCATGTCCCGGGGCGCCGGCAGCGCCATGCGAGGGCGAGCCACCCGCCGAACCGGACTGCCCGACATGGCCGAGATATCCAGGTGGAATCGACTGGAGTACGGATGAATTGCCGCTGATGTCGCCGCCATCGCCGCCGCCATGGCCGGCCACGCCGCTGCCGCCCTTGCCGCCTGTGGATCCGCCGCTTGGCCGAGCATTGGCCCCGCCGCCGCCGCCACCACCACCGCCGGAATATTCGCCACCGAGGCTACCTGCCTGTCCTGTGGTGGGACGACTGATGCCGTGGGCACCGCCGGCTCCTCCCTTTCCGCTGACTTGCCCCCAGGCGGGCAGCGCCAGCACGAGTGGCGCGCAGGAAGCGGCTGATCCGGCCAGAGCGAGCCAGACGCGCAGCATCGCGGTCGAGCAGGCGAGGTGGCTCGATCTGCGGAGGGGAGGGAACGCGGCCATCGTCTACGGGGTCGCCGGGGCCAGTTCCGCCGCCAGATCACGGACAGCGGTCCTCAGCCCTTCGAACATGGCGAAGTCGACCTTGCTCGCGACGACGAAGATGCCGAGCCTGCGATTGGGCGCGAGCACGACATAGCTCATGAAGCCGCCGATCCCGCCGCTCTTGCCGAGGAGGAGAGGCACCCTGTCCTTCGGCCGGCTGACGATCCAGCCAAGCCCCATCCCCTCGGAGTCCGTCGCCTCGACGCCGACCAGGCGGGAAAGCCCGTCATGCGGTCGCCAGAGCGCATGTGCGAGCGTCCGTGCCGGCCGACCGGCCGCATCGTCGGCGAGGTGCCAGCGCATCCACCTCACCATGTCGTCGGCGGTGGTGTAGATGCCGGCGCTGGCCTGCATGACCTCGCTCGCCTCCCAGTTCGGATCGGGCTTTCCGAACGGGTCGAGGCCGGTCATCAGCCGAGGCTTCTGTGCCTCCGAGAGGCGCAACGTCGTATCTGCCATCCCGAGCGGCTTGGTGATGCGCTCGCCGACCAGTTCCGCGAACGGCTTTCCGCCGGCCTTGCCAAGCGCCTCGCCGAGCAGGCCGAAGGCGAAATTCGAGTAGATTGCGGTCGTGCCCGGCCGATAGGCGGGCCGATGGCTCGACATCCAGTCCCAGTAATACGAGGCCTTGAAGGCCGCGAACGGGTTCTTCTCGTCAGGCGGTGTCGCGGGATCGGGCATCTCGCGCGGCAGACCCGCCGAATGCGTCGCAAGATCGAGGAGCGTGACCGGCCTGTCTTCGAAAGCCAGCGGCGTCTTGCCCGGTGGAGCATAGCCGGCAAGCGGCGCATCGAGCGAAACCTGCCCGGTCGCCGCCAGGGCAGCGAGCACATCGGTCGCGAAAACCTTCGAGACCGAGCCGACGCGAACGATCGAACGGCCGTCCGGCTCCTTGCCGCTGCCCGGGGCGATCTCGCCATATCCGGCAATGAAGCTGTCCTCGCCGCGGACGACGGCGAGGATCAGGCCGGGCGCGCGCGCATTGAGGAACATTCCGACGCCGGCCATCGACGCCGCATCGCGCAGCGCGAGATCGTCGGCTTCCGCCCGCTGCGCGCCCGCGATCGATGCGATCGCAAACAGGGAGCAAAGCAAGAGCCGTGCGATTTTGCGCGCCGGCAGGCATCTCGGTTTCAGTTCGTCGAGGCGAGGGGGGCGGCGAAAAGGCATAGGCGGGGGCGGGTCCGTCGAACGATGTCCGCATTGAGATCGCCCGCCCGCCGGGCGGCAAGCACTGTTCGACGAATAGACATGCGGGTTCGACGAACGGAGCTCCGAGCCGAACTCATCGTGAAGAATCGGTTAAATGACCGAAGATGGAGACCCCGCGAATCGGCCGCGGTGTTCAGACGCCCAGGCGCTTTCGCAACTCCTGCCGGTATTGTCGCGAGACTGGCCAGCGCTCGGCCACGCGATTGAGCCCAATGGTCCAGCGATCGCCTGCGCGTCGGTCGAGGCCGCTGACATGCTGCAGGTTGACGATCGCCGTGCGGTGGACGCGCAGGAACGATGCCGGCGGCAGCATCCCCGTCCAGAGCGCGAGCGGGCGCAGATCCAGCATGGACGAGCCGTCGTGCAGCCATACCTTCACATAGTCGCGCGCAGACCGGACGCCGAGGATGGCTTGCGGCTCGACGCCGATGGTTTGCCCCGGTCGGCGCAGATAGATCAGTGGGGCGAACGGTCTCGAGGCGCCGGCAAGGGACCGCCCGTCCTGAAAGGGGCCATAGCGAGCCAGCGCAATCAGGTCGGCGCACTGAAAGAGCGCCTTGATGTCGGCGGGCGCCCAGCGCCGGATCGCAGTGGTCGCATCGAAGCCAATGCAGGCGCGCAAGCGGCCTTCGTGAAAGAGGGGCATGCTGAGCACGCTCTTGTCGTTCTGCCTGAGCATCTCGACCTGGAGCGCCCGAGCCGGGCGCGGCAGGTCTGCGACCCGGTTGATCATCACCGCCTGGCCCTTCACCAGAAACTGGTGGAGCCAGGCGATCATCATCACGGGCGTATTCTGCAGGTCCTCGACGAAGGACCGCACGCCTTGCCTGCTCCACTCGTGCGTGTTCCGGAAGCGGAGCAACTCGGCGTCATATTCGAACATCCAGGCCCGATCCGCTGCGGCGAGCTCGCCGATCTCGGCTAGCGCAGCGGTGATTGCAATGTCGATCGGCTCCCGAAACAGCCACCGGGCCATGTGATAAGGCCAGCTCGGCATCGTGCCGTCGCCGCATACCGCTGATGGATAGACTTCGTAGACGGCGTCGACCGCGGGAGCCGGATACTCCATGCTGGAAAGAACCTCCTGCTGTCGGCCACCAAGTCTACTCACGGCCTATCCTACAGAAAATCAACACTCTCCGGATTGCTGAATGGGCGTGGTCATTTCCTTTGAGGAGGAAACGCCGCGATCTTCGTCAGCGTACGCAGCTCATGAACAGGGTCCGTGGGCTCCTGGCCGAGTTCGGCATCGATGTCCCGAAGGGGATCACCGACGCCCTGGCCTTCGTGCGACGCGCAGTCGCCGGCGGGGCGCACGAGGTTCCCGATCTCGCCGCCAAGGTGATTGGCACCTTGGCCGAGCAAGCGATCGAGGCTCAGGACCGCATCCGCCAGCTCGAACGAGACTTGCTGGCCTGGTACCGCTCGAACGATCTCGCGCGGCGCATTGCCACCGTTCCGGGCGTGGGCCTGCTCGTAGCGAGCGCGTTGGCGGCCACTGTCACCGATCCGACCCAGTTCCGCTCCGGGCGCCAGTTCGCGAGCGGCCTGGCTGGGACAGACGCCGCTCAACAACTCCAGCGGCGGCAAGGAGCGCCTCGGCCGCATCTCCAAAATGGGCGATCAATACCTGCGGCGCCTTCTGGTCACTGGCATGACGTCGCTCGTAAGACGTAACAAGTATCTCCCCGAGGCAGCGGATCCTCGCGTAAACGTGCTGCTCGCCCGCAAGCAGATTCGGCTCGTCACCGTCGCCCTGGCGAAACGGGCGATCTGGGCCATCATGGTTCGCGGCGAGATTTACCGCATGCCGGCGCTCGGCTCGGCAGCAACCTGAGAGTCAGCCGTCCAAAACTGCGCGCAATCCGCGCGAAGGAGGTTGCGAGGACCATGTGAAATGATGGCGCACCGTTCAAACTGGGGATGAGGACAACCCGCCGAATGTCGAAGGCGTCAAAGCCCGCAAAGCAGAATGGGACCTTATCCGCGGAAACCATCAGGGCCAGCGGTCGGCCGCGCTGCCGCGATCGTCGTCAAGCAAGATGCGCAATTCACCTTCCGGCGTGATCAGGAGAGGTTCTGCTTCGCCCCGAGGCCGTTTCGGTCACCGATGCCGGCCAAGCAAACACGCTGAAGGCGACGGTCGAGCAAATTTCCTATCAAGGCTCCATCGCCAATCTGCATGGCAGATTGACTGACGGAAGTACGCTCGTTGCCTCCGTGCCGCCGGACACACTACGCGGCTTGTCTCCGGGCGCTGCTGCAAACCTCGCGATCAGGGCTAACGCAATGCGTTGGTTTGATGGGAGCCAGTAAGTCTTATGCGATCCGGCAGTTGCTGGCAGGCTCAAACCGTTGCCATCTGCTGGAACGAGTCCTGGCGGACACTCGCATCGGCGAACAAGGCTTAGCCAGGCACGCTTAGCGCCGCCCGCCTCGCCGCGTTGCAAGACCGAATAAAGTATATGCGACCCGTTTTCCGGGTCGCATATCCGGCTCAGCATTCTGCCCCATGGGGCGTGAAACACAGTGGCTTCCTGCTTCGCCGCTCAGCCTTTGCCGAGGCTTCTCGCGACCACTCGACTCAGCCGCTTGGCGAAGCCGCTCGCATCGACAGGGCGTTCGCCGTCCAGGATGCGGGCGGTGTCGACAAGAAGATGAGCGATGTCAGCGCGCAGGGCACCGTCTTCGACAGACGCGAGAGCCGCGACCATCGCATGGCGCGGGTTGACCTCGAGGATCGGCTTGGCCGCGCTGTCTACTCGGCCGGCGGCGCTGAGCAGGCGTTCGAACTGGCGATCCGGCCCCTTGTCCGACGCCACGAGGCAGACCGCGCTGTCAGTGAGCCGATCGGAGGTCCGGACATCCGCAACCTCGTCGGCCAAGGTCTCCTTCATCGACGCAAGCAGCGCGCCGATCTCTTCGCTCGTCTCAGCAGAAGGAGAGGCCGAGCCATCGAGCAGCGGGATAAGACCGAGATCAGCAGCGCCCTGCGTCACAGACTTCAAAGGCTTGCCCTCGAAGTCCGGGGCGGCCGAGGCCCAGAAGCTGTCGATCGGATCCGACAGTAGCATCACTTCGATACCGCGCGCACGGAAGCCTTCGAGCTGCGGGGAGGCTGCGATCCGTGAGGCATCGTCACCGGCGATGTAGTAGATGGCCGTCTGGTTTTCTTTCAGGGCGCCGACGTAATCCTTGAGACTCCGCCAGCCCTCGCCGGAAGCCGTCGTGCGGAAGCGAGCGAGACCGAGAAGCTGTGTCCGGCGCTCGAAATCCTCGTAGAGTCCTTCCTTGATCACAGCGCCGAAGTTCTCCCAGATCGGTCGGAAGGTTTCCGGATCCTGATCGGCCAGCTTCCCGAGATCGGAAAGCACGCGGTTGGTGACGCCCTTCTTGATTGCGCCGAGCAGCGGGCTGTTCTGGATCATCTCGCGAGAGACGTTGAGCGGCAGGTCGGCTGTATCGACGATGCCGCGCACGAAACGCAGATAGCGCGGAAGGAGCTCGGCCTCGTCCGTGATGAAGACGCGCTTTACGTAGAGCTTTATCCTCCCCTTGCGGTCGGCGTCGAAGAGATCGAACGGGCGTGCGCCCGGGACGAAGGCGAGCG
The DNA here is from genome assembly GCF_052114025.1 of Allobosea sp. RAF48. Lineage (NCBI taxonomy): Bacteria > Pseudomonadati > Pseudomonadota > Alphaproteobacteria > Hyphomicrobiales > Alloboseaceae > Allobosea > Allobosea sp. RAF48. The sequence goes on from NZ_JBFRDZ010000017.1 coordinate 77,831, forward strand.
CGGTATATTCGTGCAAGCCTTCCGCGCGAAAATGGATTGTGGCCGCCGGCTCGTCATATTGCCCCGCAACGCTGCGGTAGAAGTCGGCGTATTCGTCCTTGGTGATCTCGCTCTTCGGCTTGGTCCAGAGTGCGGCCCCGTCGGAGAGGGAGACTGGTTCGGCTCCCGGCTCCGCGATCAAGGAAATCGGGACGGGCACATGGCCGGACTGCTCCTTAACGACGCGCTCCAAAGTCCAGCGCTCGGCGTAGGTCTTGGCATCGTCCATCAGATGGAGCATCACCCGCGTCCCGCGGACCGGAGCCTCCTCCAACGCCGCGGGCGCCACCGTGAACTCACCCTTACCGTCGGATGACCAGGTCCAGGCTTCGGCGCTATCGGCGCGGCGGCTGACGACCTCGACCTTCGCGGCGACCATGAAGGCGGAATAGAAGCCGACGCCGAACTGGCCGATGAGCTGCGCGCCGTCCTTGCCATCGGCGGTCGCGACCCGCTCCATGAAGCTGCGCGTGCCCGAGCGGGCGATCGTGCCGAGAGCCTCGATCATCTCGTCATGGCTCATGCCGATGCCGTTGTCGGCAATGGTCAGCTTGCTCGCCTCCGGATCGGCGATGATGGTGATCGCGAGCTTCGGCTCTTCGCCGAGCAGTTCGGGCTTCTCGATCGCTTCGTAGCGCAGCTTCTCGCAAGCGTCGGCTGCGTTCGAAATCAGCTCACGCAGGAAAACGTCGCGGTCGGAATAGACCGAATGCACCATCATGTGCAGCAAGCGGGAGACGTCGGCTTCGAAGCTGCGATGCTCGGCTGTGGCGGTCGTTGTCATTCGGATTTTCCGGATAGGGTCCTGATCAAGACGAGTATGGCGTTTAATCGCGCGGTAGCGAACTCTCCCGCGCCGGGCAATTGGGACTCGATGTGAGCGGCGACTGTCTGCCAGGTTGCCGATCCGTCCCGTGTCATGACGGCCAAGAGATTATCCTTAAGCCCATATGTTGCGCTCTCGGCTTTCGCAATGAGGGCTTGAAGCGGTCGGAGGGTGAGATTTCCTTCGATTCCTGAAGACCATCGGTTATGTCGGCTGCCTGATATGATTGTGGCGAATGCTGGGGCTTTCCCTAAGCCTCTCGCCTAGGTTTTCTCGCGATACCGACCGACCGCACGCTGTGCGAGATCGTCCTCGTCGAGCGCGAGAGGAACCAGCGAAGTACCGATATAGGCGAGGTTGTTCCGCTCCAGTTCGTCAGAGCCTGCCGGAAGCGATGGCTTGAGTTCCGCCCACGCTTTTTCAAGAGCGGCCTCGGCACGGGCCAGGTCGATGGGATCGGTCAACGATGAGAACGGCATGGCTCCTCCGACATGCCTAAGATTGCAGCGTTTGAAAGAGGGCGCCGCGGCGTCGCGGCGCCCTCGATGCTCAATAGTCCATGCCACCGGCAGGCAATGCCGGCGCCGGATCCTTCTTCGGAAGCTCCGCGATCATCGCCTCGGTGGTGATCAGCAGGCCTGCGACCGACGCCGCATCCTGGATCGCGGTGCGCACGACCTTGGTCGGGTCGATGATGCCGGCCTTGACCAGATCGCCGTATTCGCCGGTCTGGGCGTTGTAGCCCCAGGCATAGTCCTGCGACTCCAGCAGCTTGCCGACCACGACCGCGCCATCGCCGCCGGCATTCTCGACGATCTGGCGGGCCGGCGCGGTGATCGCCTTGCGGACGATCTCGACGCCGGTCTTCTGGTCGTCATTGCCGGGCACGAGCCCTTCGAGGGCCTTGACCGCGCGCAGCAGAGCGACGCCGCCGCCCGGCAGGATTCCTTCCTCGACCGCGGCGCGGGTCGCGTTCAGCGCATCGTCGACACGATCCTTCTTCTCCTTGACCTCGACCTCGGTCGCGCCGCCGACGCGGATCACCGCGACGCCGCCAGCGAGCTTCGCCAGACGTTCCTGGAGCTTCTCGCGGTCGTAGTCCGAGGAGGTCTCCTCGATTTGGGCCTTGATCTGTGCGACCCTTGCGTCGATCTCGACCTTCGAGCCGGCGCCATCGACGATGGTGGTGTTCTCCTTCTCGATCCGAACCTTCTTGGCACGGCCGAGCATGTCGAGCGTAACATTCTCCAGCTTGATACCGAGATCCTCGCTGATGGCGGTGCCGCCGGTCAGGATCGCTATATCCTCCAGCATGGCCTTGCGGCGATCGCCGAAGCCCGGAGCCTTGACGGCTGCGATCTTGAGGCCGCCACGAAGCTTGTTGACGACGAGCGTGGCGAGAGCCTCGCCCTCGACGTCCTCCGCCACGATCAGCAGGGGCTTGCCGGTCTGCACCACCGCTTCCAGCAGCGGCAGCATCGTCTGGAGGCCAGAGAGCTTCTTCTCGTGGATCAGGATGTACGGGTCTTCCAGCTCCGCGACCATCTTCTCGGTGTTGGTCACGAAATAGGGCGAGAGATAGCCGCGATCGAACTGCATGCCTTCGACAACGTCGAGTTCGGTTTCGGCGGTCTTGGCTTCCTCGACGGCGATGACACCCTCGTTGCCCACCTTCTTCATCGCCTCGGCGATCATCTCGCCGATCGTACGGTCGCCATTCGCAGAGATGGTGCCGACCTGCGCGACCTCCTCCGAGCCGGTGATGGTCTTGGAATGCTCGCCGAGCGACTTCGTCACCGCCTCGACGGCGAGATCGATGCCGCGCTTCAAATCCATCGGATTGATGCCGGCGGCCACCGCCTTGGCCCCCTCGCGGACGATCGCCTGGGCCAGGACCGTGGCGGTCGTGGTGCCGTCACCGGCCGCGTCGTTCTGCTTCGACGCCACCTCGCGGACCATCTGGGCGCCCATGTTCTCGAACTTGTCGGAAAGCTCGATCTCCTTGGCGACGGTGACGCCATCCTTGGTGATGCGCGGGGCGCCGAACGACTTCCCGATCACGACGTTGCGGCCCTTCGGACCCAGCGTGACCTTCACGGCATTGGCCAACGTGTCGACGCCGCGCAGCATCCGCTCGCGCGCGTCCTGCGAAAACTTCACGTCCTTCGCAGCCATGATTCCTCACTCCTTCAGACTTGAGGTTTCAGGTTGATGAGATGGGATGAAGGCCCCGTCAGGCGGCCTTCTTGAGGGCAGCAGCCGTCTCGACGACGCCCATGATGTCGGACTCCTTCATGATCAGGAGATCCTGGCCATCGATCTTGACCTCGGTGCCGCTCCATTTGCCAAAGAGCACGCAGTCGCCAACCTTGACGTCGAGCGGCACGAGCTTGCCGGTCTCGTCGCGAGCCCCGGCGCCGACAGCAACGACCTCGCCCTCCTGCGGCTTTTCCTTGGCAGTGTCGGGAATGATGATCCCGCCCCTGGTCTTCTCCTCGGCGTCGATGCGCTTCACGACGACGCGGTCATGCAGTGGCCGAAACTTCATGAGTTCCTCCAGTTTCCATGTCGGTCACATGTCAAAGCGGCTCGGCCCTGTTCGGGTCTCGCGGCGAGGTTCCGCACGCCCCTGAGGCGCCGTGCCCGCGCGATGATTTGGGTTGCTCATTTTTGGCCTTCAAGAGGCCGGCAGCACTTTTTTTGATCGAGTGCTAACAGGCTGAAAAGGCAGCGAAAACGCAAACTTTCGGCTTGCCAAGACGTTGGAAACGCGCTGCCATCGGCGCAGTGAAACCAGGGGGCTGAAAGGAATGGCTTCGACGGACTTCGCCCGCCAGATCGCCGGCTACGGATTGACCACCGCCGGGATCCTCTACCGCTTGCCCGACCACCCTTCGATCCTGCAGGAATACATCTGGCAGGACTACGACCTCGCCCCTCGCTTTCCCGAACTGAACAAGTTCCTTGCCTTCTGGCAGGCCAAGCTCGAGGGCAAACTCTTCCGCATCACCGTCGCTCATAAGGACCTGATCGGCCCTGCCGACCTCAGCGCGGTGAGCGGGGAATTTCGCCTCCAGTAGCGACGAGCCGCGCAACGTACCGATCGATAGCTGCAAGGGCTTGATCTGAGCAAAACCCTCACCAAAATCAGGGAGCCGCCGATCACGACAATCGGTTCGACGCGGCGATCAACCAAACCGGATCCATGTTGCTTCCAGGAGGATATGGCTATGGCAACGTTGGCACTCGCTCCCCGCCCAGGGAGGACTGCATGATGACATCTGACGACTTTGAGAGACCGGTTGTTATCCTGACCGGTCTCGGGCACCCGGCGGCGATTGCGTCGGCGATGGAGGCCTTCATGTTCCTGGCCGACTGGCCGGTGAGCAGGCGCGATCCGGTCCATGGCTTTGCTTTGAAAGCCTGCCTGGCGGCGATCCGCGGCGAGATCGAACCGGAAACGGCGCGGGGCTTATTCGCCTCATGGGCGGAAAGGCACGACCTTCTCGCGCCCGACGTGGCTGCGTTCATGGGAAGCCGAAGGGAAGGCTCACGGGGCAGGGCCTGACGACGCGCCCGGCCCGGCGCGAGCGGGCCGGGTTATTCATCGAGCGGGGACACGACTTCGCCCCGGCCCACTGAGCGTTGTGGGCCGGGTGTTAGCCGTTGGATTACCCCTGGCTTCCGGGCAGCCAGACAGCGTTGTCCACTTTCAAGGGCCCGCCGATGCCGGCCGGATATGGCAGAGAATTGACAGAATTCTCGCTAAAAATGTTCCGCGAGCAGGTAGTTGAAATCATGAGCACAAAGATAAAAATCGTATTTATGATAATTATCTTGACGCAATCGGTGACCTGAGTTATTTGTATTTTATCGAGATTGCTTGGACGGCCGTTGTTATTTTCGCGCTTTGGCGCGGCTCTGATAAACTCCCCCCTTTCGAAATCGTTCTGAACTCGTCGAACATTCTGTCGACGAGCGACAGGTCTTGCCAAAAGGAGGGTTTCTCATGACCACCGGCACAGTGAAATGGTTCAATTCCACCAAGGGTTTCGGCTTCATCCAGCCGGATGACGGCGGCCAGGATGTGTTCGTGCACATCTCCGCCGTCGAACGAGCTGGGATGCGGGATTTGCAGGAAGGCCAGAAGCTTGGATACGAAGTCGCTCGCGACAACCGGTCCGGCAAGATGGCCGCGGAACAGCTCCAGACTGCGTGATTTGGCAATCGTCGCCGTTGACCACGGATGTACTGGCACCAGCGACTATAGCCACTCGAAAGGCCGGGCACTTGCTCGGCCTTTTTGTTTTCAACCTAACTGCGAATGGAAATCATAGTGTTCGAACTTTCAAAGCAACGCTTAACCGCCGACAATCAGTTCCTGAAAATCCAAACGCGGGCGCTCTCTCACGCCAGGATTATGTCCGAAACGGAGAAACTGACCCAGCAGCGCGAGGACAACATGCATAAACTGCGCGGACTCCGTTTGGCGAGGGACGCCAATGTTAAACAGGCCGGGCTCGCAGCGCAGATCAATACGAAGTCGCGGCGGCGTCCTGGCTTCAAATAGCCCTAGATCCCACTCGCTGATCTGAGAATTCAGAGCCCGCCGATGGTCTGAATCGCGACGGCAAAGTGTTTCGCGATCGCCCGTATTGGCTGTAGCTGGCGAACCACTTCGCTTCGGTCATTGGCGGTCGAAGCTCATCAGACACCTCTCATCGTCCTCGGATGTGATTCTGCATCGACGCGTGTCTCTGCCTCACTGCGCTTGAATATCCATGGCACCTCCCCCTCTAGGGATGCCGCAACCGGCATTATTCTATTAAATGCTGCGGGAAGTAGCGCTCGCCTCGCGCCACAACCAGACATCGAGCCGCTGCCCGAAAGCGGGCATTCGCGCGGGGGCACGCACTTGGTCTGGCAACGCCGTAACTCGAACCGCACGTCACCCGCCGCGAGAGGCGTACCCGGAGAATCCCGCGGCGACACCGGTCTTTTGTCTTAGCGTTTGATCGCCGGACAGGCGCTTTCACTCAGGGGGCGGAAAGCCTGGTCACCCGGAATCGTGGCGACGAGATCGTAGAGATCCCATTCGCTTTTCGCTTCCGATGGCTGCTTGGCGCGGAAGACATAGAAATCATGGACCATGCGACCGTCCACACGCAGCTTGGCGTTGCGGACGACGTCGTCCTCGATCGGCAATTCGCGCATCTTGGCGATCACCGTCTTGGCGTCGTCGGACTTCGCGGCGGCGACCGCCTTCAGGTAGTGGCGGACGGAAGAGTAGATGCCGGCCTGGATCGCCGAGGGCACGGCGCCATGCGTGGCCTTGAAGCGTTCCGAGAAGGCACGGGTGCGGTCGTCGAGGTTCCAGTAGAAGCCCTCGGTCAGCACTGTGCCCTGCGCCGCGGCGAGGCCGACGCTCTTCACGTCCATCGCGGTCAGGAAGAAGGCCACGAGCTTCTGCTTGTCCTGTCCGATGCCGAAATCGCGCGCCGTCTTGATGCCGGCGATAGTGTCGCCGCCGGCGTTGGCGAGTGCAATGAAATCGGCGCCCGAGCCCTGCGCCGTCAAGAGCTGCGAGGAGAGGTCGACGGCCGGAAAGGCGTGACGGACCGAACCGACATAGGTGCCGCCCTTGGCCGTGACCAGCGTCTTCGCATCCGCCTCTAGCTGATGGCCGAGTGCATAATCAGCCGTGACGAGGAACCATTTCGTGCCGGGCTTGGTCAGGTAGTTCGCGACGCCGGCGACCTGGACATAGGTGTCCCACATCCACTGGACGATGTGGTCGGGTTGGCAGGCGTCGCCTGTCAGCCGCGCGGTGCCGCCGGGGAACAGGCCGACTCGGTTCTTTTCCTTGAGCAGCGGCGGAATGGCGAGCTGCAGCGAGGCGTTCGACATGTCGGCGAGGACATCGACACCCTGCCGGTCGATCCATTCGCGCGCGATGGTCGAGCCGACATCCGGCTTGTTCTGGTGATCGGCCGAAACGACCTCGATCTTCATGCCGGCGCATTCCGCCTTCAGGCAGTCATCGACCGCCATCCGGGTGGCGACGATCGAGCCCTTGCCGGTGATGTCGGAATACACGCCGGACATATCGGTCAGCACACCGATCTTGACGGTACCGCCCGAGATTTCGGCCTGCGCCGCGCCGGCCAGGCACAGCGCGGATACGCCCGCCAGTGCAGAGATGATGCGCTTCATGGTTCCTCCCGGATCGTTGTTTTGATTGCAGCGAGCGTCGTCGAACGACGCCGGACCTACCAATGCGCCATGGGCAGACCGGCGACGGGTGAGCGGAAATAGGGAATGCGCGAGCCCTTCAGGCTGCCGACATAGACCGTCTTCAGGTCCGGGCCGCCGAAGGTGATGCTGGCACACCAGGGGGCGATCGTGCCGCCGCAGGCGAGCATAAGCTCCGGTGTCGCCTCGTCGCGGGCGAAGGCGGCGAGAAAGGCCTGCCCCGCGGCACTCCCGCAGTCGTCGTCGAGCAGGATGCGCAGTTCGCCTTCCGGCGTGATCGCAAAAATCCTGTCGGTGAAGACATGCGTGCCCCAGAGATTGCCATGGGCGTCGAAGGCGATGCCGTCGATGCAGGCGCCGTGATCCTCCGGCCCGAAGGTCTCGCGATCGGTCAGGCTGCCATCCGGCAGGACCCGCAACCGCGTCACCTTCCGCGCGCAGGTCTCGGCGACGTAGAGCCACTTTTCGGTGGCATTGAGCCTGATCTCGTTGGTGAAGGCGAAGCCGTCGGCGACGATCCGCAGGCGTCCGCCATCGTACAGGGCGACATAGCCGTCGCACACATGCGGGCTGATCGCTCGCATCCAGTTCTTCGTGCGCGTCGAGATCGTCAGCCAGATCCGGTCCTTGCTGTCACGCAGGACAAAATTGACCTTGCCGATCGGCTCGCCATCGACGGTGTCGACCAGCACGCGGGTCTCGCCGTCCCGGGTCATGATCTCCAGCCGGTCGGTACCGAAATTGGAGATCAGGATATCGCCATTGCCCGCGAAGGCGAGGCCGTTCGGCAGCGTGCCCGAGACGAAACGTGCTTCCTCGTTAGTCGCGTCGATGAAGCCGCGGCTGGCCGTCTGAGTGATCAGGCGCTGCGTGCCGTCGGGCCGGATATGAACCACGCCGCCCCGCGCATCGGCGCTCCAAAGCGAGCCATCGCGTTCGGCGAGGATGCATTCGGGCCGCTGCAGGCCTTCGCCGACATAGCGGATCGCCGCCGGGTCGACGGTGAAGCCATCGAGCGGATTGGGGGTGCGCGACATCGGCGGGCTCAGAAACTGACCCGGTCGCCGCCCTTGAGGCCGAGCGTGTCGCGGGCCTCCTCGGGGGTGGCGATCTCGTAGCCGAGCTCCTCGACGATGCGGCGTATCTTGGCGACCTGCTCGGCATTGGAGGTGGCGAGCTTGCCCTTGCCGATGAACAGGCTGTCCTCCAGCCCGACGCGGATATTGCCGCCCATCATCGCGGCCTGGGTGCAGAAGGCCATCTGGTGGCGTCCGGCCGCGAGCACCGACCAGTGGTAGTCCTTGCCGAACAGCTTGTCGGCGGTGCGCTTCATGAACATCAGGTTTTCAGGGTCTGCACCGATGCCGCCCAAAATGCCGAAGATCAACTGCAGGAAGACCGGCGGCTTGAACCAGCCGCGATCGAGGCAATGCGCGAGGTTGTAGAGATGGCCGACATCGTAGCACTCATGCTCGAACTTGGTGCCGTGGCCCTCGCCGAGCAATTTGTAGATGCGCTCGATGTCGCCGAAGGTGTTGCGGAAGATGAAGTCCTTGGTGCCGGCGAGATAGGGCTGCTCCCAGGGATGCTTCCAGTCGCTATACTTCTCCGCCAGCGGGTGCAGCGCGAAGTTCATCGAGCCCATATTGAGCGAGCACATCTCGGGCGCAGCCTTGAGTGGCGCCGCGAGGCGCTCATCGACGGTCATGGTCAGGCCGCCGCCGGTGGTGATGTTCACCACCGCGTCGGTCGCCTGCTTGATGCGCGGCAGGAACTCCATAAACACAGCTGGGTCCGGCGTCGGGCGGCCATCCTTTGGATCGCGGGCGTGCAGATGCAGGATCGCAGCGCCCGCCTCGGCGGCGGCGATCGCCTGTTCCGCGATCTGGTCGGGGGTGATCGGCAGATGGTCGGACATGGTCGGCGTATGGATGCCGCCGGTGACCGCGCAGGTGATGATGACCTTGCTCACACGCTTCTCCCATGATTGTCGATTCAGGCCGGCAGGATGGCGACGGCCCGCGTCCAGCCGGCAGAGCCGTTGCGCACCTTCACCGGCAGACAGCTGATTATGAAGCCGGTCGCCGGCAGGGCTTCGAGATTGTGCAGCTTTTCGATCTGGCAGTAACCGGCCTCGCGGCCGGCCTTGTGACCTTCCCAAATCAATGAGGCATCGCCGGTTTCGGCGAAGCGCCGAGCAGTATGGCTGAAGGGCGCGTCCCAGCTCCAGCCATCGGTGCCGACGACCTTGATGCCCTGACGGACGAGATGCAGCGTCGCCTCACGGCCGAAGCCGCAGCCGGTATCGATGTAGTCGGCTTGCCCATAGCGGCTGCCGGCGCGGGTATTGGCCACGACGATTTCGAGCGGGCTGAGCTTGTGGCCGACCCGTTCCAGCTCGGCGTCGATCTCCGCCGGCGTGACGACGTGGCCATCAGGCAGATGGCGGAAATCGAGCTTCACCCCCGGCTGCAGAAACCACTCCAGCGGGCATTCGTCGATCTTGAGCGCAGGCAGCCCCCCATCCTGCGTCGGATGGTAATGCCAGGGCGCGTCGACATGGGTGCCGTTATGCGTCGAGATCGTCGCCAGCTCGACGGCCCAGCCCATTCCGTCCGGCAATTGCTCGGGCCGCAGTCCAGGGAAGGCCGCCGCGATATCCTTCGCCGTGCCTTCATGGGTGCTGTATTCGATCCTCACCTTCTGGAAGGGTGGATCGGCGGGCACGTCGTTTTCGAGCGGGATCGAGAGATCGACGAGTCGCCCGGTCGGCATCATGCTGGTTTCCTCCTGTCGCCCAGCGTGCTCTTGTCGGCATGAATTTGGACGAACGTCCGACCAATAGCGCATGATGCGCTTTCTGGTAAGAGGCCACTCACGCAGAGCAGGTGCGCTGCGCAGGAGGGATTCGATGGGACCTGCGCCGACGCGCGAGCGCATTCTCGACGCAGCCGAGCGGACATTCGCCGAACGGGGCGGCGCCGACGGCGCCTCCATGCGCGATCTCGCCGCTGCGGCCGATGTGCGGCTGTCGCAGCTCAGCTAYTATTTCGGCTCGAAGGAGGCGTTGTACCGGGCCGTCTTTGCGCGCCGGGCCGATGCGCTGGCCTTGGCGCGCGGAACTGCGCTCACGGAGGCGATGGCTGCGCCCGCGCCCGAGATCCGCGCGGTGGTCGAGGCCTTCATCGGCCCTTCGGTGCGGCAGCGCTTCGCGGAAGGCGTTCAGGGAGCCGCCTTCGCGATGATCACGGCGCGGGAGGCGGTCGATCCTCGCGAATCCGCGCGCGGCGTTCTCGCCGAGCATTTCGACCCGACCGCGACTGAATTCCTAGCGGCGTTCGCGAAACTCTACCCGAGATCCTCGCGCGGGGCGATGGTGGATGCCTATCTGTTCATGGTCGGGGCACTGGTCATGACCATGGCCGCGGGCGACCGCGCTGCGCGCCTCGACGATGAGCGCCACGCTCTGTCCGCCGCCGGCCTTGCCGAGCTTCTGCTTGAGCGCCTGACCAGCTTCTGCGCGGCTGGCATTGATCGGTTGCTGGTCGAATAGGTCGCGGTTGCGCCAATTTCGGACGTTGAGAGCTTGCCAGATGCCGGACGTTCGTCACGAATAGATTTTCCGATTTCCAGATTTCGGAATGTAGTGTCTAGGGACGAGAGCGCACTCCGCTCAGACTGCTACGCAATCCGATCGGAGTGCCGACCTCAATCGCAGGTTCATTGCCGGCGGCGCTTTATCTCTTCGTGCCGCCTCAGCCATCTACCGAACAAGCCCCGGCACCGGCTCTGCCAGACCACGGCCTACTGGGCTGCCCCCCATGCCATGGTGAATTTGGCGTATCGGAACGGCTGGCGTGCCGGGTTCTGGGGCAGCACCGATCGACGCAACGCAAGGTGCCGGCGGGGCGCAGCGACGAGGTGGCGCTGACTGCCGACATCGTCGCGCTTGCCACCCAGTATGGCCGCTACGGCTATCGCCGGATCGCAGCGATCCTGCACGCGTCAGGCTGGGCGGTGAACATCAAACGCGTCGAGCGGATCTGGCGGCGTGAGGGGCTCAAGGTGCCGGCCAGGCAACCGAAAAAGGGGCGTCTCTGGCTGGATGATGGGGTCGTGCACCCGGCTTCGGCCAGAACATCCCAACCATGTCTGGTCCTACGACTTTGTCGAGGATCGCACCCATAACGGCAGGAAGTTCCGCATGTTGAACGTGATCGACGAGTTCACCCGGGAATGCATCGCGATCAGGATCGACCGGAAACTCAAGTCCACCGACGTCATCGATGTCCTGTCCGATCTCTTCATCCCGCGCGGCGTGCCTGGGCATGTTCGTTCGGACAACGGTCCAGAGTTCGTCGCCAAGGCGGTGCGGGATTGGATCACAGCGGTCGGCGCAAAAACGGCCTTCATCGAGCCGGGCTCGCCGTGGGAAAACGGCTACCGCGAGAGACTCAACTCCAAGCTTCGCGACGAGCTCCTGAACGGTGAGATGTTCTAAAGCCTCGCCGAGGCTCGGATCGTCGTCGAGGGCTGGCGCGAGCACTATAATACCCGGCGCCCGCACTCCTCGTTGGGCTACCGGCCACCAGCACCGCTCGCTGTGGTGTGGCCGCCTGCGCAAACCCAACMCACCTCGCCGGACACCTCAACCGTGGCCGGCAAGCTCACCATGCATTAGACTTGAACCGGGCCACCTAATGGGGGCAGGCCACTTCCGGGTCGGGTAAATCGACCCTGATCCGCTGTATCAATGGGCTGGAGCGCGTGCAGTCCGGCGAGATCCGTGTGGCGGGGATCGCGCTCACGCAGAACCGCCGCGGTCTGCTGGCCCTGCGCCGCGACATCGGCATGGTCTTCCAGCACTTTAACCTGTTCCCACATCTGACGGTGCTGGAGAACTGCGCGCGGGCGCCGATCCAGGTCCTGGGCCGGTCGGCGGGCGAGGCATGCGGCGAGGCCCTCGCGATGCTGCGCATCGACGATCAGGCTGGAAAATATGCTCGCAGTTGTCCGGCGGCCAGCAGCAGCGCGTCGCCATCGCCCATTTTTTTGGACGAAAGTCCATGTCTCGCGCCTCCGCCTATGTCCGGGTGTCGACAAATGGGCAGACCACCGAAAATCAAATTCGGGAAATTGGGGCCGCCGGCTTTCGGGCCGAGCCGCACAGGGTCATTTCCGAAACAATATCCGGCAGCGTAGCCATTTCCGCCCGCCCAGGATTTACCCGGCTGCTCGATAGGCTTGAGCGTGGCGATATTCTGATCGTCACGAAAATGGATCGGCTCGTTTGAAATACGATCGAGGTCAGCTCCACAGTGCATAAGCGCGAGGAAATGGGTGTGCGGGTCCACTGCCTGGCGCTGGGTGGTGTCGACCTCGCCGGCCCGGACGGGAAGATGACCATGAACGTCATCCACGCCGTCGCGCAGTTTGAACGGGATCTTCTCATCGAGCGGACGAATGCCGGCCTGCGGCGGGCGAAGTCAGAGGGAAGAAAACTCGGAAGGCCGACCGCCCTCTCCTCCTCACAGCGCGCCGAGATTAAATCGGCACTGGAGGATGGCCAAAAGATCGCGCCGTTGGCAAGGCGCTTCGACGTCAGCCGGCAGACGAACATACGGATTCGCGATGAGGCGATTGTTCCAGGCTAGTCGCAATGGGTAATTGATCTGCCAATACATGTGGGACATGGCGCCCCAACTTCCGAACCCCGAGATCGGCGTAGGCACCGTTCTCGTCATCGGCGAGGTTTTTATTTGGCGCGACCTGTATGGTATGTCGGCGTGATGGGAGGCCGCCATGTCGCGCTCGCGAAAGAAGAATCCTTTGGGCGGCATGACGACGGCTGCGAGCGACAAGATCAGCAAGACGCGGCTCACCGCCTGACGCGGAGGGCCGCCGATGTAGCACTGCCGGGGAGAGGAGGACTTGCTGCCCATCAGACTTACTGAAAATCCGTGGCGATATGAGAAGGACGGCAAGAGCTGGTATGGCGATTGCGATCCGAAGCTCCTGCGGAAGCGATCAGGCGGCCGCCGCTACTTTAATGGTGTCGGACACCCATTCGTTCAAGCTCTTGCCTTCAGCTGCCGCTGCAAAGACCGCCGCTGCGTGATCGCGGGGCTCGAGGCGCACATTGAACTTCCCGGAGAAGCTCCGATGAGGCTCGATGTTCTTCTCCCGGCACATATCCAGGAACACGGCAAGAGACTTGCGGCCCTCCTCGATAAGAGACTGGACGCTCTCGGCGTAAAAGTCGGCGCTACCATTCAAGCCGATGAACTCGCCACGAAACATCCCGATCTCAGGGTCGAACGCCAGAACAGCTTTCTCGGTGTCGATCTCGATAATATTCTTCATGGTTTCACTCCGTTCTCTTCAAGCCATTTGCGGATGCTGGCTACCGGGCCCTTGTCAGTATCCGGCGAGGGGTGCGGGCGATGAAAAACGCGCACCTCTTTGAAGAGGAAGACACCGACCCGAGAACCTTCCCGTTCGCTGACCTCAGCGCCAAGCGCGATGAATAGCGCTTCGATATCGGCCCATCGGATCGAGCCGTTCACGGGCCGAACGAAGATCAGCCTCAGCGTGGCTTCGTGGCGCTTCTTCGTGTGAATTCGGTACCGAAATATAGTACCATTGTCAAGCCCAGCTTGCGCGAGGGCATTGTCAGGTTAACTTCAGCCTGGCGCCAGCGGAGTAGATGGGTTCGCATGAGCCTGCCCTGCGTCAGCTCCAAGCGCCATCCTTTCCCGCCTGCGATCATCGCCCATGCGGTGTGGCTGTACTTCCGCTTCCCGCTGAGCCTTCGACTGTCATCGGCGCAAAGCCGCAAAGGCGTTCGCACATGGAATAAACCGGAACGGAAGGTGAAGCTCAGCTTCAGCTCCCTTCAAATCCTGCCCTAGCTTGTCCGACCATCTCGGCAAAGCGGCCTCATACTGAGGAAAGCAACACTGCATTCGATGGGCCCGAACCTATAGCGGATGCACATAGCGATAAGGCCTTCTCTATATAATTCGCTTCCTGATCACGGTCGTGGCAGCTTCGACAACAATGACGATGGCCAGGATGATCGCCAGAATGAGGCCAGCCTGATCCCAGTAGAGGTTCGATAGCGCGGCATCGAGCGCGACGCCGATCCCGCCCGCGCCGACGAGTCCAAGCACCGATGACTCGCGCAGGTTGATGTCCCATCGCAGGAGGGCGACCGACCAGAAGCCCGGCTCCACCTGTGGCCAATAGCCCTTCAGCAGCAGATGGGGCCAGGGCGCACCGAGCGCGGTCAGCGCCTCGATCGGTCCCGGACGCGCCTCCTCCAGCGCTTCCGAGAGCAGCTTGCCGACGAAGCCGACGGAGCGACAGGCGATGGCGAGCGTACCCGCGAGGGCGCCCGGCCCGAAGACCGCGACGAACAGCAAGGCCCAGATCAGCGAGTTCACCGAACGCGAGGCGACGAAGACGAAGCGCGCGGCCCCGTTGAGCAACGGATTACACGTCACATTGCGCGCGCCCAGGATGGCGACCGGCACGGCGAAGGCCAGCGACAGCAAGGTGCCGAGCGTCGCGATGTGAAATGTCTCGATCAGCGCCGCATGGATGGCCTTGGGATAGTAGCTCCAGTCGAATGGCCACATTCGCCGGAACAGATCGAGAGTCTGCTCGGGCGCGTCATAGAGAAATTCCGGAATGATCTCGATCGTCTTCAGCGACCAGGAAACGGCCACTGCCACGAAGAGATAGGCTCCGAACCGGCCGAGACGCTGCATGGGCGTGAAGCGCGTCCAGCGCGGCGCCGGTGCCGAGCGGGCAGAGCTGGTCGTCGTATGCGTCATTGGAAGAGCCTGCGCAGCCGGCCGGTCAGCGCCTCCGTGGCCAGCACAAGCGCGATGACAGTGATCAGTATGGTCAGCACGAAATCATAGTCGAAGCGCTGATAGGCGGTGAACAGCGGCGCGCCGATGCCGCCGCCGCCGACGATGCCGACCATCGTAGAGTTTCGCAGGTTGGAATCGAACTGATAGGAGCAGAAGCCGATGAAGCGGGCTGCGACCTGGGGCAGTACCGCCATGAGCATGACCCCCATGAACGAGCCGCCGGCGGCGCGGGCTGCCTCGACCGGCTTCATGTCGATTTCCTCGACAGCCTCCCCGAACAGCTTCGAGATGAAGCCCAGCGAGGCGACGATCAGTGCAAGCGTGCCGGCCAGTGCCCCGAACCCCACCGCCTTGACGAAGAGGATTGCGACGACGACCGGATGCAGAGAGCGGCAGAGCGCGATGAAGCCCCGCGCCGTCCAGCTCACCGGCGCCGGCATCAGGTTACGCGCCGCCAGGACGCCGAGCGGCAGCGCGAGAAGCACGCCGAAGAAGGTCGATAGAACCGCGATCTGCATGCTCTCGAGCACGCCGTCCCAAAGCAGCAGCAGCTTGTCCGGCGCCGTCTGCGGCGGGACCATCCGCGACAGGAAGGTCGCTCCGTTGCCGAGCCCGGAGACGAAGCGCGACCATGTCAGGTCGAGTGTCGATGCCGCATAGAGCGCATAAATTAGCAGCAGGAACTTCAACCCGCGCGACCACCAGTCCGCTGGAAATGGGTCGAGGCGCGTAGTCCGCGACACAGCGCTCATTGCAGCCAGCCCTCGCCGCCATAAATGGCAGTCAGATGGCTATCGTCGAGAGCCTCCGGCTTGCCGTCGAAGACGATTGCCCCGCGTGACATGCCGATGATCCGGCTGGCGCAGCGGCGTGCCAGCTCGACATTGTGAATATTGATCACGACCGGGATGCGCTGGCGCTGCGAAAGTTCGCCAAGCAGGTCCATGATCTCAATCGAGGTGCGCGGATCGAGCGACGAGGTCGGCTCGTCGGCGAGGAGGAGACGCGGCTGCTGCATCAGTGCCCGCGCGATCCCGACACGCTGGCGTTGGCCTCCAGAGAGCTGATCCGCCCGCCGCGTCGCAAAATCACTACCGAGCCCGACGGCATCGAGCAGCGCGAAGGCTCGCTCGATCTCCTCAGTCGGGAATTTCCGCAGCCAGACCCGCCAGAAAGGCAGATATCCGAGCCGGCCGCTCAGAATGTTTTCGATGACGGAGAGCCGCTCGACCAGATTGTACTCCTGGAAGATCATGCCGATTTGCCGCCTTGCCAGCCGTAGGGCGGAGCCGGAAATCGCCGCAAGATCGCGGCCCTCGAACCAGATTTCGCCGGACGTCGGATCGACCAGGCGATTGACGCAGCGGATCAGAGTAGACTTGCCGGTTCCCGACGGCCCGATGATGGCGGTGACACCGGAATCTGGAAAGACGAGGCTGACGCCTTTGAGGACGGGCTGCCCCGACCGGTATTCCTTGACGAGATTGCGGATCGCGAGCGGGCCGCCGCTCGAAAACGTCTGTAAATCCATCATCATCCATGCCGCGCCGCAGTGCGGGCGCAAGCGTAGCCTGCGCCCGCGGGCCGGTCCGCCAGAAGCTCAATTCTTGGGTTGCTGGGCCTTCTTGCGCTCAAGCGCCTCGGTCTCGCGCTTGGACTCTGCTTCGTAGCTGCGCTTGTTGAACGGCGTGCCGGACTTGTCGGCGACCTCGCGCACCACTGCCCACTTGTCCTTGTAGGTGATCGGGACGTAGCGGTCCTCGCCGTTGAACTCCTTCTGCTCCTCGGCCGAAAACTTGTAACTGAAGAAGCATTCGCGGACCTTGGCCGCCAGCTCAGGCTTCAGGTCATGCGCGTGCACATAGCCGTTGGTCGGGAAAACCTCGCTGGTATAGATCACGCGGAAATCCTCGCGCTTGATCGTGCCGCGCGCGACCATGCGCTCGAACACGTCGTCGGCGACAGCCGCCATGTCGTAATCGCCGTGGCCGACGCCCAGGATCGACTTGTCGTGACCGCCCGACATCAGGGGCTTGTAGTCCGTATCGGGCGTCAGCCCGAGCGGCGGGAAGAGCACGCGCGGCGCGAGGTTGCCGGAATTGGACGACGGCGAGGTGTGGGCGACTTTTTTGCCCTTCAGGTCACCCATCGCTTTGTAGTCGCTCGACGCCTTGACGAGCGCTACCAGCTTGTACCCGCGCGGGCCGGCTTCCGAACCACCGGCGGCAAAAGGCACCGCCCCTGCCATATTGACCGCGAAAGCGGTTGGACCTGTCGAGAACCCTGCGATGTGGAGGCGGCCGGAACGCATGGCCTCGATCTGGGCCGTGTTCGACTGGACCGAGAAATACATCACCCGGCGACCGATGCAGCTATTCAGGTGGTTGATGAACGGCTTCAGCAGATTGGCGTAGATAGCGGGGTCTTCGATCGGGGTGTAGGCGAAGACGAGCGTGGAAGGGTCCTTGAGCTTAGCCGGGTCGGTCGGCACATCGGCGACCAGATCGCCATTCGCGTCACAGTAGAGATCGTCGAGCTGACCCCGGTTGGAGCAGGCGTCCTGGGCACTGGCACCGCCGAGCGAAATACACGCCCCGGCGAATGCGATCATGATGGCGCGCAGCAATTTAACTCTCCCGATTCCAGCCGCTCTTGTGACGTTCGGGGCAATGGCCCGAATGAGTAGGCGGCTCAATAATCGATCATCTTGCACAGAAGTTCAGCCGTCAACACGAATGATCAAAAAGGCTCCACTGCGCCGCGGGCGTTGTTCGCGAGCCATTTTTCTGCCGGGCGAGTTGCTCGATATCAGAGCAATGCTAGGCGCGCAGCGGGACGGTTGTCATGAAATCCCAGGTATGCTCAAAAGATTGCACGCCGGCCTGTGATCCCAACCCGGTTGCATTGAGTGCCGAGGTCGCTTGGGCGAAGCGCACGGCGGTTTCCGGATCCAGGTTGCGACAGAGCGCGACCGCCATCCCGGCATTGAATGCATCGCCGCAACCGCAAGTGCATTTCACCGGGACATCGAAGGCCGGAACCCGAAACTCCTGTCCGTCTGAATGGTGGTAGGATGCGCCCTCGGCCCCCAGGGTGAAAATGCAGCAACGCGCCCCATAATCGAAAAACTGACGGGCTATCACGGTCGGATCGTTTCCGCCGGTCAACGCCATGGCCTCTTCGATCGAGGGCATGAAATAGTCGGTATAAGGCAGGACACGAGCCACGGCTGGCAGATCGGCCTGCGAACCGGCGAACACGTCGACGGTCGTTATCGCTCCCGCTTGCTTTGCGCGTTGGAGCAGGCGCGCGTTCTGGCTGTGGTCCATCCGGTCCATAAGCCCTACGCCGCCAAGATGAACGATACGCGCCGAACAAACTGCGTCGAGGGCATGATCTTCTACAAAGAAGTCCGCCGTCGCGCCCTTCATGTGCAGGGCCGGTCTGGAACCGTCACGTCGCGTGGTTACGATCGATGACGAGGTTCGGCTGCCGGCGATCTGCTGCATGCGGGAGACATCGATGCCGAACTCGCGCAGGCGTTGAAGCACCCAATGCCCCATGAGATCATCACCGACGCCACCGACCGCCCGGCATGAAAGCCCCATCTTGGCCGCGGCGATAGCAGCCGTTCCGGCCGCGCCGGATACTGCGAGCGTCAGCTCGTCGAGGAAGAACGTTCCCCCGCCGTCAGGGACGCCCTCGAAAGGCCAGCCGAGACAGTCGAACGTGTAAAAGCCGATCGAAGCGTAATCGTACTTCGTTAGGCTGGCTCCGCCGTCTGCAATCGTTGTGCTCATTTGATTCCTGCGCGCATGAAGCTTTGCACGAACTGACGCTGGAAAAGCAGGAAGCCGATCAGCAGCGGCGCGGACGTCATCAGGGCGGCAGCGGAGATGATGCTCCACTGCACGCCTTGGTCCGGGGAGGAGAATATCTGGAGGCCGACCGTCAGCGGTCGGGTCGATACCGAATTGGTGATGACCAGCGGCCAGAGAAGATTGTTCCAGTGATAACTCACCGACACCAGCCCATAGGCCACGTAGATCGGGCGCGAGAGCGGGACATAGACCTTCAACAGCACGGCCAGCGTGCCGGCGCCTTCCACGCGGGCGGCATCGTCGAGTTCTTTGGGAACAGTGAGGAAAGCCTGGCGCAGCAGGAAAATGCCGAAGGCGGACGCGAAATAGGGCAGGCCTATGGCCCAAACCGTATCGACCAGGCCCAGACGAACCATCGTGCGGTAGTTTTCGACCAGAAGCACTTCCGGCATGATCATCAGTTGGATCAAGATCAGCAGAAATACGACCAGCTTTCCGGGGAATTCGTAGCGGGCGAAGGCATAGGCCGCGAGTGTGCAGATGACGAACTGCGATGCCAGGATGACGCTGATCAGTAGAAACGTGTTGAGGAAATAGCGCGCGAACGGAGCGGACTGCCAGGCCTCCGTGAAGTTCGAAAGAGTGAGCGGCGCAAACAGCTCGAAGCGCGCCTCATAGGCTGCCGGATGAAACGCCATCCAGACGGCATAGAACAGCGGCAAGATCCACAGCAGGCCGAGCAAATAGCTGCCGGCGATTTCAATCCACCGGCCGACTGTTGGGAATGATGCCGGCGCGGTGCCTGCTGACGCGCTCATTTGTAATGCACCTTTCGATCGAGGACGCCGAACTGCACGAATGCCAGCGTCGCCAGCAGGCCAAGCAGCACCACAGTCAGCGCGGCCGCGTAGGATGTGTCCCAGAAACGGAATGCGGTGTTGTAGACATAATAGAGGAGGAGCGTGCTGGCGTTGTCGGGGCCGCCCCGGGTCATAACGATCACATGGTCGATCAGCCTGAACGAGTTGATGATCGCGTTGATCAGAACGAAGAGCGTGGTCGGCATCAGCAACGGAAAGGTCACGCGGCGGAAGAAATACCAACGGCTCGCCCCCTCCAAGGCGGCAGCCTCGCGGAGAGTCGGGCTCTGCTGCTGCAGCGCAGCCAGATAGAAGATCATGAAGAAGCCGGCTTCCTTCCAGATCGCGAGCAGCATCAGGCTGCCGAGCACAGTGTCGGCGTCACCCAGCCAGTTGTGTTGGCTGTGGCCGAAGATCGACAAGGCGCGGTCGAACAGTCCGTAACCGGGCGTGTAGAAGAACAGCCAAATGTTGGCGACCGCGATCATCGGCAAGACGGTCGGCAGGAAGAACGACATGCGCAACAGCGCCCGCCCACGGATCGCGGAATTGACGATGAGCGCCATGGCCAACGACAGTGCGATCGACAGCGGCACAGTCCCCAGCGAATAGATCGCGTTATTCTTCAATGCGGCGAGGAAGACCGGATCGGCCAGCATCGCGGCATAGTTGTCGCCGCCGATGAAGCGAGCCGGCCGAGCGCCTCGTGGCGTCGTGTAGAAGCTGTTGATGACGGTCAGAGCCGCGGGAATGTGGGTGAACATCGTCAGCAGGACGACGGCCGGGAGCAACAGCAGCCAGGCGGTGACATAGTTCGACAATCTGGTCACGGGCGTCCCCAGATGGCGGCAGAGCCGCCGTCCATGTTGTGCGGAACGACACCGCGCCGGACGGTCGGCGCGGCGGATTGCTGATAAAGCCGAAGCGCTCAGCGATAGCTGCGAAGTATGCGCTCAGCCTCACGCTGGGCGTTCGCCATCGCCTCGGCGGGTGAACGCGTGCCGGTCATCGCGGCCTCGATGCCGTCGTCGATGGCGCGGGCGACCCGCTGGTTCTCGTGCGTCGAGAGCTCGGGGACCATGAATGGGATCTGCTGACGAGGCACTGCTGCGCCGGGGAAAGTGGCGACGTAATTCTTCATCGCGGGGGTCTCCCACGCGTCATCGCGAGGCGCGATGTAACCGGTCTTTATGCTCCACTCCGCGGCCTGCTCCGCCGAAGTAAGCCATTTTGCGAAGGTGAAGGCGGCCGCCTGCTTGGCGGCATCGGAACTCCTGAAAATGAAGATGTTGCCGCCGCTGGTCGGTGCACCGCGGCGCTTGTTCTCGGGCAGGATCTGAACGCCGAAAGGAAACGGCGCGTTGTTCTTCACATTGGTAAGATTGCCGCTCGTCGTCGTGAACATCGCGGTGCGGCCCTCGAAGAAGTCCTTTGGTGTCGTCGCCCACTCGATCACGCCGGGCTTCATGACCTTGTGCGTACGCGAGAGGTCGACAAGGTATTGTAGCGCGCCGACCACTTCAGGTGAGTCGAAGTGGGTCTTCCGCCCATCCAGGTCGGCGATCTTTCCACCATTCTGAGCGACGTAACCTTGCAGGATCCAGTATGAAGTCAGCGATGTGGGGACCTGCATGCCCCATTGTGTGACGTTACCGTTCCCGTCGCGCTTGGTCAGTTTCTTGGCGAAGGATACGACTTCCTCCCAGTTCTGCGGCCCGATTTCCGGAT
Organism: Allobosea sp. RAF48; assembly: GCF_052114025.1. NCBI lineage: Bacteria > Pseudomonadati > Pseudomonadota > Alphaproteobacteria > Hyphomicrobiales > Alloboseaceae > Allobosea > Allobosea sp. RAF48. The sequence continues at coordinate 99,237 of NZ_JBFRDZ010000017.1, forward strand.
TTAGCCCTGCTTCCTTGAATGCGTTCTTGTTCCAGAAGAAAACGGTCGTTCCCCTCTGGAACGGGATGCCCCATGTCTTGCCGTCCGAGCGGCTGTTGAGCATGAAGACGTCGGAGAAGCCACCTAGCCAGCTTTTGTCGTCGGCCGTTTTGGCCAGGCTCTCGATCGGAACGATCGCATCCTCGTCGACGAGTGTGTACATGTCGGCCGACAGGACGACAGCCATTTCGGGCGGGGTACCGGATTTCAGGGCGGCCAGCGATTTGGACAGTGTTTCCGGATAGGTTCCCGAATAAACGGCCTTGACCTTTATGTCGGGATGGCTGCTCTCAAAGCGGTTGATCAGGTCGTCGACGACCTTGGTGACTGGACCACCGATGGCAATCGGATAATAGAAGCTGATCTCGACCTTCGCTGCCGCCGCTTGAGCCATGCCAGCCAGCATGCTCGCCGCCAATATGCACCGTCTGGTCCAATTAAACCGTCCGCTCGACATGTCGTCCTCCCTTATTGTGATTATTGGTGTTGTTTCGAGCTCCGCTTCATGCGGCCCGGCCATAGGGCGCCGCAGCCGCATCGATGCGCCGCTCGGTGGTGGCGCAAAAGAGATGAGCGTCCTCTGCTGCCCAACCGAGTGTGATCTCGCGCCCCTTCTCAAAGCGCTGCGCCCCCTCGACACGGACCTGCAGCGCCTGGGATCCTACGCGGCACTCCAGCACGCTGTCGGCACCATGATACTCGGCAACCGCCACCGTAGCGGGCACTCCGCCGGGAACACCGACGCGAATATCCTCGGGGCGCAATCCAAGCAGCATGTCACCGGTCGCGCCCGGAACACCCGCCTGCGCGGGCGATCCCGCGATCGTCGCTCCGGAAGCGCCATGCTCGAGCGCGACAAGGTTCATCGGCGGGGTCCCGATAAAGCGGGCGCAGAATGCGCTGGCCGGCAGATTGTAGAGCTGATCGGGGGGGCTCTTTTGCTCGATCAGTCCTCCACGCATCAACACGACCTGGTCTGCGAGCGTCATCGCCTCGACCTGGTCATGGGTGACGAAGACCATCGTCATTCCCAGTTGCTGCTGGAGGCGGCGTATTTCGCGCCGGGTTTCGAGCCGCAACTGAGCGTCGAGATTCGAGAGCGGCTCGTCCATAAGGCAGACTGACGCTTCGGCGACGACAGCTCGTGCCAGCGCCACTCTCTGCTGCTGGCCGCCCGACAGTTGCGATGGCCGGCGGTCGAGCAATTTGGAGAGGCCGAGCACATCGGTCGCGCGCGACAACCTCCGCTGGCGCTCGGCCGCGGGCACGCGTCGGACCTTGAGACCGAAGACGACGTTCTCGGCGACGCTCAGGTGCGGAAACAGAGCATAGTTCTGGAAGACCATCGCCAGCCCGCGCTCTGCCGGCGGAGCTTGCGTGACGTCCCGGCCGCCGATGCGGATTGTACCCGACGTCGGCTGGTCGAGCCCCGCGATCATCCGCAAGGTGGTGGATTTTCCGCAGCCGGAGGGCCCGAGCAACACGGTCAGCGTGCCGGGCTCGACTGAAAAGCTGATTCCATTGACGGCATTGAAGCCGCCCCAAGCCTTCTTCAGGTCCCGGATTTCGATCCCTGCCATCCGCTCCCCTTTCGGTGTTTGGATCAGCGGCCTGCGCCGTCTCAATCTCGATCCTGTTGCCGACAGTAAATGAACTATTTTTGTGTAGTCAAGACATATGTTCATATTCTAGGATCGGCATCACCTGCCCTGCGCGAGGACGCCCATGCCCCCTTTTCGCATTCTCCAGATCTCCGACACGCATCTTTCGCCCCGCACGGAGCATTTCCGGCTGAACAACGATCTGATGCGAGAGCCACTGCGCCAATGCGACCACGATCTGATCGTGCACACCGGCGACATCACGCTCGATGGCGTGCGTTACGAGGAGGATCACGCCTATTGCCGTGACTTCTTCGGCCAGTTCCCGAAGCAGGTGTGGTTCATCCCGGGCAATCACGATGTCGGAGACAATCCGGCCTTGTCGAAGCCCGAGCAGATGAACGGGAGCGCGATCAACCTCGGCCGGCTCGAGCGTTACAGGCGCTTTTTTGGTCCTGACCGTTGGTCGTTCGACACGCCAGCCTGGCGGGTCATCGCGATCAATTCGATGTTGGTAGGCTCAGGACTGGACGAGGAGCAGGCACAATTCGACTGGATGGACCAGCAGCTTGCTAGCGCCGAAAGCCGGTACATCGCACTTTTTACTCATCAACCGCTTTTCATCGACGAACCGGAGCCGACAGAGCGAACCTACTGGACTGTCGATCCGAGCGGCGGGCGCCGGTTTCGCAGCCTCGTGGAGGATTCCCGGCTCCGGCTCATCGCCAGCGGCCATTTGCACCAGCAGCGCTCCCGCCGGTATGGTGGAATAGCGCTGGAATGGGGGCCTTCAGTCGCCTTCACGACCCGAGAAGCGCTGGTTCCCGAGATGGGCGGATCGCGGCAGGTTGGTCATGCCGAGCATACCCTGCATGACGATGGCCGTATCGAAACGCGGGTGCTGCACATCCCAGGTTCGGTGACTAGTTATCTCGACGATATGATCGAAGAGGTCTACCCGACCCATTGAGGCGGTATGCGGGCAGGCTGCCGGCCTGCCCGCTATAACTCAAGCCGGCTCAGCGGCGATATCCTTCAGCGCGCTGAACGGAACCTCTGCCTGACCCATCCAATTGAAGCAGACGACGGAGGCGATCCCGGAATCGATAAGGTGATTTTCGTCGCCCGGCGTCGAGGCATAATCGCGGTCTGCCAAGGGTTCGATCACGGCGCGATCCTCCGTTTCCCGGTGGATGATCACCTTGTTGGCGACCTTGTCGCGTCCGATCCTCGCCATGCGCATGTGGGCCGGGACCATCCTCGGAAGGTTCACGCTCAGCCAGTGGCCATCGCGCGCCCATTCGGCACGGGCCTCCCAAAAGGCATCGATGCGTTCGGCAAGCCATCCGCTGCCTGCGTCATCGAACTCCAGGCTGTCGCGGGGCCGGGAGAATGCGATGCCGGGGACGCCGCGCAGCGCGGCCTCTCGGGCGACGGCCATCGTGCCGGAATAGGAGACGTCCTCCGCCACGTTGCGTCCCTCGTTGATGCCGGAGAGCACGAGATCGGGAAGCTTCGCATCACGAAAAACCCAGCTCATGGCCGCTATAACGCAGTCCGCCGGAGTTCCCGAACAAGTATAGCGTTGCGGAGCGACACGTTCGATGTCGAAGCCCTTGCGGAAGGTGATGCCATGCGCAAACCCGCTCCGATTTCCGTCCGGAGCAACGACCCAGACATCCTCGCTCAGGCGCCTGGCTGCGCGCTCAAGCTCTGCGAGGCCGTGGGCGCTGATCCCATCGTCGTTCGAGATCAAAATTCGCATGGTCGTCCTTATCCCGCCGCCATCAACTGTAGATGAAGAATGTGCACTTTTATGTCATATATAGTCTATATGTTCAAATAATTTCACGACACGTCGGTTCCGATTTTGCGGGGACGATGCGGATTTCACTTTCCGTTTCGATGCTGTAGAGCCGGTCCAACGTTTCGAAAACGCACGCATTCGTGGTTTCCACGCGATCGATGCGACCGACCAAGATTGGAGGAACGATGGCTAGGAATGTGCCCCCCAAAATCACGAAATTCCAGGCCGACCAGAACGAGCTCAAGCTCAAGGCTGCTTGGCTGTATTTTGTGGAGGGGCACACTCAGGAACAGGTCGCGGAGCGGATCGGCATCAGCAGGATCAAAGTCCTGCGCCTCCTGGCTGCTGCTCGCGAGGATGGCACGGTCAAAATCTCCATCAACTCGCAGGCAGACTCAATCTTTACGCTGCAACGGCAGCTCGAACGGCATCTCAAGCTGAGCGAGGCCGTCGTGGCGCCGGCGAGCGCCCAGAGCGAGGCTAGCATCGCCGCCGTTGTCGGTCATGCGACCGGGCAGTACATCTCCGAACAGCTCTTTGCAGGCGCGACGGTCGGTGTAGGCTGGGGTGCGACCCTCAAGGTCTGTATGCAGGCACTGACTTGGCGGGAAATAGAAGATCTGACTGTGGTGTCCCTGCTTGGCGGGTTGACGAACGCCACCGCCGACAATCCGTCCGCAGTGTCGTGGCGCTTGGCCGATTTCTACAAGACCAAGCTCTATCAGATCGCAGCGCCGGTTTTCCTGCCGCAGGCAGACCTTGCCCGGCAGCTCTGGGCAATACCCGGTTTTCAAGACCTGCGGGAAAGAGCTCGGCGTGTCGATATCGCACTGATCAGCGTTGGCAGCCTGGGCGAGGAGGCGTCGATATTCCGGCGCGGGATTCTGGAAAAGGACGAATTGAAAAGCCTCGCTGCGGCCGGCGCGGTCGGCGACGTGCTCTGTCATTTTGTCGATGCAGACGGGCGTCTGGTCGATCACGCGGTAAACCAGCGTGTGATGGCCGTGAGCCCGGCTGATTTGCATGACGTCGGTAATGTCGTGATCTCATCCGGGGGACAGCACAAGGCAAAGGCGATCCGGGCCGGGATCGCAGCAACCAAAGCGACGGTGCTGATCACCGACACGTCGGCGGCAAAAGCGTTGTTGAAGCTGCCCCCCCTATAAACATTCGCTTCACGGCCTCAGGCGTTCAACACCTTGCCGTAGGCGTCGAGCACGCTCTCCTTCATCACCTCCGACAGGGTCGGATGCGGGAAGATGGTGTGCATCAGCTCTTCCTCGGTCGTCTCGAGGTTCATCGCGACGACGAAGCCCTGGATCAGTTCCGTGACTTCCGGGCCGACCAGATGGGCGCCGAGCAGCTTGCCGGTCTTGGCGTCGAAGATCGTCTTGGCGAGGCCGCTGTCCTCGCCGAGCGCGACCGCCTTGCCGTTGGCGACGAAGTTGAAGCGGCCGACCTTGATCWCATGGCCGGCGGC
>NZ_JBFRDZ010000018.1:0-100170 GCF_052114025.1 Allobosea sp. RAF48
CGGTCGCCTCGGCGAATGTCAGCGCGGGAGCGCAGGCGCTGAACACAGCGGGGCTGTCGGTCAGCGACGGCAACTACACCGTGGTCGGCGGCAGTGGCACGGTGACGATCAACCCGCTGGCGGTGACGCTGACGGGATCGCAGACCTATAACGGCCTGACGGCGATCACGGCGGCACTGACGGCGAGCAACAAGATCGGTGGCGACACGCTGACGGTCAGCGGCACGCCGACSGGCACGCTGGCYTCGGCCAATGCCGGKSCGGAGGCGATGTCCTCGCTGGCCGGCCTGTCGCTGAGCAACGGCAACTACACGCTGACCGGTGGCAGCGGGACGGTGACGGTCAACCCGCTGGCGGTGACGCTGACGGGATCGCAGACCTATAGCGGTGGCACCAGCGTTGCGGCGGGTGGCCTGACCCTCACCAACGGCGTTTCCGGCGCAACGGCGGCCTCGATCGGGCTGACCGGGACGGGGTCGGTCGCCTCGGCGAATGTCAGCGCGGGAGCTCAGGTGCTGAACCTGTCGGGGCTGTCGCTGAGCAACAGCAACTACACGCTGGTCGGCGGCACCGGCACGGTGCAAATCAATCCGGCAGCCATCATCGTTATCGCGATGGGCGGAACCTCGGTGTACGGATCACAACCGGCAAATCCCGGTCTTTCGGCAACGGGCCTGCAAAACGGCGAAAATGCCAGCGTGCTGACGGGGCTTTCGAACTCGTTCGGCATCACCAGCACATCAAGCGTGGCCGGCAGTCCGTATGCGCTGAACGTCGTCGGCGTGTTGAACAATGCGAATTACATCGTCACCGCACGCATCGCCGGCAACTGGACTGTGACCGCCGTTCCGAGCGTCGAGCCTGCCCCGCTGGCGAACACGATTGTGAACGACAGTTTTTACCCGCCGGCTTTGCCTGACCCTGCCAAGCCCGTCTTTGCTGCGCTGGGCGTTGGCACTGGCACGGTCCACGCGGATCCGCGCTTCGACCAGGTCTACATCTGCTTCGGCGGTGGCGGCGGAACCGCTCAAGTGTGTTCTTCCGTGCCTCAATAGAGGCACGCTCTTGACATGAGATTGCATCCGATGTGCCGCCTGCCTGGTTTTCTGCTTGTCGTGGCCTTCTGCCTGCCCCCTCTGATCGCCATGGGGCAGACGCAGAAGGGGGCGGTTACGGCTACGGATGGCCCCGCGACGAAGTCCGCGGCAACTCCAGTGCCGGCCACGCCTGAACGGACGGCGGCGAGTTTCGGGGACTGGCTCCTGCGCTGCGACGGCATCGCCGCGCCGCCGAGGCGAGTTTGCGAAGTCGCCTACATGATCGTGGCGCAAGGTCAAACCGCGCCCGTCGCGCAGATCGCCATCGGCAAGCAGGCGCCGGGCGAGCGCGAACGATTGACTGTTGTTGTTCCGCCGAACATCGCGATCGGCGTCAGACCCTATGTCGCGACTTCCAAGGCAGGCGCCGCGCCGTTCGAATTGACCTGGCAGCGCTGCTTGCCGGGCGCCTGCTTCGCGTCGGCGGAAATCTCGAGCGCCGCGATCGGCGAACTGGCCGCGCAATCCGAGCCGGGTCGGATCGTGTTCAGGAATGCGGCCGATCGCGACACCGCACTGCCATTGTCATTTCGTGGCCTGTCGCAGGCAATGGCTGCTCTCGCCAAAGAGCCGTAGACCGGCCGTCGACCGGCGATAGGTGCAGATCCCTCATCAAAGACGGCAGCTCGATCGTTTCCTTGCCGATCAGCCAGATTACCGAAAAGCCGGGTGGGGCACGAAGGGGCTGCTTGTCCTTGGCGTCGTGCAAGCAAAGACGGCCTGGCCCGTGCTGTCGTCAGGCAGGTTCTCCAGACTTTGGGCGATGGCCGGCAGAGCCGTATGGTCGCCGATGAAGACATAGCGATCCACCCCGTGGGGCTGCGAGAAGCCGCGTTCGAGGAGCGCGATGCTGTCGCCGGGTTCGGCTTTGGTCGCCCAGCGCGACGCCGGGCCCTCATCACCGTGCAGGACGAAGCCGATGATCAGTTCCAGCAGCTCGTCGTCGAAATCTCTCACCGTGTAGGTGCGCACCGATGGGCGTTGATCATCAGGGCATTCGATCGCGCCGCTTTCTCCAAGGCGCGGCCAGCCCGGCTCCTTGAAGTTCATCGGTGGAACCAGCTGCTTCACATACGGCCCGAGGCCGTAGCGGTAGAACGAAAACCCTGCCAGCTCGGGCCCGGTGAGGATCACCCGGCGCATATTCGTCGTCACCCGCCAGGCGCGCAGAACCTCGAGCCGACGGAACGCCCCGCGTCCGGGATTGTGGGTTATGCCCGAGGTCCTCATTGCCCGCGCCTCTTCATCAGCCACATGAAATAAGACCCGCCCAGGAACACCGAGACCAATCCCGCCGGGATTTCCCAAGGGAAGATCACGGCGCGCCCGATCCAGTCGGAGACGACGAGAAGCGAGGCGCCCACCAGCATCGCGCTGACGAGCTGGCTCCCCGCGGCCGCGAGGCCGAAGCGTTTCGCGATATGCGGTACCATCAGGCCGGCGAAGCTGAGCGGGCCGATCAGCAAGGTCGCCGCCCCCGTGACAACGGCGCAATAGGCGAGAACGATCGCGCGGGCGCGCCTCACGGATATGCCGACCGCGCCGGCGGTGGCCTGCCCCAGCGGCAATATCGCGAGTCAGCGCAGCAACGGGGGCAGCACCGCCAGCGCGTCGATCAGGGCGAGCACGGCCGCGATCGCTCCGAGGGGCTCGACGCTGGCCGTGGAGCCCGACAGCCAGCCCAGCAAGCCGCGCAGCGCCGGATGGCCCATCGACAGCAGAACCGTAGTTCGAGCTGATCGCCATGGAGACCACACCTGGCACGATCGCTTGCTGTCGGAACGGGCGCGCGTTATTCCCGTGGAAATACAACGAAGGCGACGCCCGACGACGGATTCGCGGACGGCGCGTAGCTTGGACTACACGGGAGGCGGCCTTGCCCCAGCGTTCCATCGCAGTGCTCGTCGCTCTGCTCCTCCTGCCGCTCATGGCATTCTCCGCTCGGGCCGAGCGGACCGTGACCGATCAGCTTGGGAAGAAGGTGACGCTGCCGGACAGCGTGTCCCGTGCTGTCGTCCTCCAGCATCAGACGCTCAATCTCGCCGTGCAGATGAACGCGACCAGCAAGATCGTCGGCATCCTCGACCAGTGGAAGCAGCAGCTCGGGGCAAACTACGTCCGCCTAGCGCCCGAGCTCGCAAGGCTGCCGATGCCGGGCGGCCTGACCAAGGTCAACATTGAGGCTCTGCTGCAACTGAAGCCCGATGTCGTCTTCGTCACCAACTACACTCCAGCGGAGATGATCGGCCAGATCGAGAAGGCGGGCATCCCCGTCGTCGCGATTTCGCTTCTGACCGCCCCGCAGGGAGAAGCGGCCAAGGTCAGCCCGGTCGTAGCCGACGAGGAAGCCGCCTATGAGAGCGGTTTCGCGGAAGGCGTGAGGCTGATCGGCGCAGTGCTCGATCGCAAGGACGAGGCCGAGGCCCTGATCGCAACGGCCACCGCAAAGCGGAAGCTCGTCGCCGAACGTCTCGCGACGGTGGCGCCGGCGCAGCGCATAACGGCCTATATGGCCAATCCCGATCTCACCACCTATGGCTCGGGCAAGTACACCGGCATCATGATCAAGCGCGCGGGGGCGGCCAATGTCGCGGCCAGCCTGCAAGGCTTCAAGCAGGTGACGATGGAGGATGTCCTGAAATGGAATCCTGCCGTCATCTTCGTGCAGGAGCGCTATCCGCAGGTGGTCGACGAGATCAAGCGCGCGCCGGCGTGGCACCCCATCGAGGCCGTCAAGGCGGGCCGCGTCTACCTCATGCCGGAATATGCCAAGGCCTGGGGCTATCCGATGCCGGAGGCGATGGCGCTGGGCGAGCTCTGGATGGCTAAGAAGCTCTATCCCGAACGTTTCGCCGATATCGACATGCAGGCCGAGGCGGACGCTTACTACCGGCGGTTCTACCGTACTGGCTACGATTCCTTCCATTGACCGCGGGCGCCGATCGCCAGGTGGTGCGCGCCGCTCGTCACCAAAGTCCCGGCGTCGTGCTGGGGCTGCTTGCGGGCGCGCTTCTCGTCGCTTTGCTGGTCTCTCTCGGCATCGGCCGCTATGGCATCTCGCCCGCTCGCGTTGGGCAAATCCTGCTTGGCTTCGACGGCACAGACGCGATCGAGCGGCATGTCGTACTGACCGTAAGGATGCCGCGCGTCCTGACTGCGCTTTTTGCGGGGGCAGGCCTCGCCTTGTGCGGGGCGGCGCTGCAAGGCGTGTTTCGGAATCCGCTGGTCGGTCCGCACATCATCGGCGTCTCGACCGGAGCGGCCTTCGGCGGCACGCTGGCGATCCTGATGAGCGAGTCGCGCGGCCTCCTGCTGGCGCTGGCCTTTCTCTTCGGCATGTTGGCGCTGCTGATGGTCTACGCGCTGAACGCCCTGGTGGCACGGCGCAACATGCTGGTGCTCGTCCTCGCCGGGGTCGTGGTCAGTGGTTTCTTCGGGGCGCTGGTCGGCCTGGCGCAATATCTCGCCGACGCCGAGGAGAAGCTGCCGCGCATTGTGTTTTGGCTGCTCGGCTCCTTCGCCACAGCCGACTATGACAAGCTCCTGCTGATGATCGGGCCGCTCGTTCCGGGCGCCGCTCTGCTTCTGCTGCTGCGCTGGCGCATCAATATCCTCTCGCTGGGCGAGGAAGAGGCCCAGGCGCTCGGCGTCCGGGCAGAGCCGACGCGATGGCTTGTGCTGATGCTGATCGGGCTGATCGTCTCGGCCCAGGTTGCCGTGAGTGGCGTGATCGGCTGGATCGGCCTCGTCGTGCCGCATCTGGCGCGGATGCTGGTCGGTCCGGACCATCGCGTTCTTTTGCCCGGAGCAATGCTGGCCGGGGGCCTGTTCATGGTGCTGGTGGACGATGTCGCGCGCACGCTGAGCCAGAGCGAAATCCCACTGGGAATTCTGACCGCCCTTATCGGCGCACCGGTTTTCGCACTCGTCTTCCTGCGCGCCACCAGCTCGGAGCGTGGAAATGGCTGAGCCCCGCATTCAGGCGACCCGGGCTGGCCATTCCTATGACGGCCAACGCTGGCAGTTCCGGGAGCTGGATCTCATCGTTTCGGCCGGTGAGATCGTTGCCGTGCTCGGACCCAACGGACGCGGGAAGTCGACGCTGCTGCGGGCCGTGGCAGGCCTGATCCGTCCGAGCGTCGGTAACATCAAGGCGCTGGGCGATGTCGGCTTCGTGCCGCAAGCCTTCATGCCCGCTTTTTCCTACAGCGCCTTCGATATCGTGCTGATGGGCCGCACGCGGCACATCCCGCTGCTGCGCACGCCTGGGCGCCGCGATCGCGATATCGTCTCCGCCTGTCTGGCCGAACTCGGCATTGCGAGACTGGCGGAGCGTTCCTTCAATTCGCTGTCCGGCGGCGAGCGGCAACTCGTCCTGATCGCCCAGGCGCTCGCAGGCGAGACGCCGATCCTGCTGCTCGACGAACCAGCGGCGGCGCTTGACCTGCACCATCAGGACGAGGTGATCGCCCTGATCCGAAAGATCGCCGACGACCGGCAGCTCGCGGTTTTGTTCACGACGCATCATCCTGACCACGCCTTCGCGATCGCCGACAGGGTACTGCTGATGCACGACGACGAGCGGCACCTGATAGGCCCGGCGGTCGAGACCATGACGGAGGCTAATCTCGCTGAGCTCTACAGGGTGCCGGTGCGCCTGCTGCGCTTCGCCGCCGAGGGCAGGGAGCTGACGGCCTTCGCTCCGATCTTCAGAAGCCAGGTCGCGCGGGGGAGCAAGCGCGCTCCGGGAGACGGTCATGTCGAATGAGGCTGCGAGAATGCGGTCCGTGACGCTCTATGCAGCCGGAAGCTTGCGCCGTGCTTTCGGCGGGCTGCTGCCGCTCTTCGAGCAGGCTCATGCGACGCGCGTCGATGCGTTGTTCGGCCCGGCAGGTTTGTTGCGTCAACGGATCGAAGCCGGCGAGGGGGCCAATGTCTTCGCTTCGGCCAACATGGAGCATCCCCGCCGCTTGTTCGAAGTGGGAGTGTTCGATGAACCCATCTGCTTTGCCCGAAACGAAATTTGCGCAGTCGTTCGGCGCGACCTAGCTATCGACACCGCCGGGCTGATCAACGCGATGCTCGATCCGGGACTGGTGCTGGCAACCTCGACACCCGTTGCCGACCCTTCGGGAGACTATGCCCAGGCGGTGTTCGAACATGTCGATCGGATTCGACCAGGCATGGGTCGCATGCTCGCTGCCAAGGCGCACCTTCTGCTTGGTGGAGGCTTCGTTTCGGACGTGCCAGCGGGGCGTTCACCCGGATCATGGCTGATCGAGACCGGACAGGCGGATATCGTCCTGGGTTACCGCTCGGGCACGCTCGGTCTAGATCACTCAGGTCCGTGTGCGGTCGTGGCATTGCCCGGGAACTGCGCGGTCACCGCGACCTATGGCCTGGCGGTCGCGCGCGCCGGTGGGGACGCGGGGCGTGCCCTTGCCGCCTTTCTCATCGGGGAGCAGGCTGGGGCCGTGCTCCTTGCCAACGGCTTTCTGGCTTCGGACGGGACGAGTGCGAGCCATGACATCTAGCGGGAGAGTTCGGGTTGCCCGCATCGTGGCCGCTGGCAGCACCAACAACACCGAAGATTGCAAGAGGTGATAGACATGTGGCGATCGTGGATCTCGGTCCCTGCGGCTCTGTTGCTCGGGCTAGCCTGCGTAGCTGGCGCCATTGCCCGGCCTGTCACGGATTCGGCTGGGCGCGTCGTCGAGGTCCCGGACAATGTTCGCCGGGTTTTCGCCGCGGGGCCTCCCGCCTCCACGCTTCTCTACGTCGTCGCTCCGGAAACGATGGTCGGATGGGTGAGGGCGCCGCGGGCCGAAGAGAAACCCTTCCTGGTGCCCGGAACCCGCGATCTCCCTGAACTCGGCAGGTTGACCGGTCGCGGCAACACGCTGAGCCTCGAGCGCCTGCTTGCCGAGAAGCCCGACCTCATCATCGATTTCGGCACGATCAACGATACCTACCGCTCACTTGCCGACCGCGTGCAAACCCAAACTGGCATTCCGTACCTTTTGATCGACGGCAGCTTCGCCAACACACCGACGGCCTTGCGGCTGCTGGGCGGCGTGCTCGGCGTCGAGGCACGGGGGGAAGCGTTGGCGAAGGACGCCGAGCGCATCTTTGCCGCCGTCGATGCGACATTGGCGAAGATCCCGCAGGCCGAGCGCCCGAAGGTCTATTTGGCACGTGGTCCGGACGGTCTCGAAAGCGGGACGCGCGGATCGATCAACACGGAAATGATCGAGCGCGTCGGCGCTATCAATCCCGTCGACGGCCTGCGCGAAAGCGGCGGGCTGGTGCGGGTCGGGGCCGAACGGCTGCTGGCGATCGCTCCCGATGCCATCATCACGCTCGATGCTTCGCTGCGCGACAGCCTCGCGACACGCCCGCCCTGGCCAGAGCTCGAGGCCGCAAGGGCGGGCCGGGTCTACGTCGCGCCTGCGTTGCCGTTCGGCTTCATCGATTCTCCGCCTTCCGTAAACCGGCTGATCGGGCTGAGTTGGCTGCTGCACCTGCTCTACCCGGGCAAGGTCGAGGGTGATTTGCGCGCGGAAGTGGCTGGCTTCTACCGGCTGTTTTACCAGATCGAGCTCGACGGTTCCGCACTCAACCGGCTGCTTGGCAGTTCACCCTGACGAGTTCGATGCGCCGCTCCATCCTGCCGCTGCTCGGGCTGCTGCTCATCGTCACCGTCGTCGTAGCCTGTGGCATCGGACCTTATCCCGTGTCGCCGTTGACGGTCCTGAGGATGCTCGCCGGCGGCGCGGCGAATCCCGCCTCCGCACACGTCGTCTTCGATATTCGGTTGCCGCGTGTGCTGGCGGCGTTGCTGGTCGGCGCGGCGCTCGCGGCTGCCGGAAGCGCCTATCAGAGCCTGTTTCGCAATCCGCTTGTCTCGCCGGACATCCTCGGCGTGTCGAGTGGGGCAGGGCTCGGCGCGGTTTTCGGCATATTGCTCGGATTGCCCGTTTTCGCCGTTCAGTTACTCGGTTTCGGTGGAGGTCTTGCGACCGTGTTCTGCGTCGCGATGCTCGCGCGCGCCTTGCGGGGAGAGGCTGATATTCTCGTACTGGTGCTCGCTGGTATCGTCGTCGGAGCGCTGGCGGGCGCGGCGATCGCCCTGGTCAAGGTCCTGGCTGACCCCTACGAGCAGCTTCCCGCCATCACCTTCTGGCTGCTCGGATCGCTTTCCGGCATCCAGCGCGGCGATGCACTCGCGGCCGTGCCGATCGTCCTCATCGGTCTCGTCCCGCTCGTCCTGCTGCGCTGGCGCATCGGCGTGTTGGGGCTCGGAGAGGAGGAGGCGCGCGCCCTCGGCATCGACACGGTCTGGCTGCGCCGCCTCGTCATCGTCTCCGCGACGCTGATCACCGCCGCCGCGGTCGCGATCTCGGGTGTAATCGGTTGGGTCGGCTTGATGGTACCGCACATGGCGCGGCTCATCGCCGGTTCGCGGTTTGACCGTCTTCTGCCGGTGGCGATCCTGCTGGGTGGGAGCTTCATGGTCGCGGTCGACACGCTCGCGCGCAGCGCAGCTCGGATCGAAATCCCGCTGGGCGTGCTGACGGCGCTCATCGGCGGGCCGGTTTTCGTCTGGCTTCTTTGGCGCGGTCGGCGGGCTCTCGTCTAACGGGGGCTTCAATTCTTGGCCCCACTGATCGCGGCCTTCCGGTTCGACATAGCCTGGCGCGGGCTGATTTCGGACGTTTGCGGCTTGTGATCGGTTAAGCACCATGATGACGCGGGCGGCGACCACGCCGGCGAAGCAAGCCAGCATCCCGTAATCTGCCGCCGGGAGCAGAGCGAAGGCGAGATCGCTCCTTTCGGATTAAGCAGCGTGGTCTGGAACACGCGCCGAAACGTGATCGATCGCACGGTGAGATCGTGAGCATTACCGCGCTCCACAGCGCGACCGCGAGCCGGCAGCGGGCATCAAGTTTAAGTGACTGGTTATGTATCGGCGGCATGCTGCGCGAGATGGCTGACCCGGCTCGCGTTATGGCAACTCCCCTCAAAGCTGCGGTTCGTCCGCGGCTTCGGGTCGCCATCCTCAGAACTGAAGGGCGCGCCCTCGCTCCCTCGAATGCTGCGGCGATCGCACTGTTCGTCCGGGCCGCGGATACGGTTGGGGTAGAGACCGAGATCGTCACGGCCGGCGACATCGAGCGTCTCGGCGAGTTCGACGGGCTGTTCATTCGCGACCACACTCGAACCGATGACTACACCTATGCTTTCGCGAGAAAGGCGGCTGAGCTCGGCCTCGCAACCGTCGACGATCACGCCTCCATCCTGAGCTGTGCGTCCAAGATTGTTCAGGCGAGGCTGTTCTCCATGCACGGTGTGCCGACGCCAAAAACGCTGATCCTCACCAGCCAAACCATTGACCGGGCCGTAGCAATGCTCGGACTGCCCTGCGTGCTCAAGGAGCCGGGGAGCTCGTTCTCCAGAGGCGTGTACCGCGTCGACAGTGCAGCCCAACTGTACGAGCACGCTTCGACGCTGTTCCGGAGCCAAACCGCCGTGGTGGCACAGGAATACCTCCGGACTGACTTCGACTGGCGCATAGGGTTTGTCGACCGACAGCCGATCTTCGCCTGCCGCTATCACATGGTGCCGGGCCATTGGCAGGTCGTGCGCAACGCTGGAACGCGCAGCTATCAGGAAGGCAGGACCGAGGCCGTGTCCCTCGTCAATGTTCCTGAACGCGTGCTTGCGGTAGCGGCAATGGCGGCCGGTGCCATCGGAGACGGGTTTTACGGCATCGACGTCAAGGACTTGACGGACCGCAGCGTCGTCATCGAGGTCAATGACAATCCGAATGTCGATGCCGGGCAGGAGGATGGCGTCGCCGGCATGGAGCTCTACGAGGCAGTGATCGCCACCATTGTGCGCCGCGCGTTGCGGATGGTTCGGCAGTGACCCGCTATGGCGCGTTCGAGCGCCTCGGCATCGAGATCGAGTACGCGATCGTCGGCCGCGAAGACATGCGCTGCATGCCGATCGCCGACGTCGTCCTCGACGATCTCGACACACCAGCCGGTGCGCTCGGCTGGTCGAACGAATTCATGCTCCACGTACTCGAGCTGAAGAACCCCACTCCGATAGAACGGCTGGACGCGCTGCGACAGCCGATGCAGGCCGAGATCGACGCCATGAACCGGCGCCTGGCGCAGCACGGGGCGAGGCTGATGCCGACCGCGATGCATCCGTGGCTCGATCCGCGAGACGCTCGACCCTGGCCGGTGGATCCGCACGGCATCTACGGTGCTTACCAACGCATCTTCGAGACGAGGACGCATGGCTGGGCCAATCTCCAGAGCATCCATATCAACCTGCCTTTCGCGGACGACGGTGAGTTCGCGCGGCTCCACGAGGCCATCAGGCGCGTACTTCCGATCATCCCCGCCATCGCGGCGAGCTCACCCGTAGCGGACGCTCGGCTGACCGGCTTCCGCAATTTCCGGATGCAGGCTTATCGGACGAATGCTGCGCGTTACCCGCTCGTCGCCGGCAACATCATCCCGGACAGCATTGGCAGCGCAGGCGCCTATGAGGCGGAGATCCTGGCGCCGATGTTCGCCAGTCTTGCACAGGCCGATCCCGAGGGTACGCTGCGCTTTCCTTGGCTGAACTCCCGTGGCGCCATACCACGATTTGACCGCCATTCCATCGAGATCCGCGTTACCGACACGCAGGAATGCATTGAAGCGGACCTCGCCGTTGCCAAAGCGATAATCGCTGCTGTTCGGCTGCTGTACCTGGACGAGGCCCCTCTCGCCGCTCCCTTGGGTACCAGCCGCCTCGTCAGCATCCTCGGCCGCTGCATCGAGCGGGCCGAGGACGCGCTGATCGACGATGCGGACTATCTCTCCGCCCTCGGCCGACCGGGAAACGCGTGCACTGCCGGCGAACTCTGGCGCCATCTGCTCGGGCGCTCTACTGACGGAAGCTGCATCCCGCATTTGGAGCGCATCTCTCGGGCCGGCACGCTTGCGAGCAGAATTGAGCGCGCGCTCGGCGCTTTCCCTTCCCGAGAGCGGATTGCGTCGGTCTATGCAGAGCTGTGCGAATGTCTCGCCAAAGGGGCGGCGTTCCGAGACTGAATCACCGCTTCCGGTGCGGCGACAGCCCCCACTCAGGGCCAGGGCCGCGATCGTCCACTATAGGGCAGTATGCCGACGTCAGCTTCTGGCGCACCGCGGCGCAGCGAGGTTCGCCTCGCATCCGGCACGGCTGCGGACTAACATCCGATCCAGCAGGCGGATCTGACATATGGATGAGCATCTTATTCGGCGGATCAGCGTCGCGGCGCATGCGGACGACGCTCCTGCCGAGCGCATTCGCGATCTGCTCGCCGAATTTCCCCCCTTTTCTCCAGAAACGTCCCAAGACGGCCATCTTGTGTTCGAGTGGCAGAAGCTTTCAGAACTCCTCGTAGCCGTCGCGAAGCCACCGAGCTTTCACGACGCGCTGGTCGTCGAGGGGGGGCCGGCCCGTCGTGACCATCCTCGCGTTCCCAGGAAGAGCGGATTCGACGGTGATTAGGCGAGGGAAGAGACGGTCAATTTGACCTTGCACCGCGGTTCACACGGTTAGGACACAGATCATGCCAGGCAAGCCAGAAGAACGCCCCGATCGCCGCGACTTTATGATTGCAACGATCGGCACATCGGCCGCTCTCTTAGCGAGCACGGGCTCTGCGATGGCCCAAAACGCTGCTACGCCCGTTGGTCGGCCTGCCTCGGGGGCGGCGTCCGCCACGGTCTATACGGGCGATACGATCGAAGGAAAGAAGGTCGTCAGCACGCTGGACGTCAGTGACTTGGAGCCCGGCAGGAAGCACCATCTGTATTTTCGGGGCGTGCAAATGCCCACCGGGCTACACTGCTACGCGTCCGTGACGGTCGCCAAGGGGGCAAGGCCGGGCAAGCGCGTCGTCCTCACCAGCGGCGTGCATGGCGACGAGATGAGTTCCATCCATACCGTTCAAACGGTGATGAATCAGCTCGATCCGGCGCAGATGTCGGGCACGGTGATGGCGGTCACGGATGTCGCCCGCCCGGCCGTCGAAAGCATGCAGCGCAGATGGCCCAATTTCGGCAGGGGCAACGATCTGATCGACATGAACCGGGAATGGCCGGGGAACGAGAATGGCCCGACCGCAGCCAGCCGACACGCTGGTCTGCTGTTCAACCGGCTGCTGCGCCCGAACGC
Organism: Allobosea sp. RAF48; assembly: GCF_052114025.1. Taxonomy (NCBI): domain Bacteria; kingdom Pseudomonadati; phylum Pseudomonadota; class Alphaproteobacteria; order Hyphomicrobiales; family Alloboseaceae; genus Allobosea; species Allobosea sp. RAF48. Next base: position 12,321 of record NZ_JBFRDZ010000018.1, read on the forward strand.
CGACGCCGCGATCGACTTCCATACCGGGACAACGGGGTTCGAGGTCACCGCCTTCAATATCGGCGGCATGGATGTGCCGGAGGTCAAAGCAATGCTGGAACTTTACCCGGTGGGTCAGATCTTCGACAATCATGTCTATCCAGGCGTCCTGCATAACGCGTTCATGGACGCGGGCATCCCCGCCTTTACGCCGGAGATTGGCGCTGCGCGCGTGCTAAACCTCGAGATGATCTCGCTGTTCGTGGAAGGCACCCTGAACGTCCTCAAGCATCACGGCATCCTGGCCGGGCCGATGGGGCGCACAGGCAAGGACGTGAATGTCTTCGTTGGCAACAGCGCGTTCCCGATCCTGGCGAGCCAGGGCGGGATCGTCGAGCATCTCGTCGAGCTCAATGAAAAGGTCGAAGCCGGCCAGAAGGTTGCCATCCAGCGCAACAGCTTCGGAGAAGTCGTCGCGGAATATACAAGCGGCGTGGCCGGTGAGGTGACGGGACAGCGCAGCGACGCGATGTCCGAACCCGGCAACCCTCTGGTGTTCATCCTTTTCCACAAGGCGACGCCGGACCGTAGCGAGACGTATCCCGAATAATCGAACACGGGGTATTCGCGTCTGGCGGTGACCTTGGGCAGACGCATTACGAGAGGGGCGCCGCCCAGCAATGGTCAGACCATCGCCGTCATCCGCAGTGACGTCCTCGCGTTCGTTCTGAAGAGCACACGTCCTCCCAGGCGCTGGGTTCGACGTGGGGGAATCTGGCTCGGATGCGAGGACGTAGGAAGGGACTGGAAAAATGCGGGGGGACATCTGCGTTTCCCGCATCAGGACGATGAAATCAGGCGCTTCCTCGACGTAACCCTACAGTAAGCTACGTGCTCATCCTTTGCGGGCGCTGCTAACGTCTGTCGCCCTCCGCGGTGCATCTATCCCCCGCCGCGAATTTCGGAACACAACGATTTTCGGAGCACGACGATGAAGATAACCGCTCGCACTATCGCTGTTTCTCTGCTGGCCCTTGTCTCCTCGGCGCAAGCCCAAGTTGGCCTCGACACTCTGGCCGACGCGAACGGTTTCATTGACGTTCAGAAAATCACATGCGCCCAACTCGCAAACACGTATCAGGAGGACGCTGACGCGCTCACCAACTGGTATTCCGGCTGGTACAACGGCCTCGCCAAGAAGCACTTCTACCATTTGACCCGCGTCAAACCTGGCGAGCACGCCCTTATCGTGTATTGCAAGGAAAACCGCGGGAAAACAGTGATCGAAGCGATGGACAGTCTGCTGAAGGAGGAAAAAATCAAGATGCATAAAGATTAAGACGACGGAGAGAATACCCAAAAATTAACAACAAAAAGCTGCTATGGAAAAGTAGACGGCCGAATCTTACGTCAACTGCCACTTCAGGCGGTGTTTATTTTCAAACTTCGTGCCAATTCACGAAGATCTGTGCAAGCCCGGCCAAGCAGGCGCCGGAATCCTTCCAATGATCCCGGCCACGGAGTTCCTCGGCCAGCCCGACTAATCGCCGGCGCAGCGCCGAGCGAGTTAGAATGGCGGAGATCGACATGAGCAATGATCAGAATGCGAGGCGGAGGCGGTCAGCCTGCGAATCTGAGGTTGGCCTCGCCCTTTGCAAGCGGCAAGTGATGGGCGAGGTCTATACTCGACGACCTCTCGCAATTCTCGGGCATTTGGGCGGAAGGAACCGGCCCCGCGGGCCTCCAGGTGGGCGCCCGCAGCGAACTTTGGCTGGAGAATAAGGCTGGCGTCATCATGCATCTCGTTGGCCAGAGCGAAGGGGTGGCCCTTGGTCTCGGAAAGGACGAAGTCCCCATAGAATTCAAGGAATAAGAAAATCATTTGAGTCTGCACTCGTCAATCTGCGAATGGAATGCGGATAGCGATAATAATTATATAATTATACTTTGATATCTGTGTCTAAAACGGAAAATAGCGAGGTGATTTATCATGAGGTCGCGTCACAATTTGCGTATAAGCACTGGGCTGGCGGGTGCGGTTAGCCTTTTAATCGGCTCAAGTTACTTGCCGGCAACGGCCCAGCAGATCAACGGAACCCTGGGGCAGCCGAGCGCAACGATCACCCTCGATGGCAAGCAGCTCCCGGCGCCGCCCCCCAAATTTGGCGGCGTGATCAAGGAAACTCTTGAAGGGTCGAAGGTCTGGTGGCCGCCGCGCGTGGCTCCGCCCAGGGGCGCCCCCAACGTGCTGCTGATCATGACCGACGACCAGGGCTATGGCGTCAGCGGTACCTTCGGCGGCGTCGTCCCGACGCCGGCGCTTGACCGCGTCGCAAAGGCGGGTTTGCGCTACACCCAGTTCAACTCGACCGCCTTGTGCTCGCCGACCCGCGCGGCCCTGCTTACCGGCCGCAACCACCATTCCACGGGCAACGGTGTGATCACCGAGTTGTCGACCGGCTTCCCCGGCTATGACTCGATCATCGGTACGGACAACGCGACGATCGGCGCCATTCTCAAGGGCAACGGCTATCCGACCTCATGGTTCGGCAAGAACCACAACACGCCGGATTTCCAGTACAGCGTTGCCGGGCCCTACGACCAATGGCCGTCGGGAATGGGCTTCGATTACTTCTACGGCTTCCAGGGCGGCGAGACCGACCAATGGACGCCCTATCTGTTCCGTGACCACACCCAGATTTTCCCGTGGGTCGGCAAGCCCGGCTACAACCTCATCACCGATATGGCTGATGAAGCCATTACGCGGCTGAAGCAGCTTGACGCTGCCGCGCACGACACGCCGTTCTTCATCTACTACGCCCCCGGCGGAACCCACTCTCCGCACAACCCGACGCAGGAGTGGATCGACAAGTTCAAGGGCAAGTTCGACATGGGCTGGAATGCCATGCGCGACCAGATCTTCGCCAACCAGAAGCGCCTGGGCGTGATCCCCGCCAATGCAAAGCTCACCGATTGGCCCGACAGCCTGCCGAAATGGGACAGCCTGTCGCCCGACCAGAAGAAGCTGTTCGCCCGCCAGGCCGAAGTCTTTGCCGGCTACGCTGCCTACACCGACAACGAAATCGGCCGGGTGATCCAGCAGGTCGAGGACATGGGCAAGCTCGACAACACGCTGATCATCTACATCGTCGGCGATAATGGCACGAGCCCCGAAGGAACCCTGTCCGGCACGCCGAACCAGTGGACCGCCTATAACGGTATCCTCGACTTCCCGATCGCCGAACAGATGAAATTCTACGACACTTGGGGGTCGGCGGCCAGTTACCCGCATATGGCTGTCGCGTGGTCATGGGCGTTCGACACGCCGTTCAAATACACCAAGCAGATCGCATCGCATTTCGGCGGCACACGCCAGGGCCTGGCGATCAGCTGGCCCGGCCATATCAATGACCCCGGCGGCATCCGCAACCAGTTCCACCACATCATCGATATCGTGCCGACGATTCTGGAGGCGACCCGCATCAAGGCGCCGCAGACGGTCAATGGGATCAAGCAAAAGCCGATCGAGGGCGTGAGCATGGCCTACACCTTCGACAAGGCCAATGCGAATGCGCCCTCGAAGCGAAAGACCCAGTATTTCGAAATGATCGCCAATCGCGGCATCTACAATGACGGCTGGTACGCCAACACGACACCGCCGCATGGCCCCTGGATCCTGAACGCGCCCCTGCCGCCGATCAGCGACTATAAATGGGAGCTGTACAACCTGAAGGAGGACTACACTCAGGCCAACGATCTCGCCGCAAAGATGCCTGGCAAGCTGAAGGAGATGCAGAAGCTGTTTGTCCAGGAGGCTGCCAAGTACAATGTGCTGCCGCTGGACAACAGGTCCTTCGCGCGAGCAGTCGAGCCGCGGCCGAGCGCCACCGCGGGCCAGACGGTGTTCACCTATACCGGCGTGAATTCCGGCATCCCCATGGCCAACTCGCCAAACGTCATCGGCCGATCCTACAAGATCACCGCCGAGGTTGACGTTCCCCAGAGCGGCGGCAACGGCATGCTCGCCACCACTGGAGGCCGTTGGGGTGGATGGGGGCTCTACCTGCTCAACGGCAAGCCGGTGTTCAACTACAACATGCTGATCCTCGCCCAATATCGCTGGGAAGGCGCGGATGCTCTCACCCCGGGCAAGCATACGATCGTGTTCGAATACACCTATGACGGCCCGGGTATTGCCAAGGGCGGCAGCGGTGAGCTGAAGGTGGACGGCAAAGTCGTCGCCACCGGAAAGCAGCCCAACTCGATCGCGTTCCTGCAGGTGTCCGACGAGACCTTCGACATCGGCGTCGATACGCGCACGGGGGTCAATGATAAAGACTACCAGGTGCCGTTTGCCTTCGATGGCAAGATCGACAGACTGACCGTCAACCTTGGGCCGATGCAACTGGCCAAGGCGGACCAGAGGAAATTGCGGGAAGCGGTCGCTCGGGCGAAAGACTAGGAATGATTGGCTCAAGCAATTGGAAGGTGGCGCCGGTTCACTCCGGCGTCACCTGGGTTGCCTCGGCCACCTTCAAACCATGCGGAAAACGATCCCGCTCGATGGGGGGCTGCTCGCAGGTATTCGATCCATCAAGAAGGTAACGGTAGCCATTCTGAACAAGATATACGACTGCGGCACGATCCTGGGTTCATCTGATCGTTGAACTGGAACGGCCACGACTGCGTTTTGCGCGAATTCGCAAGCAATTTCGCGGATGGTCTGCGCTGCACAGGTCAAGGATAGAGCGCCACCGCGGCCCGAAATATCAACCGTAACTCTCGCGCCTGCGCGCCGCCGCCTTCCTTCTCGTGCCGGGTGAAACTCCAGATGACCATGAGAAGCCTGCAAACAGCGACCGCAATCGTCGAGGCCGGTGCCGCCCTTGCGCTGTTGGGCGTTCCATCGGTCACGGCGTGGCTGTTGCTTGGGGCGCCGCTCGACGCGCCCGTCGCCGTGAGCCTGGTGCGCGTTGGCGGCGTCGCGATACTTGCGCTCAGTATCGTCTCCTGGCTGGCGCGCGCCGATGCGCAGAGCCTCGCCTCGCGCGGAGTGGTCATTGCAATGCTGTTCTATAACATTGCGGTCGCCAGCGTTCTCCTGTTCGCCCGCTTTGGCCACGGACTGTACGGCATGCTGCTGTGGCCAGCGGTCGCGTTTCATGTGGCGATGGGCGTCTGGTGTGTCCTGAGTCTGCTGGGAAAAGACGAGGGTCTCCTGCGATAGCCGGGCGATGTTAGCGCAGTCGAAATTGGCCCATCGTTGGCGTAACCGATGTGCCCTGGCCGCTGCCCCCGCTTAATGCGCCACCATTCTGGCATTTGACGATGCGGGTCCCGAGCAGGTTCTTCTCCTTCCAGAGATCTGTCGCTTCGCTCATCCAGGAGCAAGCGATCTCGGCCGTCGCGAAGGCGGTCTGGATGCGCAGCGGTGCTCCATGGCAGCTGGCGATGAAGTGCACGGACATCCCTTGGGGGAAAGAGCGTGGGATCGGGCTGATGTTGCGATATGCCGTTCCGACTCAACGATGGCCGTAATCATCCGTGTCGCCGTCGCCGGGATCCCGGCCGTCGCGCCTATCGTAGCGACGGAGCCAGTCTTGCAATCGGCCGGCAGACTCGTGGAATTCCTTCTGTTGGCGCAACGTGACCTTCACGGCATTGCGGCCAAACCGGCTCGGCGGCGCTGAGAAAGCCGCCGGCGGCGCATTATTTGCCAAAAGCTCTCGCACCGCCCGCTGCGTTGCCACCGTTTCGGGATCGCCGTACCGATTCAGAAGATTCTCGAAACGTTCGAAGGCCTGGCGGTCGAACGAACGCGGCCGCCCCATTGCGTCCCTGGCCGGATGGGCCGGCACCAGATGGGCACAAGGTACGAAGCCGTCGGGCACCGGCTCAGTCGCAGCATGGGTTCGGCCCGCCCGCAGCAATTGCGGCAGCACATGGGTATGCGGGCCTTCCGGACTCTTGCCGCCGGCCGCCGGGATCGGCTGGTAGACCTCGCAGCGCCCGATCCGGGCTACGAAAACTCGATGCGGCCCGGCTGCGATGATCGCCGGCATGGCGGGGTTGCCGGGCCCGAACAGCGAGCGACCTGCCTGGGCGCGCAGCAGCGTGAGCAGTTCCGGATCGTCCGTGCGGATGCAGATATCGGCCTGTAGTGTGCCGAGCCCCATATCGAACAGGATACCGGCGGTATCCTCGGCGCGTAGCGCGTCCGTGTCCGGGCCAAGCTCGGTCAGGACGGTGCGCCTGTGCATCGAGCAGGCGTCCTCCGGCAGGCACAGCGCAAGGCGATGGCTCCAGCTCGTGCCGACGGCGCTCTCCGAGGCGAACAGGCGGGTGTCGTCGAGCCGCCCGAAGCCGATGCCGCCGCGCTCCGTCACCGCGGCAAGCCGGTGCGGTTCGTCCGTGATCGCGACCGCCTCCCCAGCATCGCGCATGAACTCGGCGATGGCGCCGAAGGTGCCGAGGTTCCATTGGCTCGAAGGGGCACCGAGATGCTCGCGCAGAACGGCGCGGATGGTGGCGCTGTCAGACATCGTGGGATCGTCCTTGGTTCTGTGCCCGCCAGGGCAGGAGGAAAGGCTCGCCGTCATGGTTGCCGCGCAGCCCCTCGACGCCGAACACACTGCCAAGGCTGGCTTCGTCGAGGACCGTTTCTGGCGCGCCTTCGGCCACAAGCCTGCCTTGATCGAGCAAGGCGAGCCGGTCGCAGAAACGGGTGGCGAGGGTAAGATCGTGCAGCACCACGACGACGCCCGCGCCACGGCGTGCGGTCCGGCGCAGGAGCTCGATCACGTCCAGCTGGTGCAGCGGGTCGAGGCCGGCGAGCGGTTCGTCGGCGAGGAGATGGGGCGCCTCTACCGCCAGCGCGCGAGCCAGCAGGACCCGCCGGCGTTCGCCGCCCGAAAGCGTGCCCACCGTGCGGTCGCCGAAGCCGGCCACGTCGCAATGGGTCAGCGCGGTGGCGATCGCCCTGCGGTCCGTTTCGGTCAGGCTACCGAAAGGACGGCGATGCGGCAGGCGGCCGAGACCGACCACGGCCTCGACCGAGAGTGGCCAGGAGGTATCGCCGCCTTGCGCCAGGAAGGAGACCTGCCGTGCGAGCGCCTGCCGGCCCAGCGTGCACGCCTTCTCGCCGTCATAGCGGACCGTGCCGCTTGCAGGGGCGAGCAGGCCCGCCATCACCCGCAGCAGGGTCGTCTTGCCGGCGCCGTTCGGGCCGACGAGGCCCAGAAGTTCGCCTCGTTGCAAGGCGAGGTCGATGTTCTGAAGGATCGTCTTGCCGCCGAGCGCGACCGCGATGTCGTGAGCTTCGATGGCCATCACGCCTCCCGCCGCATGCGATTGACGAGGCTGAAGAGGAAGGGCGCGCCGATCAGCGCCGTGACCACGCCGAGCTTCAGCTCCGGCCGGATCGGCGTGAGCCGAAGCGCAATGTCGGCCAGCAGCACGAGGATGGCGCCGCCGAAGCCGCTGACGAGCAGCAGCCGGCCGGGGCGGTTGTCGACGAGCGGGCGCAGCAGATGCGGCACGACGAGGCCGACGAAGCCGACTGCGCCGGTGACCGCGACCGCACTGCCGACGGCAAGCGCCGTGCCGCCGATCAGGCGAACACGCAGCCAGGTCAGATCGAATCCCAGGCTCGCGGCAGTATCCTCGCCCAGCGTCAGCGCATCGAGAGCCGGTGCCGTCGAGAGCAGCAGCGCCCAGCCGATGAGCATCAGCGGTAGAGCAAGCAGGACATGGTTCAGGCTGCGGTCGGCGAGCGAGCCCATCAGCCAGAACACGATCTCCAGCGCCGCATAGGGGTTTGGCGCGAGGTTGAGCGCGAGGGAGGTTGCAGCCCCCGCGAAGGCATTGAGGGCGACGCCAGCGAGGATCAGCGTCGTCGTGCCGGCCCCGCGGCCGAGCAGGACGAATAGCACCAGCGTAGCGAAGATGGCGCCGGCGATGCCACCGAGCGGCAGCGCGAGCGACAGGCTGGCCGAAAGCCCGCTGTAGAAGGCGAGGACGGAGCCGAAGGCGGCCGCGCTGGAAATCCCGACCACGCCGGGCTCGGCCAGCGGATTGCGCAGCAGCCCCTGCATCGCCGCACCGGACAGACCCAGACTGAATCCGACGAGCGCGCCGAGGATGGCGCGTGGCAGGCGCAGCTCGGTCAGCACGAGCGCCGGCAGGGTCGGGCGCCCCGCCAGCCAATCGCGGATCGCCGCGCCGAGATCGAGCCGCGCATAGCCGACGGCCATCGAGAGAGCGAAGACGGCGACCGTCACCGCAGCGAGCAGCGCGATCAGGATCGGCAGGGAAGGCGGCTTGATGGAGGAGGATTTCATCGCTTCCCTCCGGCCGCCTTGGCCAGCAATTCGATGGCGTCGAGCACGCTCGGCCCGGCGCAGGCCCAGAGTCGCGAGGGCAGGGCGACGAGCCTGAGGCGCGCGCCGAGCTTTCCGATCACGGGGTGGTGCAGCACTTCATGGGCGAGAGAGGGCGGCCCGTCCCGAGTGTCGTTGAGGATCAGCATCTCGGCGCCGCTCAGCGCCACCGTCTCCAGCGCGATCTGGCCGTAGCTGTCGATGCCGAGCTCGGCGGCGATGTTGTCGAGGCCGGCCAGCGTCAGGATCTCGTCGACCAGCGAGCCACGCCCGACCGTGAAGCCGTTCGGCCTGAGCACGATGGCGCGACGGCGCTCGTGCGGGCGTTTCGCGGCCAGCCCGGCGAGCCGTGCATCGATGTCGGCGATCAGCGCCGTGCCACGCTCCTCCTCCCCGACCAGCGCCGCCATCTGCCCGATCTGGTCGCGCATCTCGGCGATGTTCCGCGGCACGCCGAATTCGCGCACCTCCATGCCGACGCGCTTGAGCAGGGCCACGGTCGAGCGGGTGGTATAGGCGCCGGCGATGACGAGGTCGGGCTGGCTGGCGAGGACCTGCTCGACGAGGCCGTGATTGACGCCGACCGCGCGCGCCGCTTCCGCCATATTGGCGCTGCGTGGATCGCGCGAGAGCCAGGTGACGGAAGCGATGCGTTCGGGCTCGGCGAGGCGCAGGACGAGTTCATCCGTGCACATGTTGAGCGAGACGATCCGCGTCGGCTTCGCCCCGGCGGCCGGCGCGGCGCCGACAGCCATGGCGACGAAGGCCGCCATGGCGAAGGCATGATTGGCGCGGCGCGGTTTCATCCGCCGATGGCCACCTTGATGCCGCCGAAGGCGCCGAAGCCGGGAACCAGGAAGCCGACCGGATTTTCCCAGCGCTTGTCGAACAGGTTGTCGATCCGCCCGAACACGGTGACCTTGTCGGTCGCCTTGTATTCGGCGGCGAGATTGACCAGCGTCGCGCCCTTCGCGTTCAGCCGGGAGACGGAGAAGTCGCGATTGCCGTCCACCCAGGAGCCGACATAGAGCAGCGTCGCCGAGAGGGTGAGCTTGTCGGTCGGCGTCCACGTCGCGGTCGCGCTTGCCTTGTGTCGCGGCCGGCGCAGCAGCTCCTGCCGCGCGATCTCGTCCTTGGCGAGGGTGAAGGTGTAGTCGGCCCGGATGCGGAACTGCGGCGACACCTCCAGCGCGGCGAAGGCCTCGACGCCCTTCGTCCTGGCCTTTCCGACATTCGCGTAGGAATCGAAGGTGGCGTTGGTAACGATCAGGTTGTCGATGTCGTTCTGGAACCAGGTCGCACCGAATTGCAGCTTCCGGTCGAAAAGCGGCTGCTCGAAGCCGGCATCCCAGCCGCGGCTCTCTTCCGGCCGTAGGTTCGGATTGCCATGGAAGTTGAAGCCGGGGCGATAGTCGACGAAGAGCTCGTTGAGCGTCGGCGCCTTGAAACCGGTGCCGTAGCTCGCCTTCAGTTTCGTCTCCGTGCCGGGAATGATGATGGCCGGCGCGATGCGGTAAGTGGTGTGGCCGCCGTAGCTGTCGTCGTCGTCGCGGCGGATGTTGGCCACGAGGAAGAAACGGTCCTCGAGATTGCCCTGGTACTCGAGGAAGCCGGCCTTGTTGCCGTTGGAGGCGACGAGGCTGGTGGTGTCGAGCCGCTCGCGCTCGTATTGCAAGCCCATGAGCAGATTGTGGCCCTTGGCGATCTCGAGATTGCCGCGCCAGTCTAGCTTGGTGCGCTCGCCCAGATTCTCGTTGGGCAGGCCGAGAATGCCGGTCGTGCCGTTGGCCGTCCGCGTCGCCCGGTCCTGGTTGGTGTAGGAGACGCCGAAGGTGTTGACGAAGCGCCCGCCGAACGGATCCCACACAACCTCGCCGCGGGTGAAGGCCTGGGCGTAGTTCTGCACCGAGCGATAGGGCGCAGGCCGGCTCGGGAAGCCGGTGTCGCTGGTGAATCGCAACTGCCCGTCCTGATAGCGGCCGACCCAGTTCAGCGTCAGCGTGTCACTGAGCGCGACGCCGACACGGCCGGAATAGCTGTAGTTGTCGAAGGCGTTGGGGTTGATGCGCCGGCCCGGCGGGACGAGGTTCGGCGGCGTCACAGGGGTCGAGTCCGAGCGGAAGTGGGCCACGTTGAAGGCGTAGTTGAAGCGGTCGTTGCCGCCGCCGAAGCCGGCCGACTGGTTGAAGGTGCCGTGGGAGCCGGCTTCGATGCGCGCGGTCGCCTTTGGTGGACCCTCGCCGCGCTCTGTCGTGATCGAGATCACGCCGCCGAGGGCGTTGGCGCCGTAGAGGCCGCTCTGCGGGCCGCGCAGCACCTCGATGCGCTCGATATCGTCGGTCAGCATCGAGCCGAAATCGAAGGAGCGGTTGGGCGTCGAGGGGTCGTGGGCCTCGATGCCGTCGATCAGCACCTTGACGTGGTTCGAGTTGGTGCCGCGCATGAAGACCGACGTCTGGCCGCCCGGCCCGCCCGTCTGCACGATGTTGAGGCCGGGCACGGTGGCGAGCGCCTGCGGCAGGGTGCGGCGCTGCTGCTGCTCGATGTCCTTCGCCGTGATGACAGTGACCGAGCTTGCGATCTCGCGGGCCGGCGTCGGCGTGCCGGTGGCGCTGACGACGATCTCGTCGAGGGCGAGAGGGCCGGCGTCACTTTGCGCCAGGGCAGGGACAGAGCAGGCGAGGGCGAGCAGGGAGGCGGACAGCAGCAGGCGGCCGCGTCCTGCGGCCGGGAAGAAGACGTTCACGATGGAGACCTCGGGCGTTGACGTCAGTGGCACGTCACCGCGAACGCGATCTCCCATCGGCCGCGCGAGAGGCGGCAAACAGTCAAATCAGCGATCGGCGCACCCCGTCCGAACGTGTTCGCGTGTGACCACGGCTGACGGCAGGTCTCCTGGCTCGCGGGTCGGTGCCTTTGCGCCGCCTTCCCAGGTCCGAGGCCCCAGTGGCGTATGGCGAAAGGCTCGCCGCTTACAGTTGCGGGGGCAGCCGCGGCATGGGGCAAAACTCCGCCCGCACCGCGTTCCCTTTTGATCCCGTGAGGGAACCGTCGCGGCGAGGATTAGGGCGAAAAAGTGGCGGCGTCAAACCGCGCCGATCGCGCAGCCTCATGCGACCGCGGGATACGCTTGGTCTCGGAGTGTGCTCCAGGGGCGGCGGCCGCGAGATGCCAAGCCAAGCTTCGCCCGCCCGTCCAGCCGGGCGAACGCTGAGCTTTCTGGCCGGCTTCTGGCGCTCAGATGGCCCGTTTTGGGGCGTATCAGCGGCACGCATTGGCCTGCGGCGGAGAGATGGGTCAGGTTCAATCGATTGCGTGCGAATAACGAATTAAATTCAGATCAAGATGGTTCTGAATCATTGTTATAATTCCAATTTACCCATTATATTACTCGGATATCAATTTAGATCTGAATGTATTGTATTTATAATCGACAATTTGTGTTCAAATGTTGGTTGCGAATCTCTTCTTTCAGAAATAACTCGTCCCGAATTCAACCCGGGACGAAATTATGAATAATAATTCTAAGCTATATATTGCTGTATATTTCCTGTCTTCCACCGCATTGACGGGCGCGTATGCCCAGTCGGCGCCGGTTGCTCCGGGCGGTGCCGAACCGATTGCCCTCGACCAGATCACCGTGACGGCGACCCGCAGCGAAAAGCAGGCTCTCGACGTGCCCGGGACCGTCAACGTCATCACGCGGCAGGACATGGAACAGCGGATCACCCGCGATACCCAGGACCTCGTGCGCTACGAGCCCGGCGTGATCGTCAACCGCCAGACCACGGCGACCGATCCCTTCGGCAACTATGGCGGCTTCACCATCCGCGGCGTCGGCGGCAACCGCGTGCAGATGCAGGTCGACGGTTCGCGCGTGATCGAGCGCATCACCGACGGCAACCGCGACTTCGTCGACCTGCCTTTCCTCAAGAGCGTCGAGATCGTGCGCGGCCCGGGCACGGTGCTGTGGGGCGCCGATGCGCTGGGCGGCATCGTCGCCTATCGCACGCTCGATCCGCAGGACCTGCTGAAGGGCCGCGCCGACAAGCCCTGGGCGGTGAAGCTCGACACCAGCTACGACAGCCTGGACCGCTCCTTCGTCAAGACCGGCATCGGCGCCTACAGCTTCTCGCCCGCCCTCGAAGCGATCATCGGCGTGAGCCAGCGCAACGCGCAGGAAGCCAAGCTCGGCAATGCCCGCGCCGATGGCGGCCGCTGGGGCTGCCCGGTGCCAACCCTGCGCTTCCTCGGCTGCAATCTGCTCAACCCGCTCGATACCGAGGTCTGGAACGCTTTCGGCAAGATCGTATTCAAGCCGACGCCCGATCACACCTTCAAGCTGACCGGCGAATACTTCGACAGCGAATCCACTGTGAACCAGCTCTACAACTACAACGTCTTGAGCCTGGGCATCCGCAACGGACCGAACATTCGCGATCAGATCAAGTCGCGCAAGCGCCTGGCGCTCGAGCATGAGTGGAATGTCGGCGCAAGCTTCCTCGACTCGCTGCGCTGGCAAGCCTCTTTCACACCCCAGAGCCGCACCTTCATCACCAACAACCTGCAGACGCTCGCCAATGGTCAGCAGCGCTTCACGCGCGGCCTGCTCGACTATACCGAGCAATTCTCGCAGCTCGACGTCCAGGCGAAGTCGAGCTTCGCGCTGGGGTTGAGCTTCCACCGCCTGACCTACGGCTTCCAGGGCGACGTCACGCGCACCGACTATGAGCGGCGCGACGATGTTAGAAACCTGACCACCGGTGTGACGACGACCGCGATCGCTGGCGGCTTCAACTTCGCCAATGCGACGACGACGCGGGCCGACATCTATCTCCAGGACGAGATCGAGCTCCTGAACGGGCGCTGGACGATCACGCCCGGCGTCCGCTACGCGAACTACAACATCGATCCGCGCGTCGGCCCCGGCTATGTCATCGTGCCCGGAAAAGCGCCGCGCGAGCTCGACTCGCACCGGCTCATCCCGCAGGTCGGCACGATCTTCAAGCTCGACGAGACCTATTCGCTCTATGCCCGCTACGCCCAGGGCTTCAAGATGCCGACGGCGCAGCAGCTCTACACCTCGCTGCCCTTCGGCACGCAGAACCTGATCCCGAATCCGGATCTGCGGCCTGAAATGGTCACATCCTATGAGGCGGGCGTGCGCGGACGCTTCGCCGATGGCTGGTTCTCGATCGGCGTCTTCCATGCCGACTACAAGGACTTCATCCAGGAGCTCTACGAGGTGCCCGGGACGACCGACATCACCTCGCGCAACCTGGCGCGGGTAAAAATCTCCGGCATCGAGGCCTCGGCCGAGTGGCGCTTCCAGGAGCGCTGGGTCACCCATCTGGCGCTGAGCTATCAATACGGCCAGCAGCGGAAGCAGCAGGGCGCGCTCGAAGTCCCCTATAATGTCAGCCCACTGAAGGCGGTGACGGGCCTGAAGTACCTGATGCCGGAATACGGACTGGAAGCCGAGGTGATCGGCACCTTCGCGGCCGGCGCGACGCGCGCCGACGCACCCACCACGTTCAAGCCCGGCGGCTATTCGGTGTTTGACGCCTATCTGAACTGGAAGCCGACCAGCTTCCTGACCCTTCGTGCCGGCGTCCAGAACATCTTCGACAAGCGCTACTTCGCCGACGTCCTGAACTACGACAAGGTCGCAAGCTTGAGCGTCGCGGCCGCCAACCCGCTCGAACTGCAGACCGCGCCGGGGCGCATATTCAAGCTCTCTGCGTCTGCAGAGTTCTGACCCTCGATTGAGATGCCTCGCCCGAAGGCGCGGCGGATCGGCGGCGCTCCCGGCGAGACCCGGGCGCCGCCTCATTTGGAGACCACGATGACCCAAGAGACCAATCCACGCGAACGGCTCACGCGCGCGCCGTCCGAAATCCTTAAGAGCTTGCCCGCCATGGGGCGGGTCATGCTGAGCACCCGCTCCGGCGGCGCCACGCATGAGCGTATGGGCGAGGTCGAGGCGGTCGCGATCGAAGGGAACGAAGCCAGGCTTTCGGGCGCGTTGCACGACAGCCGCATCGACCTGACGGCGGTCGTGCGCATCGTCGCCGACCGGACCAGCAAGATGCGCGAGCGTGTGCTGCCGCGCCTGGAATGTCAGGATGCCAATGGCGAGACCCTGTTCAGCCTGATCGGCCTCGACGGGCTGGAGCCGTTCGACAAGGCGTTGGCAGCCTTCGGCGCAGGCGAGCCTCTGGAGCCGGCCATGCGCGAGGCGCCCGGCGCAGGCGGCGCGGCCGACATACCCGCGGACGATCTCGGCGCCCGGAGCTTCGCGGCCATCCTCGACAGCGGCGAGACCATCGCCATCGACATCGAGCGGCCCGGCCTGTTCCAGCACTGGGAAGCCGTGCTGCCCGAGCCGAAGCCGGCGATGGGCTTCGTCAACATCATGCAGCCCGACTTTCACCTCCATCTCAGGGCCGGTGCCGTCGCGAGCTGGCAGCGCAGCGAAAGCGGCGGAACCGTCACGCTCCAGGCCCTCGACAGCGAAGGCAAGCCTTTCGGTCTCGTCCTGAGGGGGCCCGCCGCAGCCTTCGCCAAGGTCCCGGAAAGCCATGCCGCTCGCAGCTGAATGGGAGGGCAGGGGCGGGCGTCATGCACATCCGCGCGCGAGCTGGCTCTGCCCGGAAACGGGCGGCCCGCTGCCGCACGGCGAACTGATGCAGGCGATGGCGCGCAAGCGCGTCGTCCTGCTCGGCGAGACGCATGACGTCGCCGAGATCCATCGCTGGCAGCTGCATGTTACAGCGGTCCTGCACATGCTGCGGCCGGCGCTCGCCGTTGGCTTCGAGATGTTTCCGCTGCGCATCCAGCCGATCCTCGACGCCTGGGTCGATGGCGCAATGGACACCGCGACCTTTATCGAGCGCAGCGAATGGACACAGGTCTGGGGTTTCGATCCGGAGCTCTACCTGCCACTCTTCCATTTCTGCCGGCAGCAGCGCGTGAAGATGCTGGCCCTGAACTGCCACCGGCCGCTGGTGACGCGCGTCGGTCAGCTGGGCTGGGAGGCCATCCCCGTCGAGGAGCGCGACGGCGTCACCCCGGCGGCGCCTGCGACCGAGGCTTATCGCGACTACCTCGCCGCAATCACCGGCCGCTTCGCCGGGCCCGATCGGCCGGAAGCGATGGCGCCGGAACGCTTCGACCGTTTCGTCCGTGCGCAGCAATGTTGGGACCGCGCCTTCGCCTGCCGCATCGCCGATCATCTGGCCGAGGCGACGGACGATCCGCTGGTCATCGGCATCATCGGCCGGGGCCATCTCGAATACGGGCATGGTACGCCGCATCAGCTCCGCGATCTCGGCATCGAGGATGTCGCGGTGCTGCTGCCGACGAGCGAGGCCGAGCACGATGCCGCGGCCCTGCGGGGCATCGCCGACGCCGTGTTCCGCCTCGACATGCCGGAGCCGCCGCAATCGCGGCGCGCCCTGCCGCGAGCCGCATCATGAGGGCCGTCCTTTCCCAGATCGCCTGGCTGACGCGTCTGTGCATCGCCGGCCCCGGCGGCAGGGTCGGCGCGCTCTATTTCGGGCTGATTTTCGGGCTGGGGTTGGCCGGCGTGCAGGTCGGCGTGCGGCTCATCTCGTGGACGGCGGATTTCTACAACGCCTTGCAGAAGCTCGATGTCGATGGCGCCTTGCGGCAAGTGGGAATCTTCTTCGGGCTCATCGCGATCAGCGTCGCGCTGCATCTCAGCAGCACCTATCTGCGCAAGATGCTGCAGATCCGCTGGCGGCGCACCCTGACCGAGGCTGCGCTTGACCGCTGGCTTACCGGCAAGGCCTTCTGGCATTTGCGGGAGCGCACCGACCACGGGCTCGACAATCCCGACCAGCGCATCGCCGAAGATTGCCGCATCTTCGTTGACAAGCTGACCAGCGAAGGGCTCGAACTTGCCACCAATATCGTCGCGCTCGTCACCTATCTCGGGATCCTGTGGTCGCTTTCGACCTTCCCGCTTGCGCTCAGCGCTCTGGGCTTTTCCGTCGAGATCCCCCGCTACATGGTCTGGGCAGCGCCGCTCTATGTCGCGATCGCCAGCGGGATCACCCATCTCCTTGGCCGGCCGCTCAAGGCGCTTTCCGTCGAGCAGCAGCGCCGCGAGGCGGATTTCCGCTTCGCGCTGGTCAGGCTGCGCGAGCATGTCGAGGCGGTGGCGCTGGCCGATGGCGAGCCGGCAGAGCGACGCCTGATGCGCGAGCGCTTCGCCGCGATCGTCCAGAACTGGCGCAGCCTCGCCAATCGCGACCTGATCCTGGGCCTGTTCACCCGACCCTATTTCCAGACCGTGCTGCGCATTCGTCTATTCCTGGCGCTGCCGGCCTATCTCGCCGGGCGTGTCACTTTCGGCGGGCTGATGCAGATCGGCTCGGCCTTCCAGAACGTCGTGACGACGCTCTCCTGGTTCGTATTCTCCTATCGCGACCTCACCGAGCTCGCCGCGGCAGCCAGCCGCCTGTCGCATTTCATCAGGGTGGCGGAGGCGGAAGCCGCGCCGGCGCTGCGCCCGAGCCTGCACACCACGGCGGATGCGAGGCTGAGGCTTCGGGACATCGCGCTCGAGACGCCAGCCGGGCGCCGGTTGACGCCGTGGCCGGAGCTGACGCTGGAAGCGGGGCGCAATTACTGGCTCTCGGCTCCCTCCGGCCACGGCAAGAGCACCCTGGCGAAGGCGATGGCCGGGCTGTGGCGTCACGGCGAGGGGCGGATCGAACGGCCGGAAGGGCGAATCCTCGTGCTGCCGCAGCAACCCTATCTCCCGCTCGGCGACCTGCGCACAGCTCTGTCCTACCCCCAGCCGCCTGGCGCGATCGGCGACGAAGCACTGCGGCAGGCGCTCGGATCCGTCGGGCTCGAAGGGCTGTGGTCCTTTGACGATCAGGGTTGGGCCGATGCCAGGCGCGGGTTCTCCGGCGGCGAACGGCAGCGCTTCGCTCTGGCGCGCGCCTTGCTGCAGCGGCCAGACTGGCTGGTGCTGGACGAGGCCACGAGCGCGCTTGATCTGGCCGGCGAGAAGCAGGTGCTGGAGGCCGTCCGCGCGGCCCTACCGGGCGTGACCGTGATCGCGATCGCCCATCGTGAGCCGGCGGGCCTCGGCGATATCGAACGAATCTCGCTGCCCGGCCTTGCTTCGGCCGGCAATCCGATGTCCCGGCTCGCGCCGCTGCCGGCCTGAGGCTGCTGCCGGGACGCGCGAGCTGGTCCGATCGGCCCGGTCAAAAAGCTACCGAATGCGCGAGACCGTCCGGAAGCAGGGCGCAATCAACTGGCGCGCTCCGTCCGTTCCACCATATCGGCGAAAGCGAGCGCGACGGGACCGAGCGCGTCGCGCGGCTTGGTCAGCAGATGCAGCGTGCGGCGGACGTTCGGCCGCAGGCCGAGAACCTGTATGCCATGGCGGTCCGCCGGCAGGGCGAGCTCGGGCATGATCGTCAGCCCCAGACCTCCGCGCACCATGCTCGCCAGGGTCGCGTTGTCGCGTACGAGACAGACGATCTCGGGGTTGCTTCCGGCCAAGGCCAGGAGCTCCTGGATCAGCGTCTCGCAGCCACCACCCGACAGCAGCATGCGCTGCCCGTCGAGCTCCTTCAGCGCAACCTCGCGCCGATTGGCGAAGGCGTGGCCGTCCGGAACGACGACGACATAGTCGTCCTGGACAACCGCGCGGGACGAGAGGCTCGCATGGGTCCGGCTGGTCACGCCGATCTCGGCCACGTCGGACAGGACCCAGCTCGTCACCTCCGGATCCGTGCCTTCATGGAGTATCACGGTGATGCCCGGGTGCTCGCTGCGCAGGCGCCGCATCCAGTCCGGCAGCAGTTGCACGGCGGCGCTCTGCACGACGCCGACGCGCAGGATGCCGGTCAGGCTTCGAGAACCAGCGGCGGCTGCCGCGCCGGTCGCGAGGCGTTCAAGAGCGGCCAGTGCGGTTCTCACTTCGGCCAAAGCCTCGCCCCCCGCAGCGGTCGGCGTTGCGCCATCGCGGCCTCCCCGTACGAGGAGCGGGACGCCCAGGCTCTTTTCCAGCGCCGCGACGGCCTGGCTGACGGCTGACTGGGACAGGCAGAGCTGGCTTGCTGCGGCCGTGAAGCCGCCCCGCTCGGCAACGGCGCGAAAGCAGCGGAGCTGCGTCAGAGTGATATTAGCTAACATGATAGATGGATTTCAGAACGATTAATTGGACTGATGTTGATCCGGTTCGGTAGTTGACGCAACCGAAACGCTGCGGACGGGCATCATGACGAACAGAGACGGGTTGACGGTGGGGTTGGCGCAGATCGCCCCGATCTGGCTGGACCGCGATGCGACTTTGGCAAAGATCGAGCAATGGGTCGAGCGGGCGGCCCTGGCGGGCTGCGGCTTCGTTGTCTTCGGAGAAGCCCTGGTGCCGGGCTATCCCTTCTGGATCGAGCATACGGACGGCGCGCGCTTCGAATCCTCCCTGCAGAAGGAAATCCACGCGCACTATCTCGATCAGGCGGTGCAGCTCGAAGCGGGACATCTCGACGGGGTGCGGGCGGCGGCGGCCCGGCTCGGCATCGCCGTCATGCTGGGCGCGATCGAGCGTCCGGCCGACAGAGGTGGGCACAGCGTCTATTGCTCGCGTGTTCACATCGGCGCCGACGGCAAGGTCGCCTCGGTCCATCGCAAGCTGATGCCGACCTATGAGGAGCGGTTGAGCTGGGCGCCCGGCGATGGGCACGGTCTCTGCGTTCACCCCGTGGGCCCTTTCACGGTCGGAGGGCTGAACTGCTACGAGAACTGGATGCCGCTGTCCCGGGCGGCGCTCTATGCGCAGGGCGAGGACCTGCATGTGGCCCTTTGGCCCGGCAATCGCCGCAACACACAGGATACGACTCGCTTCCTCGCCCGGGAGGGGCGCAGCTATGTGCTGGCCGTGTCGGGGCTGATGCGGCGAGCGGATGTGCCCTCGGACAGTCCGGCGGCCGCGATGCTGGAGCGGGGCTGCCCCGACTGGCTGGCCGACGGTGGATCCTGCATTGCCGGCCCCGACGGCGATTGGGTGGTGGAGCCCGTGACGGGGCGCGAGGAACTGCTGGTGGCGCAGCTCGACCACCGCCTGGTGCGCCGGGAACGCCAGAACTTCGATCAGGCGGGGCATTATGCTCGACCGGATGTGACGCGCCTGGTCGTCGATCGGCGGCGCCAGAGTCTCGTTTCGTTCGAGGACGCGTGACATTATCCCCCCGCAATCCATCGCCATGCACCTAAAACTGTTGGAGCGGCGAAGTTCGGGAGCACGAGAACTGAGGGCTTTGAAGGACGAAAGAGCCGAGGGTTGCCTGATGGAAATGCTCGATTTCACGCGCATGCTCTTGGCAGCCAATGTCGCTCGTCAGGCGGTGTCTAGCCCCCAGTGCAGGCTTCGCTCGCGCCGTCCAGGCCCTGAATGCCGTGCTTGAAAAGCGCCTGTGTCGCGGAGCCATCCCGGACGATCCGGACGACATAGATGCTGTCGAAATCGTTGCCCGGCCATTTTTCGACCTGGCGAGGATCGCCGCCGTGGTGGTCAAGGAGGTTGCGAGCCAGCTTGACCAACTGCTTGTGTTCCCACGCGATCAGCAAAGTCGCGCTTCTATAGTCAGGGGATTGCAGCGCCTTTTCGAGCTTGTCGATCTCCTTGTAGCCGAACTGCGTCTCGACCGGCACCCCGGTCGCCTTGGAGAGAGGCGCGACAGTCTCCAGGGGGCGCAGATATCGATATTTGATTCCCTCGTCCTTCTTCTGCCGCTCGGGATCGGGAGCGAAGATCGCGTCGAAGCGGCCGAATTGCTTTGCAAGGACCGGCGGCAGGGCGTTCGCGCGGCTCAATCCGCGGCAGTCGAGCCGGCCCAATCCGCCCTTCGGCTTTTCGCCGTGCCGGATCAACACGATCGTTTGCGTCACAGGCGCCGCGCAGGCGTAGCCGCCGCCTGCTCCGCCAAACGCGAGCACCGCCAGGATGGTTGCCGATCTCGGGCCATGTCCTCTGCTGCGTTGCATCGCGATAAAAGTCTCCTGTGATGCCCATCGGGCCGATCGAGATTGTATCCATTCGACGAGGAGTTCACCGCGGCAACCCAAAGCAGCGCAATGCGCGCTCACACAGCATCGCCAAGCAGGCTCCGGTCACCGCGCCAATCGCCTTGACGATGGCATCATGCGGTCGGCCATGGCGGGTTGCCTCGAGTGTTTGAAGCCATTCGAGCCCGAACGCGATGAGAACGATGGCGCTCAAAACGACCAAGCGCTTTCGCGGATAAGCAAAAATCAATAATGCGCTTGCCGCGAAATACGCCAGAAGGCGTTCGCTATCGGGCTGAAGTCCGGGGATGTGCGGGCGCAGCTCGATCGGGGACAGCGTGGCGAAGACGATCGCTGCGAGAGCAATCCAGCCCAGGATGAGCGCTGCCTGACGGAATCTTTCGAGGAAGGGCGGCAAGGCGGAAGCCCGAAAGTCAGCCAGAATGCGGGACAGGGAACGCAAACGCTTCGCCGAGGCTCAATTCCACTGTCCTCGGACGGAAAATGTACTTCCTTGCACTGGCAGGGGGCAGGGGGCTTTGCGCTCCTCGCTCAGCTTTACCGGTTGGGAGCATCAACTTCGTCGTTTCCCGCACGATCGACCTGCCCCTGCTGCCGCCAGGCCAAGTTCTGACAAATGAAATTCTGAAGGAAAATGGGTCCATTGTTGGACCAAGGCGCAAATTTGCTGTTCAAGAGATTCGGCAGGTGGTCGGCATGCGAAATGCTGGCTGCGCGGTGCGGGGCGGAACGCCGGCTCACAGAGGCTTGGGCAACCGGCACCACGACCTCATCGGCCCGAGTCCAGGTCGCTCCATCGAGGAGATCAGGCGCCTTTGCCGCCGGGCTCCTGCGTTGCCGCTGTGATGGCCTCGATGAGCCGCTGGCGATTATCGAGCACGAAGGCGATGAAGATATCCTGCCCGACGATAGACTTCAGCATGGCCGGCAGCAGGCCGTAGAGCCTTAGGGCGAGATCGCGCATGGCGGCATCGTCGTTGACGAGATCGGACGCCTTCTGTCCCGCGAAGTCTTTCAGGAGATGCTCGTTCTGGCTCACCAGCGAGACGATTTCCGCTTCAATTTTCTCTTTGACGGCTTCGAACATAGGTCACCTCGGCCGATCCTGTTCCGAAACCTAGAATAGCGGCAGGGAGACGAATTGTCTGGCTTGCCATGCGGCCGGCGCTGCTTTCGGTCAGTTCTCCGAACGCTATCCCGATTGGCTCGCCGGCGACCCTCCGCAGGGCGGATGCGGTCCGCTCGTGCTATAGGGTGCAGAATCCAATCAGCAATGGTGCGGCTCCGTCCGCAAGAAGGGAGTTCATGTCCAGCCCCGGTGGCAGTATGTTCGATATCCTCGGCATATTGGCTGTTCTGTTTCTCGTCGCCGCGAACGGCTTTTTCGTCGCGGCTGAATTTTCCCTCGTTTCGGTTCGGCGCAGCCGTGTCACGGAGCTCGTGGCGGCCGGACGCGTGAATGCGATCGCGCTAAAGAGGGCGGTAGACGGCCTCGATGCCAATCTGGCCGCGACGCAACTGGGGATCACCATCTCCTCGCTCGCACTTGGTTGGGTCGGCGAGCCAGCCCTGGCTCACCTGATCGAGCCCGTGCTTCAGGGACTGCCGGGCGCTCTCGCGACGACGAGTTCGCATGCGATCGCCATCGTGATCTCCTTCATCATCATCACGGCGCTGCACATCGTTCTGGGAGAGCTGGCGCCGAAAAGCCTTGCGCTCCAGCGCAGCGAAGGCACGGCCCTCTGGGTGGTGAGGCCGCTCGGCCTCTTCCTGTTCCTGCTCAAGCCCGCGATCATGGTCCTGAACGGTCTCGGCAATCTGGTGCTGCGGTTATGCGGCCTTCGACCGGGAGGCGGGGAGGGTGCGCTGCATTCTCCCGAAGAGCTCAAGCTGCTGATTCGAGCCAGCCAGGAAGCGGGCATCCTCGAATTGGAGCAGCAGGAGGTCGTCGCCCGTGTCCTGAGCATCGGCGACCGCCGTATCTCTGACATCATGACGCCCCGGCGCGATGTCGACTGGATCGACCTCGATGACGATCCCGAGGAGACCCTGAGGATCCTTCGTGAGTGCCGTCACGAACAGTTGCTGGTTGGTCGCGGCGGGATCGATGAGCCGTTGGGGATGGTCCTCAAAAAGGATCTTCTCGACCAGGTGCTCGACGGCTCGTCCATCGACCCGACGGCCGTCATCCGCTCTCCGCTCGTTCTGCACGAGGGAATACGCATCTTCCGGGCATTGGAGGAATTCAAGCGGGCACCCGTTCGCCTTGCGCTCGTCATCGACGAGTTCGGCGGCCTTGAAGGCATCGTTACGCAGACCGACCTTCTGGAGGCCTTGGCAGGGAATCTCCCCCATTCCGATACCGAGGAGCCCGATCTCATCGAACGGGAGGATGGCTCGCTGCTGATCGACGGGATGATGCCTGCCCATCAAGCCTTCGAACGACTCGGCCTTCGCCTGGACGCCGTCGACGGCGATTTTCACACCATAGCCGGGTTTGCGCTGACCCAGCTCGAACGCCTCCCGGAGGTCGGAGATTCCTTCACCTATGAAGGCTGGCGTTTCGAGATCGTCGATATGGACGGGCGCCGGATCGACAAGCTGCTCGCAAGCCACGCCATGACAGCGGCCGGACCTGATGCGGGGCCGGGAGGTACAGCAAAATAGCCTCCGCTCGTCGTCGCGAAGCAAATTTGCCGTTGCGATTGGTCGAACGCGTCCAGGCTGGCTGCGCTCGGCCGCCGTCAGGCATCGGTATTGGCGACCGCCCGATGTCCTTCTTCGATCCCGGCAGCTTTCGCGCTGCGCGTCGGGACGAGCCAGTTCGAGAACGCGTCCAGATAGAGATAGATCACCGGCGTCGTGAACAGGGTCAGCAACTGGCTGACGAAGAGGCCACCGACCATGGCGTAGCCGAGAGGCTGGCGGATCTCGGAGCCCGTACCGTGGCCGAGCATCAGTGGCACGCCACCGAGGAGGGCGGCCATGGTGGTCATGAGGATCGGGCGGAAGCGCAGCAGGCAGGCGCGGCGGATCGCCTCCAGCGAGGACAAGCCCTGCTCGCGCTCGGCGGCAATCGCGAAGTCGACCATCATGATGCCGTTCTTCTTCACGATGCCGATCAGCAGGATGAGGCCGATCAGTGCGATCAGGCTGAAATCGAAGCCAAAGAGCAGCAAGGTCGCAAGCGCGCCGACACCGGCCGAAGGCAAGGTGGAGAGGATGGTGAGCGGGTGAATGTAGCTCTCGTAGAGGATGCCGAGGATCAGATAGACCACGACCAGCGCCGCAGCGATCAGCATCGGCACCGAGGCGAGCGAGTCCTGGAAGGCCTGCGCCGTGCCCTGGAACGACGTCGTGATCGTCGCGGGCAAATCCATCGCATTTTGCAGGCCGCCGATGGCGGCAGTCGCCTGCCCAAGCGCGATGCCCGGCGCCAGGTTGAAGGAGATGGTCACCGCCGGGAACTGGCCCTGATGGTTGATCGCCAGCGGCTGTGCCGGGACCGTGCTCCATGTGGCGATGGCCGCGAGCGGTACGTTGCCGCCGGTCGTCGCGGAACGCAGGTAGATCTGATCGAGCGTCGCGATCTTCTGCTGCAGCGAGGGCAGCACCTCAAGAACTACATAGTAGGTCGAAAGCTGCGTCGCGTCGCTGGCGATCTGCCGCTGCCCGAAGGCGTCGTAGAGCGTGGCGTCGATGACGTCCGGCGTGAGCCCATAGCGAGCGGCCTGGTCGCGATCGAACGTCAGGGTCAGAGTGGAGCCGGCTGCCTGCTGGTCGGAGGCGACATCGCGCAGCTCCGGCATCGCCTTCATCCTGGCGAGCAGCTTGGGAGCCCATTCGTCGAGCTGGGCGACGTCGGTGCCCTGAAGCGTGAACTGGAACTGCGTGCGCGAGGGCCGGCCGCCGACGCGCACATCCTGCGCCGCCTGAAGGTAGAGGCTGGCGCCTTCCAGCCGGCCGGTTTGCGCGCGCAGCCGGCGGATCACCTCGTCGGCCGAGGCCGTGCGTTCCTCCCGCGGCTTCAGCGTGATGTACATGAGGCCGTCATTGAGGGTGCCGCCGGTTCCGCCCATGCGCATCGCCATATGATCGACAGCCGGGTCCTTGAGGACGATCGCGCCGACATCCTCCATATGCCGGGCCATGGCCCCGATGGAGGTGTCCTGGGCGGTCTCGATCACACCGGTGATCAGGCCTGTATCCTGCTGTGGAAAGAAGCCCTTCGGGATGATGACGAACAGGTAGACGGTCAGCGCGAGCGTCGCGAAAAACACCATCAGCGTGGCGAAGCGGAAGCGCAACGCCACATCGAGGCTGCGCTCGTAGGCGCCAGCGAGCGCCCGGAACAGCTTGTCGCTGGCCTGATAGATCCGGCCGTGATGCACTTCGCGGAGCGGCTTCATGAAGCGCGAAGCCATCATCGGCGTCAGGGTCAGCGAGATCACCGCGGAAGCGAGGATGGCCATTGCCAGCGTGACCGAGAATTCGCGGAACAGCCGGCCGATGATCCCGCCCATCAGCAGCAGCGGGATCAGCACGGCCACCAGGGAGATCGAGATCGACAGGATGGTGAACCCGATCTCGCTCGTGCCCTTGATGGCGGCGGCCATAGGCTCCTCGCCGTCCTCGATATGGCGCGTGATGTTCTCCAGCATGACGATGGCGTCGTCGACGACGAAGCCGACAGCGATGGTCAGCGCCATCAGCGAGAGATTGTCGAGGCTGTAGCCGGCGAACCACATAAGGGCGCAGGCGCCGAGCAGCGCGAGCGGCACGGTCAACGACGGGATGATGGTGGCCCAGAGGCTGCGCAGGAAGACGAAGATCACCAGAACGACCAGTGCGATCGTCACCAGCAGGGTAAATTGGACGTCCTTGACCGCCGCGCGGATCGTCTGCGTCCGGTCGGACAGCACGCCGATCTTGATGCCGGGCGAGATGCCCGCGGTCAGGTGCGGCAGAGCCTCCATGACCTTGTCGACGGTGGCGATGACATTGGCCCCGGGCTGCTTGAAGATCACCAGGAACACGCCGGGCTTGCCGTCGGCCCAGCCGGCTTGCGTATCGTCGAGCGGCGCGCTGACGGCCTGGCCGATGTCGCGCACGCGCACGGGGTTTCCGTCGCGATAGGCGATGATCACGTCGTTCCAGCTCCTGGCGTCGGTGAGCTGGTCATTGGCGTAGATCGTGTAGGCACGTGCGCTGCCGTTGATGGTGCCTTTCGGGCTGTTGACGGTGGTGACGGAAAGCGGCGTGCGTATATCTTCCAGGGATAGTCCGCGCGCGGCCAGCTTCGCCGGTTCGACCTGGACGCGGATCGAAGGCGTCTGCTGGCCGCCGACATTGACCTGGCCGACGCCACCGATCTGGCTGATGGCCTGGGCGAGCTTGGTGAGAGCCTCGTCGGAGACCTGAGTGAGCGGCAAGTTGTCGGATGTGGCGCTGAGCAGCAGGATCGGCGAGTCGGCCGGATTGACCTTGCGATAGGTCGGCGGGCTCGGCAGGTTTTTGGGCAGTTGGCCGGCGGCCGCATTGATGGCGGCGAGCACATCCGCGCCGGCGCCGTCGATATTGCGCGATAGATCGAACTGGAGAGTGATCTGGGTCGAGTTGGCCTGGCTCGACGAGGTCATTTCCGCGACGCCCGGAATCAGTGAGAATTGGGATTCAAGCGGTTGCGCGACGGTTGCTGCCATGGTGGCGGGATCGGCGCCTGGCAGGTTGGCCGAGACCTGGATCGTCGGGAAATCCACCTCCGGCAATGGCGCGACCGGCAGTTGCGGATAGGCGACGACACCGACGAGGAGGAGACCGGCCATCAGCAGCGAAGTGGCGACCGGGAAACGGATGAAGGGAGTGGAGATTTTGCTGGCCATAGCTCAGTCCGCCCTCTTCGCCGAGGCCGGGGCTATTTCTGCGGAGGCATTCGAGGCCATTGGCGCTTCGGAATCGGGGAGCATCGGCCTGGCATCGACCAGAGTGCCGTCCTGCAGGCGGGACTGGCCGGCGACCACGACCTTCTGCCCGACGCCGAGCCCGGACAGGACCACCGCACGGTCATCGTCGCTGGCACCGACTTGGATCGGCCGGGCGCTCACCTTGCTGTCATCGCCGATAACATAGGTGAACAGGCCATCGGGGCCGTGCATCACCCCATTCGCGGGAATGAGGATGACCTGCTTGAGCGTATCGATCCGCATCCGCGTGCTCACCGAAAGTCCCGGCCAAAGCACATTGTCGTTGTTGTCGAAGCGTGCCTTCAGACCGATCGTGCCGCTGGCGAGATCGACGGTGTTGTTGATGGCGACGAGCTGGCCGTGCGCCAGCGTCCGCCTGCCGTCCGAGGAAATCGCATCGACCGGGACTTGGCTGCCGTCGAAAGCCTTGGCGATCGCCTGGAGACGATCCTGCGGGGCGGTGAATTCGACCGCAATCGGCTGCAGCTGGGCGATGGTGACGATGCCGGTCGAGTCGGCCGCATGGACGATGTTGCCGGGATCGATCAGCCGAAACCCGACCCGACCGGTGATCGGGGAGCTGATGGTCGCATAGTCCAGATTGACCTTGGCGCTATCGATCGCAGCCTGATCGCCTTGGATTTGTGCCTTGAGCTGTTCGACCAGCGCTTGCTGCGTGTCGAGATTCTCGCGCGACTGGAAGTCTTTTGCGACGAGTGACTGGTAGCGCTCGAGAATGAGCTGGTTGTTCTTCAGATTGGCTTGATCCTGGGCCTTCTTGGCGACGACCTGATCGAAAGAAGCCTGATAGGGGCGCCGGTCGATTTCGACCAGCGGGTCACCCTGGCGAACGATCTGGCCTTGCCTGAACAGTACCTTGGTGATCGCCCCGTCGACGCGGCTTTTGACCGTCACGGTCTTGAAAGCCGAAACCGTGCCAATGCCATGGACATAGACGGGATAGTCAGCTTCGCGGACATTGGAATAGGCGACCGGAATTCGCGGTGGCGCGGCCGGCCCGGTCGCGGTGCTGCCGGTGGAGGCATGGCCTCCCCATTCGCGCCAGCCCTGATAGCCAAGGATCGCAACAGCCAGCATGGCGACAAGCAGCCAACCGCGGCCGCGGTGCTTGCGTCCATTCTTCCCATTCTCGACCATGCTCGCATCCGCCGAAAGACGAAGGCGTCACCCCGTGGCGCCGCAGCGATGCCCCTCACGACTGTGCGGGAACAACGCGGCGCCCGTCGGTGGGTTTCCGAGACGACATCGTCAATCTGCGAGCCGATCCACCGCGGCTCGCGACAGAGATTTGGCCGGCGGAGCCGGAAAGCAGCACCCGGAGCGTCAGAAAATGCTGTAAAAGCGGCGCGAATGCAGCGCCTGCAACGCCGCGCAATTCGCCGCCGGCCTTTGGTCCGGCCGAATTCGCTCTCGATCTTGTGACGCGGGCGGCGGCCGCGGTGCGCGTCGGGCAAGCATCGGATCGCCAGTGCAAAACCCCTGCAGCACCAGCAATGCAGATCCTCTGGCGGGGGCATCCATGTCAAACGGCTCGCAAAGTTGCGCCCCGATTGGTCTGCGCCCCATCCAGCTGCAATTGCGCGAGGATGTTGAGGTCGATCCGGTCGAGTCGCAAATGTCCGCCCACGCCGCTGCCCTTCCGGTCACGGATCGATCGGGAGGGCGAAGCTCGCCTTGACCCGGTCCATCACCACCATAGTCTTGAAGCCCTTGATGTCGGGGTTTTCGTAGAAGAACCGGCGGGTGAAGCGCTCGTAATCCTCCATGTCCTTCGCTGTGACATGGAGCACGAAATCAGCGTCACCGGTGACGTAGAAGCCGATCATCACTTCCTTCGTCGCCCGGATCGAGGCCTTGAAGCGGTCGACGATGTCGGCCCGCTCGCGCTCCAGCGTCACCAGCACCAGCATCGAGAGCGGCCTCCCGACGGCGCGCGGCGAAACGATTGCGACGTCCGCCTCGATCACGCCGGCATCGCGCAGGTGCTTGAGGCGACGCTGGCAAGCCGTTGCCGAGAGGCCGACGCGCTCGCCGAGCTCGGCCGTCGTCAACCGATTGTTCTGCTGTACCGCATCGAGAAGTCTGCGATCCAGCCTGTCGAGTTCAAGCATGCCGAATCCCTGCGCCGCTCCGTTGATCTAAGCCGAAATTCCTCGCGAAATCGCCTGTTTCGGCGGCATAGGCGGCATTCTCCACGTTAGCCTCCCCGCCGTTCAATCATCGAAGCGGAGGATGCGATGCGGGGTTTATCCGCGAAAGCGCTGAAAGAGCTGAAGCGTGCCGACTTGCTGGAGAGCCGGGCTTTCGTGGATGGAAGCTGGCGCGACGCGGCCGAGCATATCGCGGTCGTCGATCCCGCGACGCAGGAGACGATCGTGAGCGTCGCTTCGCTGCCGCTGGAAGCCGTGGATGAGGTGGTTGCCGCCGCGGTCGCGGCCCAGAAGCTCTGGCGCGATATCCTGCCTATCGCGCGCGGCCGCCTGCTGCGCGACTGGGCGGTGGCGATGCGGCGCAATGTCGACGATCTCGCCGTCATCATGACCGCCGAGCAGGGCAAGCCGCTCGCCGAGTCCCATGGCGAGATCGCCTATGCCGCCGCCTTCCTCGATTGGTTCGCCGCCGAAGGCGAGCGCAGCTATGGCGAGACCATCCCGAGCCATATGCCCGGCAGCCGGCTCTCGGTGCAGATGCAGCCGATCGGCGTCGCCGCTGCCGTGACGCCCTGGAACTTCCCGAGCGCGATGATCACCCGCAAGGCCGGCGCGGCGCTGGCCGCCGGCTGCGCGATGGCGGTGAAGCCCGCTCCCGAAACCCCGCTCTCGGCGCTGGCGCTGGCGAAGCTGGCAGAGGAGGTCGGCTTCCCGAAGGGCGTCTTCCAGGTGCTGACCGGCGAGGCCGCGCCGATGGCGCATCGTCTGTTGGCGCATACGGAAATCCGCGCCTTCTCCTTCACCGGTTCGACGGAGGTGGGCCGTCTCCTGCTCGGCCAGGCGGCACAGACGGTGAAGCGCACTTCGCTGGAGCTCGGCGGCCACGCGCCCTTCATCGTCTTCGACGACGCTCCGCTGGATCAGGCGGTCATCGGCGGCATCGCCGCCAAGTTCGCGACTTCGGGACAGGATTGCCTCGCCGCCAACCGCATCTATGTCCAGCGCGGCGTCTATCGGCGCTTCGTCGCGGCTTATGCGGAAGCGACGGCCCGCCTCAAGGTCGGGCACGGGCTGGAGGAGGGCGTCGATATCGGCCCGATGACGCGGCCCTCGGTCGCTGAAAAGTGCCGCCTGCACATCGCGCAGGCGGTGGCGGCCGGCGCCCGGCTGGTCGCAGGCGGCCAGGACAGCCCGTTCGGCGGCAATTTCGTCCAGCCCGCCGTGCTGGCCGATGTGACCGATGACATGACCATCGCCCGCGAGGAGACCTTCGGTCCGGTAGCCGCGATTCTGCCCTTCGACACGGAGGAGGAGGTCGCAGCCCGCGCCAATGCGACCGAGATGGGCCTCGCTGCCTATCTCTATACCGAGGATCTGCGCCGGGCGATGCGCCTCACCGATGCGCTCGAATACGGCATGGTCGCGGTCAACACGCCGAAATTCACGGGCGCGCCCGTTCCCTTCGGCGGCTGGAAGCAGTCCGGACTCGGCCGCGAGGGCTCGCGCCACGGCCTCAGCGAGTATCTCGAAGCGAAATATGTCTGCTTCGGCAATCTGGCAGCGTAATCAAGGAGCAAGACTATGACGATCGACATCGCGACGATCGGCGCGCTGGATCGCGCCAGCACCCTGCATCCCTTCACCCAGCTTAAGGACTTCGCCACCGGCAAGCTCGGCGATCCCACCATCGTCGAGACCGGCAAGGGCATCCGCATCCAGGACGCGACAGGCCGCAGTTATATCGACGGCTTCGCCGGGCTCTACTGCGTCAATATCGGCTATGGCCGTACGGAAGTCGCCGAGGCGATCTCCCGGCAGGCCTACCGGCTGGCCTATTACCACTCCTACGCCGCCCACACGACGGATGAGCTCGCCATCCTGTCGGATCGTCTCGTCAGGATGGCGCCAGGCAAGATGAGCAAGGTCTTCTACGGGATGTCCGGCTCGGACGCGAACGAAACCCAGGCCAAACTCGTCTGGTACTACAACAATCTGCGTGGTCAGCCGCGAAAGAAGAAGATCATCTCGCGGCTGCGCGGCTACCATGGCTGCAGCGTCGTTTCCGGCTCGATGACCGGGATGAGCTTCTACCACGACCATATGGACCTGCCGCTTTCCGGCATCCTCCACACCGGCGCGCCACATCACTATTGGGGCGCCCAGCCCGGCGAGACGGAAGCCGAGTTCTCGAAGCGCCTCGCCTCCGAACTGGAAGAGCTGATCCTGCGCGAGGGGCCGGAGACGGTCGGCGCCTTCATCGGCGAGCCGGTGCTCGGCACGGGCGGCATCACCCCGCCGCCGGAGGGCTACTGGACGGCGATCCAGGCCATCTTGCGCAAATACGACGTGCTGCTCATCGCCGACGAGGTGGTCACCGGTTTCGGCCGCATCGGCACGCCTTTCGGCTCGCATCTCTATGGCATCGAGCCCGATCTCATCACCGTCGCCAAGGGGCTGACCTCGGCCTATTTCCCGCTCTCGGCGGCGATCGTCGGCGACAAGGTCTACAAGGTGATGGAGGAGGGCGCGGACCGCGTCGGCGCCTTCTCGCACGGCTACACCTATTCCGGTCATCCGATCGGCGCCGCCGCAGCGAACGCCGTGCTCGACATCGTCGAGAGGGAGGATCTGGCGGGCAAGGCGCGCGAGGTCGGCGGCTATTTCCAGGAGCGACTGAAGGCGGTCTTCGCGCAACTGCCGATCGTCGGCGAGGTTCGCGGTGTCGGCATGCTGGGCGCGCTCGAATTCGTCGCCAACCGCGAGCGCAAGACGCGTTTCGATCCCGGCCTGAAGGTCGGCGCCCGTATCTCCAAGGCAGCACGCGATCGCGGGTTGATCGCCCGGGCCATGCCGCATGGCGAGATCCTCGGCTTCGCGCCGCCGCTGGTCACGACTCGCGACGAGGTCGATGAGATCGTCGTCATCGCTGAGAAGGCGGTGCGGGAGGTGATGGACGAGCTCGCCCGTGACAAGGTCGCGCTCGCCTGAGATGGCGGCCCGGCGCTCTCTGGCCACGAAAAAAGGGGCCGCCGGATGGGCGGGCCCTGCAAGACTGGGGGAGCTGTTCGGTTCGGTGGCGTCAGGCGTCCACCAGCTCTCGCTTCATCTCTTCCATGTCCTGAAAGCGATCGGCGAGGCGGGGATGGGCGCGGCTGTTGTCGGCGGCGCCGATGGCGACCAGCACCTCGTCGGCGGCCGGAGCGTCCGGAATCTGAAACTGGGCGGTGAGGAAATGCGAGCGCTTGCCAGTCTCACTCTTGTGGATCATCGGCAGGGAGATGAGCGCGCCCGGCGCATTGCGGGTGTTGGTGAAGCTCAGAAAGGCCGTGCCCTTCACCGCATCACGGAACATGTTGCCGAAGCGCAGCGTGTGGATCAGCGCCGAGGCATGCTCGATCTCGCCGTTCGTGCCGACGGCGGCAGCCTTGCCATAGGCCTCGACCTGCTCGGCCGGCATCACGGCGACAAGCCGCTTCGTCAGTTCTTTGCCGAGTTCAGGCGCGATGCGCAGGATCTCCGGGCGCAAATTCTCGACGAAGCCCTGGCCCGCCCAGGGATTGTGCAGCACGGCCGCCACCACGACGAAGCGCACCGGCTTGTCGGCGCCCTTGCCGCCTTCGATGAAGGTTTCCTCGACGAAGGTCGAGATCTTGCGAAGGCCGTAGTCCATGGCGTGTCCACCTGTTGCGATCGTGAATGGGTGAAGCAGCCTAGCGAGACCGTTCCCGCATCGTCTTCCATCGGAACGCGGGAAGAAACTCATGGATCGACCTGCGATGCAGCGTAAGATCGCATGCGGTCGGTAGGGAGAGACCCATGGCGGATCAGGCCTCGCAGATGCGTTCGTTGCGTGATGTCGCAAGCCGGATCAATTCCGGCGGCGATCTCGACACGGTGCTCCGCGATCTCATCCGCGCGGCCTGCGAGCACGGCGGCTGGGCGCTGGGTTCGATCATGGCGATCGACGCTCCTCATGGCGACGCCCATGTCGTTGTCCGCCATGATCCGACCTTGCTGCGCCGACGCTTGGAGGATCGCTGGGAATTGGCCACCAGCCCAGCCTTGATCGCGCTCCAGCGCAATGAGCCCATCTATATACGGGACGCACGCGCCTCCGAGGAATTCCCCGGCTATCGCCGGGAGGCTTTCGAACGCGACTACCGCACCGTGCTGGTGCTGCCGATGAGTTGCTCCGATGCGCAGGGGCGGGCCATGGTGCTGAACGTCGTCTCCCGCGACATCCAGGACGTCTCGGCCGACGATCTCGCCTTCATGAGCATGATCGTCCATCTCGGCGGCATCGCCGTCGAGCGCGAGCACCGCCTGCGCGCGCAGCGCCAGGCGGCCGAGCAATTGCAGAACGCGCTGCAGACCCAGACCATGCTGCTGCAGGCGGTCCTGTCAGGTGGCTCGACTGTGGCGCTCTCGACGATGCTCGCCGAACTCTTGCCAGACGCGATCCTGGTGGTGGATTTCGCCGGCAACGCGCTGGCGGCCAGCCGCTCGCCGGCGCCGCTGCGCTTCGACGATGCCGCCTGGCAGCGGGGGCTCGACGGCGCGATCGGGGCGCAGATCACAGCCGCCGCGCGCGACGCGGTTGCAGCGGGCCGCACCGAGCCTCTGGGTCTGCGTCTCGACAACGGAATCGAGCGTCTGCAGATCACGGCGCGGATCGAGGCGCTCGATGTCGACGGGCAGGCGGTCGGCGCGCTGGTGGTCTTTCCGGAGGCCGGGGAGAGTGGCGGCGATCTCCAGCGGCTGCTGCTCGACAGCGTGAAATTCGCCCTGAGCGTGCAGATGATGCGCAGCGTCATCCGCTTCCGCTTCGAGACGCGCACCTTGACCGAGCTTTTCTTCGAGATCGTCGAGCGTCGCTGGCGCGACGCCGACGACATCGTCCAGCGCGGTCGTCGGCTCGGGCTCGCGCTCGGCGCGCCTGCCCGGATGATCGTGGTGGATTTTCCCGACGGCCCGTCCCTCCCGGCCGATATCAGCATCGACTGCCATCATGCCGTGACCCGGCTTGCGCGCCAGATGAACTTGCCGATCAGCGTCATCGCGGTCGGTGGCGGGCTCGTCTGCCTCGTTCCGGAGGAGAAGAGCGGGGAGGCGGAGCGCGCCGGACGTTTGCCGCGCCGCATGGTCGAGGTGCTCCGCCACAGCTTCAACCGCGAGCCGATCGTCGTGCTCGGCGGCATCTGCGATGGCCTTGAAAGCTATCCCAAGGAATGGGAGCGCTGCTGGCGCATGATCCGTATCGCGCGTTCCTTTGGGCGCAGCGGCACCCTGTCGGCCTTCGATTTCGGCCCGATGCCGATGCTGATCGGTGCCGCCGAATCGGCGGATGTGCGTAGCTTCGTCGATGGCGCGATCGGCGCGGTCATCGCGCATGACCGCAAGCACGACACGCCCTATCTGGAGACGCTCGCCGCCTATCTGCGCGAGGGCTGCCGTGCCCAGGCCTGTGCCGATGCGATGGGGCTCCATGTCACGACGCTGCGCTACCGGCTCTCGCGCATTCAGGATCTGTTCGGTATCGACCCCGAAACCGCCGACAAGCGCTTCGCCATCGAGCTTGCCATCCGGCTGCACGGTGTCATCGAAAGCAGCGAAGTGACGGTGGCGTGAGGCGAAGTTCTCCTCCATCGATCCGACGAAACATTTCCAGAATTTGTCCGGCTGTTCCTAGGAAGCGAAGGGCATTCCCGTCGCCTAGCCTTTCACCACGATCCCGCATTGATCGAGGTGAGGCGGATGCTCGCTCCCGCGGAAAAAACAGCAACAGCGATCGATCCGGTCGCGCTGCGACGCGCCTTCGGCACCTTCGTGACTGGAGTCACGGTCATCACCACGCGCGATGCCGAGGGCGCACCCCGCGGCATGACCGCGAACTCCTTCACCTCGGTCTCGCTCGACCCGCCGCTGCTTTTGGTCTGCGTCGGCAAGAGCGCCCATAGCTACGGTGCCTTCAACAGTTCCGACGCCTTCGCGGTCAATCTTCTGCACGAGGCGCAGACCGACGTCTCCAACCTCTTCGCCTCCAAGGCTGCGAACAAGTTCGACACGATCAATCACGATCGCGTCCATACCGGCGCACCGGTGCTCACGGATTGCCTGACCTGGTTCGACTGCACCGTGCATAGCCGCGTCGATGCCGGCGATCATCTGGTGCTGATCGGCGAGGTGCAGGCCTTCGGCACGAGCCCCACCGCGCCGCTCGGCTTCTGCCGCGGCCGCTATGCCAATGTGAAGGATCCGCTGCCGCCAGGCTGGCTCGAGTCGCATGGCATGATTGTCGGCTATCTGATTGAAGCGGAAGGAAATCTTCTGCTACGGTCGGATGGTAAGGGAGGCTGGGTGCTGCCGAGCGCGAAGCGCCGCATCGCTGACAACGAGCTCAAGCTCGATGGCGGCGACGCACTGACGCTCGTGCCCGACGACACCTTCGTCTACTCCGTTTTCGATGTGACCGACGGCGACCCGGGCTACCTGATCTACCGCGCCCGCCTCGCGCAGCAAGCCGCTTCGCAGCAGCTTTCCTCAGGCCTGCGCTTCTTTCCGATCGATCAGCTTCCCTATGACGAGATTCCGACCCGGGAGATCTCTTCGATGCTGCGGCGCTACGCCCGCGAGAGCGCCAGCAAGCGCTTCGGAATCTACATGGATTCCGATGATGGCGGCCGCCTCGCCATGGTCGGCGACGCGCGGCCCTGGGCCAACCTTCCGCAATCCTGAGCCGGCAGAGCGATCATGAAGACTACCGTCACATCCCTCGAAGGTTCGCGCCAGGGCCTGTTCATCGACGGCGCCTTCGTCGCTCCGAAAAGCGGCGTCTACGTTCCGTCCTACGATCCCACCACGGCCGAGCCCTGGTACGAATTCGCCCAGGGCGACGCGGCCGATGTCGACGCCGCCGTGCGCTCGGCGAAGGCCGCCTTCGTCAACCCGTCCTGGCGCCGCATGACGCAGACCGAGCGCGGCAAGCTGGTGCGCCGCCTCGGCGAGCTCGTGCTCGCGAATGCCGACGCGCTGGCGATGATCGAGTGCCGCGACAACGGCAAGCTGCTCAAGGAAATGCGCGCGCAGATGCGGGCCATTCCCGATTCCTATCTCTATTTCGCCGGCATGGCCGACAAGCTGCTCGGCGAGACCATTCCGGTCAACAAGCTCGACTCGCTGAACTTCAACCTGCGCGAGCCGCTCGGCGTGATCGGCATGATCATTCCGTGGAACTCGCCGCTGATGATGTTGACCGGCACGCTCGCGCCCTGCCTCGCGATCGGCAACACCATCGTCGTCAAGCCCTCCGAACACGCCACGGCGTCGAGCCTCGCCTTGGCGGAGCTGGCGATCGAGGCCGGCATTCCCCCGGGCGTGATCAACGTCGTAACCGGCGATGGCGCCACAACGGGCGAGGCGCTGACGCGCCATCCCGGCATCGCGAAATACGTCTTCACCGGCTCGACCTTCACCGGGCGAAAGATCGCCGGCAACGCCGCGCAGAACCTGGTGCCCTGCCAGATGGAGCTGGGCGGCAAGTCACCCCATGTCATCTTCTCGGATGTCGACATCGACCGGGCGGTGAACGGCGTCGTCTCCGGCGTCTTCGCCGCCGCCGGCCAGACCTGTGTCGCCGGCTCGCGCTGCTTCGTCGAGCAGCCGATCTACGATCGCTTCGTCGATGCGCTGGTCGAGCGCACGCGCCGCATCAAGGTCGGCCATCCGCAGGTCGAGGACACCGATATCGGCCCGGTCGCGCTGGCCTCTCAGCTAGCCAAGGTCGAGGACTATGTCGGCTCTGGCGTGCGCGAGGGCGCCAAGGTCGCGGCCGGCGGCCGCAAGCCACAGGACGGCGAGTTGGCACGCGGCTGGTTTTTCGAGCCGACCGTGTTGGTCGAGGCGCGCAACGACATGCGCTTCATGCGCGAGGAAATCTTCGGACCGGTCGTCGGCATCGTGCCGTTCAAGACCGAGGAGGAGATGATCGAGCTCGCCAACGACACCGAATACGGCCTCGCCTCCGGCATCTGGACCAAGGACATCGACCGGGCGATGCGCTTCGCCCGCAACATCGATGCCGGCACCGTCTGGATCAACACCTACCGCTCCGCCGCTTACATGTCCGCCAATGGCGGCATGAAGAACAGCGGCTATGGCCGCCGCGGCGGCTTCGAGGTCATGCGCGAGTTCTCGCGCCTGAAGAACGTTCTCATCGACTATTCGGGCGCCATGCAGGACCCGTTCGTCATTCGCCTGCGCTGAGCTGTCCGCGACAGAAACCAGAACGGAGGAAAGCCATGAAATTCGCCGTTTCGCTCTCCATGGAGCGGTTCTCGCCGCAGGAATCCATGCAGGACGCCGTCCGCAACTTCCGCGCGCTGGCGAAGATCGCCGACGAGGGCGGCTTCGAGACGCTCTGGACCGCCGAGCACCACACCATCGAGTGCACGATCTCGCCAAACCCCTTCCAGACGCTGACCTGGCTCGCCCAGCACACCGACCGCATCCGGCTCGGCACGGCGACGCTGGTGGCGCCCTACTGGTCGCCGATCCGGCTGGCCGGAGAGGCGGCGCTCTGCGACCACCTAACCGGCGGGCGACTCGAATTCGGCATCGCGCGCGGCGCCTATCAATACGAGTTCGACCGCATGGCCGGCGGCATCCCGCAGCAGGAAGGCGTCGCCTTCATGAAGGAGCTGGTCCCGGCCGTGCAGAAGCTCTGGGCCGGCGACTACGAGCACGACGGTCATTACTGGAAGTTTCCGCTCGCCACATCGGTACCCAAGCCCTTGCAGCAGCCGCACCCGGCGATCTGGGTCGCCGCGCGCGATCCCGGCACCTTCGACTGGGCGGTCGGCATCGGTGCCAACATCCTGTCGACGCCGTTGTCGGCGCCCCCGGCCGAGGTCGGCGTGCTCGGTGAGAAGTTCCGCAAGGCGGTGGCCGACCATCCGGAGCGGTCGCGTCCGAAGCTGATGATGCAGCGGCGCACCTGCGTCTACGACGGGCAGGCAGATTGGGAGCTCGCGGTGCGGCACTCGGTCGACTACGGCGGCTATTTTGAAAACCTGATGCAGAACAGCGGCACGGTGACGAACGGCTTCCCCGAGGCCATTCCCTTCGAAACCATCGCCAACCGCGGCAACTACAATCCGCAGGCTGTGCGCGACAATCTGATGTTCGGCACGCCCGACGAGATCATCCGCAAGCTGCAGGTCTACGAGGATGCCGGCGTTGACCAGTTCGCGCTGGGCCTCTCCTTCAACCTGCCCTTCGAATTGCAGGTGAAGACGTTGCGTCTCTTCATCGATGAGGTGATGCCGCATTTCGCCGCTCGCGAGCGCGAGAAGGCCAAGGTGGCGGAGCAGGCCCCGCGCCTGGCCGCGGTGGGGTACTAGGCGATGGCCGCCGCAACAACGGCTGCCCGGAGCGCCAAGCCGGCGGAGGGTCCGCAGAGCCTGACCATCAGCGGCGTGACGCTGAAATACCGGATAGATGGGCAGGGCGAGCCGCTGATCTGCATCCACGGCGTCGGCTCCTACCTGGAGGCCTGGGAGGGCGTAGTCGCGCGTCTCTCCGATCGCTTCCGCATCCTGACCTTCGACCTGCGCGGCCATGGCCGCTCGAGCAAGGTGCGCGGCCGCTACGAGATCGACGATTTCGTCGGCGACGTGCTGGCGCTTGCCGACCGGGCCGGCTTCGGGAGCTTCAACCTCGCCGGCTTCTCGCTCGGCGGGCTGATCGCGCAGCGCCTGGCGTTGACCCATCAGAACCGCATCCGTCGCCTCGTGCTGCTATCGACTGTCGCTGGGCGCACCGAGGAGGAGCGCGATCGCGTCGCCGCCCGGCTCGCCGCCTTGCAGGCGGGTGATCGCGGCGCGCATTACGACGCGTCGCTGTCGCGCTGGTTGACCGAAGACTTCCAGGCGAGGAATCCGGAACTCATCGCCAAGCTGCGCCAGCGCAATGCGGAAAACGACCCGGAGTGCTATGCCGCGGCCTATCGCGTTCTGGCGCAGACAGATTTCGGCGGGCTGCTTGACCAGATCCGCGTCCCCGTCCTGATCGCGACCGGGGAGGAGGACGCCGGTTCCAACCCGCGCATGGCGCTCTACATGCAGGAGCGCATTTCCGGGTCAAAGCTGCACATCCTGCCGGGCCTGCGCCACTCGATCCTGACCGAGGCACCCGAGCAGATCGCCGGGCTGATGGGCGGCTTCCTCGGCGATGGCAGGGAGGACGCACGGCCATGATCGTCGAAGAACGCATCTACCGCATCCGCAACGGCCGCATGGGCCGCTATCTCCAGCTCGTGCGCGAGGAGGGGCTGGCGATCCAGCAGCCGATCCTCGGCCATCTGATCGGCTACTTCACCACCGAGATCGGCGCGCTCAGTCATGTGACCCATCTCTGGGCCTATGCCGATTTCGAGGACAGGACCCGCCGGCGCCAGCTGCTCGCGGACGATCCGCGCTGGCAGGCTTTCCTGCCCAAGCTTTCGGAGAACATCGAGCAGGCCGAGAACCGGATCCTGCTGCCGACGGATTTTTCGCCGCTGCGTTAGCGGCTGCCAAGCGCATCTTCCTCCGCAGGAACGAGGGAGGAGCTCGTTCCTCCATCGGATCGCAGGAAGACGCGCCATCCCGGCCGGCACTTAATGGTTGTCGGCAGGCAGGTCGAACAAGCCCGATCAATCGGGCGCCGAGAAGAGGGGTCCGGATATGACCGAGCGACTGCAGATCCAGAATCTGTACAAGATATTTTCCAACACGCCCCGCCCGGCGCTGGAGATGCTGGCGCGGGGTGGCAACAAGAACGAGGTCTTCGAGAAGCTCGGCGCGGTTGTCGGGCTCAACAACGTCTCGCTGAGCGTGCCGCAGGGCGCCATGTACATGGTCATGGGTCTGTCCGGCTCCGGCAAGTCGACGCTGGCGCGCTGCATCAACCGCCTGAACGAGCCGAGTGCCGGCAAGATCCTGCTCGACGGGCGCGACATCGTTCCGCTCGGTGAGGAGGAGCTGCGCGAGGTGCGCCGCACTCGCATCTCGATGGTCTTCCAGCATTTCGCGCTATTGCCCAACAAGCGTGTCATCGAAAATGTCGAGTTCGGCCTGAAACTGCGCGGCATCGCGCCGGCGGAGCGCCGCCGCCGGGCAGAGGAAGTGCTCACCGTCGTCGGCCTCGGCCGCTGGGGCTACCACTACCCGCATGAGTTGTCCGGCGGCATGCGCCAGCGCGTCGGCCTTGCTCGCGCGCTCGCCACCGACGCCGACATCCTGATCATGGACGAGGCCTTTAGTGCGCTCGACCCGCTGATCCGCTCGGAGATGCAGGATGAGCTGCTGCGTCTGCAGCGCACGCTGAACAAGACGATCCTGTTCATCACCCATGATTTCCAGGAGGCGCTGAAGCTCGGCACCCGCATCGCCATCATGTCCGAGGGCGAGCTGGTCCGCGAAGGCACGCCGCAGTCGATCGTGCTGGAACCGGGCAGTGATTATGTCGCCGCCTTCACCCGCGAGGTCGACCGCGCCCGGCTGTTCGACGCGCGCTCGGTGATGCGGGCGGCCGAGCCGATCCTGCAATCGGAGCGGGGCACGCTGGTCGGCGAGGCCGGCGGGCCGGGCTTCATGCTCGACCGCGACGGCAAGGTACTCGGCACGCTCGACGCCGAGGCTTGCGGGCAGGCCCGCGCGGGCGGTGGGGTCGCAGCACCGAGCGGCGACTATGTCAGCGTCCCCCCCGGCGCGAAGCTCCTCGACGTTGCCCGCAGCTATCGCGACGGCCGCCCGATCGCGGTCGTCGACGATGAGGGCAAGTTCATGGGCTCGCTCGGCGCCGACGACATCCTGGCCCGCATCTCCTCCAACTCCTGCAAGACCGCATCCGCCGGAGAGCGCCATGTTTAAGGCAGACGATCTTGCCGTCTTCCCGATCGACGCCTGGATCCAGCAGGGCGTCAGCTGGGTCGCGCTCAACCTGCGTCCGATCTTCCTCGCCATCAAATGGCCGGTCGAGAACCTGCTGAGCCTGAACGACTGGATTCTCCACGCGATTCCGTTCCCGGTCTTCGTCGTCGGCTTCTTCCTGCTGGCTTGGCGGCTCTCGACGCTTGGCATCGCGATCTTCAGCGCCGTCTCGCTGATCGTCATCGCCGTGCTCGGCGTCTGGAACGAGGCGATGACGACGCTGTCGCTGATCTCGACCGCGATCGTCTTCTGCGCCGTCATCGGCATCCCGATCGGCATCTGGTGCGCGCGCAGCGATCGGGTCTGGAACGTCGTGCGCCCGATCCTCGACATCATGCAGACTACGCCGAGCTTCGTTTATCTCGTGCCGGTAGTGATGCTGTTCGGCGTCGGCACGGTACCGGGCGAGGTCGCAGTCGTGACGGCCGCGGTGCCCCCGCTGATCCGCTTCACCAATCTCGGCATTCGCATGGTCGAGCACGAGATCGTCGAGGCCGGCCTCGCCTTCGGTGCCGACAAGCGCCAGCTCCTCTTCGAGATCCAGCTGCCGCTGGCGATCCCGACCATTCTCGGCGGCCTGAACCAGACCGTCCTGACGGCTATGGTGCTGTCGGTTGTCGTCGCCATGATCGGCGCGGAGGGCCTCGGACTCGTCGTTCTGCAGGGCCTTGGTCGCCTCGATGTCGGTCGTGCGGCCGTGGGCGGCATCGCCATCGTGCTCCTGGCCATGGTGCTCGACCGGATCACCCAGAAGCTTGCAGCCCCCAAGGCAGGCGGCCGGACCGCTGCACGAGCCTCGCTGCTCGGCATCGTCGCGCGGCTGTTCAAAGGCGGCCGCCCGGACGAGACCGTCCAGGCCGTGATGCCGGCGAAGCAGGCGCTCTGAGCGTCTCGCGGAGCTCCAGGTCACCCGAGGCTCTCGCATTCAAGGAATGGCCGGGACAGCACAGCGTCCCGGCTTTTAAAGCCCCACCGCAAGGCGGGGAGGGGAAAGCAACAAAACGACCGGCACGGGTCGACGACGAGGAGAACAGCCGATGACCATGACCAGATTGAAGATGTTGACGGCGGCAATGGCCGCTGGCGCGCTCGCCTTCGCGGCAGCGCCCGCGCAAGCGCAGGAGATGCCCGGTAAAGGCAAGACCGTGCGCTACGCCCAAA
Organism: Allobosea sp. RAF48; assembly: GCF_052114025.1. Taxonomy (NCBI): domain Bacteria; kingdom Pseudomonadati; phylum Pseudomonadota; class Alphaproteobacteria; order Hyphomicrobiales; family Alloboseaceae; genus Allobosea; species Allobosea sp. RAF48. Next base: position 54,017 of record NZ_JBFRDZ010000018.1, read on the forward strand.
GTGACAGCCTCGGCGCCAACTACGTCACCGCCCAGATCGTGATGAAGGCGCTGAAGGAGCTCGGCTACGACGTCAAGCTCAGCACCATAAACACGACGCTGTTCTTCCAGGCGGCGGCGCAGGGCGATCTCGACCTCGCGACCGACGTCAACTTCCCGCAGCGCGAGCCTGGCTTCCGCGCGGTAGAGAAGGATGCGGAGATCGTCGGCGGCGGCCTGATCGTCGGTGGCGGCATCAACGGCTACCTGATCGACAAGAAGACGGCAGATGCCCACAACATCACCTCGCTGATCCAGATGAAGGATCCAAAGATCGCGGCGCTGTTCGGCAAAGACGGCAAGGCCGACCTGATCAACTGCGATCCCGGCTGGAGCTGTGGCGACGTCGTCGACTTTCAGCTCGACAAGTTCGGCCTGAAGGACAACGTCAAGTCTATTCGCGGTAAGTACGAGGCGCTGATGGTTGAAGCCGTGGCCCGCGTGAAGCGCGGCGAGCCGGCCTTCTTCTACGCCTGGAGCCCGTCCTGGGTGAACAACGCGCTCGTTCCCGGCAAGGATGTCGTCTGGCTGCCGACGCCGGAAGACGCGCTGCCGCCCTCTGTCCCGAACAAGGGCTCGGCGCTGGTCAAGGGCGTGAAGGGATGCGCCGGCGGCGCCGATCCCTGCCGCATGGCCATGGCCTCCTGGAACTGGGGCGCCGTCGGGAACAAGAAGTTCGTCGCCGCCAACCCGGCCGTGAAGGCGCTGATCGAGAACATCAAGTTCCCGCTTGAGGACTGGTCGCACTGGGAGTTCAACATCAACAAGAACGGCGGCAGCAACGCCTTGATCACCAAGATGGCCGATGAATGGGTCGGTGCCCACAAGACTCAGTTCGACAGCTGGGTCGCGGCCGGGCGCGCAGCGAAGTAAGCAGAGACGACATCCCATCGCTCTGGAGGGGCGGGGCCGGAACCGGCCCCGCCTTCTTCTTTGCCGTTCCGATCATCCGGCGCCGTAATCGAGCCTGAGCTAGACGATCCGGCCTGCCTGCCTCTTTCTGCGGGTTCCAGCACCGACGCCTATGCGTCCGGCCAGACACGATTCAGGATTTTGGCTGCGGTGACAGACTTGTCCTGTGGGAGGAAGCGACCGTAGTGATTTGCAATCATCGCTGGCGTGTCCTGGATCGCATAACTGGGCTGCTCGTGCGAGCCGGTCTGTTTCAGGATGTGAGTTGCAAGGACGTCCCGAACGTTATGGGGCCCGTGTGAAAGCAGACCCTCGATCACGCCAGCCGAGATACCAATCCCACACGGCTGAAAAGACCGGCATGGCGAGCGTCATCGCTTCGAGCGAAACACCGTGACCGGCGATGTCGCCTTGAGGATCGGAACCGAGGGCGCCGAACATGAGCGCGAAGTGCTCGACCTTCTGGGACGCGGTCTCGGCGTTCCAGACGCCGTTCCGTCGTAAGCCGACTGCCGTCAGATGGGAGGTGTTGAAGCGAACGATCTCGCTCATCTCGTGCAATAATTGCGGCGGTGCGTCGACAAGGGCGCCGTTGCGCGCGGTGTCGATTCTGGCGTGCCTACCCGCCGTCGGTTCCAGCCCCAGGCCCTTGAAGCGCAGGGCGTATCTCCGCTTCGCCGCCGCAAACTGATAACGGCGATACTCCGTGCTACCGCTGATAACGACCTCGCGAACCCAATTGAGAATTTCCCCCTGCTCGGCAGCGTGACGGCAGGCAACTGGCCGAGAAACCGCGGCGGCCCAGGAGCTACCGGAAAGCGTCAGCGCCCTCGGTTTCCTCCAGCGCACCGATGCTCCTGGCGAACAGGTGACCGCTGTAGTTGGCTGCGGCGATAGTGCCCGGCGCCAGGCAATCCCCAATCCTGTCGACGCGGGTCAGCCCGCTATCCAGCCATTCCTCCTGCCGGGCCTGCAACGCCGTCCACAGATCGCTTGAGGGGACACGCGCGGTGACAGGCACGAGCAAGTCGCAGGGAATGACCTCGACTGCGCCCGAGTAAACGCACCTGATCGACAAGGTGTCGGCTGCTCGATCTGCGAGAGCCGAAAGAACCCTGATTTTCACGCCCAGTTCCAGCAATCGGCGATGAATACGGGCCTGTTCGAGAGTGTTCACCGTCCAGGCCGCCACCAGTGGCGCCGGGGTGACATAGGTCGTATCGATACCTGCCGAAGCCAGTTTGTCAGCCAAAGCGCTGCCCATGTAGTATCGATCGTCATCGAAAATCACCACAGGCCCTTGCCCGGCGGCGGAGCTTCCCTCGTCCAAGAGCAAATCTACCCCGGCGACCTTGCCATTCCTGAGAAACGGCAGCGGCAAGCGGTGAGCCCGGCCGACACCGTCCTCCCGCCATCTGGCGCCCACGGCAATCGCGACATGCTCGCTCCCATGGGAGAGGATGTCATCGGCCGTGAGTGGGCTCGAAAGGTACATTTCGACATTGGATGCGACCTGAAGCTGCCCGAGGCGCCAATCTCGCACTCTGGCCCAGGTGGAAAGCCCTGGAAGCCGGCTCTCGCGGGATACGCGCCCGCCCCATTCGGTTCCCGCGTCCGCGATGATCACCGATGCACCCCGCTGCGACAATGCGCGGGCGGCCTCGAGCCCGGCAGGCCCACCGCCGACGATCAGGGTCGTCGCAGGGCCAGCCAACGCCGGAATCCGCTCCGGATGCCAGCCCTTCCGCCACTCCTCGCCGATCGTCGGGTTCTGGGTGCATCGCATCGGCGCGACGATGTTGTCGCCCGCCACGCAGATGTTGCAGCCGATGCACTCCCGAATGTCGTCGATGCGGCCCTCCTGGATCTTGAGGGGCAGGAACGGGTCTGCAATGGACGGCCTGGCGGCGCCGATCAGGTCGAGATGGCCCTGTCGAACAACACGGGCCATCGTATCGGGCGAAGTGTACCGGCCCACGCCGACGACCGGCTTGGTCGTGACCTGTTTCACGAAGCGCGTATATTCCTCCTGATAGCCTTCCTGCGAAAATCGGGCGGACTGGCTGTCATTGGACCAATCGGACAGGTTCACATCCCACAGGTCCGGTTCCTCGGCGAGCGCCGCCACGATGTCGCGCCCTTCGCCGTCGCGCTCGATGCCTGCCGGGCCCATCAGCTCATCCACGGCAAAGCGGACCGCCAGGGCGCACCGATCGCCGATGGCATCGCGGGTATCGGCCAACACTTCGCGAAAGAGCCGCAGACGATTCTCCAGCGATCCGCCGTACTCATCGGTTCGATGGTTGTGACGCGCGAGGAGGAAGTGCATCAGCAGCGTCATGTCGTGGCCGGCATAGACGTAGACAATGTCGAAACCCGCCTCGCGTGCCCGAATTGCTGCATCGCGGTGCCAGCGCCTGAACTCGCGGATATCCGCCTTATCCATGCCGCGAGCCTGGACCGGATCGTCGGTGTCGACGACGGCATCGGACGGGGCGTAGGGGGCGATGCGCGAGAGCCGATTGGCGGTGTGCAGGCCATTGTGAACGAGCTGGACCGCCGCCAGGCTGCCGCGCTCGTGGATGAGGTCCGTCGTCTCCCTGAAGACACGCACGTCGGCGCTGTCCCAGATCCGGCCCTGGTTGGAGGGCGTGAGGTCGGAGGATGGATGGATCTCGGTTTCCTGCGTCGAAACCACTCCCCAGCCGCCTTCGGCCTTCATGGCTCTCATATGAGCATCCGAGCGGGCGTAACGATGCCCCATGCCGGAGCAGTGCGGGACCTGATAGAAGCGATTGCGTGTGGTGACGGGGCCGATCGTGACCGGTTCGAAGAGGATATCGTAGCGGGGGTCGCGCATGCAGTTTCGCTGATGTGATGGGAATGTCGGAGGCGATAGCGGGCTGGCCGTTGGTCGGTCACTATGCGATCGTATAGCGACTATGCAAGTGCATAGTTTGGCTTTGCTGCAATTCGGACGAGGCAATGTGACGACTTCCTTCAGGCGAACCCCCGACTTCGACAGGCGCACGGACCTGATCGAAGCCACGATGGATTGCATTGTTGAGCTGGGCATCCAGGGCACGAGCGTGCGCGCGGTCGCCGCAAAGGCCGGGGTCAGTAACGGCCTCATCCGGCATCACTTCGCGTCGAAAGAGAACCTGATTGCGGAAGCCTATGGCAGGACCATCGCGATCATCACCGGGCCACCGCTGGCGGTTGCGGCGGAGGAGGGGTCTCCCATCGACAAGCTGCGGCGCTTCCTTATCGCCAGCATCAGCGGTCCCGTCGCAGAGCCCCGCATTCTCTCGCTATGGGCGACGTTCATCAGCCAGGTGCACATCAACGAGCGCTTCAGGGAGATTCATCGGACGCGGTATGTCGCCTATCGCGCAGCATGTCGGAGCCTCATACAAGGCGTGCTCGAGGCGGACGATGTCCGCGCTTCCGCAGAAAAGCTGCACCATCTGAGTATCGCGCTGAACGCGATCATCGATGGGCTTTGGCTGGAAGGGTGCTTGAGCGCCGAAGAAATCGACGAGTCTCTTCAGATCGACATCGCTCTCAGCTCGGTGGAACGCCTCCTGGGCATCAAGATCAGCAGGTCTGTCTCAGACTAGGTCGGTACCGGTTCGCGCCTGACGGCAATCTCCGCTGATGGAGAAACGACCGATGTTGCCGATCGGGGTGAACCGACCCAGCCACGTCGCCAGGCCGAACGTCTGGAGGCCGTCCATCTCGGCCGCATTCGGTTTATGGGTTCACGGCCTGATGTGTCCGACCAACCTCACGACTTGCGAGTGTCTCGCGTTCGATCTGGCAGTGAATCGACAGCTTTTTCCGCGCCCTGATCCTTGTGAAGTACGCCCTCACGCAGCACTTTGGTGGCCGCATCGGCCTTTTTCTTTGGATCGGTCGGAATCGGTTTTGTTTCGGGCGTAGCCGTCAATCCAATGTTCTTGGGTTTCTGTCCGGCGTTTCTCGCGGTCGCAGCGAATGTGGCGAGAGATTCTGGTTGTTTTGCCACGGCAAAGTCCTCCGGTTTTCACAACAACCGGGAGACTCGGTCCGAAGTTCCTCTGTCCATGAGGACCGCTCAGCCGTTCGCGTTTGACAACTTCCCCACCGATCGCGCCAAGCGCGGGTAGCAAAGACCACTGACCGCACAGTATGAAATGGAGAGTGTTCAGGCCATGCCTGACTGCGCACGGATTCTGACAAGGCCAGCATGGAACCGCGGCCGGACCGCTACGCCGCTCGGGAACTCAGGATAATTTGCTTCCGTTGTTCTATCTTTGAGTGACCATGGTTCGATGCGGGAGACGATCTGAGGACATATCCGGACCGTCGCTCCGTTGTCCTGGGAAGAGCCGCAGAATCAGGAGTCCGAATGATGCCCAGGCTGCCTCTGGCCGTTGCAATCGCTCTGGCGCTGTTCCTATCCGCGCCTGATTCCAGCCGCGGGCAAAGCCCGGAGCGCAGCACGACTAGGACGGGGATCTTATCGCTCCTGCCTGAGCCTCAGACGACGGAACATGCGATTGACGTGCGCGGCCGCACGCTGCGATATCGGGCTCGGGCAGGCACGCTATCGCTGCTCGGAGGCAACGCCGAAGCGACGGCCGAGGTCTTTTACGTCGCCTATACAGTTCAGCCTGAGCAGGGCCAGGACGAGAGTTCGCAAAGGCCGGTGACGTTCGTCTTCAACGGTGGCCCGGGGGCCGCCGCGGCCTATCTCCATCTCGGTGCCATGGGGCCGCGGGTACTGATGACCGGAACCGACGGAAGCCTGCTTCCGTCGCCTCAGAAGCTCATCGACAACCCGGACACCTGGCTCGACATGACCGATCTCGTGTTCGTCGATCCGGTCGGGACGGGCTACAGTCGTGAGGCCTCCGGCCAGCAGACGCGGAACTTCTGGGGCGTGAACCAGGATGCTGCCTCGATGGGAGCGTTCGTCCGTCTGTATCTGGCGCAAGCGGGCAGGACCCGCTCACCGGTTTTTCTGGCGGGCGAGAGTTACGGTGGGTTCCGGGCTGCGCTGCTCTCCCGAACGCTTCAGCAGGATATCGGCATCAGCCCGAGCGGCATCGTCCTCGTCTCTCCCGCCCTGGAATTCGCCCTCTTGCGGCCCGATGACTTCGACATCCTTCATTTTGCGCTGGAGCTTCCCTCGCTTGCAGCCGTTCGCCTCCAGCGTGACGGCCTCGTCGGGCAGGCCTTCCGGGATAAACTCGCCGAGATCGAACGTTTCGCGCTCGGCGAATATCTCGTCGGGCTTGCAAGCGGGCTGGACTCGGGTGGGCGCGCTGCCAGCCAGCGCGTCGCCGAGATCACCGGCCTGCCGCTAGAGTTGGTGCAGCGCAGCTTCGCGCGCATTTCTACCAGTCTCTTCACCAAGGAGTTCGCCCGGGCGCGAGGGAACGTCCTGAGCCCGTATGACGGTCTGATCGAGACCGGGGACATCGCGCCGCAAAGTCCGAGAGATCGAGGCCCGGATCCGATCCTCGATCGCAGCGTCTCCGCCCTGACCTCTGCCTTCACGGCCTATGTCCGCGACGAACTGGGCTTTCGGACGGACATGTCCTACCGCCTGTTGAACGGGGAGGTCGGCCGCAACTGGGACTACGGAACCAGTTCCTCTCGTCAGGGCTACGCCGGGGTGATGGGCGATCTCCAGCGAGCGCGAAGCTTGAATCCGGCGATGGGCGTCCTGATCGTCAACGGCTACACCGATCTCGTGACGCCCTACATGATCTCCCGCTACCTATTGAGCCAGATGAGCGCGATCGCCGGTGCGAGGCCCGTTCGGTCCGCCGTGCTCGACGGCGGCCACATGATGTATCTGAGGCCGGATGGCCGCCGGGCTTTGAGGGAGCTCGCTGCGGAGCTCTATCAGGCGGCCCGATAGTAGCCATTGCGCTCACCTATCCGTGGTCGTTGTTATAAGCATCGGTCGCCCGAGTTTCAAAACGGCCCACGCAGTCGGAATAATCAACTGCACCCGGTTGTAGAACCCAGCAATAATAATGGCTTTCTATAATTCTCCATATTTATCAGAGCGATGCGTGTCGGCATATGGGTGCCACGTATGCCGAGATGTTCCGGCCTAGCAGTTTGGTTCAGTGGGACAGGTGAGGCGGCATGGCGGCGGCTGACCGAGCCGTGAATGCAAAAGCTGATAATGGCGGCCCAATGACCGGTCGATTGGCGGCTTGCCCCCGCTGCGGGCGAGGGGCGGCAAAAGCCTGACACCAATGTCTGGAGCGGTCGCTTGGCTAGGGGAACAGCCGCTCAGGTTCGTGCACCGCGAATTAGCCTCCTTTAGTCCGACCTTTCCCTGAGTAACTCGCCGATTTTGACGTTCAACGCACGGGCGGTGCGATCAAGGGTGGTCAGCATTGGGTTGCGCACGCCGCGCTCTAGGCCGCTGACATAGGTCTGCTCGGCTCCCATGCGAACAGCGACTTCTTCCTGCGAAAGTCCGGCAGCAGCGCGCAATTCTCGCAGATTTTTCGCAAGGAGCCGCCGAACGTAGCGGAGTGTTCATTTCGGCCAGGCATTATAGTGTCTAAATCGATTCGAGGACTGCTTACGACTACGGCCGCCGTGCACAGTAAAAGATGCGTTCTGAAGAATTTCGCGCCTCTCACGTTCGATGTCGCCTTCGAATGGCAAGACCCGATCGGATCAAATTTTGAGCTCATGGTGAGTGCCAGAGGACCTCAAGCGGATCGAGATCGCTGGCAGCGTGCCTTTCAAAGATGGTGCAATCTTCACGGTCAGAGCGTTGAGATAATCTGCGGAAATGCGCGGACAAATTGGACAGCCACGAGGACTGTCGTGTCTGGGCCGACATCGCTGGACCAATTCATTTTCCAATGGATTGGGAGGGAATGGCACAGGCACGCACAGGAGGATCCGATCTCGGGCGGAGAGCATAACGCCGAGCTAAGGGCCGTTAGTGATCGCGCGTCCAAACTTGCCGCCCTCCTAAGGATGCATGCGGCTCAGCCGTCGGCACGCAGAAGAGTGGTCTCGCCCAATCGGCCAATTCACAGCGCTCGATTGGCTGCGTTCTCAAAAATATAGCGGTCTAAGCAAGTGCTGAGCACCCCGGAGAAAGCTTGCGCATGCGCCTCCTGATCGTCTCGGACCGGCGAGAGGAGCGGATTGATCGATCCGTGAAGATAGAGGCGCTGCGAGCGGCGCATCGGTTGGCGGCTGATTTCTCAGATCGGCCAGCAGAGTCCGGCGCTACTTAAAGCCAGGCCGCCGGCGTCATCTCACCAGTGCAGAAGGCGTGGAAAGATAAGCGCGCCGAGCGCTGCAACGATCACGGTCGCTATAGTGTACCAGGTTGCTAGAAAGGCCGCCGTATCATCCGGGCAATGCAGGCTGTAGGCGACAGTAGCAAGGCCAGCCGAGGCGAGGCCGGCAAAGGCCCCTGTCAGGACTCGATCTACAGGTGCGCCGCGGCGCGCCAGCAGCAGCAGCAGGATGAGCGGAAGCAGCGCGTAAAGCGGCACCGCGATCAGGCAGGCTCGCCAGTAGCGGCCGAAGATCAAGGCACTCCATTGCTCGGCCGGCGCCTGTATCAGCGTGAGCAGCGCCCAGCTAGCCGCCACAAGGAGCGGGGCCGCGATGAGTGGCAGGCGCCGCGACGGCTTCAGGCCCGGCCGCAGGCTGTTCTGGAACAGCACGAGCGCGATGGCCGCAACGCTCGCGCCGAACGCGGCCTTGGCGATGACCGGCAGTGTCGTCCAGGCGCTGGTGAAATCTGGCCTGGTGCCGAGCGTGAGCAGCACCAGCCCAACCGTGATCGAGAGTGCAGCGAGGGCACAGAGCCACGTCGCGCGGCGCAGCCAGCCGGTATCGACCGGCCGGGCGCTCGCACTCATCAGGGAGATCAAATCGTTGGTCTGYATGTCCGATCTTCGTGGTTCTGCGGTCTATTGGAGTTCGCGAGAAGCTGGCGAAAGGTTACGAGGCGTCGATGACCATGGGCTTCATCAGGGTTTCGCCCCGCGTTTCGTGAGGAATTTCGCCATGGCTTGCAGGCCGCGATGGATCGCGACCTTCGCCGCCGTCTCCGTCATTCCGGCGGCATTGGCCGCTTCGACGACGCTGGCACCCTGTAGCTTGACCTGCTCGATCAAACGGCGCGTGCGCTCGGGCAGCGCGGCCATGGCGCGGGCCAGGTCGAGCCTCGCCTCGGCCGCGACGCCCTCCGGCGGGCCGGCGAGCCCGTCCGCCTCGTCTTCGAGCGGCAGGGCGCCGGCATGGCGGCCGGAGCGGCGCAGATGGTCGACCAGCTTGTAGCGGGCGATCGCATGCGCCCAGGCCGTCACCGGGCTCGCGGCATCGTAGGTATGGCGCGAGAGATGCAGCGCCAGCAAGGTTTCCTGCAGCACGTCCTCCGCCTCGCTCGCCTCGGTCCGGCCCGCACGCGCCAGCATCTGGCTGAGATAGCCGCGCAGCCGCATGCTGATCGTATCGAGGAACAGGCGATAGGCCGCGGCATCGCCGGCGAGGGCGGCGAGGAAGACCGGTCGGAGCTGGTTTTCGAGCTCTTGTAGCGACACGTATTGCGCTTTTCGGAAGGCGGATTTGCACCCAGTCCGTTGCATGGCGGACGCCCGCTCACAAGCCCGCGATGCCGAGGTGAAGCGCGTGCGCCGCCCGGTTACGCTCGCGCCGGAGCGCAAGGCTTAACCGGCACAGCGGAGAGATAGCAAATGGCGACAGGGCTGCCGCTCGTAGCTGCGTTCGTCGGCATCCTGGTTGCCGGCTCGGCGGTTGCTCGGGAGCCTCACGGTCCTTCCAAGCCCGGCGACGCCTGTGCCGAGGCCGCGGGCTGCAGCGTGGCGAGCGGCAACTATCGCATCGTGCTACCGCCGGAGGCCGGAGCAGGGCGGCCGGTCGGCGCGATCGTGTATTTCCATGGCTATCAAGGTTCGGCCGAGGACGTGATCGCCGATCCGGGCCTCGCCGCCGTCGCGCGTCGCCTCGGCGTCGCGCTGATCGCACCTGATGGCGCCGGACGCTCATGGTCCTTTCCCGGTTCTCCGGCAAAGCAACGCGACGAATTCGCCTTCATCGGTCAGGTTCTGGACGACGTCGTCGCGCGCTTTCCTATCGATCCCCGCCGCCTCCTAGCGAGCGGCTTCTCGCAGGGCGGCTCGATGGTCTGGTATCTCGCCTGCCGGATGCCACAGCGTTTTGCCGCCTTCGCCCCGATCGCCGGCGCCTTCTGGGAGCCGCTGCCCGAAAGCTGCGAAGGCCCGCGCCCACCCTTGATCCATGTCCATGGCACGAGCGATACGACGGTGCCGCTCGCCGGCCGCACGCTGCGACAAGGTTCCAGACAGGGCGATGTCTTCAAGAGCCTCGCGATCTTCGCGCCGGGCGGCTGCACTGCCGGCTGGGCCGGAGCAGCCCGCACCGAAACGATCGCGGACGGACTGATCTGCCGCATGGCGGCCGGCTGCGACGGTTCTGCCAGGCTGGAGCTCTGCCTGCATGCCGGCGGTCACGAGGCCGATCCGGCCTGGGTCGAACGAGCCTGGCGGTTGACCATGCCGGTAGGTTCACCCGTCGCGGCCGGGCAAGGCGGCCTCACGTCTCCGTGATCGTGTAACCAAACCAGGGTGCCGCGCGATCTCTCCGGCAAGGCCGCTGCAGCGGCGAAGCGGAGAGAGACGATGCGTAACGAACGGATAGCGGACGCAGAGCCGGCTGAAGCCGGCCCGGCCGGATTCGTGACTGGTGCCGATCTCCTGGCGCTTGGGTTGGCGGAGGCCGGCGCGACGCATGCCTTTGGCATCCCCGGTGGCGAGGTGCTGGCGCTGGTCGATGCGCTGGAGCGCGCCGGCATCCGCTTCCACCTCGCGCGGCACGAGAACGCCGCCGGCTTCATGGCGGAAGGCCTGTGGCACGCGACCGGCGCGCTGCCCGTGCTGGTCGCGACGCTCGGCCCCGGCGTTGCCAATGCGGTCAATGTCGTCGCCAATGCGCAGCAGGACCGGGTCCCGCTGATCTTCGTGACCGGCTGCGTCGATCAGGCCCTGGCCGAGAGCTATACGCATCAGGTCTTCGACCACCAGGCGGTGCTGCGGCCACTGGTCAAGGCGAGCTTCCGCGCCGCTGTTGGCACCGAGGATCTCGTGGTCGCCAAGGCCGTCGCGCTCGCCCAGCGAGGGCGCCCCGGCCCGGTCCATATCGACCTGCCGATTTCGGTCGCCGAAGCCCGCATTGGCCGTCGTACTGCGCCCGCCATTCCACCAGCAACTCCTTCCATCCCGGCGGATCTCCAGCCCGCGCAAGCGCTCATCGCCGCCGCGCAGAGGCCGCTGGTCATCGCCGGGCTCGACCTTGTTCAGGACGGAGCAGCAGCGCTCGACCGCTTCCTGACTCGCACAAGCGCGCCGCTGCTCACCACCTACAAGGCCAAGGGGTTGGTGCCGGAGGGCGATCCGCGCGTGATCGGGGCCGTCGGCCTCTCGCCCAAGGCCGACGCGCTCTTCCGCCCGCTGATCGAGGCGGCCGATCTGATCGTACTCACCGGCTACGACCCGATCGAGATGCGCCAGGGTTGGCGGAACCCCTGGCCCGCCGGCAAGCCCGTCATCGACATCGTCGCGGAGCCGGTCCAGCACGGCATGCACTCTTCCAGCCTGGTGCTGGAAGGCGATGTCGCCATGACGCTGACGAAGCTCTCGGAAGGGCAGGCGACGAAGATAGGCTGGCCGGGCGGCGAGCCTGCGGTGGTCCGCGAAGCGCTCCGCGCCGCCTTTGCCGCTCCCGGCGCATGGGGGCCGCACACCGTCTTCGAGACCCTGCGCCATGTCGCGCCGGCCGGAACGGTCGCGACCGCCGATTCCGGCGCGCATCGCATCCTGCTCAGCCAGATGTGGAATTGCGACGGGCCGCGCCGCCTGCTGCAGTCGAGCGGGCTCTGCACCATGGGCTGCGCCCTGCCGCTGGCAACGGGGGCGGCGCTCGGCTCCGGCCGGCCGACCTTGTGTTTCGTCGGCGATGCCGGCCTCGAAATGGTGCTGGGGGAGCTGGCAACGCTGCGCGATCTCGGCCTGCCGGTGATCGTCGTGGTCCTCGTGGATCACGCGCTCGGGCTGATCGCGCTGAAGCAGCGCCAGCTCGGCCTGGCCCGCGCCGGCGTCGATATCGGCGAGACCGATTTTGCGGCCGTCGCCCGCGCGATGGGCGGGCATGGCGCCACGATCGACGACCGCGAAACGCTAGCGCGTGAGGCGGAAGCGGCTTTCCGGCGGACTGGTTTCACTGTGCTCGCCTGCCGCATCGATGCTTCCAGCTACGAGGGAGCGTTCTGATGGACGCTGCGTCCACCACCCCTGCGAAGCGCCCCCGCGACGAACGGCTCGACCTTTTTCGCGGCCTGACGATGCTGATCATCTTCGTGGCGCATCTGCCGGAGAATAGCTGGAACGCCTGGATTCCCGCACGCTTCGGTTTTTCATCCGGCGCCGAGCTTTTCGTCTTCTGCTCCGGCATCGCCAGCGCGCTCGCCTTCGGCAGCGTCTTCACGCGTCGCGGGCTGTGGCTCGGGACCGCGCGCATCGCCTACCGGATCTGGCAGGTCTATTGGGCGCAGATCGGCCTCGTCCTGGCGCTGATCGCGCTCGCCGCCGCGCTCGACCGGGTCTTCGGCCTCGCCGTGCTGGCGCAGCAGTTCCAGCCGCTGCTGGCCGATCCCGAGAATGCCCTGCTCGGCCTGGCCACGCTGAGCTGGCAGCCCGACTATCTCGACATCCTGCCGATGTATCTCGTCATCCTCGCGCTCGTGCCGGTGATGATGCTGGCGCGCCGGCTCCATGCCGTCTTGCCCTTCCTGATCGCCGCAACGCTCTATGCGGCGGTCTGGGCGAGCGGCCTCAACCTGTCGGGCAATCCCTGGACCGGCGCCGGCTGGTTCCTCAATCCCTTCGCCTGGCAGTTCATCTTCTTCATCGGCTTCTTCATCGCCATGAAATGGCTGCCGGTACCCGCGCTTGGTGACCGGCGATTGATGATCGGGGCCGCGCTCTTCCTCCTGCTCTCGGTGCCGCTGTCCTTCTGGGGCATCCTGGAGCACTGGCCTCCGGCGCAGGCGGCCCGTGATCTCGTCATCCCCGCCAGCGAGAAGACCGATCTGCATATCCTGCGCGTGCTGCACTTCCTGGCGCTCGCCTATCTCGCGCTGAGCCTGATCGAGCCCTGGCGGGACCGGCTCGATCGCGGCGCAGGCCATCTGCTCATCCTGATCGGGCGGCAGTCGCTCGCCTGTTTCCTGGCAAGCGTCGTGTTGGCGCGGCTGCTGGGCACGATCGCCGACATGGCCGGGCGGGGCGAACTTGTGGTGGTTCTGCTCAATCTCACGGGCTTCGCGCTGATCCTCGCCACCGCATGCGTGGTCGGCTGGTTCAAGAGCGCGCCCTGGGCCGGCGCGGGGCGCACGCCCGCGATCGCGGCGCAGAGCGCGCCGCCCGCGAGCGCTCCGCTGACAACACGGGTCCGTGAAGCGAGTTGAACGCCGCTTGATCGAGCCGTTGCGAACTCCCTGACAAGCGCCCTTCACGGCGCGGCAATGGAGCAGCCCATGTCTTACGCCGTTCATCACGATCTCTCCGGCGATCCGATCACCGTCTCCAGCGATGCCGCGCGCCTCGCCTGGAACGACATGCTCGAGGCGCTGCTGGCCCATGCCGCCGCGACGCCCGAGCATCTCGCCCGGGCGCTCGGCGCCGATCCCGACTTCGCGCTGGCGCATGCCGCCAAGGGCCTGATGCTGCTCTCGCTGGCCCGCGCCGAGCTCGTCGCGCCGGCTCGCGATTGCCTCGACAAAGCGCGCACGGCCGCGCTGCTGCGGCCGGTGACGCGGCGCGAAACGATGGTCGTCGAAGCCCTGGCGCTTTGGCTCGACGATCAGCCGCGCCGGGCCGCCGAGCGATTGGAGGCGATCCTGCTCGCCCATCCCTTCGACGTTCTGGCGCTCAAGCTCTCGCATGGCCTGCGCTTCATGCTCGGCGATCAGCCGGAGATGCTCGCGACGCTCAATCGCTTCGCGCCGGGTTTCGGCGAGAGCCATCCGCTCGCCGGCTTCGTCCATGGCTGCCATGCATTCGCGCTGGAGGAGCGCGGTTTCTATGCGCAGGCCGAGCGTGTCGGCCGCCGGGCCGTGGCCCTGAGCCCGCGCGACGCCTGGGGCCGCCATGCCGTCGCCCATGTGCTGGAGATGACCGGCCGCACTGAGGAAGGCATCGCCTGGCTGGGCGACGGGCGCGACATCGCCCATGCCAACAACCTGCGCTTCCACATCTTCTGGCACCTCGCGCTGTTCCGGCTGGAGCGCGGCGAGACCGGCGAGGCGCTGCGGCTCTATGATGAGGAAATCCGGGCCGAACCGACCGACGATTACCGCGACATCGCCAACGGCGCCTCGCTGCTGGCGCGGCTCGACTATGCCGGCGTCGATGTCGGCGATCGCTGGGAAGAGCTCGCCGCCAGGGCCGAGGGGCGCGTCCATGACGGCCGTCTCGTCTTCGCCGATCTGCACTATGCCCTGTCCCTGCTCGGCGCCGGCCATGCCAAGGGGGCCGAAGCCATCGCCCGCGGCCTGATCGAGGATGCCAAGGCTCATCCCAGCATCGAGCGGCGCGCCGCCGCCCGCAACGGCGCTTTCGCCGCTTTCGGGCTGATCGCCTTCCACGAGGGCGACTATGACGAGGCCGCCCGCCTGCTCGGCTCGGCCCGCAACGGCTTGATCGCGATCGGCGGCAGCCATGCCCAGCGCGACCTGCTCGAGCAGGCCTATGCCGAGAGCCTGATCCGGGCCGGCGAGCATGAACGCGCCGCCGAGATCCTCGGCGAACGGCTGCGGCGGCGCTGCGGCTCCAATCTCTTCGCCGCCCGCCGGCTGGCGCAATTGCGCGGTCGCGGCGCCGGACGGCTTGCCGCGCTCGCCATCGCTTCCACCCCGCTCGCCATCGCCCACTGACATCCGGAAAGGACCGCTGCCATGACTACCGCGACCATGACCCGCAGCTTCGCGCTGCCCTCGACCCGCACCGTGATCAACCTTGCGCTCGGCGGCTTTGCCGGCCTCGGCTTCTGGGAATTGTTCTCGGCCGTGCCGACCGCCTGGTTCGCCGAATATCCGCTGGAACCGCCGGAGCTGGTGAAATCGCTCTTCTACCATCAGCTCGGCCTGACGATCTCGACGCCGACCGCCAAGCTCCTGCACTTCACCACCGGCTTCTTGTTCTACCCGCTCGGCTACTGGGGGCTGACGCGCTGGGTGAAGAGCTTCGGCATGCCGGCCGATGGCTGGATCTGGGGCGTGATCACCTATTTCATCGCGCTCGCCTTCTTCGCGCCGCTGGCCGGGCAACATTTCCTGCTAAACGACGTGCCGCGCCTCTCCTTCATGAGCCTCATTGGCCACGCGATCTACGGCTATCTCGCGGCCTATGTCTTCGAGGCGCTCGAAGCGCGCGGGAGGTAAGGCGCATGCTCGATCGACGCGTCTTCATCGGCCTTGCCGCCGCAGCGCTGGCGGGGGGCGGGGCCAAAGCGGAGACGCTGCACCCGGTCAACACGCTGGGCTCGGCCGATGGCCTCGCGATCCGCGGTTACGATCCCGTCGCCTATTTTCGCGACGGAGGTCCGCGGCTCGGCCAGCCGGAATTCTCGGTCCGGCACGGCGGCGCGACCTGGCATTTCGCCAGCGCCGAGCACAAGGCGCTGTTCGAGGCCGATCCGGAGCGCTACCTGCCGGCCTATGGCGGCTTCTGCGCCTACGGCACCTCGCGCGGCTATCTCGTCAAGATCGAGCCGGAAGCCTGGTCGATCGTCGACGGCCGTCTCTATCTCAACTACGATCTCGACGTGCGGAAGACTTGGCTCGGGCGGGCGAGGATCTACATCGCCCGCGCCGACGGAAACTGGCCGCGCCTGGCGACGAAGGGCGTTCGGTAGAACGCACAGAAGTGGTTCGCAAATATCCGACAGAACGCCCTGCGGCTGCGCTCCAACTACTGACCTTGAGACTGCGCCTACAACCGAACATTGGATGTTCGGCTTGAACCACTCCAAGTTTGCCGAAAGCGCCAATTCCTGAGAGGATGGCAGCATGACGGCAAGAGGAGGATCAACTTCGCACGCGAGGGGCAATCGCGGGGAGTCCCTCTGATTTTCTTGAGCAGCCGCGCTTAGCCGGAAATGGCCGGCGCCATCATAGCATGCGCCGGAAGCCACCACGTAGACCGAGTGACTGCTGCGGGCTGGCCTACCGGCATATTCGGCTCAGCGCTTCTCGAGGACCGTCCAGTGCGGGTCATCATCTTCGCGCCTTCCGACGTTCACTCGCTGGAACTCGCCGGCCTGATGGACGTGTTTGCCGAAGCGAACGCGCGTGTTGCCGAAGCCTTCTACGAGGTCGGCATCGTCGCGGAGGAGGACCGACCGATCCGCTGTGGGTCGGGATTGAGAGTTTTGCCGGACTCAGATTACCTCTTGAGTCCGAAGGGTCTCGACACGCTTCTTGTGGCCGGTAGCGTCGGCATACCCAATGCACCGGGTCGAGGCTTGATCGACTGGCTCGCCCGGACGGCCCCTCAGACGCGGCGTTACGGCTCGGTCTGCACTGGGGCTTTCCTGCTCGGTGACGCCGGACTTCTGGGCGGCCGCCACGTGGCGACGCACTGGCAGTATGCGGCTCTCCTCGCCCAACGCTTCCCAGAAGCTAAGGTGGACGGCGACCGGGTCTTCGTGCGGGATGGCCCCATGGTCACGTCTGCCGGATCGAGCGCGGCGATCGATCTCGGCCTTTCGCTGGTCGAAGAGGATCTCGGCCGAGACGTGGCGCTTTATGTCGCCCGCCGTCTGGTCGTGTTTCTGAAAAGGCCGGGGGACCAGTCTCAATACAGCATGCATCTGGCAGCGCAAGGCGTCGACCACAGCCGCCTCTACAAGGTCCAGCAGTACATCCTGAGCCACCCGGATGCTGATCTGTCCGTCAACACCTTGGCGAACATCGCGGCGATGAGCCCGCGCAACTTCACGCGGGTCTTCACGCAGGAGGTGGGAATCTCGCCGGCCGAATATGTCGATCTCACGCGGATTGATGTCGCGCGCTTTCTGCTCGAAGGCAGCCGGCTATCGATGGATTCGATCGCCGCGAAATGCGGCTTCGGTTCTGCCCGGGCGATGCGTCGCGCCTTTCTTGAGCATCTCGGAGCGACGCCCTCGGACTACCGCGATCGATTCCGGACATCTGGAGACGGGTCGAGACCCACTATGTCCGAAATCGGCTGACGGTTGTCTCGAAACGGCCGTACCCGCCGATTGCCCAGCAACCGGCAACAGCGCCATTGCTTGGGTATGAAGGATTTCAAGGGACTGAAGCCGTTGGAGTTCATGAGGTTCGCACCGGCGCTCTGCGCTGGCAACGGTGACCTCAGCTCGGACGCATTGCTCCGCTCGGTTCTGCCGCCGCTCGTCGAGGAATTCTCCGACGGTGTGGCGATCGCCCGGATTTCCGGGGGGGATGGGCCACTTCTCTACGTGAACAGGGCCTTCGAGCGTTTGACCGGATATACGCGGCGCGAGGTGCTCGGGAAGGACTGCCGTTACCTCCAGGGCAATGAACGCCAGCAACCGGAAATCGGCCGCATCGGAGACGCCATCGGGGCCGCCGAACCGGTGGACGTCACGCTTCGCAATCATCGTAAAGACGGGTCAGTCTTCTGGAACAACCTCAGCCTTAGACCTTTCACGGTCGGTGGCGAACTGCTGTACCTTGGTATTCTTCGTGACGTTTCGGCGACGCGCCAGACAGAGATTGCACTCGATCGCGCCGCGAACCTCGACGTTCCAACCGGCTGCCTCAACCGTCAATCGTTCATCGTCGGCGCAGAACGGCACTTCGCGACAACTGCCGGCCCGGTGATGTTCGTGAAGCTCGACGCGATCGGCTTCCACGACATCAACGCAGGGTACGGCTTTGATGTAGGGGACGCGCTGCTCATGGAAATCGGCCGCCGGCTGCGCGGGACCGGGGCCGCTCTGGTCGCCCGGATTGGAGCCAACGAATTCGCCCTGGCCTTCGAACTGACCGATGAGGCAAGCGGGCCACCGATCGTGGCCGAGGTTTGTGCCGCTCTCGCCCCAGACTTCGTAGTCCCGGGGGCGAATGTTTCCCTGCGTTTCGCCTTCGGCTATGCGCTCGGCCCCCCTGACGGCAACCTGATCTCCTTGATCCGCAATGCTGGCGCGGCACTGCACGCGGCGAAGGCAGCTCCGCTGAGTGGGCCTCGCCGGTTTCAGCGTGCAGATGAAGAGGAGGCGCGCAATCGGGTCCAAATGACCCGCGAGTTGAGGGCCTCTCTCGCCAACGATGAGTTCATCCATCACTTCCAACCCCAGATCGACCTTGCGACAGGCCAGTGCGTGGGTGCGGAAGCACTGATACGGTGGAATCATCCCCTGTTTGGTATCGTACCCCCGGGCCGATTCATCGAAGCGGCAGAGCGGAGCGGCGTGCTGCTCGACCTCGGCGAGCGCGGTCTAGCCGCCGTCGCCGCCTTTGCACGCACGATCAACGAACACCGGGAACAACCGCTGCGCTTTTCCGTGAACGTTTCCGCCACCGAGTTTTTGCACAGGGACATGGCGGAGATCGTGGACCGCATCTTACGACAGTCCGGTCTTCGACCAGCCTTGCTGACACTCGAAATCACAGAAGGCATGTTTCTCAATGACACGCCCGGCGTGCTGGAGGCGTTCCGCCGGCTGCGGAATCTCGGTGTCGGCCTCTCCGTAGATGATTTCGGAACTGGCTATTCAAACCTCCGTTCGCTTGAGGCGTTTCCCGTTACGGAAATCAAGATCGACCGGAGCTTCGTCGGGGGATTGACTGCCAGTCCTTCGAAGACCGTCATCGTCCGCGCCATCATCGACCTTGGGCGCGCCCTTGGACTCACCGTCGTTGCGGAGGGGGTGGAGACGGAGGCCCAGCGAGCGCTATTGGCTGGCATGGGATGTCCAATAGGCCAAGGTTTTTTATTCGGTCGCCCTGAGGGCGGCGAAGGTTTCGCCGCGAACCTCCGTCAGGCATCTCCCGACGACTCCGCACAGCGCGCAATGAGATATGGCTCCTTTCGAGCCAAGACGTCATTCGGCTCTCTGGGCACCCTTCATTCCGCATGCGGCGACAAATCCTGACGCAACGCGCCAATTGCGGACATCGGTTGGGTGCCCGGCAGCGGCCATTCGGGGGCCTGTCCATTAGCGCGGTCCGTTGGCGATCCTTTGCGGACCTAAGCGATGGTTGGGCCACTTCGTTTGAGCCTGGCGTCATAGTTCGAGCGGCGGGCCGGAAGCGCTGCTTCGTTTGGCTGCTGATATTCGCGGAGGCTGCGCGCTTCATCAGCATCGCCGACCGATCGATGCGCTAACCCAAATGTTTCGCCGCTCCGGACATCGCAGCCTCGGCCGACACTTGACAGGCGCCTCAGTTAACCCATAGCGTATCAAATAATAAAATGACGTTTCATTATATGAAATGAAACACGAGGAACGCTCTTGTCGACGGATTTGCCAAAAGCTGCGGGGAAGCCTGCGCCTGCCGGCACCAGCACGCTCGATCTCGCACTTCACGCGGTCGAGTATCTGGTGCAGCAGAGCCGCCCGGCTTCGCTGGCCCAGATCGCCGAGGCGCTCTCCGCGTCGAAGGCGACGATCTATCGGCACCTGGTAACGCTGCAGCGCCACGGCTTCGTCCGGCAGGAGGTCGAGACCGGCCGCTACGAGGCTGGGATCAAGCTGATGGTGCTGGGCGAGGCGCTGCGGCAACGCTTCGACATCGTCAGCGCCGCGCGCGAGGAACTGATGACCCTGCGCGACCACACCGGCCAGGCGGTCACCGTCTGCGCCGCGATCGACGACGAGCTGATCGTCCTCGAACTGATCCAGGGCCGGACGCTCATCGAATTCTCCACTCGGCCCGGCACGCGGCTCGCCTTCCATGCCAGCGCCCACGGCAAGATCTGGCTCGCTTTCGGCTCGCAGGAGCGTACGGCCGCGATCGCCAACGGCCCGCTCGAAGCCTGGACGCCAGCGACCATCATTTCAACGCAAGCGCTGCTTGCCGAGGTCGACGCCGTTCGCGAACGCGGCTGGGCCACCGCACCCGACGAGGTGATCACCGGCGTCAACACGGTGGCCGCCCCCGTCTTCGACCACCGCAAGGTTCTCGTCGGCTCGATCGCCATCGTCGGCGCGACGCAGTTCATTCCGCCCGTTCCCGATCCCGAACAGATCCGTGAGGTCGTCGGCAGCGCCGCACGCATCTCGCGTGGCTTGACCTGGAAAGACTGAGAGCATGACCTACTCGCTGGCCGTCGATATCGGTGGCACCTTCACCGATATAGTCCTGCGCGACCCGCAGGGCGGGCTTAGCGTCGACAAGACGCTGACCACGCATCACGATCTGCTGGAAGGCTTCTTCCGGGGCGTCGACTCCGTGCTCGGCAAGGCCGGCATCGCCGCCGGCGCGGTCGACGGCGTTGTGGTCCATGCCACGACCGTCGTGACCAACGCGCTGATCGAGCGCAAGGGTCTGCCGACGGCGCTCGTCGTCACCGACGGCTTCAGCGACGTGCTCTCGATCCGCAATGAGCATCGCTACGACATGTACGATCCGCAGATCGAGTTCCCCGAGCCGCTGGTCTCGCGCGAGCTGACCTTCGGCCTGAAGGAGCGCGTCCTGGCTGATGGCACGGTGGCGCTCGCACCGAGTCCGCAGGATATCGCAGAGCTCGCGGCCGATATCCGGGCCAGCGGCGCGCGTGCTGTTGCGATCTGCTTCCTCAATAGCTTCGCCAACCCGGACAACGAGGCGCTGGTCGCAGTCGCCCTGTCGCGCGAACTCAACGACGTCTTCATCTGCACCTCGTCGGAGGTCGCGCCACAGATCCGCGAATACCAGCGAGCCTCGACGGCGACGGTGAATGCCTATGCGATGCCGATCTCGCAGCCCTATCTCAAGCGGCTGAGCGACCGGCTGCGCGTCGAGGGCTTCGCCAACACCCCGCTGATCATGCTGTCCTCCGGCGGAGTCGTCGGGGCCGAGACCGCGGGCCGCAACCCCGTGCGGATGATCGAGAGCGGCCCGGCTGCCGGCGCGCTCGCGGCCTGCCATTATGCCGAATTGCTCGACATCGACCGGCTGATGTCCTTCGACATGGGTGGCACCACCGCCAAGGCCTGCCTCATCGAAAACCGCACGCCGCTGATCACCGGGCTGTTCGAGGTTGACCGGCGCTACCGCTTCCGCGAGGGCAGCGGCCTGCCGGTCACCGTGCCCTCGATCGACCTGATCGAGATCGGCGCCGGCGGCGGCAGCATCGCCCATGTCGACGATCTCGGCCTGCTCAAAGTCGGGCCGGAAAGCGCCGGCTCCAATCCGGGACCGGCCTGCTATGGCCGCGGCGGCAAGAACGCGACCGTGACCGATGCCGACCTCGTGCTCGGCCTGATCGATGCCGAGAACTTCCTCGGCGGCGACATGTCGCTCGACAAGGCCGCTTGCGACGCGGCCATGGCGCGGCTCGGCGAGGCGCTCGGCCTCAATGCCGCGCAGGCGGCGCGTGGCATCTACCGCATCGTTACGGAAGCCATGGCCTCGGCGGCGCGAACCCATGCGACAGATCGCGGCGTCGATTATCGCGGCCTACCGCTCTTCGCCTTCGGCGGCGCCGGCCCCTTGCATGCCTGCGGCGTCGCCGAGTTGCTGCAGAGCACCAGCGTGATCGTACCGCCGCAGTCGAGCGTGCTCTCGGCCTTCGGCACGCTCGTCACTCCCGTCCGGCTCGATCTCGTGCGCAGCGACCTGACGCGGATCGACCATCTCGACTGGGAGCGCGTCGATCGCGTCATCGGCGACCTCGAGAAGGAAGGGCTGACGGCGCTGGGTGAATCCGGCTGCGCAGCCGCCGATGTCACGATCCTGGTCGGCGCCGATATGCGCTATGTCGGCCAGCAGCACGAGGTCACGATCATCTTCGAGGCCGATCCGCGCCAGAGCCGCGACAGCAAGGCGCTCACCGCGCAATTCGAGGCGGCCTATCGCACGCTCTACGGCGTCAACCCCTCGCATGTCCCGATCGAACTCGTGACCTGGCGTGTCGTCGCGCGTGGGCCCCTGCCGCATTTCGACGGCCAGGCCCGGTCGCAGATCGCCGCCGGGGCGCCTAAGCGCCACAGGCCGGTTCATGCCTGGGAGGACGGCCAGTCCGTCCCCGTCTACGAGCGCTCGGCGCTCGCCATCGGCCAGACCGTCGCCGGCCCCGCCATCATCGAGGAGCGCGAGACCACGACCGCGCTGCCGCCCGGCTGGAGCGCGACGATCGACGCGCTCGGCTGCATCGTCGCCACGAAAGGGTAAGTCCGATGGCAAGGTCACATCCAATGGACGGAGTCGAGCTCGAAATCCTCTGGTCGAACCTGATCGGCATCGTCACCGAGCGGGCCAAGGCGCTGCAGCGCATCGCCTTCAGCCCGATCGTGCGCGAGGCCGGCGACCTCGCCTGCGCGCTGTTCGATCAGCGCGGCCGCATGGTGGCGCAGGCCAATACCGGCACACCCGGCCATATCAACTCGCTCGCCTTCGCGGGGGCGCATCTGGTGCGCCTGTTCAAGGGCCGCTGCGAGCCCGGCGACGTGCTGATCACCAATGATCCCTGGCTCTCGGCCGGGCATTTCTTCGACATCACCATTTTGACGCCGATCTTCGACGGGGAGAAGCTGCTCGCCTATATCGGCTCGACCATCCACCACACCGATATCGGCGGCTACGGCATCGGTGCCGGCGCCCGCGACGTGCATGAGGAAGGCCTCTGGATCCCGCCGCTCAAGCTCTATGAGCGCGGCAAGCCCAGCGAAATGCTGCACGATATTATCCGCCGCAATGTCCGCACGCCCGATGCCGTCTTCGGCGATCTCTCGGCGCAGGTTTCGTCCGGCGAGGCGGCGGCCGACCACCTGATCACTTTGTGCGAGCGCTACGGGATCGAGGACATCGAGGCGCTGTCCGACGAGATCATCGACCGCTCCGAGGAGGCGACGCGCAACGCCATCCGCAAGCTGAAGGCCGGCACCTATCACGGCGAGGCGATCTTCGACGTTCCCGGCGGCGAGATCATCACGCTCAGGACGGCCGTCACGGTCGATGCCGAGAGCGGCTCGATCATCGTCGATTTCGAGGGGTCCTCGCCGCAGACGACGACCGGCATCAACGTCGTCCTGAACTACACCCACGCCTATTCGACCTTCGCGATCCGCTCCTGCCTCAATCCGGACCTGCCGAACAACACGGGTTCGCTGGCGCCGATCGAGGTGCGTGCGCCGGTTGGCTCGATCGTCAACTGCGCCTATCCGGCACCGGTGAATGCGCGCCATGTCGTCGGCATGTATGTGCCGATGCCGATCCTGAAAGCACTGCATCAGGTCATGCCGGAGCGCGTGCTGGCGGAAGGCTCGGGCGCGGTCTGGACGATCCAGATCCAGGGCCGCAAGCCCAGCGGCGAGGCCTTCACCTCGTCGATGTTCAACTATTCCGGCGGCATGGGCGCCCGCGCCGGCAAGCCCGGACCGAGCGCGACCTGCTACCCGACCGGCGTCGCGGCGGTGCCGATCGAGATCCTCGAAGCGGCGATGCCGATTGTCTTCGATCGCAAGGAATTGCGGCCGGGCTCCGGCGGCAGGGGCCGGATGCAGGGGGGCGACGGCCAGATCATCCAGTTTCATATGCGCACCGACCACCCCTGGTTGCTGAATGCCGTGCCGAGCCGGCTCGAACGCGGTCCCGACGGCATCGATGGAGGCCTGTCCGGTGCGCCTGGCCGCTTCCTCGTCAACGGCAAATCCGTCAGCGAAGCCAAGAAGCTGACCATGCAAGCCGGCGACGTCGTGTTGCTGGAGACGCCCGGCGGCGGCGGCTACGGCAAGCCGACAACCTGACGGCAACCACCACCAGCCTGAAAAGCCAAGAAAAAGGCGGGGCCTCGGAACGGGGCCACCAGCCCGAACCGAGGGAAAACGGGAGGAGAAATGATGAAGCAGACCCTTTTGGCGGCCTGCCTTGCCGCAAGCCTCGCGCTGGCCGGCGCGATGCCGGCCTATGCGCAGGAACCCTACAAGATCGGCGTTTCAGCCGGTTTGACCGGCTATGCCGCGACTGTCGACCGCGCCTGGCGCGACGGTGTCGAACTCGCGGCCGCCGCGGTCAACGCCAAGGGCGGCGTGATGGGCCGCAAGATCCAGGTCGTCGTCGAGGACAACCGCTCCGAGCCTCAGGAGGCGGTGACCGTCTACCGGAAGATGCTGAGCTCGGACAAGGTCGACGTCTTCGTCAGCGGCTGCGTCTCGGCCGGCAATTTCGCGGCCGCTGGCCTGCTGCTGCGCGCCAAGATTCCGATGATGCTGTGCTCGATCCTGCCGACGCAGGCCGAGCATCTGCCCTGGGCCTTCACCACCTTGCCGCCCGCTGGCTTCGAGGTCGACAAGCGCCTGGAATACCTCAAGGAGAAAACGCAGATCCGCAAGATCGCGGTGCTGCACGACCCGACTCCTTACGCCAATCTCCAGAAGAGCGTGGCCGAGCGCAACGCCGCGAAATATGGCCTCGAGGTCGTCTCGGTCGATCAGTACAAGCAGGACGATGCCGATCTTAGCGTGCAGATCAGCAAGGCCCGCGCGGCCGGCGCGGGCGCGATCCTGAAGATCGGGCTCGGCGGCACGACGCTCACCGCCGCCAAGAACATCAAGCAGCTCGGCGCCGACATGCTGCTGCTGACGAGCCTCGAGGATCTCGCCGTGTTCGGCCCCGTTGCCGAGGTGCTCGGGGACAAGTTCCTCTTCGTCGCCTCGCCCTCGCAGGTCTATGAAGCGCTGCCCGAAGGCCCGCTCAAGACCGGGATCAAGGCCTTCCTCGATCCCTGGCGCGAGAAGTTCAGGGATCGTGATCCGAACTGGGCCTCGCGCGGCTGGGACGGCGTCATGCTGACAATCGCCGCGATCGAGAAGGCGAAGTCCTTCGAGGGCGAGAAGGTCCGCGCTGCCTATGAGGAGCTGACCGGCTTCCAGGGTACGACCGGCATCTACAATTTCCGGCCGGACCTCCACCAGGGCATCACCGAGAACCCCTTCGTGCTCGCCACCATCGAAGGCGGCAAGGTCAAGGTGGTGCAATGATCCCGGCGGTCGCGGCCGGCACACAGGGGAGCGCAGCTCTGCCGAACTCGGCTCCGCCGATCCTGGCCGCGACCGGCCTCGCCGCACGCTACGGCCATATCCACGCGCTGCACGGGGTCGATCTGCGCATCGGCGAAGGCGAGCTCGTCGCCGTGCTCGGCCCGAATGGCGCCGGCAAGTCGACCCTGCTGCGCGCCATCATGGGACTGTCGGCCAATAGCGGCGAGGTCCGCTTCCGGGGCGAGGCGCTACCCCGGCACGATGCGGTCGCGGTCGCTTCGCGCGGCATCGTGCTGGTTCCGGAAGGACGCGGGCTGTTTTCGCCCATGAGCGTTTCCGATAATCTCGAACTCGGCGCCTATCGCCTGCGCGACAAGGCCGAGTTCAACCGCCGGCGCGAACGCGTGCTGGCCCTGTTCCCGCGCCTGAAGGAACGGCTCGGCCAGGCCGCGGGCTCGATGTCGGGCGGCGAGCAGCAGATGCTCGCGCTCGGCCGGGCGCTAATGGCGGGGCCGAAGCTCTTGCTGCTGGACGAGCCCTCGCTCGGCCTCGCGCCGCGCGTCACCGGAGAAATCCTGGAGACGCTCGGCCTCCTGAACCGCGAAGGTCTGGCGATCGTGCTGGTCGAGCAGAAGGCGCCGCTGGCGCTCGAACTCGCCAACCGCGTCTACCTGCTTTCGCTCGGGCGCATCGTCGCCGAACTCGATCCGCGTGACATCACCTCCCATGACGATCTCGCACAGCATTACTTCGCCTGAACGGCGCCCGATCAGGCTGGTCGGCCTGCTGCCCTGGCTCTTCGCCGCGGTGGTGGTCGGTTATGCCATGGTCGTCGGCGGCTACGCGGCAACCGTCGTCTCCTTCGCCCTGATCTATGCGGTCTTCGTCACCGGGCTGAACCTGTTCATGGGCTTCGCTGCGCAGGTCTCCTTCGGCCAGAACGCCTTCGCCGCGATCGGCGGCTATCTCTCCGCCGTGCTGACGACGAGCCATGGCTGGGGGCCCTTGCCCGCCACCGTGCTCGGCATGGTCGCGGCCGTGCTCGCCGCCGCCATCATCGGCTATCCCACGCTCAGGCTGAAGGGCCATTACCTCGCCATGGGCACGCTGGCGATCGGCCTGATCACCTATGAGATCACGGTAGAATGGCAGTCGGTGACGCAGGGCTACATGGGCATTTCTGGCATCCCGCCTTTCGGCATCGGCCCCTGGGAGGTCACCTCCGACAGGGGCCAGCTCATCCTGCTCTCGCTCGTCGTGTCAGCCTGCGCCTTTGCCGCCGCGCGCATCCGCCGCTCCCGTTTCGGCCGCGCGCTCTCGGCGGTCGCCGGCAGCGAGGAGGCGGCGACCGCGCTCGGCATCGACGTCTCCCGCTACAAGCTCGCGGCCTTCCTGCTATCGGCCGGCTTCGCGGCACTGGCCGGATCGCTCTTCGTCCATGTCGTCGGCTTCGTCAGCCCGGAGGTCTTCGGCCTGCACATGGTCATCGTCACCTTCACCATGCTCTATGTCGGCGGCATCGGCACGGTCGCCGGCCCCCTTGTCGGGGCACTGATCGTCAGCCTGCTGCCCGAGACCTTCCGCGCCTTCAAGGAGTATCAGGACCTCGCCTATGGCGCGGCGCTGATCCTTCTGCTGATCTATGCGCCGCGCGGCCTTTCCAGCCTGTTCGCGCCGCGAGGCCGGTCATGACCCGGCTCCGCCTGGAAGGCGTGACCCGGCGCTTCGGCGGGCTGGTCGCGGTCGACGACGTCTCGTTCGAGGTGCCCGCCGACGGCGTCACCGCGGTGATCGGCCCCAACGGCGCCGGCAAGACCACGTTGTTCAACCTGATCTCCGGCTTCCTGCCGCCGAGCGTCGGCCGCATCATCTTCGAAGGCAACGACATCACCGCCCGCCCGCCGGCCGACATCGCCAGGGCGGGACTGGTCCGGACCTTCCAGCTCGTCAAGCTGTTCGAGGATCTCAGCGTGCTCGACAACGTCAAGGTCGGCTGCCATCTGCAGGGCAAGGCCGGCCTGTTCGCCGCACTGCTGCGGCCGGATTCGGCGCGCCGCGAGGAAGCGGCGGTCGAGGCGCGCGCGCGCGAACTCCTGGCCTTCGCCGGGCTGGCGGCGATGGCCGACGAGCCCGCCTCGGCGCTGCCCTATGGCCGCCAGCGCATGCTGGAGCTCGCACGCGCCCTGGCCGCAGGTCCGCGGCTCATCCTGCTCGACGAGCCGGCCGCCGGCCTCAACACCGAGGAATCCGCGGCGCTGTCGCGGATCATCCGTCGCATCGCCGAGGACGGCACCAGCGTGCTCCTGATCGAGCACGACATGACGCTGGTGATGAACACCGCCGATCGCGTCATCGTGGTCGATTTCGGCCGCAAGATCGCGCAAGGCACCCCGGCCGAAGTCCGCGCCGACCCGGCCGTGATCGCGGCCTATCTGGGCACCGGAAAATCGTCCGCAGGCGAGCCGACCATGCAGGAGACGCCCCATGGCTGACTGGTCCTATATCCCCCAGGTCCTGGTCAGCGGGCTGGGCATCGGCTGCGTCTACGGGTTGATCGGCATCGGCTTCTGCGTGATCTACAACGCCAGCGGCATTGTGAACTTTGCCCAAGGGGCGTTCGTGATGCTGGGCGGCATGATCACCCATGTGCTGTTCGCGCGGAACGGCGTGCCGCTGCCGCTGGCGGCGCTGATCGCGATCGCGGCGGTGGCGATCCTCGGCGTCGCGATCGAGCGCGTCGTCGTCAGGCCGCTCTGGAACCGCAAGGCGACGATGTTCGTCATGATCCTTGCTACGCTCGCCGCACAGATCGTGGTCGAGCGGCTGACCCTGATCGCGGTCGGCGACCAGCCCAAGACGCTGCCCGTCTTCACCGACCGGCCGCCGCTAATGATCGGCCCGGTCGCGATCGGCTACCAATTGATCTGGATCGTCGGCGGCTCGCTCGCGATCGTCGCAGCGCTCGCCGCATTCTTCGGGCTGACCCGGACCGGCAAGGCGATGCGCGCCTGCTCGATCAATCGCGAGGCCGCGGCGCTGCAGGGCATCCCGATCTCGCGCATGCTGGCGCTGGCCTTCGCGCTGAGCGCCGCGCTGGGCGCAATCGCCGGCATCCTGATCACGCCGACGCAATACACCGCCTTCAATGTCGGCGTGCCCTTCGCGATCAGCGGTTTCATCGCCGCGATCGCCGGCGGCTTCGGGCGGCCTTTCGGCGCCTTTCTCGGCGGCTTGCTGCTCGGCCTGCTGCAGGCGCTCGCCATCGTTGGCTTCGGCGCCGGATTGAAGAATGTCGCAGCGCTGTCGGTGTTGCTGCTGTTCCTGTTCATCCGCCCGTCGGGGATCCTCGGCGCCGCCAAATGACCACCCAAGTGACTATCTGACTGAGCGACGATCGGAGCCGCTGCCATGGACATTCACAAGATCGACTGGAGCCAGATTCCGTGGACACCGGTGCGCCCGGGTGTAGACCGCAAGGCCTTCTCCGGTAATGCAGCGACGGTGGCGCTGCACCGGCTGATGCCTGGACACGAGCCCAAACCGCACAGCCATCCCCATGAGCAGATCGCGTATATCGTCAGCGGCACCATCCGCTTCTTCATCGGCGGCGAGGAGCATCTGATCGGTCCCGGGGGGCTAGTCGTGATCCCGTCGAATGTCGAGCATTGGGGCGAGGTCGTCGGCGATGAGCCGGTGATCAATCTTGATGTGTTCACGCCGCGCCGGCCCGAATACGCTTAGGCTGGATACTCATATGATTTTCCGTCGGTAGCGCGCCAGTTGCGGACATTGGGCCATTGCCCGGAAGCAGGCGTTGGGTGCCTACTCAGCCGGTGTCAGCTGGCGTTGGCTGGATGCCTTAAGGCGGAAATTGTCTCGCGCCATTTGGAGCGCATCGGGACCGTGAGCAAAATATCCGGAAATTTTGGGGGCGGACAATTGTTGAACGCGGAGCGCTATGCTGCAGTGAAGCAAAGCGCAGTCAGGCAAAGATTACTGCGCCCCGTGGCAATCGGCTCCCCGCACGTGGGATGCATGGCAGGGTGGATCCAGCAGCGTTATGCCTATCGGTGGCGTTGAAGAGAGGGAAATCGCATCGGCGCTCGACAACCTGTTGAATGCGCCGAGCACGCGGATTTCAGCACGAGGCGCGCGCTTCCTCCGATATGTCGTCGAAAAGGCCATCGAGGGAAAAAGCGCCCAGCTGAAGGCCTACACGATCGCTGTGGACGTCTTTGGCAAAGGCGTCGACTTCGACCCCGCCAAGGATGCCGTCGTTCGCAACGAGGCAACCCGCCTGCGTTCGGCACTGGCCCTTTATTACGCTGTTGATGGCGCCGCGGAGAACGTGGTGATTCATCTGCCCGTCGGCGGATACGTCCCGCGCTTCGAGCATCGTCAGGCGAAAGCGGCCGGGATTTCGGGCAGCAACGAGACACTGGTTCGGGCGGGGCTTCGGCCTATGTCGGCGCAAGCGCCGCCGGAAGAAGGCCAGCGGGCGCCCGAGCACAAGATCCCGATCATTGTGGTCAGGGCAGCGGCCGGCGGGGGCTCCAGCGAGGCATCGTCTCGCACGATCCGCTCAGTTGTCGCTGCTCTCGTTGCCTATCACGGCCTGCGCATCGCCGGTCTCGAGCCTCACAAATCATTTGAGGAGCTCGTCGCGTCGCTGCGTCCCAGCGGGGCCGGCAGCCTCTATGTCCTCGACGTCGCCGCCGACGTTGAGGAACGAACGCTGCGATGCCAATGGATGCTGAGCGAGCACCGGTCGGGGCTCATTCTGGCTTCGCGCGAGGAAATCGAGTCAGCCGGAGCGTCCTCGATGATGGCGGCGGAGAAGGCCATCGGCGAAACCGTCGCAAGGCAGATCGGGCAGCGCTGGGGCATCATCAACGTGAATGAGCGCAAACTCCACCCGGACAAGCACCAGGATGCCTATAGCTGTGTCGTGCACGCCGTCACTTACCTGGCGAACCTCGACGACACAGAGCAGAAGGATATCCGGAAATGCCTTGAGGCCGCGGTCAGAGAGGAGCCGTTTTATTCGGACGCTTGGGCCATGCTGTCCTATATCCAAATGAACGAGATTCGAGGTCTCTACGCCCGGCCGGCTGAGGGTGGCAGGATCCTGCAGGAAGCTCTCGACATGGCCGACGAGGCCATTCGCGTCGCGCCGCACTCGGCTCTGGCTCACAGCATGCGCTCGACGGTGCTGTTCGCCATGGGGAAGTTCGAGGAATTCGAAAGGGCCGGGCGGCGGGCCATAACCCAGAACCCGGGATCCGGCGAGCATCAATTGACGCTGGGCAATCGGCTCTATGTCATGGGTCGCTATGAGGAAGGGGTCGAACTCGTGCGGCGTGCGAACGCGCGCGAGCATTACCATCCGGCGATGTCATACGGTGTCCCGATCCTGGAGCTATATCGCCAGCGCGACTACGAGGGCGCCTTGCAGCTGGCCTCGAACCTGAGCATCGATGAGAAGTATTATTTCATGCATGTCATGCTGGCGGCCGTCTGCGGGCAGCTCGGCGCCACAGCCAAAGCAGAGATGCATCTGCAAATCCTGCGCCGTTTAAGGCCTAACTACACCGCTGAATTCTATGCCGATTGGCGCGGGCGCAAGTTCCAGGAAGATTACATCGCCCATATCGTGGAGGGCCTGGACAAGGCCGGGTTCGCGGTGACCGATACTCGCATCGATCCTTGAAAGAGCCGGAAAGCCACGAATCTTCCGCAACTGGCGCCAAACTCCAAAATGCCCGCCTCGTCAAGGGGAGTCAGGAGCACATACTGTCGCTGCTCTGGTCAGGCGTCCAAAACGCTATCAGTTTCGCCGAGGGTCGCGTTTTGGCTTCCGCGACCAGTGGAGGCGAAACATGTTCGATCACGGCATCAAGGGTAAGACGGTTCTCATTGCTGGCGGGGCGAAGAACCTCGGCGGGCTGCTTGCCCGTGATCTGGCCGAGCACGGCGCGAAGGCCGTGGCCATCCACTACAACACGAGCGCGACCAAACCCGCGGCGGATGAGACGGTCGCAGCCATCAAGGCCACCGGTGCAAAGGCCATCGCCCTTCAGTCGGACCTGACCACGGCCGGCGCGGTCGAGAAGCTCTTCGCGGACACCGTCGCCGCCATCGGTAAACCGGACATCGCCATCAATACGGTCGGCAAGGTTCTGAAGAAACCCTTCGTCGAGATCAACGAGGCCGAGTACGACGAAATGACTGCGGTAAACTCGAAATCCGCCTTCTTTTTCCTCAAGGAGGCGGGAAAGCACGTCAATGACAACGGTAAGATCTGCACGCTCGTGACCTCGCTGCTTGGCGCCTACACACCCTTCTACGCCGCCTATGCCGGCACGAAGGCGCCGGTCGAGCACTTCACTCGCGCAGCTTCGAAAGAGTTCGGCGAGCGGGGCATCTCGGTGACCGCGATCGGCCCGGGCCCGATGGACACATCCTTCTTCTACCCTGCCGAAAACGCCGACGCTCAAGCTTATCACAAGAATGCGGCAGCTTTGTCTAAGTTTACAAAGACGGGCCTGACCGACATCGAGGACATCGTGCCCTTCATCCGCTTTCTGGTCTCGGATGGCTGGTGGATGACCGGACAGACCATTCTCGTCAACGGTGGCTATACCACCAAGTGAGATCGTCCGGCTGCTCTCTGGAACCGAAAGTCGTTCCGGAGAGGCCGCACCTTGCCATTGCGATTAACTATTGAACGTCAGCCTATGCAATCGGCAGCGTCGATTCGCTTGCAGCAAGATTCTCCGCGTGGATATGCGCCTATGCGGGGAACGGAACGAACACGAAGCGACATCGCGCCGGGGGCTGAGACGTGCTGAGACGGACCATCAGGAGCCATGTCGGCTCCGGCTTCTCCCGCCAGCCGCAGCTTCTCTCGACGGCTATCGCCGCCCTGCTCTGTGCCGCCGGGATGCGGCCAGCCTACGCGCAATCGGTTACAGGCAGCGGCGATCTGAACCCTGGCCCTGCCCAGTCACCGAACTGGTCCGTTGGGAGCGATCTCCTGGTTGGCGATACCGGTATTGGCCAGCTCAACATCACGGCCGGTGGAACCGTCACCAACGATCTCGGCACGATCGGCAATGATGTGGCCGGGAATGGCACGGTCACCGTTTCAGGCATCGATGGCAGCGGCAATGCATCGACATGGACCAATACCAGCGACCTCGTCGTCGGGCAGTCCGGCACCGGCTCGCTGACCATCCTCGATGGCGGCAAAGTCAGCAGCCTGAGCGCCTATATCGCCGGCGATCTGGGCAGCCAGGGCACGGTCACGGTCTCGGGCGTTAAAAGCAACGGCATGGCCTCGACATGGACCAATGCCGGTGAGCTCTATGTCGGATATAGCGGCGTCGGAGTACTGAACATTCTGGCTGGCGGCCGGGTGTCGAATACCGACGGCGGTATCGGCGGCGGGGGCAATGCGTTGGTCAGCGGACTTGGCTCGTCCTGGCAGAACAGCGGCCGGCTGACCGTCGGTGGGGCCGGCGCCGGAACCTTGCGCGTCGAGGGCGGCGCAACGGTTTCGAGCACGGAGGGTCTCGTCGGCAGCAGCGGTCAGGGCAACGTCGTACTGACCGGCGCGGGCACGACCTGGACCAGTACCGGACAGTTTACCGTTGGCAGCTTCGACGTGGGCACCTTGCGCATCGAAGCGGGCGCAACCGTCACCAGCAATCAGGGCTATATCGGCGCCAACAACACCGGCACCGTCACCGTGACGGGAGCGGGGTCGAAGTGGTTGATGTCGCCCTATAACCTCACCATCGGCAATCTCGGAACCGGTTCGCTGACGGTCGAGAATGGCGGGTTGGTTCGCGCAGAGGGCGGAGTCCGGATCGGTGAGAGCTCAGTCGCCAGCGGGACGCTGCTTCTGCAGGGCCCCACGAACAATCGAGGCGTCCTGGAAACCAGACGGATCTTCGGTGGTAATGGCGCTGTGAGCGTCACCTTCGATGGCGGCCTCCTGCGTGCTACAGACGACAATCCCAATTTCTTCGCAGGCTTCGACACCCGCACCATCAACCTCTCCGGGAATGGCGTCGTCATCGACACGGATGGCCATGACATCGGCATGTCTCCCAGCTTCACCGGCGCAGGCGCGTTGATCAAGGACGGAGCGGGCAAGCTGGAGCTGACCGGCGACAGCGGCGCGACCTTCACCGGCGCCGGCAGCGTGGTGGCGGGCACGCTCGCCGTGAATGGTATCCTTGGCGGGACGATGGAGGTCATCGGCGGCCGCCTCCAGGGCATCGGTACTGTCGGCGCCACGATCAATCAGCCGGGGGGCATGATCGCGCCGGGCAATTCGATCGGCACGCTGACGATCAACGGCAATTATCTCGGTAATGGTGGCAGGCTCGAGATCGAAACCGTGCTCGGCGGCGATTCCTCGCCGTCCGACCGCCTCGTCATCACCGGCAGCACCGCGGGAACGACCCTCGTCACGGTGTTGAACCAGGGCGGCGCCGGCGCACAGACCATCGAGGGCATCAAGATCGTCGATGTCGGCGGGGCCTCGAACGGCGTCTTCACGCTCCAGGGCAACTATGTCTTCAAGGGGCAGCAGGCCGTCGTCGCCGGCGCCTATGCCTACACCCTGCAGAAGAACGGCATCAGCACGCCGAACGACGGCGACTGGTATCTGCGCTCTGCCTATATGGCGCCGCCGTCTTCCACCTCACCGTCGAGCGGCCCGACCGACGTCGGTCCGATCTACCAACCGGGAGCGCCCATCTATGAAGCCTATGGCCAGGTCCTGCAGAGCCTGAACGAGCTCCAGACGCTGCGTCAGCGCGTCGGCGAGCGCTTCGACGGCCGGACGGATGACACGGCGAACGCGGCAGGCAGGGCGATCTGGGCCCGCATAGATGCAGCCCACAGTCGCATCACGCCGGGTTTCTCGACGACCGGCACGAGCTACATGATCGATAGCTGGCGCCTGCAGGCCGGCGCCGACGGGCAGGTTTTCGCAGGCGATGCCGGCACGCTGGTCGGTGGCGTCTCGCTGCATCATGGCGAAGCGCTGGCCGACATCGCCTCGGTCTTCGGGCGCGGCAAGATCAGAGCCTCGGGCCGCGGCTTTGGCGGGGCGCTGACATGGTATGGCGCGACGGGCTTCTATGCCGACGCGCAGACCAAGCTCAGCTGGTTCGACAGCGACCTGTCGTCCACGACGGCCGGGCGCCAGCTCGCCAAAGGCAAGGCCGGCTTCGGCTATGCGCTGGGGCTCGAACTAGGACAGCGCATCGCGCTATCAGGCGCCTGGTCTCTGACGCCACAGGCGCAGCTGACTTATTCACATATCGATGCGGACAGCTTCATCGACCCGTTCGGCGCCCGCGTCGCGCTCGGCGATGGCGCCAGCCTGCGCGGGCGGCTCGGCATCTCCGCGGACTACCGGCAGAGCTGGCGCGACAACGCAGGACGACAGGTCAATGCCTCGCTCTACGGCATCGCCAACCTGCATTACGAATTCCTTGACGGAACGACGGCAACGCTCGCCGGCACGCGCTTAACCAGCTGTCAGGAGCGGCTCTGGGGCGGGCTCGGCCTCGGCGCCAAATACGAATGGGGCCGTTATGCGCTCTATGGCGAGGTCGAGGCCCAGACCAGCCTGGCCCATTTCGCCGACAGCCACAGCATCACCGGCCGCGGAGGGCTGAGCATTCGTTGGTGAAAACAGGGTGGCTCTCGCTGACGATCCAGCTTCGCACAGCTTCCGAGGTCTGACGCCGCGAAATGCGGCTATGTTCGGGCCTTCCTGGCACGCTTACGTTTATCGGTCCTATGGGCTTCACTGGTGTTTGAATATCGTCGCTGAAGGCGCTGGCGCGGTCTTGCTTAGGGCCATCGAGCCGACAGATGGGCTGGCCGAAATGCGGGCGCGTCGCCGCAGCACGGTAACCCTATGCAATGGGCCGGGACGGTTGGCCCAGGCGCTTGGGATAACGGGCGCCTATAATGGGCTGAGTTTGGAACGCCGCCCGTTCTCGATTGTCGACCGATCACATGCGCCGGAGATTTCTCGCAGCACTCGCATTGGAATTTCGAAAGCCGCCGAGCAGCCCTGGCGATATGGCTTTGCGGGTTCGCGGTTCGTGAGGCGCGCTTTCCCCAAGCCTGGGAGGTAAGCGGCGTCGCGGCAAATTGTCGCGTGCGTGCGACTGACGCAAGGAACAGAGCAGGTTTGAGGCCAACAACGTCTCTGGACGGTGGACCTAGGCAGATCCGCCTGCAAGTCGGTCTCCGAAATCGACGACAATGCCGTCCCCGGCCTTGACCATACCGCTCTCGATGATGCGGGCAGTGATGTCGCCGAGCCCGCGAACGGCGTTGTACCCGCCAACGCCGAGTATCTCCTCCATCCGCGAACACGGATGGTATTCTCCGGTGGTTTGCAAGATTGCGGAGCCAATCCTGAAGCGCTTGTCTTTCAGCGCGAGCAGATTGATGCCTTGAGTAACGACGTTACGGCGCAGGTCGCCCGGCAAAACCTGTGAGCGGCCGAGAGATGGCTGGCGATAGTACCGAGATGCTCGGCCTGGATTAAAGTGACCTGACGAGCCCCGTGCGCCCGCGTGTACGCGCCGTACTTCCTGACGGTGAACGCGATCGTTCGCTTCGCCAGCTCGCGCGATATCCTTTGCCAGGGGAGGGGCTCGGCCGCGAACTCGGCCGTCTGCTTCGTTCTCGGCATTACCTCGATTGATCCCAGCGTCAACGATCTCCTGTTCGAGCGCTTCGTCTCGGAGGAGCGCCGTGAGCCGCCCGATATCGATGTCGACTTCGAACATGATCGACGCGAGATCGTTATGCAGTGGGTGTGCGCCTCGTAGGCTTCGATCGTAACGGCGGCGGCCGCCTCGTCGTCGAAGGCGCCGGCTTCGAACTTCTGAATCCAAATGCGGATCAGGTTGCGCGACAGATCGTGCCTTCGAGCGAGGCTATGGAGCGTCTCCCCCGCCAGATAATCCTGGGCTACCTGGCGCTTGAACTCGATGCTGTGGGAACGATGTCGAACCATGGGCTTTCATCCTTCGAAAGCCCGGCTTCCCCGTCAATTGCTGGCCGTCACCATGTCCGCCTCAAGGGGCGCAATCCAGACAGGCGCGAAAGCTTGGACCCAAAGGGCAATATTTGCGGGTCCAAAGAGGGATTGGCTTGCGCCTTTGATCGCAGCGGTCGCAATGACGCCAGAACAGAAATCAGGGCTGGCTCGGCTGATGCTCCGCTGACCCGAGCGGCGGGGCGAGCTTGAGCGACCCGCCCACGGTTCGATTCTCGACCTCTATGAAAGCTATGAACTAGCATCACTCGCTTACATCCGGTGGTCTCAGAAAGCGGAGCCGGCGGCGGTTGCTATCGCGGCAGACTATCGGCGCATCGTGATCGAGCTTGAGCGGGACATCGGGGACGCCCTCGCGGGATAGCGGGAAAAAGGCGCCGAGCCACCCACGGCTTGGGGGAGACGCGGCAACTCAGCGCCACGCCGCATCGAAGGCGCTTTGAGACATTGATGGCGAAAGATGAACGTTGTCCCAACGACCTTTGAGGTGCGCAGATCTTAAGGGGCGATGCTGTGAAACGGCAAACCCCGCCATGGGGTGGCGGGGTTCACGTGGGCCTCCAGCCCCATTGCTCGACCTGAGATCGAGCACTACTCTGAAATCCGGCTTGGAAACGCGAACCAGCGAGGTTAGTTCCAAAATGAAAGGCCTTGCCCCGCCGAAGCGGGATCGAGGCTGATTGGACAATACGCTGAGAGAGCCAAGTGATGTCCGAAAAGCCAACCATTGAGATCCCGGTCATTCAGCCGACAATGATCCAGGTGAGCAGCGACGCGCGCGGCGATGCCGCAGTGAAATTTGAGACGGCGGGCGACTCCGATCTGCTGCTCGTCCTTCCCATGACCGCGCTCGCCCAGTTCGAAGCGATGCTAGCCCGCGCCAGCCTGGAGCAGGCGAAACACCAGCCGAAGCAGTGAAAGGCAATTCCTCACAAAATTAACAGGCTAGCAAGCGCAGCAGCGGTAAACCCTTCAAACGGCTTCGTGGCGGAATGGCTACGCGGGGGATCGCAAGTCCTCACATCCTCGGTTCGAACCCAACGCGAGGCCTCCAGATGAGCGCGATCATCCTGCTTTGAATCGAAGAAAGCCCGGCCCGCCGAAGCGGGACCGGCCGCCAAACATCTCCGTAACCTCCTGAATACGTCGGCTCCCGACCCAACTCGGGCATCTCAACTTCCGTTAAAGGGCTTCTCAACGGGACTGGCTGTAAGGCGTGTCTAAGCGCGCCACGGTCAAATGCCTCTCATCAGGCCGGACGAAGAAACTACCGGCCCACATGAAGAGATCGACATGACCGACGCTCGAAACACCGGCTCCGAAGTCTCCGTCGCCCTGACCGATGCCAAGCTGGACACCGTTAACGGCGCCGGCGTCGGCGAGAAGATCCTGGGCATTGCCCTGACCACGGGCGGCGTTCTGACCACGGCGGCAGGCGTCGTGACCCGACGGTGGGGCCTCGCCTCGCGCGGCTGCAACATGCTCGTGGACGGCATCGGCCATACTAAAGCCTCGTAGGACGAGCGGGCAACTCGTTCCCCAGTCGTCAAAAATGCCCGGCGATCCAACTCGCTGGGCAATTTCATTGCGCTGAGGACAATATCCTGACGGGGGAGAAGATAGCTTTGGCCTTGCAATCGAGTCGGGATGCTATGACCGAAGAACTTAGATCAGGATTGCCCAGCCAGCCTGATCTGCTAAGCCCCCTTCATAACGATGGAGGCTTATGATGGCTGGCGACGACAAGGCTGTGCTTGAACTCTCTGCGATGGTTGTCGCCGCATATGTTCAGCACAACAGCGTGCCTCAAGCCGAGTTCGTCGGCCTCATCGAGCGCACGCATGGCGCTCTAGCCGGGTTGGGCAAAGAACCGCCCCCGGCACCCGTGGAAACGCTTGCCCCGGCGGTACCGATCAAGAAATCCATCACGCCGGACTGGATCATCTGCTTGGAGGACGGCAAGAAGTTCAAATCGCTCAAGCGTCACCTGAATTCGAAGTACGGTATGACGCCGGAACAGTACCGCGGAAAATGGGGCCTACCGGCCGACTACCCGATGGTCGCGCCGGCATATGCGGAAGCCCGCTCCAACCTCGCGAAGTCGATGGGGCTGGGCCGGAAGGCCGCTGCCGTGCCGGTAAAGCAGGCCGCGCGCGGCAGGCGGACAACATCAGCGTCCTAGCCGCGGAAAGCTTGGCGTACTTCGCCTGAATGATGCGGGGCTCGTGCCTGAGACTGCGCAACGTGCGGGCGACGAAATGAGCGCTCAGGCACGCCTCCATCCCGACGATACAGCCCGGGAGGGTCTTGAAGGTCTCCTCCAGCGCCAAGCGCGGGATCTTGCGTCGGAAGGCGATCTTGCCGTTCGCGTCGAAGCCGACGCCGCAGCTCACGCGGCGGCGGGAGCATCCGGTCCATCCCGTTAGCGGACGTCAGGATCGTCCGATTTCTGGCGCCGGTAATTCGGTCGCGGAAGTCGTCGTCCTCGGCGCAAGGGCGCCTAGTCTCTTCCCAAGCAGCGCCTTTTGGGAAATATGCTTTCGGTCGGGGCTATTCATTGAGAATTTCAATGGCTGTGCGAGCCAATGCTCGCACCCTTCGCCGATGCAGGTTTCGTCGAGCTGATGTTCGAATTGTGGACGCGGTCTTCCCGGCCCGGCTGTCCTGAGCCGATCCGGATATGCGAGGAACGGACGCGCTCGCCGGGCGAATTTGATCAGATTGCGCGCCGGGCACGCTCTGCCGGCCAATGACCAGCGCATGTGTAGCAAGGGTATTGGCGAGGCCTGCGGCCGCAGCCCGAGCAACTGCATTTGCAATCCAAGCCTCGCTAAACAGCCCGGCGCAAAGCGCCGAGCTGCTCCCAGGTCCCACGTATTCGTCTCAGAACTTGTAGTTCACGCCGACTCGAACCAGCCCGGCACCGCCGCCGCCGCTGGTTGTCGCAGTATAGGTTCCAGCCGGAAGAGCGCCGCCTGCCGGGTTGAAAAAGGCCCGCGTCGTTCTGCCTTCGCCGGTATCGACGTAAAGACCTTCGACCCTGAAGATCCAGTTGTTGGTGAAGGCATATTCGACGCCACCACCGACGGTCCAGCCTGCGTTGCTCGTGGAGTTGCCGGTGAGCGGGTTGGTGTTGAGGCCACCATAGGCGAGGCCACCCGTGATGTAGATCAAGGTCCGGTCGAAAGCGTAGCCCAGGCGGGCGCGAACGGTGCCGAGATAGGCGCCATCGCCACCGCCTCGGCCTGCCCACCAGGTGTAGGGTCCCCAGGCCACGTTGCCGCCGCCCGTGTCGACATACTGGATGTCGGTCTCAAGGCCGTAAACCACGGCGCCGGATTGCCAATTATAACCAATCTGGGCGCCACCGACGAACCGGCCGTCGCTGCTGCCGCCGCCCAGAGAAGCGGAAGAGGCACCCGTCGGCCCTGTGACGATGACGCCGCCCGAGTCGCCCCATCCCACGCCGGCGTTGAGGCCCACATAAAGTCCGGCCCATGTGAACACCGGTGCGTAGACGATGGGAGCGACCGGTGGCGCGCGGCTCGGAAGGTCGGCGGCGAAGGTCGAGGTCGCAAGGCATGTTGCTAAAGCAGTGGATACAAGGCGTAGACGCATGTGATCCTCCTCCCATGCACAGTGGAGACCCTATTGGTTGCACACGAAAGCATTAGCGGGAAGTGAATGACGATCATTCGCAAACGACGCGCGCCGAAATCCGCCTTGAAGTGATATTTTCGTCACTTTGGAGAAATCCAAATCTGGGCACTCGATTGAGCTGACAATTCAGTAGGGTGGTCAGTTTTTTGGCTGGTATCTGCCCGCTTTTTGCCGGGCACAGCATGGACGGCCCGATGGCCGGATCTGCGGGCATCCGCAATGCGCCTATTGGCTCGTCGGTGATGGTTGTAACCCTAACCCAAAGCCGTCCGGTTTCCAGGGCTCAGGACCACCCGTGCGCTCTGCCGTCAACCAACTGATTGCAATGTCATTCTACCGCTTCAGATGGACACGACCGGCTCCGATCGCGCGCTCCTCTGCAAGTACACATAGCGATTGAATTGGAATGATTAATCGGCTGCGGAGGCATGTTCAGGCTTCGGCATCGAAACACCATATGACAATCGAGGAGGGCCTCTTGTGCCATGCCAAGGCGATGACCTGCCGCACGCCAGAAAAAATGCCGGACGAGCGCTCTGACGCGACAGCAAGTCATGAAGAGACTTGAGGATCGGCTGCAGGAGAGGGCATTTGATCAATCGGAACCGGATCATGCTTCAGACATTATCTTCGGCAATCGGCGCCGCAGAATTCGCATGAGATCACGAACTTGAATTCCGGAAGAACAAAAGAATATGATTTCGGTCGAATGCCTCTGGCTGGGGCACGTTACGTGACGCTGAGGATGACCGGAGCAGGGTCGGCAGCCTCAATTCGTGCGCCGAACCGACCGGACAGGAGAGTGGAATGCAGAATTGCCGGACGCTCTTGCCGACGATCTTGGCGGCACTCCTGCTGGTTTCCCCTGTCAGCGCCCGAGATTCCGTTTCCTACGGCGGCAAGGAAGAACCTGGCTCCATCGTCATCAAGACAAAAGACAGACAGTTATATTTAATTTTGGAGGACGGCACGGCTATTCGATATCGAGTGGCGGTCGGTAGATCAACGAAGCAGTGGGTAGGCTCCGTAAAAATCGAAGGAAAGTATATTGATCCAGCCTGGTCGCCGCCCGCTGAGATAAAGCGAGATAATCCAAGGCTTCCGGATGTAATTTCGGGAGGGTCGCCGCGAAATCCTATGGGTGCCCGCGCTCTGACGCTTTCTGGCGGAGGGCAATACGCGATCCACGGAACAAACAGGCCCGATTCTATCGGAACGTTTGCGTCCTATGGGTGCTTCCGCATGCTTAACGACGATATAATCGATCTGTTCGGCCGAGTTTCGATCGGGACACCGGTCATCGTACTTCGCTAGGTGGGCATGGTGAGCGTCATCGAAGCAAATATCAAGACGCTCGAGGCTCGCTGTTGACCACCCCCCGGATCATTCTCGGGACGATGCATTCAGATTGATGCCGCCGAAAGGAGGGCGGCCGCCCGCAGCGACGCAAACATTGCAGTACTTGAATTTCGCGCTGGCTTCGCCCTATCGCATTCGGAATGCTGCGACGTCCGACTGGATCTACCGACTCCGATGAGCCGAAAATTGCGGCTCTAGCATCTTACGATTATTGAGACTCCGAAGGCTGGATATGTAGTCCGCTGGGTACAATAACGTATTATCCGGAGCATCCATTCCCATGAATTGCGCTACCTCGCCAACCCAACGATTGCAATTATAGAGAACGGCATGCCACATCGTAGCAGTTCTTTGCTTACGTTTGATATAGGCTAAAACGCGGCGGTACTGAGCTTCGTCCAGCAGTACGCGGAAGCGATTGGAGATGTACTGATCTTCCAAATCGCCATCGCTCGGGCCCGTTTCTGCTGGAACAGGAACGACGTGGCCAACCGACCATAGCTGCGGTCCCTCGCCAGCGGGGTGAAGCCCCGCGACCTGATCCGCCGTTACCGGGCCTATTTCACCTCTCGCGTTAAGGCGCCCGTGAACCAAGAACGTGTGGCCATAGCTGAGGGCGTAACGGGAGCGGAACTCGACAAAATACTGCGCCTTCTCGCGTGACGGGTATGACAGCCGGGATGTGGAGACCACATTCGTCGAGGGAGATACGTGCCCCCCACCTTGGAAGCTGCTGCGATCGCGCGCGCCCGCTATATCGTATCCAGAGACCAGCAGCCCGCCCGCCAGGCCACAAGCCAAGATCCAAGAGCGAACTGAGGGGTTTGTCCCAAACCGCATCGCAGGCCTCCCGATCAAGCACGCGCACGGATGCAGGATTTCCGCACGCCGAATACTGTATTGCAATACTCAAGGAGAAAGCGGTCGATTACTCGACCGCTTTCTTGACTGACGACGCTAGCCCTTGGTTACGATGGGCGCAGCAGCCGGAGGCGGAGCTTTGCCCTTCCCCTTACCGATGGAAGCACACCCGCCAACGCTAATGAGTGCAACAGATACGGCCAACACTACGATCTTTTTCATCGGTTCGCCCTCAGTTAACAAGCCCATTCTCAGCTCAGCGCAATTTATATTCCAGTGTAATTGCGCAACATGGTGC
The DNA here is from genome assembly GCF_052114025.1 of Allobosea sp. RAF48. Lineage (NCBI taxonomy): Bacteria > Pseudomonadati > Pseudomonadota > Alphaproteobacteria > Hyphomicrobiales > Alloboseaceae > Allobosea > Allobosea sp. RAF48. The sequence goes on from NZ_JBFRDZ010000018.1 coordinate 96,516, forward strand.
CGAACAATTTCGTATTCAAATCGTCGTGTGGCACCCTCAAACAGTCTCAGATGCCATGAGAAATTTCAACTGGCAAAATATCCGGGGAGGCGCCTACGATGAGTTATGGTTGCCAAACAACATGCGCACGGCAAAACGGAACCAAGTTTACTGGCGTCCCTGTCCTTTCGTTAGCGGCGCGGGTGAACGCTGCTCACGCGTGGGACGATACGGCCGGTTCGATTGATGTAGTCCCGGTACTCGTTTCCGAACGCCTCTCTCATGAGTTTCTCTTCCTCGCCGACCCGAAAAAAATAGAGCGTACCAAATCCCACCAAGCCAGCCGGGCCCGCAATCCAGTTGGGCAAAAGAAGCGCTTGCGCAATGGCCCATAGCCAGAAGGCTGAATACATCGGGTGACGCAAATACGTATAAATTCCGTCTGTCACTAATTTGTGGCTCTCACGAAGGTCTAGAGAAACGGACCAGTTCCGCCCCAGGGCGCGATGGGTAAGATAAAACAGCAGCAACGCTGCCATAGAAGTAACTGCTCCTGCCCAAGCAAGAGAGGGTTGGAATGTGTATTTTGCAAAACGTGGAAAGCCGAAGGCAATGTAGGAAAAAGGCAAGATACCTAAGCCAGTAAAAGAAATAGAAAGCAATATTCGTTCCTTGATCCCGCGCGCCGAACGGGAAATAGGAGTCCGACGAGAACGCCGCTCGTGAGGAATGCGGATCACGTACCAACCAACTGCGAGAATTAGGTAGATCGCCTTCGCAACAGAAAGGGTCATGGTCTTGCCGTCCCCACGGTCTTGATATCGTCTGCGAAGTTGGCCGATTCGATCAATCTGCCGTCTACATCGAACAAATCTGTCGCGCCTCGCTCCGATCGCGCGATCCGTTCCGCGGAAATTGGCCCGCAGGTCGCCATAAAGTAATCATAGGCTGCTCGTCGGTCGTTACCTCTCACAAATTGACAGTGCATTTTGTACCAGTTCTTTCGGATTCGTGGATAACGCTCCGGAGCGATCATCCGTCGGATGCTCACATTCCGGACGACGGGGGAGTCGGTAGGGGGGAGATTCAAGTGTAGCAGCAACTCCGCCCCGAAAAAATTCATAACATCGGAACGAGCCCTGTAATCTGCCCAAAACACGTTGCGATTGGAGCTTACTCGTCCGATCGCGGCGCGAAATCCGGATGCGGCGCGATGGAGCCCAATCTTGAGAATGGAAGCTCCGACGGACAGAAAGGCCAGCTTCCGGTTGGCTCCAGGTCGATCGCATTCGATTTTCATCACGCGATCGATGAGATCGACGGCAAGCACCGCGCCTAAACTGTGCCCGACAATGAGAATCTCGTCCACCGCCTCCATTCGGGTATTGTCTGCGATATCAGCCGCGATGCGCTGTAAGCGATCGCCTAAATTATTATCCCCCCTGCGGACGTAATGGCTAGAGAAAATCCAATCTTCGAGTAATAGACTGAGATATAACCAGCGGTCTGCTGCGTGCAACAACAGATATGCGCTGATAAGAAAACTCAATATTGATGCAAAATAATTCCCTAGAAGATTCTGAGTGAATATTGCAGCTCCAACGGAGAGTGCCGCGATCAACGCAAGAATCAGGAACGGATAGATGAAGAACATGGCATATCGCCAGCTCGACCGCAGGTAGGCTACCAAAGCCCCCGCAATCAGGAAATCGTAAAAAGCTACTATCGCAGGCACCAGGCGGCTCCATGTTGGCCGCGTGCCTGCGCTGGTTATCACATCATCCCATCGGACGAGTCGCATCTCAATTTCGGTACGCCAGTTGGAGCCCGACGCAGACACTTGCCAAGCGGCGAGATCCCCACTGACCACAAGTTGAGAGATTGTCGTGTGTGCGCCCCAAGCACGCTCGAAACGTCGCAACTCCTTGGCGAATCGTTCGAACACCGCCGATGGCGGCGCCGGGTCGTAGCCGCCGATATGATACACTCGACGCCTAAGGACCCGAGTTTCGGTCATTGCCGTCGTACCGCTCAGCCCCATAGTCTTGTCGCTTTGTCCGATCAGAAAGGGAGCCAATCCGTTGAGCCTGGGTCATCGCACCGCAGCGTCGAGATCGCGGGATGTGCCGCGACAGAGAGCATTCCTTGCCATAGTTCGGGTGCGCGAGTTGGTCGATTCGTGGTTCAAGTCGCTCTCCAAAAAGCCGCGGCACTTCAAGATTTGAACGCTGTGCCGCCGCTCAAATAATTCAACTCACGCGAAATTTCTTCGGCCGCTTCCAAGATATTCTCTGCAATCACTGGAATCACTTCTGAGGTTAAGCGGTTTGATGGTCCTGATATACCGACGGCTGCCTCGATCACTCCATCGGCACATCTAATGGGCGCCGCGACCTCGCACCTCATTCCACCTGCTTCACCGAATTCAATAGCATATCCTCGGGCTCGGATCAGCTCGAGTTCGCGTCGAAATGCCTCGACGTCAGATTTTTCTCTCGCGACTTCAAAGACACTTGTCTCAAATTCACGCATTATCTGCAGCGATTGAAATGCGAGGATCGATTTTCCTGCTGCACAATGCCGGGCTGGCACTTTAGTTCCGACATCGAATTCAGTCACAGTCGGTTCAGGAGCATTGATACCGGCGGCAATTACAATTTCTTTATCTGCAATCACAGCCAAGCACGCTGACTCACGGGTTTCCATCGCGAGCTTTGAAAGGTGCCGTTCTGCCACACGCTTGAGGTCTGTCGGGTCTTTCAAGCAAAAACCTAAGCTCCAGAGTTTTGGTGATAGAGCAACCCGCGAAGAATGGCGTGATACGGAGACGTATCGCGTCATCTCAAGGATTCTCAATGTATTCTGAATCGTGTCTTCGTCGAAACGCGTCTGCAGACTTATCTGGCTAATCGTACTGGGGCAATTACTTCTGGCGAGGGCCTCAAGAACCGCCAGTCCTTCTTCGAAAGATATGTTCATGATCGAGCTCACGATCTTGCGATGGTTGAGAATTCATATCCGTTCCGTCGGAAAGGCCAGGCACACTGGATGCGTCCTCCAACGCAGTCGTTTGCATCAGTTGTCAGCGCGTCATTGCGGTTTCACGTACTCACGAGGATTGTGATCCGATCACCAATCCGGAGCCAGCGCAATTTGAACCGCTCCCCAGCTTTGTGAATGCGGCAACCTCTGTGTTCCGGCACCGAAGCATGACTATACGGCAGCAGCGTATAGATCATTCAAATCGGTGCCGGCCGCGCCCCTCTGAAAACGGAAAAATCGCTTTTAAATCAGTTTGTTGACGGCGGAGCGCCCCGGGCCAAACTCCGGCGCTTGCACAGATTCGGGATTCAGAGTTTTTGCGATTCGCGATGCATGGACTTCCTGATCCCAACGTCGAGGGGCGAGCTCCGGAATACTGACCCTAAGGCCAATAGACGCTTTGGGTCGGGGCAGCTGTAATTGCGTTTGGACGCGCAGCCTGATCTGAGCCCTTAAAACTGGATCGCTTTGAGCTAGAGTTTTCCGCGTCGTTTCCCATGAGCTGGGAGGAGCGGAAGACGATGAAGGATTCGAAGTTCTCGGACGCCCAGAAGGCGTTCATCCTGAAGCAGGGCGCGGACGGGATTCCGGTGGCGGAGATCTGCCGGCGGGCCGGGATCAGCCAGGCGACGTA
>NZ_JBFRDZ010000019.1:0-93355 GCF_052114025.1 Allobosea sp. RAF48
AAGGAATAGGGCGTGTCGCTGTTTGGCGTGACGATTGCCGTATCCTTGTAGGTGAAGACGTTCGGTTCGTTCTTGATCTGATTGAACGGAGCCTTGAACTGGCCAGAATTGCGATCGATCGCATATTCATGCATGACGGCATAGTTCATCACGATAGGCAGGCCGTAGATGAACCCTGCCTCGGCGATGTCCTTGGCTTCAAACATGTTGGGCCATGCGGATTTGTTCTGCGCAAAGACCGTGGTGGATTTCACCGTGGCGGCGAAAGCGGCCATCGCAGCCGAGCCAAGAAGATCGCGTTTCGTCAGCATCTCAACAGTTCCTTTCGGTTCGCAAACTTCAACCAGGGCGCGTTGGTTTATACTAAGCGATTTGGCGATGATACGGAATTTCTTCGAGGCAGCAACTAGAAAAGGCCGGAACGAGTCCTGCGGGACCTTGGCCAGGTCGTTAGTGCTGCTTGTTAAAGCCTCTGCTAGCGCGAATCCTGGACGTGACAAGGTCGCGAAGATAGCTAGACTGGCCAACCTCTTGCTCAGGTTCACAGCAGAAAAATTCCTTCAACCGATCAATATTATGACTGCCGCCCCAAGGGATTTTCCCGTTTGCGCGCCACTTATACTGTGCAACAAACCAGCAATCGGAATTCAAAACCACTCATTTCGCGCCACCCTTGCGGCTTTTGGAACGTCCCGTGTCTGACGTACCGGTCATCTCCAGCCTCATCCTGCACGGCATGCCGGCATTCCTGCGTCATGAACTCGGGGCGAGAGCGCTTCTAAAGGCGAACCACGCGGCGGGCTTCGACCTCGAACGGACCGAGGGCCGCAATTGCTTTATCCCGCACGCCGCAGTGCTCAGCTTCGTGAATGCCGCGGCAAGAGCGGCAGGCGAGCCCAATCTCGGGCTCTTGATGACGCCAATGATGAACGCCGGCAATTATGGCAGTTTCGGGCGCTACGTCCTGGGCGCCGATACGCTCGGGCAATCCATCCAGCGGGCGATTACGGCCCTTGGCTATCACAGCACGGATGACCGGATGTCGCTTGCGATCATCGGCGACGAGGCGCGCTACAGCTACGTCTTTGCCTTAGCTGGCCACATTGGCTACGACATGATCGCAGGTGCGGCGGCCGGCGTTCTGCTCAGTGTTCTCAGAGCCTATCTGCCTTTCGAATGGCGGCCACTGCGCATCGAGCTCGATATCAACAGGCCGCGCCAGGCCACCCTGTTCGAAGATCTCTTCCTCTGCCCGGTCATATTCAACGCGCCGGCCGTAGCGATCGTCATGGAGCGCTATCATCTGTCGGCTGCTCGGAACCGAACGTCATGGCCGCTTGTCACCCTCGAGGATGTGGCGCGAGACCGGACCGGTGGAGCTCCACGCGCGCTGCTCGACGTCGTCACGGCACTGGTTCGGGCCCAAGTTCTTACCGGCAGCGTTTCGATCGATCAGGCCGCGCGACCGATGGGTACCAGCGTCCGAACGTTGCAACGGGAATTGAACCGGGCCGGTACCGATTTCCGCAGCCTGGCGAACTCAGCCCGGCTGCAGCGCGCGATAGAACTGCTCAGGCACATGGACGGCTCGATCACCCGCGTTGCGGCGGAGATGGGCTATTCCTCGCCCGCCAATTTTGCGCGCGCCTTCCAGAAAGCGACCGGCCGCACCCCGCGGGAGTTTCGCTCGAACATGTAGCCAGAAGGGACGCCCGCTAGGACTCCCCGCAATAAAACTGCTCACGTTGGCGCCAAATCGAACCAGTGACTGCTGCACGAGGGGCGCTCGGGCGGCACCCATTTCAGATGTCGTCAGCGGGACCGGCGGCCTCTACGGTTTCGAGGCAGCCTCGCAAGCTCCGACACGGAATTGGCTGCCCGGTGCCCGGCCTCGCTTCGGCGCGGCCGGGCCTCTCTTGTTTCGGCGAAAATCACTCAATAATTTGAACGATCTTGCGAGTGCCTGGTTCGACCAGAACCGTCTTGTCGTTGATGACCGCGAAGCGGTACTGCGTTACGCCGACATCAGAAGGTAACGTATGCAGAGTAACGGAGCTCGGCAGAGCTGTTCCGACCGAAACCGTTTCGGTCACCTTCATCGAGGCAGGCTTTTCCTTCATGACATATGTCCGGACCTTGCTTTGCTGCTCCGTCGTGATTGTGGTCGTTGTGGAAGTCTGAGCTAACGCTGCCGTGCTTGCGAGCGAAGCAACCAGCGTTATCAAAACAGAGTAACGCATCGAGGTTCTCCTTTTTGGGCCCCCTCCTGATGCGCAAACACCGATGCAGCGTGCTTGTTCCGTCGCTGATTGCGGGCCTGAGATCCGGATTTGGCGTTCTGCGCACTACCGGTTTTTCCCGTGGGATTGGGTGTCTCGGCGTCTTTTCCCGCTATTCGGCAAGAGCGGCCGCGATTTCCTGCTCAAGCTCGATCACGATGCGCCGATAATCGTCGGCAATCGCAGCGGCCGCCGGCTCCGTTTTCTGAGTCCATTGGATGTAAGCAAGCGACGCTAGCTCGTAGCTTTCATAGAGGTCAAGAATCGAACCTTCGGCGGCTCGCTCAAGCTCGCCCCGCCGTTTGGGCCAGCGGAGTATCAGTCTCGCCAGTCCTGATTTCTGTTGTGGCGTCATGGCGACCGCGGCGCTCAAAGGCGCAAGTTAGTCCCCCTTTGGAGCTGTAAATATTGTCCTTTGTGCCAAGGATTTCGCGCCGACGCGGCGGGGAGCCGCAATCTCCTTTGAGGGATGCGTAGAGGCCCACACGGCTCTTTTTGGTTCTTCGAAGAGGGAGGCATACATACGAAGTTACCGGAAGGCAGAACTCATCAACCTACGGTCGGAATTGGCGTTGGCGTTCAGCGCTGGATAAGGCTACCGTAGCGTTTAGACTGATAGTCTTGTTGCGCCTTGCGTTCTCGGAGGCGACCGTGGAAGCTTCAGGGCCTTCGAATTGTGATGAGGTCCTGGCTGCGCTGCCGGGCACTGATTCAGTCAGGTCTCAGCTTACTCGTATCATTGGAAGCGCCGACTTCGATGCCCCGGGACGCGTCAAGGCATTTTTCCAATTCATTGTCGATGAAACGCTTGCGGGACGAGGGAGCCGGCTGAAAGCCTTCACAATTGCGGTTGCCGTGTTTGGCCGAAGCCAAAGTTTCGACGCTATGAACGACCCGGTCGTCCGGATTGAAGCAGCCCGTCTGAGGCGAGCCCTGGAACGTTATTACCTACTGAACGGCAGACACGACCGGGTCATTATCGAGGTCGCGAAAGGTAGCTATGTTCCCAACTTCCGGTGGCGCGACGGCGCGACGCCCTCGCCGCCACTGACTGAGCCACCCGACGTCGAGGCCCGGAGTGGCACGGTCAGTCTTGTGGGTGTCGCCGAGCGTTGCGGGATCTTGCTCGGTGGCATATTTTTCGCCGTGGCGCTGAGTCTGATTGCCGTCATGCTGCTGACTGGGCGGGAGCAATGGGCACCATCGGCTTCCCTTGAGGCAGTCGCGCCACAAATGATCGTGAAGCCTTTCGTCAGTCTTTCACCGTCTTCGGAAAGCGCCGCTTTTGCCGCAGGGCTTTCCGAGGAAGTCCTGAACCGTCTCGCTCAGCAGAAGCGGTTAAGGGTTTTTGGAAAAGACGGGCCGGCGGGCGAGACATCTGTCGACCCAGGCTATCGAATCGCGCGTCAGTACATTGTCGAAGGCAGCGTTCGTCAGTCAGGCAATACGTTGAGGGTTGTCACACGTCTGATTGATGCCCGTACGGCAGCGGTCAAATGGGCGGATTCAGTAGACGCCGATCCGCGTGCCGGATCGGATATGGAAGCGACTCTGGCGACGAAGTTGGCCGATTTGGTTGTCCTACAGACCGAGGTCCCGTCCTCCTCGGCCGAAGCTCTGGCGCGCACTGCAAGGGACCGCCGATCATCGGAATCGCCGCCCGACAGCCCAGCATGGCCCCCAGGAGACACCGAGCCGCGTAATCCAAGGGAGTTCCGCGTCTCGGTCAGGGCGGCGCCCGGCGGTCATCCATTCCCCCAAGACTCGGATTCCACCCAACAGACCCGCTAGGATGCGACGACGGTGCGTTTCTTGGACTTTGAAGGTCTGCTTCGTTACTCAATCGACAACATGATATCCGCCGTCGATGTAGAGGACTTGGCCAGTGATGAGCCGAGCTGCATCGTGCGCAAGGAACGCCGTTGCGGCGCCGACATCGTCGATGGTGACGAGTTCGCGGGCGGGCGCCTTTCGCTTGGCCTTCTCCAGAAGCGAATCGAATTCGGGGATCCCAGAAGCCGCCCGGGTTGCCAATGGGCCGGGCGAAATCGCATGCACGCGGATGCCCTTCGGGCCCAGTTCGGCGGCCATGTAGCGCACGGCCGATTCCAGTGCCGCCTTCGCCACGCCCATGATGTTGTAGTTCTCCACCACCATCTGCGAGCCGTAATAGGTCATGGTGAAGAGCGTGCCGCCCTTTTTCATCAGGGGCTCTGCGAGCTGCGCCATGCGCATGAAGGACCAGCAGGAGATCTCCATCGTCTTCAGGAAGCCGTCGAGCGGGGCATCGGTGACCCGCCCTGCCAAAGTGTCGCGCGGCGCAAAGGCCATGGAATGGACGACGAAATCGAGCTCGCCCCAGCGCTCGGTGATCTGCTCGAAGACAGCCTCCATCTGCCCGGGCACGGCGACATCCAGCGGCAGGACGATCGGAGCTTCCAACTGTCGGGCCAGCGGCTCGACATGAGGCCGGGCCTTCTCGTTGAGATAGGTTACGGCCAGTTCCGCTCCGAAGGCACGGAAGGCACGGGCGCAGCCCCAGGCGATCGAGCTCTCATTGGCGATCCCGACGATCAGGCCCCGCTTTCCCTCGAGCAGCTTTGCTTTCACGGTCGGAATGGTCATGACGGCCTCGGCTCAAGGGTTGGCGGTGATCAGTCTCAGGGTATGGCCCGCTATCATCAGTTCCTCGTCTGTCGGAATGATGTAGAGGCCGATGCGGCTCGCTGGCGTCGAGATCAGCGATGCCCCGGCCCGATTTGCCTCGGGATCGAGTTCAGCCCCTAGCCACGCCATGCGACGGACAATGCGCTCCCGCAGTTCGGGCGCGTTTTCTCCGATGCCCGCGGTAAAGACGAAGGCGTCGAGCCCGCCGAGCGCCGCTGTCAGCGAGCCGATGTTGAGGGCGCAGCGATAGACGAAGTGGTCGATCGCGAAGGCGGCACGCGGGTCCTCGCTCGCGAGGAGGTCACGCACGTCGTTGGAGATGCCGGATAAGCCTTTGAGGCCGGCTTCGTGATAGAGCAGCTTCGAAACGGCCTCGGCCGGCATCCCCTTCTGCATGATCAGGTACAGCACGACTCCAGGGTCGAGTTGCCCGGGGCGCGTCCCCATCGGCAGCCCGTCGAGCGCCGTGAAGCCCATCGTGCTCTCGACGCTATGTCCGTCCAGCAAGGCGCACATCGAAGCACCGCTGCCGAGATGGGCGACGATCACCCGGCCGGCCGCGATCTGCGGCAACGCCTCGCGGAGGAGCCCGGCGATGTATTCGTAGGATAGCCCGTGGAAGCCGTAGCGTCGAATGCCTTCGCGATGGAACGCCAGCGGCAGCGCGTAGAAATCGGCGAGATCCGGATGGTCGCGATGGAAGGCCGTGTCGAAGCAGGCCACCTGCGGCACGTCCGGGTTGATCTCCATTGCGAGCCTGATCGGCAGCAGATTGTTGGGCTGATGCAGCGGCGCCAGCTCGGCATAGGTCGCCAGCTTGTCGAGAAGCGCGTGGTCGATGATGGTCGGAGCGGCATAGTCGGGTCCGCCATGCACGACGCGGTGACCGATCGCCAGCAGGCTGAACCCCTCCAGGCTACGTAGCCAGCTCCGCGTCCGGTCGATCGCGGCAGGGAGGTCCGGCACCTCCTCACGCTGGAGGCTCAGATCGATCAGGGACGTGCCCTTGGCGTCAGAGGCCCGCAGGCGCGGCCGTTGCCCGATGCCGTCGAGCTGCCCGCGGACCTGCCGCGTCAGCGCCCCCTCGGAGACTGTGAAAATCTGAAACTTGAGGCTCGACGAGCCGGCGTTCACCACAAGGATCGCATCCATGGCCTAGACCGCCGCCACGGAGGCAATTCCTCGCCGGGCGGAGGCATAGAGCGCGGCGACGGCGCATGATGCCAAGCGCGTCCGGACTGAATCGGCCCGCGATGTCAGGATAATCGGCACGCGCGCGCCCAGGACGATGCCCGCCGCGTCGGCGCGGGAGAGGAAGGTCAGGTTCTTGGCGAGCATGTTGCCCGCCTCGAGATCAGGCACGACGAGGATCTGCGCATGCCCGGCGACGGGTGAGACAATGCCTTTGATCGCAGCGGCTTCCGGCGAAATGGCGTTGTCGAAGGCGAGTGGGCCGTCGACCAGCGCGCCTGTGATCTGGCCGCGATCGGCCATCTTGCACAGCGCTGCGGCCTCCATCGTCGAGGGAATCTTGGTCGTCACGGTCTCGACGGCCGAGAGGATCGCGACGCGCGGAACGCCGAGACCAATCCCGGCCCAGAGATCGACGGCGTTCTGAATGATATCCCGCTTCGTGTCGACATCGGGGAAGATGTTGATCGCGGCGTCGGTGATGAAGAGCGTCTCGGCATGGCCTGGTACGTCCATGATGAAGACGTGGCTTATGCGCCGCTCCGTGCGCAACCCCGTAGCGGAAGCAGTGACCTCGCGCATCAGCTCGTCGGTATGGAGGCTGCCCTTCATCAGCAATTCGCCACGCCCTTCCCGGATGAGCTTTACGGCTTCGGCCGCCGAAGCGTGGCTGTGCGGCGCGTCGACGATCTCGATGCCCTCGAGATCCAGTCCCTCGGCCGTGGCGACCTCACGGATTCTGTGCTGCGGCCCCACCAGAATGGGCGTGATCAGCCCCTCGTCGCGCGCTTCGAGCGCGCCGCGAAGGGAGGTGGCATCGCAGGGGTGAGCGACGACCGTCAGCGCCGGCGTGTCGCTGCGGGCCGCCGCGATCAGCCTGTCGTATTTGGAGCCCAGTGGCGTGGCGTCCGCACCTAAGGTGCTGCTGTCGGCGGAATGCATGGCCTAGGCCCTCTGCCGCGTGGCGATGTGCAGCTTGCCAGGCGCGATCGAACCCACCGGTGAAGCGACATCGAAGAGGCGTCGGATCTCGTCGAGCCGATCCGCGGCCTCCCCTGAAAGTGGACCTCGCGCCGTCGCCACCTGCTCAATGAGCTTGAATGCAGCGGTTCGCTCCTCGCGATCAGGTGGCAACAGGACGGGAAGCGCCCGCAACGCCTCGGCTTGATCGATCAGCAGCATGAAGAACTGCTCGCGTGTCAGCGATTTGAAGTCGCTCAGCGTCAGGCTGCGGGCATGCTCGCCCTGCCTGCGCAACCGTCGGATCGCTTCGAAACTGCGCTCGTCGGCACTTTCCCGCGCCATGCCGATATAGAGCAGCGCCCGCACGCAGGCGTGAAGCAACTCGCCGGATGCCATGCTGGCGCGCAGCTCCTCGATCCGCTTCGCCAGCAGTTCGGCGTGAAGCTTGCTTTTGGCGGCGCCTCGCGGGCGGCGTTGCGAACTCGTGTCGATGCCCATGGCCGATTGCAGCAATGGCGAGCCATAGACGGCGCGGAACGTCTGCTCGGAGATGCGCTCGACCATCTCGCGCCAGTTATCGAGAGCGCTGACGATTTGAGTAGAGACCGCTTCCTGCGCCTTGAGGAAGACGTTGTCGTCGGCAACTGGCTGGCGCTCCAGGCGGGCCTGGGGCACCGCCAGTTCAAGCCAGGACAAAAACGGATTCCGCGAGCCGAACACCTCATATTGCAAGCGCAGCGGATGCAGTGCCCGCATCGCCTGCGCCAGGGCAGGGTTTGCGGTCGCCTTGACCCACGGTTGAACCAGCGCGCGGTAGAGGGACAGGTTGATCTCCGATACGCGGGCGGCCGTCGCAAAGCGCCGCTCATCGTCGAGGTCGTTCCCGCCCAGCGCGCGGATGTCGTCGAGGGTCCGCGCTTCGCAGCGCATCACCCATTCGCCGCCCACCAGATCCGGGTTGGCGCCAGCTTCGGATTTCGGCTCGAAGATCGCCTCGTAGAGACCGGGGGGCAGGACGTCGATGAAGTCGATATTCGAGGCGAACTCGTCGTGCTCCTTTCGGGCCACGGCGGCCGATACGAAGATGCCGAGATGTCCGATCTTGTCATGGATGGCGTAGACGATCGTCTGGCCATAGGAGCGGATCTCGTCGACGCTGCCATAGAGATCGAGGATCCAGTCGAGCGCCTGCTGAGGCGGGGTGATATTGTCGCCCTTCGAGCAGAAGACGACGATCGGCGAGCGAATGTTGCGCAGGTCGATTGCCGTGCCATCGGAGGTTCGGACCTCGCCACAGGCCAGTCGGTTGCCGATGAAGAGCTCGTCGACGATGAATTGAATCTCCTCGGCATTCAGCGTGACGTGGCCGCCCCACCATTTTTCGAAGCCGAGATAGCGCTCCACCTCCGTGTCGATCTTCGAATAGAGGTTGTACTGCTTGGTCCAGAGCGTGTTGGCCGGGTTCTGGTTCTCGAAGTTCTGGACCAGCCAGGCGCCGTCGAAGGTTCCCGCACCGAGGTCGCTGGTGAGGGCCGTCAGCCAACTCCCGCCCAGCAGGCCGCCGGAATATCGCATCGGGTTCTGGCCTTTCACGCCCGCCCAGTAAGACAAGGGCGAGCCTGCCAGGATGATCGGTCCGAACAGCTCCGGCCTCAACGCGGCGAGGATCATGACGGCCCAGCCAGCCTGGCAATTCCCGATCATGCATGGCTTGCCGTCGGCCTCGGGATGGCGCGCAATGACCGCTTCGAGAAAGACGGCCTCGGCGAGCGCGACATCCTCAATGGTCTGCCCCGGGACAGCGTCGGGCAAGAAGCCGACGAAGTAGCAGGGATGTCCAGCCTTCATGGCCACCCCGATCTCGCTATCCGCCTTGAACCCGCCGATGCCCGGCCCGTGGCCCGCACGCGGATCGACGATGACAAAGGGGCGCTTCGTCTCGTCGATGACCAGGCCCTGGGGCGGTGCAATTCGCGCCAGGACGTAATTGACCGGTCGGGGAAGATGACGTCCGTCGCAAATCAGCTCGGCGTCATAGTCGAGGACATGGGGAGCGAGCTGCGACAGATGCTCCTCATACTGGAGGCCCCGTTGCCTGAGGGCGTCGAGGAACAATACCAAACGCTGCCCGGCATCCGTTGCATAGGAGAGCGCGTCGGCAAAGGCATCCGCGGGTTCTTTGGCCATGGCCACACTCCGGAGCTGCTTCGGGTTTGAATGGGCAGTCGGCGTCGCTGCGGGAATCCTGCGACCCATCGGACACGACGCTTGAGCATGGCCCGCGCCGTGCCGCTGTTCATTCGTCGCCCAGCGCGCATTTCCCCGTCGCGTGGTGCCGCCTCTGTCGGGCCGCTCCACAGCGTACGACGACACACCACCACAACGAGCGGCTTCAGCGTAGTGTCCTCGAGGACAGCTTGCTTTTGCGAAAGCGGCGCCTGATGCGACTTCTCCCCGACGCGCGGCCACCTATCCGGCCCATGTATCGGCAGAACCTCAGAATGTGGCCTGCGCCGTACCGGGCCTCTCGGCCAGTACGGCGTTCCGATACTCATGACGTCCTGTGACCTCTTCGCCGACCCAGGCAGGACGGCTTAGAGGTTGGTCAGCGAACATCAGCTCGACTTCCGCCAGCACCAAACCCGAATTCGTTCCCTGAAACTCATCGACAGTCCAAATCAGGCCATCGAACTTGATGATGTGTCGCGTCTTTTCGAGCGTGCGGTTCTCGCAAAGCGTCCTTAGGATCTCTTCGCCGTCCGCGAGAGGGATCTCGTATTCGAATTCGGCCCGAGCGAGGCCGGCGGTCGGAGCGTTGAACCGCACCAGCCTGACGGAGCAGCAAGTGAAAAAAGCCGAGGGCTTCCGGATTTGAAAGAGTGGCTGAAGTCAGGGGCTCACTGATACTCCCACAGAGCATCGACGACCTTCAGGACGTTCGCTGGAACCCTGGTAGCTTGTGACGGACGTGCAGTTGACGATAACGGCGCCACTTTGGAGGTGCGGCCGCGGAACCATATGGAGGATGCGTGCGGCACCGCGAGCCGGAGACATGGAAGTGGCAGTTGGACAAGCCGCCCATCGCGTTCATGATCGGCGAGCCGATCGCTCCTGCGGGGGCAACGGCAGCCTTGAAGCTCGGAATCAGCGCCACCGTGAACGACGACCGCATCGAGGCGGTCCTTGGCGCAGGCGTACCGATCTGGTCCGTCACCGCGGCCGCGCCCGGGAACGACGTCATGCGGCTCCCGGAGGATCTTGCCGCCTACCGGAAAATCCTACGGGGCGTGTACGACCGCATCAAGGCAGCCCATGGCGAGAATGCAATCATCCATGTCTTTCCCGCGGTCCCGATTTCCGTGGCGGTCGAAACCGGGCGTGTGTGGATGCCCAAGGCGGACCTGCCGCTGCTGATTTACGACCAGAACCGCAAGAGCGGTGGCTTCTTTCCTGCAATCGAGATCAGACACGTCTGATTGTCGAGAAGGATCGCCGTGGCTGCATACTACTAGGACTCGTCGGACAGTCTCCTGCATTAGCCCCGTCTCCGGCAAATGTTCCTCCCCACTAGCCCGCGTGGTGGGAATGAACAATTCACTCTCAAAATCAATTCTTTGCGGAATTTTCGCTTAGGCATTCCAAGATTGCGCAATGTCCGAGACAGCCAAAGCACGCCGTTTGCGGCTTGCGCGCCCGCATGAGGACTTCAAGGACATGCCGCCATCCAGGGCGGAGGTATCCGGTGAACCGTCATGAGCTACGACCATTCCAGACATGAGAACCGTCTTCGTGCGAGCGCCCTTCTCGAGGAATTGAAGGGCAAACTTACCGATATCGGTACCTCCACCCTCGACGTGAAAACCATGACGGCCGCTTCGTCACTGGAATGGTGGCGGCTGTCGAAGGTCGAAGGCGTTCATGTCTATCAGGGGGACGATGGGTGGCAAGCCGACATCACTTTCAAGGATCTCCCCTTTGGAGTGCCGACGTTGATTGGCAGCCCGGGAACCTACCAGAGCCAGTCGGCGGCATTGAAGGGGGCCATTCGGCAGCTCTCGATTCTTGCCGTGAACGACAAGCTCCCTTTGCCTCGCACTCAGGAAGGCTTCCGCTGGTTCAAGTTCGACAATGTCGAGGTGCCGGTGAACGCCAATCTGATCGAGACCTTTCCCCAAAGGCTGGCAGCCGAGGGATACACCGACTTCAAGGCGAAAGGCCGTCTCGCCTGGTTCCGGCACCAGCTCGCGGACGATAAGCCAATAACGGCGAGGATTTTCGAATCGCTGGATCAGGACGATCAGAACAGCATCAGGATCGCGTGCGCGATCGCCCTTAGCCTCGGCGTTCAGCAGTTCTCGATCGAGGATGGCCTCTGGAGCGAGTTCTCGCCCTCCGAGGGAATGACTTCGACGATGCGCACGTGAAGGCGTCCGACCCTTGGCTCTCGTTGTCGTTCGAAGACCTTCCAACCATAATTGTACCCAGAAATGGATTTTGGGTACAGGTTTGGGTGGGCTCGCTGGCCGACCACGTTTCCAGAGTATCACGCACGCGCCGACGAACACCAATCAGCAGGGGCGGCGTCGATTCCCAGGAGGCAATCCGCACGCCCCCCGCGACATTGCCATCATGGCCCCCGACGCCGATGCCGCCTCGCGGCGCAGGTTCCTGCGCGGAAGCCTATGGCCTGGCCACCGGAACGTCCGAACGCGCTGCCGATTGCTTTTCTTAAACGGGTTCGTCCATGAGCTCGAACTGGACTTTCAAACCATTCATGTGACTGAATGGGATGACCCGGCGGTGCTGAAGCATTCCGACGATAATTCCGGGATGCACATCGATCGAGGACGCGAAGGCTACGATTTCATCCTTGGATCGCGGGTTTGTCGCGGCGAAAGCGTTGAGGCGGTTACGTCCGACAAGAGCTTCTTCGGCCCAGGCGTCCGCCTCGGTCTCGATACCGTCTCCGACGCCGCTCTGATCGTCCGCGAAGTTCTTGCCCTTATGCAGCACGATGTGCGCGGCCTCGTGGAAAAATGTCCACCAGAAATGATCGTTTGACTTCATTCTCAGCGACATCTGGATAATCGGACGCTCTCCGTCGATCCAACGCGCAGAACCGAACAAGCAGGTCTTGCTCAAAGGCTTTTGAAAGACCAGCGTCACGCCTGAGGAGCGACAGATGTCGATCATCTTAGGTTCGAAGACTTCAGGCTCCTCTACCGTAAGAGCTCGGATGGCGCGACAGCCCTCCACGAATGCGTCCCTATCAAACGGCAGATACGGCTCCTGACGAACCTTTTGCTCTCCCAGGATGAGCCAGCAGAGCTCATGCTCCTTCGATGTCGATCCCGAACGAGCCTTGCGATGTTGGACGGCCAATGAGCCGATTCTCGCCTGCAAGGCGGCCTGCGTCCCGATCCCGAGGAAGGACAGCAAGCCGTCCACCAACGCTCCCTCGTCGCGCGTATCCGGGAGACGATGTAGGGCCTTAAGTTCCTTGATCGGAAACGCACGCAGCCAGTCGCGCGCCGAGTTCGCCTTCTCGCGACGACGTGCTTCGAACAGGTCCCACTCAGCCTGCAACCCGGTCCATATGTGAGCCTTCAGGCCGAGCACGCGCTCAAGCTTGATCGCCGTCTCAGGAGAAACGGGGTTCGTGCCATTGACGATGGTGCTCACGAGCTTGGCGCTTAAGCCCGCCACGCGCGCGAACTCAGCCTGAGTGTATCCGCGCTCCTCGATGTACTCCGCGAGATGCTCCCCGGGATGAACGGCCCAGTCAGGTTCCCAGGTCGTTTGAACTGAACCGGCCATAGTGGCCCTCCTTGGCAATATCCCTAGCTGCCGTGGTAATCGACGACCTCCACCAATTCGATGTCGGTCACCTTGGTCAGATCGATCCCGCCGTCCGCGAGACGCGGAAGGGGATCGTTGGTCGGGATGAAAATTAGTCTCCAGTTGTCCTTGAGCGTCACGGAAAACTGGCCTTTCCGATCGGCGCCCAGCATGTGGCACCGAGGGGGCGGCGTCCTGGGCACCTCGTCGAGATTCCGAGCCTGCCTTAAAAGTGAAATCCGGACCTTCAGGGGTTTAGCGCGATCTCCATACGCGCGGACCATGAGCTTGCCATCCGTACATTCCTTCTCAAAACGATTGCTGCTGAAGGCGATTTTCACCGAAGCGCCTCGTTACGTATTAGGTAATACATTCGGAAGCGTTACTCAATAGGTAACGACCAAAGGATGCGCATGGCTTATGGAAAATGCGAAACCCGCTCCCAAGCCGAACTCCGGGGACGCTCATCAAAGGCGTGCCGCTGTCCCGCAATCGCGCCAAGCGTTGATCCGCATCAACGCAAAAGACTACTCGCTCGGATATCAATTAGTCCCATGCCCCCAAGTCATGACGAATCGAACCAGCCGAGTGTTCGATGGCAAGAGAAGTTTGGGCAAGACGTGCGGTCGAAAATCCGGACAAAAATTCATGGAGCGATGCGGCTTCAGGAGCGAGACCCTGAGCCGAGATGGCCCGATCGGGCATTCGTGCGTAGTGATCAAGCGCGGCTTCGTCGGTGAGATTCGCTTGACTCACCGCCCCTATTGTTCTCTTTATGTTCCGTCAATCGAGGACATCATCATGGCAGCAGTCGAGGCTTCCCGCCCGCCTGAACCAGACCCTTTTGCCGTTGCCGATGAGGAGATCGATGCGGTCCTGGAGGAAGCCAGCGGAGATTCCCGGGAGGCGATCCGGATGGTCCTCCGGGACCTGGCCGTCATGGCAGCCGACGCCGATGCAGCTTCGTCGCGTGGGTTCTTGCGCGGTCGCTTTTCGGAGGGGCGGCGCCGTCCTCGCGTCGTCGGCGAAACATGAGACGCAAGGGTGAGCTATCGCCTGCTGAAGTCGACCGTCGCTGGCCCCACCAGGTTGCAGTCGAAATCCCGCCGGGCCATGGGCTCGGCATCGTACCAGCGACCGGACCGCTCTCGTCGCTTGCTCCTCGTGGCCATGAGGTCGCCTACGACGGCAAGCGATATCGGGTGTTCTGCTTCTCCGATCCGGACCAGGCCGCGCGCTTCAAAGACATCATGGGCGGCCTCGATTTCGATCATCGAGACCGCGGCCGCGGAGCCCATTGGGGAACCTGGTATCCGGGGCGCGGAGCCGCCCGCGATGCCAAGCGCAGCCGATCCTGACGAGGGCTTATCATTCGACATGGTAGGTTCGGGCGAATCATTATCCAGCAGATCCTCATGAACGTCGCCGCCCCGATCAGCTATCTCGACACGCTCAATCCGGCGCAGCGGCGCGCCGTCGTTCATGGCGTGGGCGCAATAGCGTCCACCCCGCTCCTGGTCATTGCGGGCGCCGGATCGGGCAAGACCAACACGTTGGCGCATCGGGTCGCGCACCTGCTGGTCAGCGGCGCCGACCCACGGCGTATTCTGCTGATGACCTTCTCGCGCCGCGCGGCATCGGAGATGTCAAAGCGCGTCGAGCGCATCGCGCGGAAGGTTCTCGGCGACGGTGCCGGGGTGCTGAGCGACGCCCTCACCTGGGCGGGTACCTTTCACGGCATCGGCGCCCGGCTCCTCCGCGACTGCGCCGATCAGCTCGGCCTCGACCCGGCCTTCACCATCCACGATCGCGAGGATTCCGCCGATCAGATGAACCTCGTCCGGCACGAGCTCGGTTTCTCGAAGACGGAAGCGCGCTTCCCGACGAAGGGGACCTGCCTGGCGATCTATTCGCGGTGCGTGAATTCGGAATTGCCGATCGAGGACGTGCTCGGTCGGTCTTATCCGTGGTGCGTTGCCTGGGCAGCCGAACTCAAGGACCTGTTCGCCGCCTATGTCGAGGCCAAGCAGCAGCAGAACGTCCTCGATTACGACGACCTCCTGCTCTACTGGGCGCAGGCGATGACCGACCCGGATATCGCTGCGGATGTCGGCTCGCGCTTCGACCATGTGATGGTCGACGAGTACCAGGACACCAACCGCCTCCAGTCCTCGATCCTCCTTGCGCTCAAACCGGATGGTCGCGGTCTCACCGTGGTCGGCGACGACGCGCAATCGATCTATTCCTTCCGAGCGGCGACGGTCCGCAACATCCTCGACTTCCCCGCCGCGTTCTCGCCCCCTGCGGAGGTCGTCACCCTCGACCAGAATTACCGCTCGACCGAGGCCATCCTCTCGGCCGCCAATGCGGTGATCGATCTGGCCACGGAACGTTTTACCAAGAACCTCTGGACCGACCGCGCCAACGGGTCGCCTCCCCAGCTCGTGCATGTTCGCGACGAGGCCGATCAGGCCCGTTTCATCGCCGATAAGGTCCTCGAGAACCGCGAAGGCGGCTCGACGCTGAAGCAGCAGGCGATCCTGTTCCGGGCGTCGCATCACAGCAGCCCGCTCGAAATCGAGCTGACCCGCCGCAACATTCCGTTCGTGAAGTTCGGCGGGCTGAAGTTCCTCGATAGCGCGCATATCAAGGATCTGCTGGCGATGCTCCGGTTCGTGGAGAACCCGCGGGACAAGGTCGCCGGCTTCCGCGTGATGCAACTTCTCCCGGGAGTGGGGCCGACGTCGGCGCAGCGTGTGCTCGCTCACATCGCACAGGCGGCCTCCCCGATCGAAGCGCTGGAGAACGCCCCTGCCCCACAGCGCGCCGGCGACGACTGGCCCGGGTTTCTCGCTGCGGTCGCCGAGATCCGCTCCGGCGGCGCTGGCTGGCCCGGTGAGATTGAGCGCGCCCGGCGCTGGTACGAGCCGCATCTCGAAAGAATTCACGAGGACGCATCCACGCGACAGGCCGACCTGGTGCAACTCGAGCAGATCGCCAGCGGCTACCCTTCCCGGGAGCGCTTCCTGACCGAGCTCACGCTCGATCCCCCCGATGCGACAAGCGACCAGGCCGGGGTACCGCATCTCGACGAAGACTACCTGATCCTGTCGACAATCCATTCAGCAAAGGGCCAGGAATGGAAGTCGGTCTTCGTCATGAACACCGTCGACGGCTGCCTTCCGATTGACCTGGGGACTGGATCGAGGGACGAGATCGAGGAGGAACGCCGTCTGCTCTATGTCGCGATGACGCGAGCGAAGGACGATCTGCACCTCATGGTGCCGCAGCGCTTCTTCACGTCTGGTCAATCCGGATCCGGCGACCGCCACGTCTACGCCAACCGCACGAGGTTCATCCCGAATGGCTTGCTCGGTCATTTCGAGCTGGTCGCCTGGCCGCACGCTCCCGCGACGGAACCCGGTCGCACACCGAGCGGTGCCCCGAAGGTCGACGTTCGAGCCAAGATGCGCGGCATGTGGAGATGATCGGCGTGGCCGAGAGTTGGCCTCACCAGGTTGAGATCGAAGTTCCCCCGGCCGGGTTCCAGATGAAGCTCCGCGCGATGGAGACATGGTTGCAGGAATGGGAAATCCGGTACCGCATCGGATCCTCGCTCGGCGCGACAGGGCAGATGCGCGTTTGCTTCACGGAGGAGAAATTCGTCCGGGCATTCCCGCATTACCACGGCAGCCGGATCGTCCCCGTCGATGAAGTTGCGGGGGCTCTTGCTGCCGATGCTGATGATGAGGCTTTCTATGACAGCTTGTCGGGCGATTGACGGCACTGACGTGGCGATGGCCAGCCGCCGTTGCGCAAAGGCAGGAAGCGTACGCTCGCTCCCGCGCCTCAGTTCCACGCTCGGATGGCGTAGGTGTCCACAAGTTCGGGGTTTCCATCTACAAATGATTGGCAAGCCTGTTTGAGGCTGAAGAGCTTCTTCGCGCTGTAGTTTGGGTGCTCGCCATCCAGCTTGAGGTCGGTATCGACCATGAGCACTCTCTTTTCGCCATCAAGATTCATCCGAATGATGCTCGTCGCTTTGGCGTTCTGATGAACGATCATGGTGTTGGCCCGTTGGTGCGGCGGCTTATTCGGCACTCAAGAGTGAGGTCCTGGCGCAGGTTCCGCAACGGGTCGGGAGTGGACGTTGGGGCATCGTCCGGAAGCGGACATCGGATGCCGTGAAGCGAGGTCTGAGAACGGCCCCGCAACTGCCCCCCGCGAGCGACACGTTCGGACGGAATTCCCTGGCACAGCGAGTTGTGCTTGAGCGCGTCCCACGAAAGGAGACAGGACGAATGCGGTGGAGAGGAGCGCGGCGACGAGTGTCACATTCCTCCGGCAGGCACCTATGCTCACAAGAATCTCCCTGGATATCCGTGCTGACTCAGCGAGCCCTCGCCGATATGGCCAAGGACAAGTTGCCGGATGGCAATCGCTTTGATCTGAGAGCGCGGGTCGAGAATGAGGCCGGCCAGGAAGTTTACCGCGCCTCTCTGAAGTTCAAAAAAGAGAGCGATTAAGCGCGCGGATTTCCTTCAGACGCCGTGCTCGCTCCTGATGCCGCGGCCAAGCCCGCCAAATCGCCGGCGCCGCCTCTCGCTTTTTCCTCCACGTACTTCAATCGGGTCGCGGCGGTGTTGGGGAGCCCACGAGCCCGTAGCCAATCCAGAAATTCGTCTGGACGGATCGTGACAATCTGAAGCGCTCGCCCGTGAGCGAGCCAAGCGTTCATGACTTCTAGGGCTGACGCATACCAGACCTCATAATCGCTTGGCATGTCGTCATGGTCGTCGGCAAGCTCCCACATGCGCTGAAAATCAGCGCGCTCGTACCACGGCAAGACGGCCGTGTACGTCTCGACTGTCGGTTTCACTTGAGGGCCAATCGTTCGCGTGCGACGCGAGAAGTGAGGAGCCACCGCGATCAAGCGCGGGGACAGAGGTTTTTTAGCGTTTGGGCTTCGGCTTCCGCTCCGTGAGAAGGTAGTTCTGAGCTTCGCGGCTCAGTACCACCTGGGCACCGTTACGCCTTGCCAAGCGCTCTGCGGCCTCGATGGCCTCGAACAGGTCGGGAGACTGTCCGTAGTTGGCGCCGGTGACATCTCGCGCCGCCCATTCAAGGCCGACGCGATATATGCTTAGCACACTGGACATTCGATGACCCCGGCGCTCCAACATCAAGGAACGCCTGGAACCTTTTAATGTTCCTAGCAAGCCACGCCGTTGGCCTAAACACCAAAGGCTCTTAGGCCGCCAGCGCCGGGGTACGCCCGGAGACTGCCAAGTAGCGGTCGCTGAAATGGGTCACGACGAAGCGGACCTCGGTGCCGTCCTCGCAAACCAGATCCATTCGGTCGCCATATGAAGCCGGATTGATGCCGGACGTATTCAGAAGCAGGTAGCCCGAGCGGACTTCGTCAAAGTTGGTTGCAAATTGAAAATTGAGAGGCAGCCTGCGTCCGTCGCGCAGGATCAAATGGCCCTTACCGATATGCATGACAGGTCTCCGCCTCGGCGGCGTCAATGCGCGCCGCCAGCGGTCATTTCCAAAAGCGGCATGGAGACAACTGCAGCAACATAAGGCGCCATGGCCCAGGCAATGTCTATGTCATTTGATGGAATGACGACGAGCGATAACCCGTCTCTCGGACCGTCGTTCTCCGGAGGGTCAATGTCTGCAAAGGGTCGATAACGGATATACTCACGCGGAATTCCGGGGGGGTAGTGACAGAAGGTTCACTCTGCCGCCGTCGATCGAAGCATTTAGAAAGTGTAGGAGGCGAACACCGGGGCATCATCCACTATGATAAGTCGCATGCAGGGACCCATCGTCGATATTCAGACCGAGCGCCTTCAAATCCAGCCTTTCTCTGCCGCTGACGCCAGTGAAGCCTTCGATGCGATCACTCCCACGTTGACACGCTATATGGCCTTTGAGCCCCCGGCGTCGTGTTCGGCGTTCCAGAGTGTCTGGCATCAATGGCTTTCCACGATAGCGGACGGTTCTGATTTGACTTTTGTTATCCGTCATCGTGAGACAGGCGTCTTTATCGGCTTGGCTTCCTTGCACAACACGAGAGCGCCCAATCCAGAACTCGGAATTTGGGTGAGTGAACGCGTACAGGGACAGGGCTACGGCAGTGAAGCGGTGCGTGCCGTCGCAGCATGGGGCGCGACTGCCTTTGGCTCCCATACATTTCGGTATCCGGTAGCTGAGGCCAATGGTCCAAGCCGGCGGATTGCCGAGGAAATGGGCGGGCAAGTGGTCGATCACGAAATAACGCCGAAATACGCATCCGCAATTTACCGGATACCTTGCCGAAACTCATAGCCGAGGCCAAGCATCGACGTCCGTACAGGGTCGTTGGCGGACGGAAAAGTTCGTCGCGCGATCTCTAATTAACCGCGGGCTTGTGCATCTGCACGATGACCTTGCCCTTCGCCCGCCCGGTTTCGAGATAGGCAAACGCCTGCTCGATTTCCGCGAATGGGAACACCCGGTCGACGATTGGACGAAGCCGGCCGGCATCGACGAGAGCGGCCAATTCGGAAAGCTCGGCTCCGCTGGGATGCATGAACAGGAAGCGGTAGCGCGCGCCGTGCTTTCGCGCCTTCATCCGCAGCGAAAGACTGGCGAACCAGAATAGCCCTGCCAGCAGCAGGCCGCGCCCGAGGTCCTTCCGAGCGGTCTCGGGTTCCGGCGTGGCGGTGATCGAAACCACCGTGCCACCGGGCTTCACCAGTGCGAACGACTGCTCTAGCGTCTCGCCGCCCACGAGATCGAAGACGCCATCGACATTTCGAACACGATCTGTGGCCCGCTCGGTCGTATAATCGATGACGGTGTCTGCGCCGAGCTCTTCGACGAGGGCGCGGCCACGTGGCGATGCAGTCGTGACGACCTGAGCGCCGAGCCATTTGGCGATCTGGATCGCGAGAGTGCCGACCCCGCCGGCTCCTCCGGAGATGAAGACCTGATTGCCCGGCCGCAGATGCAGCTCAGCGCGCAGCGCCTGCAAAGCCGTTAGCCCCGCCAGCGGAATGGCTGCCGCTGTATCGAAATCAAGGGTTTCCGGCATGGCCGCGACGACCTGTTCGGGCACGCAAGCGTATTCGGCAAGGGCCCCCATCCGGTCCTTCGGAACACGCGCAAAAACCCGATCGCCGGGAGCGAAGCGGGAGACGGCCTCGCCGCATGCCTCGACGATGCCCGCAAACTCGTTCCCGAGCACGATCGGTAGCGGGTAGCCCTGGATGACGCGCAGCTTGCCCTCGCGGGTCTTGAAGTCGACGGGATTGAGACCCGCCGCGCATACGCGCACGAGCACGTCGCCAATCCCCGGAACCGGTTTGGGGACATCGCGGAGCTGTGCTGTCTCAGGTCCGCCATATCGTGCGAGGACAAAGGCCTTCATATCGGCACTATGCGGCTTGTCGCGTCATCGGAAAAGCTCAGCTACAGGTGAGGGATCACGAGGCACCATGACGGATAGCGTTCGGAGCTCCGGTGTTCCGAGCGTCCCGCTCCGTCGCGCGGATGATTTGCTCGAGCGCATCGTTATGTTGAAGGCGGATATGCACGCGGCTTTGGTACTCTCGCGTATTTCCTTGAGGTCACGCGTATCGAAGCCGAGCTTCAAGCCGACCGCATAGCCGAGGAACAAGTGACCGGGGAGCGCGTACCGGATGAGTTATGGCGACCGACCACGGACCGGGATTGATGGCGAAGAAGCCTGCCGAGCTGCCTGAAATCGATCTCGACGTCGTTGACGTGAGGCAGGTGGCTATAACGACCGATCCTCAGGGAGAAACGATGATCAGCCTGGAGATGGCCGGCGGCCAGGTCATGAACTTGGTCTTCACGCCCGGGTTGCTGGCCAAGCTCGAAGCCTTCCTCGCGAAGGCCAACGAGGAGCAGGCCAAGATTTCTCACATTCAATAGAGGCAGCACCCGATGTGCGGTCGATTCAGCCAAGCCTACACCTGGGAAGAGATCGTCACCTTCAGCCAACCTCTGACCGTGCCTGCGGATCGGCCGAACCTGCGCGCCCGCTACAACATCCCGCCGACCACCGACGTCGACATCATCGTGAAGACCGAGGCCGGGCGAGAGCTTCGAAAGGCGCGCTGGGGGCTGATCCCGGGGTGGTGGAAGAAGAATCCTTCGGAAGTCGGGTCGACCCATAACGCTCGCTCCGACCGAATGAGCGACAGCGCGATGTTTCGCTCGGCCCTCGTCAAGCGGCGCTGCATCATCCCGGCAAGCTCGTTCTATGAGTGGACGGGCACGAAGGGCGAAAAGGTCCCGCACYGGATCAGCGCTGCGGATGGCGGATTGCTGGCGTTCGCAGGCCTGTGGGATCGATGGACCGATCCCGAGACCGGCGAGGAGATCGTTTCCTGCACGATTATCACCCGGGACGCCGATAAGTGGATGTCGGCCATCCATCACCGGATGCCAGCAATGCTGCACCCCAGGGATTTCGACGCCTGGCTCGACGGCACCGGCGGGAAGGAGCTCCTCGACCAGCCTCTACCCGAGCTTCGCGAGTGGATCGTCAACAGCAGGATGAACAACGCTAAGGTCGGCGACGACGATCCTGCCACCGAGGAGCCCATCTCCGCCGAAAGCCCGCCAGCGAAACGTCCGCCCGAGGAACCGCCTCCCCAGGGCAGCTTATTCTAAGCGTTTGGTTCCAACCCCGCTTGGGTTTCAGCAGACCTATCCGAGGAAACGCTTCACGATCTCCCGCAGCAACCGGGGCAATTCATCGAAAGCGTAAGGAGTGTGCACTCGCTCGAGCCTTTGATGAAATTCCCGTCCCCACGGGCCGATGTTCACAACCGGGAAGGACAGGACATCTTCGCCGACCGCGTCGACAAGCTCGCTGGCCGGCGTATTGGCTGCAATGGAGTCGCTATCGGCGTCGGATGGGCGATGTCCAAAAAAGCTCATGTCCGAAATACCGGTAAAATACTCACGATACTTGAGCGCTCCTCCACCGGCGCTTTCATGCGCGAGCCGCGCGCTTTCGATCGCGTCGGCAAAGCCGGAGGGATTTTCTGCCCTGGAGAGGTGGGTCGAGGGATATACGAGACTGCTGAAGCCATAGACGATGGCAGGACCGGTCACGCTGGCTTCCGTAACCATCGCGCTGACGATCGCACGCGTCTGAGCGAGAGGATCGTCGGAGGCGCGCCACTCGAGCTCTACATCGTTCACCCGGGCAACGGCATCGGCTCCGCCGACCTGCTCGACCCGCTTCATCAGTTCTCCGACCGCGATAAGCGACGCGGCTGCCACCGGGGCCGCCTGTGGTATTCCCACCATCGCGGAATAGCTGTGCGCACGCTGATTGAACTGCTCGATGGCCGCAGCCGCGGCCGTTCGGACGGCTTGTTCGAAAAGACGCAGAAGCTCAGGGGCCGTCCAGTTGTGCGAGAGCCAGTTGAAGGCGATCCAGACCCGCTCCGGCGTGGTGACCTCATAGCCTCCTCGTAGGTCCTTCGCCTCCAGGCAGATCGGCGGCGGCGAGACCTCACCCCCTGCCCTGTCGGATAGCGCAGGGTTAGCCTCCACGGCTTTCGTGATCTCTGACGCGATCAGTTGGGCACTGACCCCCTCGAACGGATAGCTTGCATGGGAGGAATGACCGACGACGAACGCGAAGGGCAAGGCCTTGCCGATCGTGCCGCGATAGATCGCGCGGCCTTCTGCTCCGTCGCCTTGATCGCTGGTCGCATCCAGGTTGATGCCCGCCTCGATCTCGAGTCCCAATTCTGCCGCGATGGTCGGAAGCGCATCGCGTAGGCTGCGCATTCCCCGCGAGCCGCGCTCCTCGTCGGGGGTCGCGATCAGGATGAGATTGCCGAGCCGTTCCGGATCGGCGGCGAAAGCTTCGAGAACGGCGATCCCAGCAGCTAAACCGCTCTTCATGTCGAGCAGCCCGCGACCGGGCAGGAACTCCCCGCCCCTGACGTCCTCCAGAGCGCGACGTTCCGCCGCGTTTAACGGCCGGCTCTCCAGATCGGCGATCAACGCCGCCAGCAGTTCGTCAGGCTTGAACGCCAGCGGAGCCAGCTCTCGGTAGTTTTCGACTGACACGACGTCGTAATGCCCCGCCATGGCCAGTGCACGGGACCCYTTTCCCCGGACAATGGCCACCACGCTTCGCCTCATCGGATCGCCATGACTGTTGACCAACCGCACTTGGCTCGGATGATCGCGGAAATAAGGAATTTCGCGGAGCAATTCAGACATTCGCTCCCCGAATTCGGCCTCGCCCAGGGAACCGGTTTCGCTACCCCAGCCGACCAGACGGCAGGACAGCTCCCGAACTCGAGGGCCGGGATTCCAAGTCGTTCGGGATTTCATCAGACGCTCCGCGATTGCAGCCGGGAGGCAACATATCCGGGCACATGGAGAGCAGAAACGTTGCCCAAGCTCAGAATCGATGATGGATTGTCGATACCATCAGACGGACTGACGGAATCGGCAAAAACTTATGGATGATCTCGACCATCGCCTGATCGCAGAGCTGCGTGTCAACGCGCGAGCAACAGTCCCAACGTTGGCTAAGCTCCTGGGCGTTGCGCGAGGCACCGTCCAAACCCGTATGGATCGACTGATCGCGAACGGGGTTATCGCCGGCTTCACGGTTCGATTGAAAGACCACGACGCGACCGACCGGATCCGAGGTATCATGATGATCGAACTCGAGGGGCGGAACGTGAAGGGCGTCGTGGCGAGCTTGAGAAAGAACCCGGGCTTCGCCGCGCTTCACACCACGAACGGACTTTGGGATCTGATCGCGGAAATCGACGTCCCCAGCATGGCCGAGTTCAACCGGCTACTCACCGGCATCCGGATCATGGAAGGTATATCGAAATCCGAAACACACCTCTTGCTCGGCCCAGCGTGATCGGTTGGCAGCCCGGATTGTCATCACATATGGCTGGCTTGATCGCAGCAAAACTGAGACTACAATGAGCGCGGCTAGAACCTGAGCCAATCTTGGATCAGCACAGCGCGAACGCCTGCCGCCCTCGGCGAGCGACGGAATGGGCTAATCCGGACGCTATTCTGCCGCCTCGCGCAAATGTCGATTGAATTCGGCCAGATCGAGCCGTTTGAAAAGCGGCGCTTCGATTGCCGTTCTCACATCGATTTCTTCGCCTGAGAGTGCACGCTGGATTGCGAGCCCCAGGACGCGGGAAAGTCTCGGGGGAAAGGCGTTGGCCATCTGCCTGAATTGCGCCTGACGCGATCCGGAGAAGCCCCAATCGTCTGGGAAGTCCTGGAGCCGCGCGAGCATCGGAAGGGTCAGACAGGGGATTCCATCGAAGTCCGGGTCGGGCGCTTCCTTGGCAGGCTTTCTGGGATCTACGCCGATATTGAACCAGGCCTGCCGCGAATTTGGTTGGGCCAAATCGATGCCCATCTTCTTCGCGCTTCCCCCGATCAGCGTGGGCGCGAGGCCGGCGGCTCCGGCGACCCATTGATCCAATCGAACCCAGCCGCGGGCTCCCATCAAATCCTTCAACCGGCTGCCGACCGACGTCGGCGCCATTTCCGGAGCGAGTGGCCAACGGAAGCGGTGCATCAGGCCGCGACGGAGCGCGACAAGGATCGCGCGGCGACGATTCTGAGCCAGTCCGAAGTCGGGACCCTCGATGATCCTCCACTCCGCGTCGTAACCCATACGCTCGAGCTCAGAGTATACTTGAAGTCGGCGCACTCCGTGGGTGACCTGGGAGATGCCAACCACATTCTCAATCAGGATCGCCTTCGGCTGCCCTACCCGACCACGATGCACATCGTGGCGAGGGCATAGCTCCCGCCGAGCGAGCCAGTTCACGCGCGAAATCGATCAAGAGCCGTCAATCGCACGGTCAGCGGCTCAGCATCCTCCCAACAATAGATGTCAGTCCTCAGATAGCGAAGCTCCTCGTCATAGAGCTCCTCGTCGACTTCGATCCACCAGGCTCGCGGCCTTCCGTCGCTCCCGTCGGACCATCTGTAGCCACGTCCCTTGAGGTGATCCACCATGTCGAAGGGTGCGTTCTCCGCGAAGATGCGGATCCGGCTCTGCGTGCTCGATCGCAATAGCTCTGTGAATGGACGCGTCCCATTTGGCCCCGCTGGCCGCGCCAGCACCTCCAAGAGAGCGTGGCAGTCATCGGTCGCGCGATGTCCTTCATGAAATAAGCCCGACTGACCGACGAGGTATCCGAGCTTGTTGCCTTCGAATCCCAGGTCGGCCCACCGGATCTCGGTGACCGAACATGCCCAGGCCTTCGAAGCAAAGGCTGGCGAAAGCCGTTCGCAGAATGGGCGATCGAATCCGGCGTTGTGCGCAATGACGAGGTCGGCCGGTTCAACGAGAGCATCGAGCGCGGCGATATCGATGTAGCGGCCAGACACCATCTCGTCCGTGATGCCGGTCAGCCTGGTAATCTCTGCTGGGATCGGCGCCGATGGCTGACGCAAGCCACTGTAGACTCCGATGACGTCCCCAATCATGCCCTCATCGTTGTAGGTGAAGCTCACTGCGCCGATTTCGATGATCTCGTCCCGGGAATGAAGCAGCCCGGTGGTTTCTGTATCCACCAGCACCGCGACGTTCGGGAACGCGCTTTGCTCCCGGGCAACGATCGGACGGGGTACCAGCTTCCGCAGAACCTTGAAGCGTCCAGTCTCCTCTAGTCTTTGGGCAAGCTCCTCATCATCGCTGGATGGCAACAGGACTTCGGACCGGCGTTTCCTGGGAGATGGTCGGGGCGTCTGCCGGTAACCCGGCGCATCGTCGAAAAGGTCGATCTGGGTGGATGCCATCTTCATCCGGCGACCTTATCCGTTTTTTCGTCACCGACTGCCAGGAGTGTGTCCCGAGATACGCAGCCGGTGCCCCCGCTCGCTCGCGACGAACTTGGCATCGCGTGTCCGTCGCATCCTGTCACTTTCACTGGTTGAAAAGGCCGGAGCTGGCCAAAGCTGTCGCAGTGTCCGGACTGAACGCTGCGGGAATGTCATAGACGAGCACGAGTCGTAGCAGCGCTTTGACGTCCACATCGTGCGGCTGCGCGGCAAGCGGATCCGGAAAGAACAACAGCACGTCCAATTCGCCCTGTGCGATCATCGCGCCGATCTGCTGGTCACCGCCGAGAGGCCCGCGCTAGCCAGACGGATACTGAGGTCGGGCATCGCGTCCCGTAGCAGGCCGCCGGCCGTTGCGGTGACGACTATGGGATGTCGGCCGATGGATCTGGCGTGATGCTCGGCCCAGGATCCACCCAGTATGCGGATCAGGCTCTGCGTGCGCTGTTGCTCCTTCTTGTCTATGCCAAGGTACAGGTCCATCTGGCGATCTATCGAGAGCAGACATCGATGGGGCCAGTAGAGATCCAAGCGTTCAACGCGAACAATTCCTCTCGCTTCTGCGCTGCCACGCCGCTCCGAGTTTGTCGGCGGTCCACGGTGGTGAGCGCACTTCGGCGAGAGGTGATTGATGAAAGCGCTCTTGACGTGCGAGGCGATGCTCCCTCGAGGACGCGCCGCTGCCGCGACGGTCGTCATCATGGTGGCGTTCAACGGCACCTTCCTGACCGCGAACGGCCTTTTCATGCTGATCGCGCCACTGGCTTGGTACGAACTTGTCCCGGGCGTGACTGATACCGGCTTCTTCAACCAGCACTTCATTCGCGACATCGGGATGATCCAGATGTTCCTCGGCGTGGCGTTCGGCCTCGGGCTTTTCACACCACGGCGCCGCGTTGGACTATGGGCAGCCGCGACGTCCTGGCTTTGCGCGCACGCGCTCTTCCATTTTTGGGAGGTTGCCGTCGGAATCTGCTCGCCTGCTGTCATTCCGCGGGACTTTCCGGCGGTGACGCTGCCAGCGCTTCTCGGACTGGCGCTTACGCTCTGGGCGCTGCGGAATTCCTTGCCAGCAAGTCGAAGCCTCTCCCTGGCCGCCGCGTCAGAGCCGCCCAACTGCGCCTCTTCCTGTCTTCGACGCCGATGTCTGGATTGAATGGCGAATTCTTTGGCCAAGCACCCCAGGCCCGAGCTTGCGCTGGCTGCTCTGACCCCCCCGACCAACCCGGAGAATGCATATGAAACCGAGTGTCTTCGCTTTGGCGGCAGCGACCGCGCTGCTCACCATGGCTATGCGACCAGCGCAAGCAGCGCCTCGTACCAAACCGACCGTCATTCTGGTGCACGGTGCCTTCGCCGAATCGGCGAGCTGGAATGCTGTGATCGCCCGGCTCAACAAGGCTGGCTACGAAACGATCGCGGCCGCCAATCCCCTACGGAGCGTGAAGGGGGACGCGGCCGAAGTCGCGACGCTCATTCGATCCATCTCCGGCCCAGTCGTTCTTGTCGGCCATTCTTATGGGGGGCCCGTGATCACAGAAGCTGCGAACGGGCAGATGAATGTGAAAGCTCTCGTCTACGTGGCCGCGTTCGCGCCCGAGACGGGTGAATCCAGCCTGTCGCTTTCAAGCAAGTTTCCGGGCAGCACGTTGGGAAGTGCGATCCAGGTGGTCGCGACGCCGAATAGCGGGCGCGATCTCTATATCACGCCGGAGAAATTCCGGATGCAGTTCGCAGCCGACGTTCCGAAGGCACAGGCTGCGTTGATGGCTGCCACGCAACGCCCTGTTGCCGAAGCGGCCCTGGCCGAGCCGTCGGGGGTGCCTTCGTGGAAGTCGCTGCCCTCATACATGATCTACGGAACCGGTGACCGGAACATTCCGCCGGCTGCGATGGATTTCATGGCGCAGCGCGCGCGAATGGTGAAGACCGTCGCCATCAACGGCGCGTCGCATGCCTTGATGATTTCGCACCCCGCAGAAGTCGTATCGATGATCGAGATGGCTGCGTCGTCACGATAGTCGGACAACATAACGGCCATCAAACTGCGCTCAATCGACTGAATTAAGCGCGACAATCGCCTATAGATTTGAGTAATGCATTAAAAATCATCGTATAAAATCGATGAGCAGCCACAATATTGCACAAGCACTGCGAAATTAACTCACTATGATAACAAGACCAACCTATTATTCAGAATAGGAATGTCATTCTCAGGCTCGATATAATACATAATAACTTAGATATAACGTCTTCCAAGCCGAGATTTGAACGGCATCAATCAGGAGAGAACCATGAGCTTAGACGTCACTTCACGCCCCGGACGACCGGGGCCCGAAGAGCTGGTCCCGTCGCGCTACGCGGTGCGGGTCGGCGAGATCGATGTTCTGGTGGTCAGCGACGGGGTCCTGCCGCTCCCCACCAAGATGCTAGGGCATAACGTCGCCGAGACCGAGCGGGCTAGTTGGCTGAACGACATGTTCCTGCCCACCGACGCTTTCGACTGGGCGCTGAACGTGGTCCTGGTGCGCAGCGGCGAGCAGGTCATACTGATCGACGCCGGGCTGGGTCTTGATCCGGAACTGAACCTGCCGCGGGCCGGACAACTGGTTAAGCGGTTGGAGGCCGCCGGCATCGATCTCAGCTCCGTCACCGACGTGGTGCTGACCCACATGCATATGGACCATGTCGGCGGTCTACTCGTCGAGGGGGTGAAGGAGCGACTGCGCCCGGACCTGCGGATCCATGTGGCGGCCGCCGAGGTGAAGTTTTGGGAGGCGCCCGACTTCACGCACGTCAACATGCCGGCGGGTTTCCCGGACGCCCTTCGTGCGGCCGCCAAGCGGTTTGCACAAGAGTATCGCGGTCACCTGCGGATGTTCGACGAGGAACACGAGGTCGCGCCGGGTGTCATCGTCCGCCGTACGGGCGGCCACACGCCCGGACACAGCGTGGTCCGTCTGTCCTCCGGCGGCGACCGACTGACGTTTGCCGGCGATGCCATTTTCGCTGTGGGGTTCGAACACCCTGACTGGTATAATGGCTTCGAGCATGACCCCGAGGAAGCGGCTCGCGTTCGCCACCGTCTGCTGACGGAGCTGGCAGGCACCGGCGAACAGCTTGTGGCCACCCACCTGCCATTCCCGTCGGTCGGTCGGGTTGCGGTCGAGGGCAGCGCCTTCCGCTGGGTTCCGGTCTTCTGGGACTTTTGAATACCAGTCTGGCTCTCGGCCGAGCTTGGCTGCGCAATATCCAAAGCATGCCGGCTCGGCCGACAACCCGACCTCGACGAGGTCGCCCCCATCACATCGATCGAACGACGCACCGCATGGGCCGCTGCGCAGGAGGTCTCTCATGAAAATCGTCATTATCGGCGGCACCGGATTGATCGGATCGAAGACCGCGGAGCGCCTGCGCAAGCAGGGGCATGAGGTCGTTCCCGCCGCCCCGAATACCGGCGTCAATACGATCACCGGCGAAGGCGTGGCCGAGGTACTCGCGAATGCCGAGGTGGTGATCGACCTCGCAAACTCGCCCTCATTCGAGGACAAGGCCGTGCTCGAATTCTTCCAGACGTCCGGCAAGAACCTGACAGCGGCGGAGAAGGTGGCCGGCGTCAAGCATCACGTCGCGCTCTCCATCGTCGGCACGGACCGTCTGCCTGACAGCGGCTATCTTCGCGCCAAGGTCGCTCAGGAAGAGATCATCCGGAAATCCGGCATCCCCTATACGGTCTTACGATCCACGCAGTTCATGGAATTCCTCGGCGGCATTGCCCAGGCCGGCACGTCCGGCGACACCGCCCGACTGTCGACGGGCAACCTTCAGCCGATCGCGTCCGACGATGTCGCTGATTTCGTTGCTGAGGCGGCGCTGGCCGCGCCGGCCAACGGCATCATCGAAATCTCGGGCCCAGAGCGCGCACGCCTTTGCGATTTCGTCGCTCGCTACCTTAAGGCGATCGGAGATACCCGCACCGTCATCGCCGATCCGGATGCCCGGTATTTCGGGACCAAGCTGGAGGCTGGCTCTCTCGTCTCCGACAACAATCCCCGCATCGGCCGGATCGACTTCGATCGCTGGTTCGCGACAGCTCCCCGGAAATAATGGCGCGTGGATGAGCCGATTTCGAAGCGGCTCATCCACCTTCGTCGTGAAAGGACGATAAACATGATCAAGTCATTGGCGAGCGTCTTTGCGCTGACATCTCTTCTGTCGATTTCGGCATTCGCACATGACACGCCCGGAGGTGGCGAAGGTGCCAAGGTTACGCTGGTCTACGACCACGAGCTGCCTAACGTACCGGGCAAGAGCATGAGGGGCGTTCTCGTCGAATACGCTCCGGGCGGATTCTCGGATGGTCATACACATCCTGCTTCCGCTTTCATTTATGCAACCGTGCTCGAAGGGGCGATCCGCAGCCAGGTTAATGATGGCCCCGCCACGGTCTACAAGGCCGGCGAAAGCTTCTCGGAATTTCCAGGTGACCGTCACGGAGTCAGCGAGAACGCGAGCAAGACCCACCCGGCAAAACTGCTTGCCGTGTTCGTCGTCGATACCGCCCAGCAAGAACTGACCTTCCCGCTCAAGAAGTAGACAAGGAGGCCGGATGGCGATCCGGCGCGCTGTCTCCCTCACCATGAGCTACCGCCACCGGAACCTTTCCCATGCTCGGCGATGACCACTTCCTGCCGTTGGTGCTGATCAACGTCCTCGGAACCGCAGGAATCGTCGTGTGGCACGTTCAGGGCTGCGACCGTCCGACGGGGCGCCTGATCGTCCAAATCCTGTTCTTCATCGGCATGAGCATTGTGCTCTATGCGGGAGGTATCGCTCCGCACCAAGCCGATGACGGCTATGCGGAAGGGCTGACCGCCGTGCTTTCCAAATCCGCGAGAATTCTGTGGTGGACCCATCTCGCCTGGACTGTCATTGGCTTCATCCACATCTACGTCAGGGTGAATCGTAAGCCGCAGGAAGCGCATCTGATCCTGGATATGGCCGTCGCCGGGATCTATCTCGGTGTAGCGCTGTCGGTCATGGGGTTCGTTTTCGGCCTGCCGATCGCCACCCTGGTCACGACCTCGGGCGTCGTCGCCTTGATCCTTGGCCTCGCATTGCAGAACACGCTCGGCGATGTCTTTTCAGGCATCGCTCTGACGCTCGGCAAGGCCTATGCGATCGGCGACTGGGTCCAGTTGAGTGACGGCACTGCCGGCCGCGTCATGGAAACCAACTGGCGCTCGACCAACCTGCTGACCGGACTAAACAACATCGTCGTGCTGCCGAACAGCATGCTGGCAAAGCAAAGCCTGACCAGCTTGAGCCGCCCCGACGAGTCGCACCTCATAACATTAGGCGTGCGCTTCGCCGCGGGGCAAAGGCCGCGCATCGTCGAAGACGCGATGCGGACAGTGCTGGAAACCAGTACCCGCATCGTCAAGGATCCCCCGCCAGCCGTTGCCCTGAAGGCCATCGATGCGGAGGCCATCGAGGTGGAATTGCAGTTCCGTGTCGCGAGCCTCGCAACGGGGACATCCGCCAAGAATGAGATCATCGACCTCATCCATGACCAATGCGGCGCGAGCGGTCTTTCGCTGGCCGAGCCTGCCTAGGAGTCTCCATTCTGGTGCCAAGGTGGATGGCGGCGCTTGTCCGCACGCCGTCGCGCAGCAACGGAACACTGGACGATCTCCCTGCAAGTCATGGATTTCCATAAGTGCGGCCGAGACGTCCTGGCGCTAGTTTCCACTGAGTTTGCCGGCCGGATGTTCGAAGACTGGTGCTAGATGATGCTGGGACGGTTTCCAGATAATCCGTCTTCGGAAAGGCACCCGATCATGATTGCAGCGCTCCATCGAACGCCACCGATCCTGGTGTCACTGACTCTGGCTGTTGGCATCCTGGCATACTGGTTGGCCGGGACCACCATAGGAATGCTGGCGCCGCTCGGTGCGCTCTTCCTCTATGCGCGCGGATATCTGCTTCAGTCACTCTGGATCGGGCTTTTAGTCGCCTTTGCCAGTGCGACGGTCACCGCCATTTTTTATTCTGGCGCCTTACGGGAAGCCGCGCTTTCTCTTGGCGCATCCGTCGCGGTGGCCGCGTGCATCGGTGCGATGATCGCGCGCGATCCACCCCGACGAGGCGCCCGGGACGCGGCCGCGCCACGCCAAGCGCCGGGGCATCCCGGTCTTGGTGCCATCCCAGATGACGTGGCCGAGGGTGCGATCCACCCGGATGACAGGGCTGCGATCGCGCAGGCGGCGGCCTATGCGTTCTGGACGGGCGTGCCGCAGGTGACGAGCTATCGGTTGCGCCAGCCGGACGGCAGCTATCACTGGACCGAGCTCCGTGCCGAGCCGGGCTATGGCATCAGCGTCGATGTCGACGCCATGGTTTCGAGACCGGATGATCGCTGGACTGTCGCGGAATCGCTTGGCGATACCGTGCAGGCGGTGCAGGCCGCCAAAGTGATCGAGAGCTTACACGGCAAGGCCTGGGCTTTCGATGCGACTGGGAAGTTCACCTATGTGACCCCTGCTGCCCAGATTGCCATCGACATGGCTCTGGAGGATCTCAATCGCCGTCTCGGTGAGCGGGAATTCATCGATGGCGGTGAGGTCGGCTGGATGCGCGGTGTTCATCCGGACGACGTCGACGGGGCCGCCGCGACCCTGCGGCATAGCCTTAAGACGGGCGAGCCCTGGAACATCGAATACCGCATGCTGCGCGCGACGGGACACTATGTCTGGCACCGCATTTCAGCGCGGCCGACACGGGATGGCGAGAGCCACATCACCGGCTGGTTCGGCACCTCCATCGATATTGATGTCTACAAGAAAACAGAGGCTGCGCTGCGAGAGCGAGAAAAGCATCTCGAACAGCTCATCGACACGGTGCCTGCCATGATCTGGAGCATGTCATCGGAGGGGCGGCCCATCTATCTCAACAGGCGGATCATGGAGGTCACCGGCGCCACGCTGGATACCGTCAAGGCGTCGGACGGGTCTCTTTCCTTGAAAAAGATGATTCATCCGAATTTCTGGGAGCTGGCAGAGCAAACCTTCACGAACTCGGTCGTGACGGGCGCGCCGTATAACATCAAGTACCTCCAGCATCGGGCTGGTGGCACCTATCGATGGACGCAGACGAGCGCCGAACCTCTGCGCGACGAAGCCGGTAAGATTATTCGATGGTACGGTGTATCCGTCGATATCCACGATCTGATCACCACCCAGACCGAACTCAATCTCCGAAAGCAGGAATTGACGCGGCTGATCGATCTGGTTCCGAGCTTCCTCTGGCGACTGACCCCAACCGGGGCTCCGAATTTCTTCAACCGCCGCTTCATCGACTTCCTGGGCATTGACGAAGGCGACCTTGAGCAATCGCAGACGGAGCGATACGCAGCCGCCCTGAAGGCTGCGATCCATCCGGACGACGCCAGTCGCGTCTGGGCAGAAATCAAGGACTGTCTCAGCAGCGGTCGGCCCTACGCGATGCGCTATCGCTTGCGACGCCACGATGGTGTTTATCGCTGGATGGACGGGCGTGCCGAGCCGCTCCTGGACGACGATGGCGGCATCATTCAGTGGTATGGTCTGTCCCATGATATCGACGACCAATTGCGCGTCGAGGAGGCGCTCAGGGAAAGCGAACGATCGCTGCGCCAGTTGGTCGAGACGCTGCCCGCCCTCATCTACTGCGCCGCGCCGAACGGGGAGCCCATCTATCGCAGCGAGAAGCTTGGGGAATTTCTCGGCTTCGGGCTAGGGGACAAGGACGAGGACGGTCAGACACGCCTGACCGGCACGCTCGAAGCGATCATACACCCTGACGACCTTCTTGACGTCAAAGCGAAATATGGGCGCTCACTGGCGACCGGCGCACCCTATGCGATGAAGCATCGCCTCCGGCGGGCGGACGGCGAGTATCGCTGGGTCGAGACGCGAACCGCAGCGATGCGAAATGTCGAAGGGGAGATCGTTCAATGGAACGGCATCTGCTTCGAGATCGAAGATCAGGTGCGCGCGCAGGAAGCGCTGACCTTGACGCAGGAGCGCCTGGCACGCGCAGCGCAGGCCGCGAGCCTAGCGGAGCTTTCCGCCTCGATCGCCCATGAGGTCAACCAACCGCTCGCGGCCGTGGTTGCCAATTCGCACGCGTGCCAGCGCTGGCTGACCTCGGAGCCGCCCAATCTGGATCGGGCGCAGAAAACCATCGAACGCATCATCCGGGATGCGAATTCAGCCGCCGATGTCGTCGGCCGGGTTCGTGCCTTGTTCAGGCAGACGGACCAAGCGCGAAATCTCTGCCCGCTCGACGCCATTCTTCATGAGGCGCGGGATCTGATGATGGAAGAAGCGGCCCGGCGTCGCATGCGTATCGAGGTCGAGGTCGAGGCTGGTCTTCCGTCGCTTGAGCTGGATCGCATCCAGATCCAGCAGGTCCTGGTCAACCTGATCCGCAACGGCCTTGAGGCGATGGAGCCTGCTCGGCGCGGGGTTCTGCGCGTCCGAACATTCCGCGCCGGCGATTTCGTCAGGACCGAAGTCCGAGACACCGGCATGGGTCTTGGTGCGCCCGATAAGGTCTTCGAAGCCTTCTTCTCAACGAAACCCAATGGGATGGGCATGGGGTTGGCGATATCGCGAACCATCATCGAGACCCATGGCGGCCGACTATGGGCGGAGAACAACCAGGACGGGGGGGCCGCGTTTATCTTCACCCTACCTGTCGAACTGAAAGCCGATCATGACCGTTGACGACGCCATCGTGTTCATCGTCGACGACGACGATGCGCTCCGGGAGGCCCTGGGTGAGTTGCTGGCGGCGAACGGTGTCCGATCAGTCTCATTCAGCTCCGCCGGCGACTATATCGGGTCAAACAAGCCCGATCTCCCGGCCTGCCTGATTCTCGATGTCGAGCTCCCCGATATCAACGGGCTGGAGCTGCAACGCCAGATCGCGCAGGGAGACCATCCGCCGATCGTCTTCATCACGGGGCATGGTGACATCCCGTCATCGGTGCGTGCCATCAAGCATGGTGCCGTCGATTTTCTGACTAAGCCGTTCAGCGACACGGCGCTGCTCTCGGCCATCCGCTCGGCAATAGCGCAGGATCGGGAAACAAAGGCGAAACGCGCGGATCTCACGCGGCTGAAGGAACGCTATCACCATCTCTCTCCGCGAGAGCGAGACGTGCTTCCGCTGGTCGTGAGCGGACTCCTCAACAAGCAAGCTGCGGCCGAGCTCGGCATCAGCGAAGTGACCCTTCAGATTCACAGAAGAAACGTGATGCAGAAAATGGCGGCGTCATCGCTCGCCGACCTGGTTCGAATTGCGGAGCGGTTGGAAATCCCGATCCAGCATTCGCGCCGGATGGGAGGAATCTAAGCGTGATCAAGCACAAATATGTCATAGCCGCCGTCGATGACGACCCGAGATTGCTCGAATCGCTTGAGGAATTGCTCGAGTCCGCGGGGTATGCGGTTCGTAGCTTCTCGTCGGCGGCAGCGCTGACCCAGGTCGGCCTCTCCGGACTGGATCTTCTCATCACCGATGTCGGCATGCCGGGGTTGAACGGCTTCGAGCTACGCGACTTCGTCAACCAAGAGCGCCCGGATCTGCCGGTCTTTCTCATCACCGGGCGCCACGAGATCGCAGAGCAGATCAGGGCGCGGGCCGTGGAGAGCTTCTTCTGCAAGCCGTTCGATGGCCAAGCCTTGCTCGCGGCGATCGCAAGGGCGTTACCTCAACAGCACGTGGAAGGTGAACATGATCATTGACCGCTCAATCTCGCGACTCTCCTCCAGGCGAGGTGTAGCCGAAGAACAGCAGCCTCTCGTCATCATCGTCGATGACGACGCGTCGGTCCGAGACGCACTGTTCGAGCTGATGGAGTCAGCCGGCTTTGCCGCGGTTTCGTTCAGCTCGACACAGGCGCTGCTCGAGACCAGCATGCTCGACGGGCCGGGATGTCTCATTCTCGACGTGCGTATGCCCGGCTTCAGCGGGCTCGATCTCCAGCGTCATTTGACGATGACCGGAAATCCAAAGCCAATCATCTTCCTCACCGCGCATGGCGACATCCCCATGACCGTCCAGGCCATGAAAGCAGGCGCGGTGGATTTCCTGACGAAGCCGGTTCGCGACCAGACGCTTCTGGACGCCGTCAATGCGGCGATCGGGCTGGATGGGGCGCGAAGGATGGAAGCTGCGAAGATCAAGGGATGTGTCGAACGCTTGCAAACTCTGACGCCACGGGAGCGCGAAGTCATGTGCGAGGTCGCACGGGGGCGCCTCAACAAGCAGATCGCCTTCGACCTCGGCATCAGCGAGGTCACAGTCAAGCTGCACCGGGGCAACCTGATGCGGAAGATGGAAGTTGCCTCACTCGGCGAACTTATCAGGGCTTGGGAGGCTCTACCGGTCGGCATGCGTATGGCAAACGCCGCCTAGCCCTGGCGAGGCTGGAGCACCGGCTTCGATGCTCCAGTGTCCTGGACACGGCGTGATGCCTCGCCAATGCGCCGGAATGGCTGGGCGAGGGAAACGGCATGGCCGCCTCTTCTGAGATCATGTCAGCGTGATGCCGCCATCGACGGCCAGGTTGACGCCGGTGATGAATTCCCCATCAGCGGAGCAGAGAAAGAGAGCCGCCTGTGCGAGCTCTTCCGGCATTCCCATCCTGCCGAACGGGATCATCCGAGCGGCCTGATCTTCGACCTGAGCCTGCGTTTCCGGAGCGACGCCGAGCTTTCCCACAATCGGCGTATCGGTCGGGCCGGGGCTGAGCACATTTACTCGAATGCGCCTGTCCTTAAGTTCCAGCGCCCAGTTGCGCGCGAACGCTTCGATTGCTGCCTTGCTGCCAGCGTAGACAGCATGACCATCTAACACCTTGCGGCTCGCGATCGAGCTGGTGAGCAAGATCGCGCCGCCATCGCGCAACAGCGGAGCGATCTTCTGCACGCCGAAGAACGTGCCGCGCGCATTGGTGAGGAACTGCGTGTCGTAGTCCGCGGCCGTCACGTCGAAGCTCGGCTGAATGCGGATGCTGCCCGCATTCGCCACATAGATGTCGGCCTGTCCAAAACGATCGGAGACCATCGCGGCGACACGTTCGTGCGTGGCGAGGTCGGCAACGTCACCTACGAAGCCGGTCGCCTGAGACCCGAGGGCGGCGGCGGCTTTGGTCACGGCGTCTTCTCGACGACCGACGATCAGTAACTTTGCACCTGCGGCTATGAACAGCCGCGCTGTCGCGAAGCCGATCCCGCTATTGCCACCGGTGATCACGGCGACCTTGTTCGACAATTTTCCCATGTGGATCTCCATTGATGATCCACAGTCGGGCCGCTCCTCATCGAAATCAAAATATGCCGAAGTCGATATGATCTATACATCTGAATAGAATGAGCCGCCTTCGAGCGTATTGATCGTCGCTTTAGGAAGCTGAAAAATAAATATGCCTCAGAAACGCGACGATCATATCGATATCGTTGCCGATTGAGGTCGAAGTATCGGAGTTTTCTGCGGAAGCGGGCACCCTGAGCATTTCGGTCCGCAACCAATATCTGCGCCCTGGAGGCGCCAATGCCCAACAAAGTAATATCCAGTTACACCGACCTCAGTCGGCGGGACCTCCTTTGCGGCGGCGCAGGCATAGCAGCGGCTGGCACGCTTCCGCTCCAGTCCTTGGCGCAGCCCGCCTCCGTTCCCCCTCACAACTTCAAAAGGAGCCGACGCATGAATTATGTCACGACGCGGGATGGCGTTGAGATTTTCTACAAGGATTGGGGCCCGAAATCGGCCCAGCCGCTGGTCTTTCACCATGGCTGGCCACTCAGCTCGGACGACTGGGACGCCCAGATGCTGTTCTTTCTGGCGCAAGGCTTCCGGGTCGTCGCGCACGACCGGCGCGGACACGGCCGTTCGAGCCAAGTCAGCGAGGGACATGACATGGACCATTACGCGGCTGACGCGGCGGCCGTCGTCGACCATCTCGACTTGCGCAATGCGGTGCATATTGGACACTCCACCGGAGGCGGCGAAGCCACGCGCTATGTCGCGCGCCATGGCAGGAGCCGTACTGCTAAGCTCGTTCTCATCGGCGCAGTCCCGCCGATCATGGTCAGGACCGAGCGGAACCCCGGCGGCCTGCCGATCGAAGCCTTCGATGGCCTTCGGAAGAGCCTCGCTGCCAATCGCAGCAAGTTCTACACCGATCTCGCAGCGGGGCCGTTCTACGGATTCAATCGCGCCGGGGTCGAGACGGATGCCAGCGTCGTCCAGAACTGGTGGCGCCAGGGCATGATGGGAGCTGCCAAGGCTCACTACGAGGGCATCAAGGCCTTCTCTGAGACCGATTTCACCGAGGATCTCAAGGTCATCGACGCTCCGGCTCTCGTCATGCATGGCGATGATGATCAGATCGTTCCAATCGGCGACAGCGCCCCGCTTTCGGCCAAGCTCCTGAAACGGGCGACCCTGACGATCTACAACAAGTTCCCGCACGGCATGGCGACCATCCATGCGGACACGATCAACAGGGACATCCTTGCCTTCCTCCGAGGGTGAAGCTCACGGGCGAGGCGGCTGGTGAAGCCGCCTCGTCATGCTTGCCCTCCGCAGATCGGCTTCGGCAGTGGGTCATCGCACAGGGAAGCCGCGGCCTGCGAACCGACCGTTCGCTGACAGCTTCTGTAATCCGTCGATCGAGGCTCTCGAAAGCCATGTCAGAGATCCAAAAAGACCGTAAAACTTTGGCCGGCGTTGCTGTGCCGGATACCGAACTGGTAGCCAGCGCTCTCGCTCATGCCCGCCGAGCCTGCGAGCCTTACCTGTACAACCACGTTGTGCGCTCCTGGCTTTTCGCGGCTCGCCTAGGGCAGCTTCGGAATATCCATCATGATGAGGAAGTCGTCGCTGTGGGGACGCTCCTGCACGATGTCACGTTGAACGAGCGCTTCAACGGGCCGCGACGGTTCGAGGTCGAGGGCGCCGATCTCGCGCGAAGCTTTGCTCGAGAGAGCGGTGTCGACGAGCGTCGTGCTCAGTTGATTTGGGACAGCGTGGCCCTCAACTCAACACCGTCGATCGGCCTCTACAAGGAGGCTGAGGTTGCGCTCTGCACGGCAGGCATCTGCCTCGATGTCGTTGGACTGCAATACGACGCGCTCCCGCCGGACGAGGTCCAGCAGATCCTCCTGGCCTATCCGAGGCTCGGGATGAAGCGGCTGATGACGCAGTGCTTCTGCCACATCGCCAGAACCCGTCCTGAAACCACCTACGACAATTTCGCGCGTGATTTCGGCGAGCGGCTCGTCGCGGGCTACCGCGCGCCGTCGTCGGTCGATTCTGTCGAGCGCGCGCCGTTCGACGAGTGAGATGCTTCCGGGCAGGAACGAGGATATCAAGGAGACGGCGCATGAAGATCGTTGTGGTAGGCGGGACCGGCTTGATCGGGTCCAAGCTCGTCGATGCGCTGGCCGGCCGTAGTCTCGAAATCGAAATCGCCTCGCCATCGCGCGGCGTCGATACGGTCACCGGAGAAGGTCTGGTCGAGGCGCTGTCCGGCGCGCAGATGGTCGTGGACGTTTCCAACTCTCCGACCTTCGATCAGGACGCCGCGCTCGCATTCTTCGAGGCCTCCGGACGGAACCTGCTCGCTGCCGAGGAGGCCGCCGGCATCCAGCATCACGTCGTTCTCTCTGCCGTCGGGACCGATCGGCTACCCGATTGCGGGTATTTCCGAGCCAAGATGATGCAGGAGGTGATCGTGAGAAGCGCAAACGTGCCTTACACGATCGTGAGGTCGACGCCCTTCTTTGAATACATCAACGGAATCGTCGAGACCGCCGAGGAAGGAGATGCGCTTCGCATTTCGCCGGCCCTTATCCAGCCCATCGCAGGCGACGATGTCGCGCTGGCGCTGCGCGATGTCCTCCTCGGGCGCGCGCAGAACCGCGAACTGGAAATCGCGGGCCCGGACCGCTTTCGGCTCGACGAAATCGCTCGTGAAATACTGGCCGCGAACGAGGATCCGCGGCCGATCGTTGCCGATGCCAGAACGCCCTATTTTGGAGCCGTATTGCGTAACGATACCCTCGTGCCTGGTGATCATCAGCGCATTGTGGCGCCGACGCGCTTCGAGGATTGGCTGCGACGATACGTGGCTCAGTCGCTGGCCCCGGCCAACTAAAGCAGTATGCCCCCGGGGCGTCGACGCGGTGAAGTTCGGCCTTTACTCCGTGCGGTTATCCTGGATCGCGAGATCAGAGATGCGTCACTGCGATGGGGATGACGTGAGCGTTGGCCAATGACGGATTGCAGACGCGGCTCTGTTGGAGCAGGCGCAACGGTGGCGACCCGGACGACCTGGTGGGACTGCTGATCGAGCGCTGCGTCCTCTCGCCAATTTGGCAAACACGTTCTGCAATACGCTGGTCGTCGCGTCTTCTGTCTGCCTTGCTGATCTTTCCTAAGATGGCGGCCGTGGAAATTTCAGTTTGGCATCAGTGTAAATGTATAGTCCTCGGGCAAATGCGAAATTCGATCAGATAAGTCCGTAATACGTCGCAATAACAGATAGCGTGACATCGATGCCAGATGCCCGTCATTTCTCATGTACAACTTATACGTATGTTTATAAATGAGACCTTAAACATTACGTTTTGCAGATTAAGACCTAACCTCCGGCATAGTTCTAAAATCATTTGCATTCGCCAGAGTGGATCCGCGGAACAGACATCCGTCACCTGGTAAGGCCATGATTAGCATCGGGGGGCCAAGATGAGCACACAGATCCACATCACAGAACCCGGGCAGGAGTCGCGAGGCGCCGCCGATCAGTCGTTGCAGGCGATGGCGCGCCTATTGGCGGTCGCGGGGCATGATCTCAAGCAACCAATTCAGATTGCAATGCTGTCGATCGCCCTAGCGGCCGGAAATAACACCTCGGCACCTGTCGCGAGAAGATTGAAAACTGCACTCGATGCAATGAGGCGGCTCAATTCGGAGCTCGATGACATCGCTCGGCTCTCGCAACTGGGCACGACAATGCCAAGGACAATGCCCGTCGATCTCAACGGCATTCTCTATGAAGTCGAACGCGACTGGCGCGCATACGCGGATGAATGCGGCACGGTCCTTCAGATCGATTCCGTCCCAGTTTGCGTCCAGTCCGATTCAGCAATGCTGAAAACGATCCTGCGCAAC
Source organism: Allobosea sp. RAF48 (assembly GCF_052114025.1). Taxonomy (NCBI): domain Bacteria; kingdom Pseudomonadati; phylum Pseudomonadota; class Alphaproteobacteria; order Hyphomicrobiales; family Alloboseaceae; genus Allobosea; species Allobosea sp. RAF48. Next base: position 41,046 of record NZ_JBFRDZ010000019.1, read on the forward strand.
CTTGTGGGCAATGCAATCAGACACGCCGGGCCGCGCGGCCATGTCTCGTTATCCTGCAAGCGACGGGGTGGTACGCTTCAGATCGACGTCCAAGACGATGGGAACGGCATCGCGGTTGGTCAACTGTCGCGCATCTTCGACGCTTTCGAGCGTTGCGGCACCACGAGCTCTCACGACGGACTTGGTCTCGGCCTGACCATCGTACGCCAGACAGCCGAAATGTTGCACCACCCGATTTCGGTGCGTTCCGTCGAGAATGAGGGGTCGACCTTTTCTATTGATGTGCCGTTGTTGGATGCCCCGCCCTTCATACCCGATGGATGCCGAGCCGTTCGAAACTGCTCTCGGTGAGAAGACACGTCCGAAGATCGGGCAAGTATCAGTTTTTTTTCGCAGCGGATGGCTCGCGGAAATCGTTAGCTGCACGGGTGTTTATCGTTCAAGCCGCTTCCTCGTCCCTCCCAAACCGACATTCGCTCGTTGGTATAATTCCGTAAAAATTCCAAATGGGTTTTCTAAATAATACAATGACGCCAAATAAATACTAATCCATCATCGACATGATCCTATACGTTTGTTCAATTCGGCCAGACCGTTGTTTAATTTAATTCTTCATGAGAGTCGAATTTAATTAATGAAGCCGCGACCACTTACGGAGGTGGCCCATACGGCTGAATTGACAGGATCAGTAGGAGACTCTCGTGGGACAGCCACAAATGACGAAGGACCTTGATAATTCATCCGGCAAGAGACTGGGTCACGATGACTTGGTTCCGTCGCGCTATGCAGTGCGGGTTGGCGAGATCGACGTGCTAGTGATCAGCGACGGCGTTCTGGAGCCGCCGGCTGAATCAATGGCTACGAATGCCGACCCGGCGACCCGGAACGCCTGGCTCGATCGATCATTCCTGGCGCACGACACATTCGATTGGGCACTGAACGCGGTTGTGGTGCGCAGCGGGAAACAGACCATTCTCATCGACAGCGGAATTGGAGGCGAAGTTCCGGACTTCACGCGGGCCGGGCTATTCGGCCATCGACTTGCGGCCGCCGGCGTCGATCTATCCTCCGTGACCGACGTGGTGCTGACGCACATGCACTTTGACCATGTCGGGGGTCTCCTCGTCGAAGGAGTGAAGGAGCAGCTTCGTCCGGACCTACGAGTCCATGTCTCTGCCGCGGAAGCCAAGTTCTGGGAAGCGCCTGACTTCTCTCGCACTGGCATGCCGCCGGCTCTTGCGGAGATCGCCAGAAATGCGTCGAAACGCTTCCTGGAGGTCTACCAAACTGAGCTGCGGACGTTCGAGCAGGAGCAGCAGGTTGCACCAGGGGTCGTTGTCACTCGCACGGGTGGTCATACCCCGGGGCATAGCGTGGTCCGCATCGTGTCTGGAAACGACCGGCTGATGTTCGGGGGCGACGCCATGTTTCCGGTCTCGTTCGACCATCCCGAGTGGCACAACGGCTTCGAGCACGACCCCGAGGAAGCGACCCGCGTTCGGCTACGCTTGATGCAGGAGCTGGCGACGACCGGCTCCTGGCTGGTGTCCACGCATATGCCGTTCCCATCCGTCGGTCGCGTGGCGGCTGAGGGCAAAGTCTTTCGCTGGGTGCCGGCCTGGTGGGACTACTGAGCGGTCGGTCAGGCGGCACGGGCCTCGCGGCCATGAGAGTTAAATCGCATAAATTCGGAGCCTCCTTCAGAGGTGCCCTGGCTGGAGATTAAGCGAGCGCCAAACGATGCGGCAGCGGGATTGGTTCCCGCTGCCCTTCGTCGGCAACTCTTCGGGCCGGAATTACGGTCAAGTCGATCTCATATAAGCTGTCGCCTCGAATGTGCCATAGCCTTTGCGTTCCACTCGCGCCGGCTGACGAGGGACGAGTTATCTCCCGCAAGCCATGCGGACATGAGAAGCAATGAGATGCACGGAAATGCCCGATCGGTTTTAACGAAGGCAAAAACCGAGAGCTTTCGGAGGCGAGAAGCGTCGACAGGGGTGCGCTGGCACAAGGAAGGTATAGGCACGATCAACGGATCGAAGGCATCATAGCTTCCCGGCTCCGGTGTTCAGGACGCCGTAAGCGCTGCCTAACTCGACGAAGATAACTCCTTCGGCTTCCAACACCCCGAGAACTGCATCGCGCACCCGGGCTTGCGGGCGGCGGACGTCACCTTCGAATTCCGCAAGCGTCTGCCGCCGGATACCCGCGCGGTCGGCAAGCTCCGCCTGCCCCCATCCGAGAAGGCCTCGCGCAGCTATTACCAGTCGGCCGGTAACCATATCGCGCGTTATGATTCGCACATTTTGTTCGAAACCGGCATTGAGCTCTCGTGGCCTCGAGGGCGCTTGATCACCCGACATCATGCCCCTCCTCCGCTGCAACCATTCCAACTCTCCGCGATGGGATTCGCGGATTCTTGAAACCAGCGTCCGATAGGCTTTTCGGACGACGGCGGAGCTTTGCTATGAACGTTATGCTGTCGAGAATAACCGATCCCCCAACGCCTCTTGATACTATCCGAAGGCAACATTGCCTGGATGATATCCTCGATGCCCGACTGATCGCGGATCCCAGGGTCGTCGATTTCCATCGAAGCGCTTCAGAGGATTCAATCCTCTCCTGCGCTGGCGCTCCGCCGGGCTCGACAAGTCGAACTGTCAGGACAGCCCATCGGATTCTCGTCATCGTTGCAATCCCCGACGGGACCACGGGCGCGACGATATCTCGCCGCAGCTCTTACAGCCGCCGAGATATAAAAAACTTACTCATCATCCCAGAACGATACCTCCGGCGGCGCCCTTATGTCGATGGCGCAATGCTTATCGCCGAAAGCGCCGGATGTCCGGTCTCGCCCCTGGCCCGCGTTCTCATATCAAACCACCTGTCAGAATCCGGCGGGAGCTCGGAGCTCGGAGATTGTGCCGCGTACGTGAACGCCGCACGTGATCCCGTTCAGGCGGTCCTTGCCCTGGCCGCAGCCAAGGCGATCGCGATAGACATCAGCCGCCCCATCACGGCTCGGACGCGCGTGCACCTCCCGGCAAGCTGACGTCCTTCCGCGGCGGCCCGCCGTCGGTCCTTCGCCGCGCCCCCCTCCTTCGCCTTTCGATTTTCGCCGTCGGCCCCCCCCCGGGACCGCGCACGATGGAATATGCCCATGCACTACCCGTTTTCAGACCCTCGTCCGGTTCCCGGACTCGATCCCGAGGTCGACCGACTGCGGCGCCTCTTGAACGACCTCGAGCAAATTCAGGCCGGACACCATCCTGGGAAGGGCGACCTATCGAAGGCCCCGACGATCGATAGCTGGTGCATAGCCGAACGCCGCACGATCGCTCTCGCGGGAGTCGTCACTGACCACCCAACAATCCCGAATGGCCGTCCGGTCTGCACATCGGATCTCTGGTTCATTGCCCCCTCGCTCGGGTACGCCCGCACGCTAAGCCGCCTCTACGCGCTTGGAAACCGACATCACCTCTCCGACCGGTGGGATTTCCAATGAGGTCCAACAGCCGAAAAATCGATCGCCGCTCGAGAGATGCCGGCCAAATTCTCGCGCGGATGTTGATCACCAGAGCATTGCGTCGGACAACCCTGCTCCACATGCTGCTCGGTCATCCTGGGATTATTGGACTGCTCGTTCCCCAGACCGATGTCGACGCCTATGTCGCCGCCGCGACTTCGATGCTCACGTCACGCGGCGTCGCCTTCGACGGCGACTTTGAAGTGCTTCACTTCGCTGGGGGCTCTCCTGGGCGCGGCTTCCGAGAACAGGGGGAAGTTTTCAAGGAAGTCCTGCCAAGAGCGGACAGGATTGTAGGGATAGCTTCCGACCCGAAGGATTTCCCGCACGAGTTCAGAGCTTTCGCTGATGCCGTCGTCGAGGTCGATCCTGTCGATGTCCCGACCCTGCGAGGCGTCTTCGCGGCCGTTCTGGGATACGTCCCGCCCGAAACAGATCTTGCTCCGGCCATCGGGGCGCCCCTGCACCTGATTGGCGCGGCGATCAAGAAGGGTCGCAACCAAGCATGGGCCCTGAGACGCTTGCAGCGGTTCAACGCCGCCGCTTCCGCCTCAGACCCTGCTCCAGCGAGCTCCCAACCGGGACCGTCCCTGTCCGACCTCCATGGGTATGGGGAAGCGGCCACATGGGGACATGCCCTTGCAGTCGACATTGCTGATTACCGAGCGGGAACGATCCCTTGGGCTGACATTGACCGAGGCATCATGCTGAGCGGTCCCCCGGGCGTGGGCAAGACGTTCTATGCGCGAGCCTTGGCTCGATTCTGCGGCGTCCCGATCTTTATCCACTCGCGAGCCCAGTGGCAGGCCGAGGGCAACCTCAGCGACTTGCTCAGGGCTATGAGGGCTGCGTTCGCCGAGGCGAAGCGCAATGCGCCCTGTATCCTCTTTTTGGACGAGTTCGACGCGTTCGGAGATCGGCAACAGCTCTCGGGGCAAAACGAACAGTATTGCCGTGAGGTCGTGAACGCACTTTTGGAGTGTCTGGACGGCGGCGACTCGCGCGAAGGCGTGGTCGTCATTGGAGCGACCAATCTGCCACACAAGATCGACCTGGCGCTCCTTCGACCCGGTCGCCTGGATAAGCACATTCGAATTTCGTTGCCCGATGCCACGGCGCGGGTGGGCATCCTCCGTCACCATCTCGGTGAGGCGCTTCCACAGAGCGCACTCCTTCGCATTGCGGAACGGCTTGAAGGGGCAACCGGGGCGACGATCGAGCAACTCGCTCGCGATGCCAGGAGAGCGGCGCGAACGGCCCGACGTGACATCCTCCTGGAAGACGTCGTCGCAAGCCTGCCGGATCGGGTCCGTCTCTCGGACGCCACTTACATCCGCGCATCGGTGCATGAAGCCGGGCATGCGCTTGTTGGCTATCTCCTCAGGGAGGAATGCGGGAGCATTCCGATGGAGGTCCGCCTCTTTCGCGAGTTGCTACCGGATGGATCCGGCGGCCGGACCAATTTCGAACATGACCTCGGCAACGAACGAACCCGCGCCTACTATCGCGCTCAAATGGCGACGTTGCTCGGCGGGATCGCCGCAGAACAGGTCGTTCTTGGTGAGCACGGTGGCGGCGGTGGCGGCGCCGACCAGAGCGATCTTCATGCGGCCACCGTCTTGGCGGCTAGCATGGAGGCGTCGCTCGGCCTGGGTGACAGTTTTACATATCGATCATCCGCACGCCCCGCCGAGATCATGGGGTTGGTTCGCGCGGACCGGAAGCTTCGCCGGCGCATCGACGGCTACCTCGAGACCTCCTTCCACCGCGCCTGGCAGATACTGACCGATCATCAGACGGCCTTGGAGCGGATAGCGAAAGAGCTGCGAAATGTCGGCGGCGTCAGCCTGGAATTCATTGCAGGAACTGTCGAATCCCAATCGGCAAAGACCAATCAGGCGAATTGTTCAAACAAAATAGACCTGCCGTTATCTTCGTCGGCTGAACCGCCTACGGCTGGCCGGGAGTTTCGGAGATGAGATCTTGCGCGGCGCAGATGGGTCTTGTACGCCCCCGATCCCTCGCGACCGGTTCGGCTCGCGAAGGACTCAATCCACGGGGTAACCCAAGGATTCAACCAACCGGCCAGTCCCTCCGGGACGACCCCAGCCAGAGGAGGCTCATAATGTTCGACGCATTCGCTTACGCCTCCGCTATCGGCCGGCACCGCCACGTAACGGCGCTCCTCATATCGGCCTGACGCCCGCGGACCACGTCCGCATCGCCAGCCCGTCCCGGGGAAGGCTCTCGCCTCCAACGGGGAAAATCTCCGGCGCGAACAGCGCGCCGAAACGAGGAGTCGCGCGTCATGAACCCCAAGAAGTCCAAGATCCACCACCCGATCCCGCCGACGCCTAAACCGGCTCCCCCGGCTCCGGCGCGCGCCAACGACGCCGATGGTGGCGTATCCGGTCCGGGCCGGCGCTCCCCGGGAGCAAGCCGACGTCGCCGTCTCGCACGGAGCTCGTTTGGTCCGCGCCGTCGGCGTCCGTCGCTAGCCGTCGCCCGGCAAAGCGCTCCACGGGCTCGTTCCGCGGATCGATCGTCAATCCTCGGACCAACCGCGAGATCGTGTTCGAGAGCACCCTCGAGCGCGACCTGGCCTACATCCTCCCGAACCTTCCGACCGTCGTCGGGGTCCGTGATCAGGTGGGGCCGGTCGAGTACGTCGATGAGGATGGCGTGGTTCACAACCACACCTTCGATTTCGTCGCGGACCACGAGGACGGAACCAGCACGGCGATCGCCGTAAAGCCCGCGCGCCGCGTCGGTCCCAGCGGACTCGAAAAGACGCTGGAGCTGATCAGCGATCAGCAGTCCGGTTTCGCGGATCGGTTCGTGGTGCGCACCGGCGATCACATCACCCGCGATCGTGCAGCCAACGCCCGTCTTCTCCATCGGGCACTGCGCGGTCGGAATGAGGCTGACATCGCCGAAATCCTGGCGGTGACGAACTCCATGCGCGGAGCGGCGGCCATCACTGCCATCCTCGCCAACTCTCGCAACTTCGGACGCGGCTTCATGGCCGTTCTCTGCCTGATTGCGGATGGCGTTCTCGAACACGTCAGCAAGGGCCCGATTTCAATCAGCAGCCTCGTGCGCGTTCGTCGCCGAGCAGCAACCAACCGTTGAAGGAGGATCATCATGAAGAACGCCCTCAGTTCCCCCAATCTTGACCAGCACTCCGGCGCCGCTCGGCACTGGCGGCTGGCAGCGCATGACAAGATCACGATCGACCGTGAGGTCGATTACACGCCGGTCTCGGACGACGAGTCCGGTCACGTCCTGCGTCGCGTCGACAATCCGACCCTCTGCGAATCCTTTACCCATGAGGAATTCGAGGCCATGCGCAAGGAAGGCCGTCTGAGCATCAGCCGCGGCTTCTACCTCGCGACGCAGGCCAAGATTCGGTTGCCTGAAACCGGGACCCGCATCACCGATCTCAGCACCGAAGGCCAGGTCAAGCTCCTCTGGCAGAAGTCGATCTGCGACAAGTTCCTTCGCATGGAGAACGACGGCAAGTCGTCCCGTTCCGACGAGTCGATGAAGGCCGCGATCACGAAGATCGTTGCCGATCTTCTCGGAGCGCACCTGGCCGCGGGTCGTTGCGGCAGCGCGGACGTCACCGTCAAGCGCCCGCCCAGCCCCAGGACCCTGCGCCGTTGGCTGCGCCGCTACGAGGCGGGCGGGTTCAACGCAATGGCTCTCGTCGACGGCTATCATCGTTGCGGCGACAGCATCTCGGCCCGCTTCAGCAGCGTCGAGCGCCGCGCGATGCAGAAATTCGCAAAGCGCTATGCCAGCAACCGCAAGCCTACCAAGGCGGGCCTGCTTCAGGATCTGCATGTCTTCCTGGGCAAGCTGAACGTGCGTCGTTTGAAGCGCGGGATGCGCCCGCTGGCGAAGCCCAGCCGCAAGGCCTTCGAGCACGTTATCAACCAGCTTGATCCCTGGCTCGTCGAAGCCGGTCGCACGTCCCCCGAGGCTGCTCGAAAGAAGTTCTATATCGTCCGCGGCGGTCTGGAGGTCACGCGCCCCTTCGAGCGTCTCGAATTGGACGGTAGCCGGATTCCGCTCCAGGCAATCCTGGAAGATGCGGGCGTTTGGGAAAACCTCAGCCCGGAACAGAAGGTTAAGGTCGGCCGGGGTCGGTATTGGCTCTCGGTGGCTATCGATGCAGCCACGCGTTGCTGCCTCGCGGCCCTGCTGGTGGAGTCCCTTTCGTCGGCCTCAGCCGTCGCGACCCTCGAGATGGCAGTGAACGACAAATCCGCCTATGCAGCGGCGGCCGGATGCCTGACGCCCTGGGACATGCACGCAAACCTTGAGACGGCGAGCCAGGATTCCGGCTCGGAGTTTCTCAGCCACGAATACAACGCGGCGGTCACGGACCTCGGAGCAGAACTGTTCTTCCCGCCCGCAGGCATGCCTCAGATGCGCGGTCGCAACGAGCGCTTTTTCCGCACCCTTAACAAGGGCCTGTTCTCGCGCATCGACGGTCAGACGTTCGAGAACGTGGTGGCGAAGGGTGATTACAACTCTGAAGCCCGAGCGGTACTCGACATCGCGGAGATCGGCCGGATGATCGTCCGGTGGATCGTCGACGTCTATCACAACACCCCCCACAGCGGTCTCGGCGGTCGCACGCCGCGGAATGAGTGGCTGCGCCTCTCCGAGATTTATTCCCTCCTGCCGCCGCCGGATGCCGACGTTAACCGCCATATCTTCGGAACGACGATCGAACGGCGTATCGGCAACCAGGGCGTGCGCGTGCTCGGCCTCCGCTATCAGAGCTTGGAACTTCAGCGCGTTCGCCGTCAGTTCGGTCTGAAGCCGGTCCTGGTCCGGTTAAACCCGGCGGACCTCGGTTACGTTTCTGTTCGCGGCAAGGAAGGCTGGCTTACCGTCCCGTGCCAGCGCTCCGGCTTTGACGGCGTCTCCATGACGCGTTGGCTTGAGGCGGAACGCGTCCTGCGTCGTACCAACGCAGACATGGCGAAGGCGTCCGAGCCTATCGTCCATAAGGCGCTGAGCGACATCCAGGAGATGTCAGATGCCGCCACCAAGCGCGCAGGAATCGCATCGCCGATCCTGACCTCGGAACAGTTCAGCATGCTCGAACGCCGCTTCGAAGGTTTCGACTTCGCGCGCGGATTGGAGAATGGCCCGGCAATTCTCGACGCCGCCGCCGAGGGCGCAGGCGAGACCGAAACGGTCGACATCGAGATCCCGGGCGAGCCTGAGAATACCGTGACAGAGGTTTCCTCCGACGAAGACGAATACGGCGTGGAGGACTGAGCATGGAAGCAACGGCTACCAATTCTGCGGTTCACGAGGACGCTGTCGCCCGCATGCGCCGCCTCCAGTCGGAGCGGCGCGCCAAGGGCGGGGACGTCATGATGAATGTCCTCTCCGCCTATTTCACCACGCCGCGCGATCGGTTGCTCGAGGCCGAACTCGACAATCTGATCGACGCATTTCTGCTCTCCCAGGATGCCCTCGATGGCGATGCAAATCGCCGCGTCGGGCGCCTTCGGGAAGGTCGGGCGCTGACGGTTATCGGAGAGTCCGGCGCCGGAAAGTCGAGGTCGTTGGATCGCCTCTTTCTGAAGCGGGCCGAATTCGCCGGCTACGGCGACCCGAACGGCGACGGCATGCTGATCTCGGTGACCGCCCCCTCACCTTGCACGCTTCGTCTCCTGGGCATGAGCGTGCTGGCGGCGCTCGGCTACGAGACCGCGCGAGAGCTGAAGGAAAACGTCGTCTGGGACCTCGTGCACCATCAGCTCGAGCTTCGGGGTGTTCGCTTCCTGCACATTGACGAACTCCAGCACGTCCTCCAGTCCCGGAACCAGCTCGAAATCACAAAGGTGCAAGACACTCTCAAGGGACTGATGCAGCATCGGCAGTGGCCGGTCTGGTTGATCCTTTCGGGCCGCCCCAATATTGCGGCGATGCTGTCCAGTGACGAGCAAGTTTGGCGCCGCAACCGTAACGTTGTCTTCGAGGACCTTACGCTTGAACGCGATGCGGGGCTCGTGCGTCGACTGATTACCGTCTACGGCATGGAAAAGGGCGGTCTCGATATCGGCAATCTCGCGACCGACGAGTTCATCGCTCGCCTGCTCCATGCTTCGATCCTCAGGTTCGGCATCGCCATCGAACTCATCCAGGATGCGGTCCGCCACGCCCTACTGCTGGAAGCGACCACGCTCGCCGTGGAGCATTTTGCGGCCGCCTATGCCTCGCGAACTGGCTGCCCCCCTGACCGCAACATCTTTCTCGTTGCCCAGGACTGGCACCTGATCGATCCCCGGGAGGGCCTCCAGCGAAAGGATCCGGCCGATATCGTCGTGCCGGACAAGAAGGCGAAGGAAACGAAGAAGACGAAGGCCCCGCGCGATGTGAGGAACAAATGACGCAGCTTCCGATCCAGATGACCGTCGCGCACGGCCACGACGAAACGCCCGCGAGCCTTTGCTCCCGTAACGCACTGCTGGTTGGTCGCTCCGCCCGCGATTTCAGCTTGGATTTGGGGTTCAACTTCCAGCAGGTTGTCGACGGGGATCTCCCGACTCTCGAGACCATGGCCTATCGGTGCCGAGCGGACGCGGGCCGGTTGCTGGCGGCTGCCACCGTCAGGATCGGCGAAAGCAATTACACAATCGGTGATCAGGCCGTGACGCGTGCCACGCTTCGCCGGAGGACCGTTCGCGTATGCCCGCACTGCCTCCTGAGTGATATGGAAACCGGGCGCGGACCGGCGCACACGCGACCTTACGGTCGACTGGTCTGGCAGTTGGAGCCGATCCGCACCTGCGGCGAGCACGGAACCGGCCTGGTGACGGTATCGACAGAGCGGAGCGCCGAGTCTCTGCACGACTTCGCCATGTTGGTTCAGCCCAGCCTGTCGAGCTTCGTTCGCCTGGGAGAGGAAGCTCCTCGGCGTCGCTTGTCCCTTCTCGAAAGCTATCTGACGGAACGCCTTCGGTCGAACGGCACTTCCGATGGACTCTGGCTGTCCTCAGTGCCGTTCTACGCGGCTGCGAACGCTTGTGAGCTTTTCGGCGCCGTCGCCAATCACGGCGTCATGGTCAACACCAAGACGCTGTCGGACGCCGAGTGGCAGGAGGCAGGGAACGCCGGGTACGATATCGTTGCGTCCGGCGAAACCAACACACGAGAAGGCATCCGTAGAGCGGGTAGGTCCGTATTGCAGGACCGAACTTGCCAAATTGGCCCAAGGCGGACATCGAGCATGTCCGCTTCCAGGCAGCCTCTCGCGCTTCCTCGACGACGGCTGCGTCGAAATCGACTCCAACGTGGTCGAGCGCGCAATCCGACCAATCGCGCTCAATCGCAAGAATGCGCTCTTCGCCGGCAGCGACGGCGGCGGCGAGCACTGGGCCGTCTCGCCTCGCTGGTGGCTGTCGTCGCCTGTAAACGAACAGCCGCCACAGAATTCAATGATCTGCCAGCCGGTCGGTCGCTGCCGTTACTTCCGCGGCTCGCTTCCAAATTGACGTGTCCGAGAACGAAATGTGTCCCCCCAGAAGCATGCTCAGCGTCAATCGTATCGGAACGATCGCGCGATCTGGTCCTCGATCGGCTTGACGAGATAGACGAAGGCGGTGCGCAGGCCGGTCTGGATGAAGGCTTCGACTGGCATGCCCGGAAGCAGCACCTTGCCATCGAGCCGCTTCACTTCGGTCAATCTCAGGCCGATACGGGCGGTGTAGAAGGAGACACCTGTCTTCTCGTCGGTGGAGGCGTCGGCCGAGATCTGGATCAGGCGCCCCTCCAGGTCGGGGGTCGCGCGACTGTCGAAAGCAGGAAACCGCAGTACTACAGCCTGGCCGATGCGCAACCGGTCGATCATGGCCGGCTCGATGCGTGCCTCGATCACGAGTCCGTCCGTCTCGGGCACGATCAGCATGATCTGCTCGGCCGGCGAAATAACGCCGCCGATCGTGTGCACCGTGCTCTGGTGAACGATGCCGTCCTGCGGCGCGTGCATCTCGGTCCGGTCTAGCTGGTCGACCGCTGCTATGCGCCGCTCGGAGAGATCGGCGATCTTGCCGTCGACATCGCGCAACTCGGTCGTGACCTCGCGGCGTAGGTCCTCGTCGATCTGCAGGATCTGCAGCTCGATCTCGGCGATGCGTCCCTTCACCCGGGCCGTGTCGGCAATGAGGCTGCCCTGCTCGCCGGCGAGTCGTGAAGCCTCGCGCTGCAGCGCCGTCAGCCGTGACAGCGCGACGAGGTTCTGATCGTAGAGCTTCTGTACGCCGTCGAGTTCCTGCTTGATCAGGCCGGCCTGCGCCTGCTTCGCCTCGATCTGGGCCGCGATCCCCCTGATCTCCTCGCGTGACTGGGCGATGCGCTCGCGGAATTGCGAGCGCTGCAGCTCGGCCGCGCTGCGTCGCGTGCGGAATAGGGCCTGCTCGCTGTCCAGCGCCTGGATCACCGTCGGCGCTCTGGCCCGCTCCGCCAGCTCCGTTGGGACGACGACCTCGGCCTTGCGGTCGCGCTCGGCCTCGAGGCGGGCCTTGCGGGCCTGGAACCGGCGCAGTTCGATCTCGATCAGCGCCAGGCTTGCCCTGGCATGGGTCTCGTCGAGCCTGACCAGGACGTCGCCGGCCTTGACGTGGTCGCCGTCCTTGACCCGGATCTCCGCTACGATGCCGCCGGCTGCATGCTGGATGCGGCGGACATTGCTCTCGACAACTATCTTTCCGGAGGCGATGACCGCGCCCGCCAGCGGTGCGGTCGCGGCCCAGAGCCCGACTGTGCCGAAGAGCACGGCGATGATGGCGACGCCAGCGATCGCCGCCTGGCGGATATCGCGGCGGGGATCGAGGCGGCGCGCGATCTTCCGGTTCGCAGGACCTGACAGGAGCATACCTGCCATGTTCTCGTTAGCCGTGCGCATCGGTTGTCACTATCCTCTTCGAAGTCGGGAAGCCGGCGCCCGCCGCTGCGGGGGCAGCCGCCAGACTCTTGCGCAGGATCTCCTCCTTCGACCCGAAGGCCTGGACTTGGCCCTCAGCCAGGATCAGGACGAGGTCGATGCCAGCGAGCGCCGATGGGCGGTGGGCAATGACGATCACGATGCCGCCGCGCTCGCGCACGCTGCCGATGGCGGCGGTGAGCGCCGCATCGCCCGCAGCATCGAGGCTAGCGTTCGGCTCGTCGAGCACAACCAGGAATGGGTCGCGGTAGAGCGCCCGGGCGAGCGCGATATGCTGGCGCTGGCCGCCGGAAAGGAGGCTGCCGGCCTCGCCGATCGGCGTCTCGAAGCCCTTGGGCAGGCCGAGGATCATGGCGTAGGCGCCGGCCGCCTTGGCCGCGGCGAGAACGGCCTCTTCGCTGATATCCGGATCGAAGCGGGCGATGTTCTCCGCCACCGTACCGGCGAAGAGCTGCACGTCCTGCGGCATGTAGCCGATGATCCCGCCGCGCTGCTCGGGAGCCCATTGGTCGAGCGTCGCACCGTCGAGGCGCAGGCTGCCGCGCATCAGCGGCCAGACCCCGACGAGCGCCCGCGCCAGCGTCGACTTGCCGGAGGCGGAGGGGCCGATGATCGCAAGCCCTTGCCCTGCTTTCAGCGCAAAGCCTGCATCCTTCACGATTGGGCTCTGTGCGCCCGGTGCCGCGACGAAGACATGCTCCAGCACCAGCCGCTGCGTCGGCCGGTCCGGCGCGATGGAGGGATGGCCGCGCGGCTCCGCCAGCGCGGCCTTCAACCGCTGCCAGGCCTGGCGGGCACCGATGAAAGGCCGCCAGCTGCCAATGGCGAGTTCGATCGGTGCCAGCGCCCGGCCGCTCAGGATCGAGGCGGCGATCATCACGCCCGAGGAGGCCTCGTTCTTCATCACCAGCCAGGCGCCGAGGCCGAGCATGGCCGACTGCAGCATGAAGCGGATGGTCTTCGACATCGTGCCGAGCGTGCTGACGAGATCGGACGAGCCAAGATTGGTCACGACGTAACGGTCGTTGATGCGGTCGAACAGAGTGGCGACGCGCCGCTCCATGCCGAGCGCGCCGATCACTTCGGCATTGCGCCTGGCGGCCTCGAGCAGGGCCGAGCGCTCGGCACCCACGCGAGACGACTCGCGCGCCGGGCCACGCGTCAGCACTTCGGTCAGCAAGGCGATGAAGATGAGGATCGCCGCGCCGGCGACCAGGGTCCAGCCGAGAGAAGGGTGCAGCAGGAAGCACAGACCGCCATAGAGCGGGATCCAGGGCAGGTCGAACAGCGTCGTCGGCCCGAGCCCCGAGAAAAAGCCGCGCACGCTGTCGAGATCGCGTGAGAGCTGAATGCCGCCCGGCCCGCCGCGTAGGTTCGTACCGAGGATTGCGCCGACCACCGGCGCACTGAGTTGGCGGTCGAGCACGATCCCGATCCGGCTCATGATGCGCTGGCGCAGCCAATCGAACAGGCCGAGCAGAATGTAGAGGGCTGCGACAATGATCGAGAGCGCGACCAGCGTCGGCACGCTGCGCGAGGGCAGCACCCGGTCATAGACCTGCAACATGTAGATCGACCCGGTCAGCATCAGCACATTGACCAGGGCAGAGAACAGCGCGACCGCCAGGAAGGCGGAGCGGCAGGAGGCCAACGCCTCGCTGGCAGCATTGGAAGAGGGCTTGGGAAGCAAGGCAGCCATCCCTAAGCAGATGTGAACGGGTCAGGCAGGGCCCGCCGTATGGCCCCGGCGGACCTCACCAGAGATCCGCCGGGGCCAACAACAGGCAAGATTTCCCGGAACTTCCGACAGCTGCGCTCCGCTGAAYGAGCCGCCGGCAAACCCCGCTTTGCTTTCAGGCGAACAAAAAATCACTATGTGTCAGCATGTGCGTGAAATTGTGCAGCGTAACCTGATCCGCCCCGGCGGTAATGACGGTGTCGGAGCCGCTTTGCGCGATGGTCAGATCAGCGAAGGAGTGTACGCCCGCCACACCGTTGAACCCGATCTTGTCATGCTGGGCCTGACTGAAATCTTCGATGGTGTTATTGGTCCCGACCGTCATCGAACCAGAATCCTTGAACAGGAACAGATCGGCGCCGCCACGCGCGTGGTCGCTCAGTTGTCCGTCGCCCCACATGTCGTTGCTGACCGCGGATCCGGATGCTGCGGTCCCGGCGATCAAGGTATCGTTGCCGCCCCTGGCGAAGCCTGACAGGGTTGCGGCGTCACCGAAGAGGCTGTTCGTCACCGCGCCTCCGCCGCTGTTGCTGCCGCCGGTCAGCGTATCGTTGCCGCCTCTCGCCGCCTCGCGCATGGATTGCGCGTCGCCATAGAACTGGTTGACGACATCCCCGGAACCGACGCCGCCCGACAGGCGGTCATTGCCGCCGGCAGCATCGCCGAACATCGTCTGCGCGTCGCCATAGGCCGCATTCGCGAACTGTGCGGATAGGCCCTCATTGCCGGCAAAGAACGCCACGTCATCGCCGCCCTGAGCCCGGCCGAACATGTTGTGGCCGGCATCACCGAAGAAAGTGTTGCTGGAGCCGGGACCGCTGGTGAAGGTGTCGTTGCCGCCCTTGGCAAAGTCGACCATGTCGAACGCGTCACCGTAGAAAAAGTTGGTGGAAAAGGCGCCATTATTTGTGAAACTGTCGTCGCCGCCCCGAGCATGGCCGGACATGCTGCGCCCGGCGTCGCCGGCGAAAACGTTGTTGCTGAAGGCACCGCCACCCGTGAAATCGTCGTTGCCGCCTTGGGCGAAATCCGACATGTCGCGGAGCGCATCACCGTAGAAACTGTTGTCGGCATCGCGGCCGCCGCCGGTGAAGCTGTCATTGCCGCCTCGAGCATGGTCGAACATGCTGCCGACCGTGTCGCCATAGAAGGCGTTGTTGGCCTGGTTGCTGGCGCCGATGAAGTTGTCGCTGCCGCCCTGAGCATGGCCGGACATATCGCCGCCCGCATCTCCGATGATGATGTTGTTGGACAGGGCAGCGCCCACGAAACGATCATCGCCGCCCTGAGCCTGGCCGGACATCCGGCCGCCCGCATCGCCGAAAAAAGTGTTGGTGGAGAGGCCCCCACCCGTGAAAACGTCATTGCCGCCCTTGCCGTGGTCGAGCATGTCGCCACCCACGTCACCGTAAGCTGTGTTGGTGGAGCTGAGCGCACCCCTGAAAGAGTCATTGCCGCCCTGAGCATGGTCGAGCATCCTGCCGACCGCGTCACCGTAGAAGGTGTAGTTGGCAGGGGCGCCCCCGCTGAACGTGTCGTTGCCGCCCTTGGAATGATCGAGCAGGTTGCCGCCTGCGTCGCCAATCAAAACAGTGCTGGTCGGATCGCCGGCAAGAGTGTCATCAGCGCCCAATTGATGATCGGTCAGATCACCCGGGGTAAATGGCACGCGGTGAGACATGGTCATGCTCCCACTGAGTTACCCCAGCGCCCGTCGCGATATTAGGCTGATATGCCCAAGCCCACAACGAGCACAAACGGGGTAGTTCGCTTGGATCGACGACACTCCGGGCGCTCCGCGCATGCTCGCTGCCAAGCGGTCTACGTCGTGGCGCCGACCTTTCCTAGCCAGTGCCAGGCCCCGCTCCATTTGCCGAAGGACGCCGCCCAGCAAAGCTAGCTTTCGCGGGGGCGCTCCTCCACGAAGGTGAGGAGTTCAGGTACGCCATTGAACCAGACATGTCCGCTTCTGGATGGTGCGCCAACGTCAGCAAATGGCGCAAGTTTAGCCTGCGGCGACGTGGCGGCGCACACCATCGGTGATTAGGAGCCGGGAGGGCGGCGAGCAATAGCAAACTCGCAATACGCTTTCACCCGGCCCGGGTTTCGTATTTTCGCCCTCAAAGCTCTGGCTTGCCTGTCGGGAACCAACTCTGAATGGTCTTCGGCACCATCTCCCCTCGCAGCGGCTTCGCATAAAAATAGCCCTGAGCGGAATCGCACCCTGCTTCTCGCAGGCGTGCGGCCTGTGGGAAGCTTTCGACCCCCTCCGCAGTCGTATGCATTCCCATAGCGTGACCGAGACTTACGATGGCGGCGACAATTGCAGCGTCGCTGTCGTCGCTGATCAAGTTCCGCACGAAACTCTGGTCAATCTTGATGTGGTCCACGGGGAACTGCTTCAGATGCAGAAGCGACGCAAAGCCTGTCCCGAAATCATCCAATGCGATGGAGACGCCGGCCTGGTGCAACTTGTTCAGGATGGAGGACGCCGTCGCGGTTCTGCGCCCGAGGAAAGCCGTTTCCGTCACTTCGACTTCAAAATGCGCCGAGGAGACACCTGTATCCTCCAGTATGCGGATAATCCTCTCGGCGAGTCTCGGGTCGGAGATTTCGGCGGAAGACAGATTGACCGCGACGCGACCGCATTCGAGACCCTGATTCAGCCATGATCGAACATCGGCCGCGACCTGGCGGATCATCTGCTCGCCCAGAGCAATCGAAATGGCCTGCTCGGCGAACATCGAGCCAAAATAGTCAGGCGAGAGGAGCCCTTTGGTCGGGTGGTTCCAACGCGCGAGGGCCTCGAAGCCGACGATCCGGCCTGTCACCAACGACACTTTCGGTTGGTAATAGGGAACGAACTGCTGTGCTGCGAGCCCTTCGCGGACGTCGTGTGCGATGGTGACGCGACGCTCCATCGTCTCGCGGGCGGCACTGGTATAAGCAACCGCTTGGCCGCGCCCCTGCTCCTTCGCGCGATAGAGCGCGATGTCGGCGTCCTTCATCAGTTCGACCGGATCGCGGTGATGCTCAGGGAAGGTTGCCAGCCCGATGCTGACCGTTGTGGAAAGAGCTCGTCCTTCGTGCTGGAAGGGAGCACAGAGAGCATCTACGATTTCCGTAGCAAGGGCAGTGGCTTCACTTCCCGCTGAAATATCGGCGAGTATGATGGCAAACTCGTCGCCCCCGAGGCGTGCCACGGTATCGCCTTCTCCGACAAAGCTTCTGAGCCGAAGGGCCGCCTCCTGAAGGAGGAGGTCTCCAACCGCATGGCCAAGCGTGTCATTGACATCCTTGAAGTCGTCGAGATCCAGCAGTAACAGCCCCACGCTGGTCCCAGAGATTCCGGCATTCGTCAGCGCCTCGTTGAGGCGAGCCTGGAAGAGCGCCCGGTTCGCCAGGCCCGTCAGCGGGTCGTGATTGGCGGTTCGCCAGATGGCTTCTTCGGCGGCCTTCCGATCTGCGATGTCGAAGGTCAGTCCGATGAGTCGATTATCGTCCTTTCGCTCGGCCCTGAGAGCAAGCCACGTTTGCGAGCCGTCAGGAGAATGGTAGCGCACTTCGGCCGTGCCACTTCCTTCCGACCTGACGGCGCTCCAGAAGGCCGTCACCATTTCTCGGTCGTCGGGATGGACCCTATTGATGAAATCGCCTGCCGGTCCCGAGGAAATGCCAAGCAGCACCATGGAATTCTCGGAGCGATCGACCCACTGCGTCACGAGATCCAGCTCCCAAGCAGCCATCCTGCTCGCCTGCAAAGCCAGCCGCAGGCGCTCCTCGCTCACCCGGATCGCGTTCTCGGCCGCTTTTCGTATGGTTATGTCAGTAAAGGTGCGCACCATTCCGCCGTTGGGGAGGCGGTTGGTTCGAACTTCCAGCACCGTGCCGTCTGGTCTCTGCCTATCGTAGTCCAGGATTTCTACGTGTATCCCTTCATATTTGATGGCCCGGAGGAGCTCCTCGGTGACAGTACCAAATTCACCTTGTTCCATCTGCCATCTCTTCACCGCCTCGAAAGATGGATTGGAACGCATCAGGTCGGGTGGCAGGCCGAGCAGATCGATCGCGCGCTGATTGCAGACGGCCACATAGCCGTTGGCATCGACCATCAGAATTCCCTGGTCCACATGCTCCAGGACAGCGTTCAATAGAGCACTGTCCACGGGGAAAGATCGGGTCACGCGCTGAGTGGGCAAGCGTCGGCCTCTCGCCAAGCTAACGGTCGATCAGGGTATGGCGGCGCGCTTTCGAAATGCTGAAAGATCGAAATCGATTTGCCCGATATCCTGTATCCAACGATGGCTTGGACAAACTTCCTTTACCCAGCTGCCCGAAAGCGCCGTTTAGCCTCCCACCAAGACCTGGCAACTCTCCCGACTAGGTTGCATAGGACCGATCTCGCGAACCTCCGAGTTAGATCGTTTCCGATCGTGCCGCGACCGCGTTCAAGACGTCTGCTTTTGGCCAGAGAGCTAGAGTCTGCTAATGGCGCATGCCGGTCACAGGCCGATAGAGCAGTCGGAGGATGTAGAACGTTATCCGTGCAATCACGGAATCCTATTCCGGATCTGCAAGGTTGGTTGTGTGCATCCGGCGTGTCAGCCAGAAGGCGGAGGCGCCGCCACCACGCAACAGCGCAAGTCGTCGCAAGATCGAGCGCGAACGCAAAATCTCAAACACAATGGCCGTACGCAACAGCCAACGGCGACGGCGCTCATATCGATCAAGGTTGCAGGTTGTCCTGTACCGGTCCCGTGTAAGCCGGATCCAGCGCCAAATTTACCAGGTGAGCTAATCTGAAGCCGGCGGCCTTAACGCGGTTCTGGGCCGTCTTCGAGAACATGGCGAGGTATGCCTGATCAAACTGCTCGGAGCGCTTCGGAACGCCATTCCCCAGCTGTACCGAGCCCGACGAGTACTTACAGACGCCAGCGACGATAACGCAATAACGCACCTCAGGCATCACAGTGATCTCGAAGGATTCATTTGCCCATTTCACTGGATCGCCCCCCACGAGTTCTTTTTCTTCCGCCAGTGAGGTGGTGGCCTGTAATGTATCGACGGCCCGGTAAGTGATGGTGTTCTTGCTCCAGCTCTTCCTGAAATCGGCCCGGTTCCGAACGCGCTCGAATAGGCCGGCTTCAAGCAGGCAGTTGTCCCAGATCCCGTGCAGATTTTTGACTCGATAGGTCGATCTCCCGCATTTGCCGCCGGTGATCTTAGCATCGATCCCGTTGCCGCCGCGATCATCGGAGAAAGAGACGTGAAGCGGTTGATGGATGTCCCCGATCCAGTGCCCCAGCGCCATTAGTGCGAAGACACGCTCTTCGTTTGGCCTGGCCGTGTCCCTGAGGGTGTCGAAATCTCGGCCGATCCCAGAAAGGATGCAGTCGGCCGCGGCCGGACAGGCGCTATTGGTGATCGACTTGGTATCTCGGCTGACATTGATGAAATGATCGTCGGGGTGCTTCCGCGGCAGCTCGTCCTCTTCGAGGCAACCGACATTGTACGATGTATAGTGGCGGTCATCCATTTTGCCGCGGCCTTTGACACCGATGCCGCCGCGGCCGACCTGGAAGAGCTTTTTGAGTTCCTCGCGCGCCTTGTCTGTGAAGTTCCGGTACGCCAGATCGCAAATGGTCAGATGACCAAATTTGCCCCAGGCCCGCGCTTCGCCACCGAATGAGAAAAGGCCCGCCAATGTTACGAAGCCGAAAGCGAGAACCTGTATTGCCCGCATAGCCCGCTCCTGCTGGTTGAGCGCTCCATATATTTCATGGTGCACGGCACAGAAGGGAAAACAACCCTAGGTAACATGTAGAGGCTTATTCCGCACTTTTCGGATAGCTCTGGCACAACGCGCGTAGCGGCCGCAGTCTAACTGGCTACCATCTTATGGGCCAAGGTCGGTTCTCTGCATAAGCGCCCCCAGTCTGCCGTGCTAACGAGGTTTCATCGACTCGTTGGCCGAGCGCAATTAAATCTGGAAGCGCCCGATCTCCGCTATATGGCCGCGAGCCAATGTCTGGTTATGACGCCTTGCAGTTCATTTGGTCCGCAGAATACCAAAGGAAGCCAATAACAGACCGTCGTGATTAACTACCTGTCGCGCAAAGCTCCTAGGTATCCGTGAATCTGCGCAACAACCGCAGCTCCATCGCCTACTGCTGCAGCGACACGCTTCGTTGAACCCGCGCGCACGTCGCCGATCGCGAATACTCCCGGCACGCTGGTCTCCAAAGGCAAAGCCTCCTCACCTCCGGTGAGAATGAAGCCTTTCTCGTCAGTCGCCAGTGTATCTCGAAGCCAGCCTGCGTGCGGTGTTGCGCCGACGAACAGGAACAAGTGGCTAATCCCGAATCTTGACAGGCCATGGTCAGACCGATTTCGAACGGTCGCACCGGAAAGCACGCCCCCGTTAACGTCCAATTCCGCAATCTCGGCTCCTACATGAATCTCGACGTTCGGGAGCGCTGAAATCCGGTCGATGAGATAGCGCGACATCGTTTCGGACAGGTCTCTGCGAACGAAAACGTGAAGGCGCTTCACTTGCGGCGTAAGGAACACAATCGCCTGCCCCGCTGAATTTCCACCCCCGACGAGGGCAATTTCTTTGCCGCGGCAGAGTCTGGCTTCCACGGCCGACGCCCAGTACGACACGCTGGCCCCGTCCAATTGCGCCAGACCAGGAATCTCCGGGTGCTGATAGGCTGCGCCGGACGCGATCACCACGGTATTGGCCGCCAACGTCGCGCCGTCAGAGAGCCCCAGAGTAATGCGATCACCAGTCCGTTGTAGCGTTTCGACACGCAACGGAATCGCCACCTCTGCGCCAAACTTGATGGCCTGGTTGAAAGCGCGGCCAGCAAGAGCTTGGCCCGATATGCCCGTAGGAAATCCAAGATAGTTTTCGATCCGTGCCGAAGCACCAGCCTGCCCTCCCATCGCCCGCTGGTCTAGGACGATGACTGAAAGGCCCTCAGACGCGCCGTAGACCGCCGCTGCCAAGCCGGCCGGGCCAGCTCCAACGATGGCGACATCATAGATCTTTTCCGAATCGATTTTCGGAATGATCCCGAGACACGCGGCTACCTCCCGCTCGGTCGGACGCTTCAACAGCTTGCCGTTGGGACAAACGACCAGCGGCAAATCTGTAATCTGCAGGGAGAACTTCTCGACAAAACTACGCCCCTCGCCCGATGTAACCGGGTCTATGACCAGGTTGGGATAGCCGTCACGGGTCAGGAAGCTTTGTAGGCGAATGAGATGCGCATCATGCGCCGAACCAATCAAAATCGTACCGGAGCCGCCTTGCTCGATCAGCCCCACGCGGCGAAGGATCAGCGCCCGCATGATGATCTCGCCGACCTCCGCGGACCCGATCATCAATGCTCTCAGATGGGGAGGATCGAAAGGCAGCAGCATGGCTCCGTCGCTGCCAGCGCGGGCCGATGCAATTGTCGCACGCCCATCGATCTGACTGACCTCGCCGGTGAACTGGCCTGCACGATGAGTGGTGATCGGTGCCTCGTCGTCGAGGCCGTCGCGCCGAACGACGTCGATGGAGCCTGCCAACACAAGCCAGACCGGCACGTCGCGATCCCCGCTTGTGAAGACCGGCTCGCCGGAAGTGAAACGCCGGGGCGGACCACTGGCGAAGCGACGCATCGTTTCGATCTGATCGTGCGTCAACACAGGAAACATTTGATGGGCACGAGGCGCGGCATTGCCCACGGTTTGGCTGCTCATAGGGTTCTCCAACTTATGAAATCCCGACACGGGATGGCCCAACGGACGGTTTCGCCGTCCAGGGCTCGGTGCCGCTACAGGGTGAGACGCCCTCACGAGACCACCGTTGCAGCGGGCGGCCGGGGGGCTTTGGGACGAAGGCCGCAAGCAGCCAGCAGAACAGAGCGACGATAGCGGTCGCTTGAAGGCATAGATTGCGTCGCGATCGTCCAGCCCAGCAGTACTTGGCGACGACGATCAATGCGTGGAGCAGCGGACGTGAGAGGAGGCGCGGACGCCAGCTCGGCAGAACGTACTGGGCCATGCCCGTCGGTGATGGCTCGCCAGCTATAGTTCGTCCGCTCACCGTCCGAAGGCGGCCCGAATACGGGCCGGAGTGAACGGCAATTGCCGCAATCTTTGACCGCTTGCGTCACGAATGGCGTTGCCCAGGGCCGCAGCCGTTGGGCCTTGCGACGCCTCCGCCACGCCGAGAAACGGTGCGCCGGGCCTGTCGATAATCGCGACATCCAACCGTTCCGGAACGCTTGAGAACCGAAGGATCGGGTAGGACGACCAGTCGAACGACGTGATGCGCTTGCGATCGAACGTCACCTCCTCGAACAGCGTCCAGCTCGCGGACTGAATGATCCCTCCCTCGATCTGATTCCTGACACCATCCGGGTTGACGACCTCTCCGGTGTCGGTAGCCGCGTTGACGCGGACGATGCGGACCTCGCCCGCCTCAGGGTCGACGAAGATTTCCAGCGCGACGGCGCAATACGCTTCGAGGTTCTTGTACCGGGCAAAGCCGAAGCCGTAGCCGCCTCCCTTTGGAAGTCGCGGTCGCGCCTTCCATGCAAAATCCATAGCTGCCTTCTCGACGACGGCCCGAGCGCGATCATCGGTGAGCAGGCGCAGGCGTAATGCGACCGGATCCTGCCCTGAGGCATGAGCCAGATCGTCGATGGTGCTCTCGATGGCCAGGACGTTCAGATAGCCGCCGAGGGAACGCATCGAGGAGCCGCGCAACGGCATCTCCGGCAGGAAGTGATGGACCACCTTCGCATTCGGGAAGTGGTAGAGCGGGATCGCGTTGCGATCGCCACCTCCCTCCGGCTGCGCGAGGGCGACGGGCGGAGCCGGCGGAGCCGGATCGCTCTTGTCCCGGGCAGCCAGCAGCGTGCCCGGCGGCCCGGGCCGCATCATGTGGGACTGGCTCCAAACCTCGCTGTGCCAGTCCGTGACGGCGCCACTGCCGTCGACCACGGCGCGCACCGCGGCCACCATGCCGGGCCCGAAAGGCTCCCAGGCATGTTCCTGCTCACGCATCCACTGCACGCGGATCGGGCGTCCCGGCAGAGCCATCGCGATCAGGGCGGCGTCGGCGCCAACGTCGTCCGCACCATTCTGACCATAACAGCCCGCGCCCTCGACATGGATGCATCGAACCTTGTCGAGCGGCAGCTTCAGCATTCCCGCGATGGCCTGGCGGAGCGGATAGACGCCTTGGGTATGCGTCCAGATCGTCACCTCGCCGTCGAGCGCCTCGGCAATGGCGCAGGATGGGCCGATCGAGCCATGCGCGAGATAGGGGCGTACGAAGCGTCCTTCGACGACAGTTCCCGCCCCACCCGGCGTTCCCACCTCGAGGATGGCGGTGTCGCGCGATGGAAGGACCGTCAGAGCGTCGCCCAGATTCGCCGCATCCGGCAGCGACGCCTGCTCCTTCCACGCGACGCGTGCCGAGAGGCGGCGCATGGCCTGAATGGCCGTCCATTCGTCGTCCGCTACTACGGCAAGGACATTGCGGTCGCGGAAAACGTTCACAACCCCGGGCATGGCTTCCACGGCAGTGGCATCCAGCCGAGCAATTTCGGCGTCATAGCTCGGCGGCCGGATCATCCTGGCATGGAGCATGCCGTCTGGGCGACGATCCTGCACATAGGCTTCGCCGCCCGTGACCTTGCCCGGAATGTCGATCCTTGCGACCGGCCGGTTCATCACGGTGAAGTCGGCCGTCGGTGTCAGTTTCGAAGTGGGTCGAGCCTCGACCTGCAGCAACTCAGCACTGACCAGCTCTCCGTAGCTCAGGCGCACTCCCCCTGGACCGAGAACGGCCCCTTCGGCCGCACGCAGCGTTTCAGGCGAGACGGTCAGCCGTCGCGCGGCCTCGGCAATCAGGATTTCCCGCACCTGGGCGGCGGCGTTGCGGATCGCAGTGCCCGAATCGCGAATTGAATGGCTTGCTGCCGTATAGCCTTCATCGGCTGTTCGGCCGGTATCGGCAGTGACGAGACCGAGCGATGAGAAGGGCACTTTGAGCTCTTCCGCGGCGATCTGGAGAATAGCCGTCTTGAGGCCCTGCCCGAGTTCGGCCTTGCCGGTCAGGATGGTCACGGAGCCAGTGGCATCGAGCCGGATCCAGGCATCGAGCCGAGGCGTGTCATCGAGGCTGCCAGGGAGACCTCGCTTTGTCGGCCCCTCTCCCTTCCCGGTTTCGGTCTGCGCCCGCGCAGCGGACCAACTGAACGCCAGGGTCAGTGCGCCGGCGCCAGCGAGGACAGCGCGGCGTGACAGCATCGCGTTCATGACCGGCCTCCCGGCGCCGACGGCACGAGTGTCCCGGCCACCCGGTCGGCCGCCCGACGGATAGCGCGGAGGATGCGCATATGCGTGCCGCACCGGCACAGATGCGGTTCCATCTCTTCGCGGATCTGCCGATCCGATACCCGTGGGTTGCGTTGGAGCATCGCCTGCGCGCGCATCATCATGCCGGGAATGCAGTAGCCACACTGGGCCGCCTGCTCGTCGATAAAAGCTTGCTGCAAAATCCCGGGATTTTCCCTGGACCCGAGCCCTTCCAGCGTCGTCACGGAACGCCCCTCGACCAGCTCGACCGGGGTAACGCAGGAGAATACGGCCTCGCCGTCAACGATTACGGTGCAGGCTCCGCACTGGCCGAGTCCGCAGCCGAACTTCGCCGCATTGAGTTTCAACTCGTTGCGCAGGACATAGAGCAGCGGCGTATCAGGCGCGGCCTTGATCGCGTGACTGGTGCCATTGATTGTGACATTGGCCATACCAGCCTCCTCATTTCGCCTGATGGCGCGCGAGTTCGCGGCGCGCCTCTCGAAGGACCTTCTGCAGATCGGGCCAGTCCGGACGCGTTGCGACCTGGCTGCGGAGGCGCTTCACCAGAGCCGCAATCTGCTCGTCGGTCATGACGGCTCCGAAGCCCGGCATGATCGGCGCCTTGGCACCGCCGGCAGCGGGAATTCCGTTCAGAACGAGCTTCACCAGATTCTCGGGCCCCTCCCCCGCCAGCGCTGTCGAAGCTGCGAGCGATACCGCTCCTAATGGCAGGCTGCGCCCAGCGTCGTGGCATGAAGCACAAGCGCTGGCGTAGAGGCGGGCTCCCGCTCCAGGCATGTCCGGAGGCGTCGCGATCTGCAGACCAGCCGATTGCGCAAGAGCCAGCTGCGCGACGCCAGTCGGTTTGGCAACAGGTGCGCCCGCGGGTGCAAGCGCGGCAATATAGGCGGCCATTGCGGCGACTTCTTCGCGCGGCACAAGAGAAAGGTTGTCCGTCACCGGCGCCATCGGCCCCCGAGCCACGCCATGATCCGGGTGGGAGCCCTCAGCCAGATAGGTCTCCAATGCCTGGGCCGTCCACGGCAGCGGCGCCTTCGATGCCTTTCCCAGCCCGTAGGCCAGCCAGCCCTCGACCCGGGCGCCTTCGAAAGCGCGGGACTGGACTTCCGCCCCCATGAGGTTGCGCGGCGTGTGACAGGCACCGCAATGGCCGAGACCTTCGACGAGATAGCGCCCGCGATTCCATTGCGCGTCCTTCGCAAGGTCGGGCTGCAGCCGCCTTTGGCTGAAGAAGAGCAATTTCCAGCCGGCAAGAACGAGGCGGATATTGATCGGGAATGGCAGCTCGTTGGCGGGCGTCGGTGCGCTGACCGCCTCGCGCGTCATGAAGAAGGCGTATAGCGCTTCGAGATCCTGATCGCTGGTCAGCATGAAATGGTCGTAGGGGAACGCCGGATAGAGGTGCCGCCCTTCCCGATCGACACCTTCGCGCATTGCTCGCGTGAAAGCCTCCCGGGACCAGGAGCCGATTCCCGTGCCGCGATCCGGCGTGATGTTGGTCGAATAGATGGTGCCAAACGGCGTCGGCATCGCTAGGCCGCCGGCGAAGATGCGGCCGCCCGGTGTCGTGTGGCAGGTCTGGCAGTCGCCGATGAGAGCAAGATCGCGTCCCTTGGCGATCGTCGCCGCTTCGAAGCTGGCTGGCGCAGGGGTCTCGATCGGAGCAATCTCGAACCGCCAAGCATAGGCCAGTGCGCCAGCTCCAGCGCTGACGGCGAAGGCGATGCCAATACTAAGAATGGTTTTGAGACGCATGCTCTGCTTGCCCCTGCGGCGCGGTTGATGCCGGCGAAGGCTTCAGGAGCCGGTCGTGTGGCTGCGGCTGCGGGCAATGCAGGCAAACTGCATCGCTGTCGCAATGGCGCCAAAAATCAAACCGAGGACGACCACCCCAGGCCAGCCGCCGAACTGCCAGGCGGCCATGCCGCTGGCCGAGCCGATCGAGCCCCCGAAGAACATGGCTCCCATCAGGACCGTGTTGAGCCGAGCCCGAGCCTCGGGCCGCAGCGCAAAGACGATGTGCTGGTTCGACACGAGTGCCGATTGCATGGCGAAGTCGAGGAGCACCACGCCGAACACCAGCCCGGCCAAGGAGGTCCACGCACCAAAGACGATCCACGAAACCAGAGTGACGATGGCCCCCATCGCAACAACAGGCGCCGGCCCCCGAGCATCCGCGAAACGCCCCGCCAGCGGCGCGGCGAAGATGCCGACCGCCCCGACGATGCCGAACAGGCCGGCGATGTCGGCACCCAAACCAAAGGGCGGCGCCTGCAGCCGGAAGGCGAGCACGGTCCAGAAGACGGTGAATGCCGCGAAAATCAGCGCCTGCGTGATTGCGGCCAGCCGAAGCACCGCGAATTCGCGCCACAGATCCCAGATGGAACTCAGCAGCCGACCATAGCTCAGCTCCGATTCCGGCGGAGCATGCGGAAGGACCAGTGCCATCAGCCCGCCCGCGGCAAGCGCCATCGGCACGCCCAGCCAAAACATCTCCCGCCAGCCTGCATGGGTCGCTACGAAACCTGCTAGGGTCCGGCTCAGCAGGATGCCGGTCAGAATGCCGGCCAGGACCGTACCCACGACTGCCCCTTGCCGCTCGGGAGCAGCCAGATGCGCCGCCAGCGGAACAATCTGCTGGGCGACAGTGGCCGACAGGCCAACGACGAGAGAAGCGAGGACGATCAACAGCGCATTCGGCGCCAGGGCGGCCAGCACGAGCGCGACAGCGAGGAAGCCGAACTGCAGGACGATCAGCCGCCGTCGTTCGACAATGTCACCAAGTGGAACCAGCAGGAAAAGGCCGCAGGCGTAGCCGAGCTGGGTAGCGGTCGGGACCAATCCCGTAGCCTGACCGGGGAGAGCCTCTTCGATCAGGCCCAGCATCGGCTGATTGTAGTAGATGTTCGCCACCGCGATGCCGGCAGCGGCCGCTATGGCATAGATTGCCGAGGTCCGGAGCACGAATGGAAGCGGCGCAGTAATACCTTGCTGTGTCATCGGAAGGGTCCCCTGCAACCAATCAGCGCGAACGGGCCAGCGACGAATCCGGCCGGCTGCCCTTTTTGAATGCTAGAGCCTTGACCTCGGGGAGGCTGTAGCGCTTGGGGATGGGGACCGCACACCTCCGTATGATTGCCCGCTGTGGTGCGATGTTGTTGGGTTGCTGGCTCGTCCCGCCGTCATAGGCTGCCAATACGCCCCCCACATGAGAGCCCTTTGCATCAGCATCGTCGGCGGTTCTCTTGCTGGGTTGTTTGCCGCTCTCCTGCTGCGGCGGGATGGCCACGAAGTCCGCGTTCATGAGCGCTCCCGGCACGGGCTCTCCGGTCGCGGCGCAGGCCTTGTCGCGCAAGCGGATGTGTTCCGTATGCTGCGCCTGCTCGGTCAGGAGCGCGTGGCCACCATCGGGGTCATGGCTGAAGAACGGATCTATCTGGACAGAGCCGGAGGGGTGGCGGAAACGCTCGCGATGCCGCAGATGCAAATCTCGTGGGGTGTTCTCTACGAGAACTTGGCAAGCGATCTGGGTGGGGAACGCCACGCACTGGGGCAGGAGTTGGAAGCCATCGAGCCCGCGGAGACGGGCACGGTCCTCCACTTCCGTGACGGCGCTGCCTGCAAAGCCGATCTCGTGATCGGAGCCGACGGGATCGGTTCGATTGTCCGCAAGGCCGTGAACCCCGAAAACCACGTCAACGGCTATGCAGGCTATTCAGCCTGGCGCGGTCTCGTACCGGAGACAGCCTTGCCATCGGAAGCGGCGCTGCTGATCGGGCGCTTTGCATTCTACGTGAAGCGCGGAGCCCATGCGCTCGGATATCTCGTACCGGGCTCAAAGGGAGAGATGGCGCAAGGCGAACGGCGCTATAACTGGGTCTGGTATCGGCCGGGCAGCAGTGACCAACTCCCGGCGTTGTTCACCGACACGCAGGGCCGAACCCATCCGTTCTCGCTGCCGAGGAGTGGCTTTTCGGCTGACCGTCTGGCGATGCTGCATCGGGATGCTGCCGATACGTTGCCGCCCCAATTTGCCCTCGCGGTCGGCAGTGAGGACAAGCCATCGATCCGAGGCATCTTCGACTACGAAGCCCCCCGGATGGTGCGAGGACCGATCGCGCTGATCGGCGATGCGGCCTTCGTGGTGAGGCCACATACTGCAATGGGAGTCTCAAAGGCAGCCGGAGACGTCATGGCGTTGCACCGTCATCTGGCGGCTGAAGACAATCTTGAACGCGCTCTGGCTGGCTTCGAGCGCGAGCGACTTCCCGTTGGGCGGGAGATTGCCGCCTATTGCCGCCGCCTTGGTGCCTCCGCCCTCTGAGATTCGGCGGCGCAGGCTCACGAAGCATCGGAGGTTGATCCGGAACCTCGTAAAGAAAATCGCCACCGCCTCGAGCATGTAGGAAGAGCCGCCAGCCCCTGCTGGGTTTGACCGCGGAGAACTTTGGGCCGTCGTCGCGTTGCAGATCGGCCGCGGCACCCCGGGAGGCCCGGCATTCAAGCAAGAAATGGGAGGGTAGCAGGGCTACCCTCCCCCAGTGGCGCCTCGGTCGAGTCCGTTCAGCCTTTCACGAAGGCGAGAAGGTCCGGATTGATCACGTCGGCATGCGTCGTGAGCATGCCGTGGGGATAGCCCTTGTAGATCTTCAGCGTGCCGTTCTTAAGCAGCTTGGCGGATTTGAGTGCGGAGTCGGCGATGGGCACGATCTGATCGTCATCGCCATGCAGCACGAGGGTCGGCACGGTGATGGCTTTCAAATCCTCGGTCTGGTCGGTTTCGGAGAAGGCCTTGATGCCGTCATAATGGGCCTTGGCGCTGCCGATCATGCCCTGGCGCCACCAGTTCTGGACGACGCCTTGATAGACCTTCGCGCCCTCGCGATTGAAGCCGTAGAACGGGCCGGCCGCCACATCGAGATAGAGTTGCGCGCGATTGTCGGCCACGCCCTTGCGAAAGCCGTCGAAAACCTCCATCGGCAGGCCCTCGGGGTTGCTCGCCGTCTTGAGCATCAGCGGCGGTACGGCTGAGACCAGCACGGCCTTGGCGACGCGGCCGGCGGGTTGGCCGTGCTTCGCAACGTAACGGGCGACCTCGCCGCCGCCGGTCGAGTGACCGATATGCACCGCGTTCCGCAGATTGAGATGCTCGACGACGGCAAAGGCGTCGGCCGCGTAGTGATCCATGTCGTGGCCGTCGCTCACCTGGGCTGAACGGCCATGGCCACGACGATCATGCGCCACGACACGATAGCCGTGCAGCACAAAGAACAGCATCTGTGCGTCCCAGTCGTCAGAGGACAGCGGCCAGCCGTGATGGAACACGATCGGCTGGGCATTCTTGCGACCCCAGTCCTTGTAGAAGATCTCGACGCCATCCTTGGTCTTTACGAAACCGCTGCTCATCTGTGTCTTTCCTTTTGGGCCCGAGGTTGCTGTCGAGGACTGCGCGAAGGCGGCAGCGGGAAGGAATGCAGCGCTCGCTGCACCGGCCAATGTCGCTACAGCTTCGCGCCTCGACCAGGTTGGAGGGGTTGCTAAATCGGTCATAAGTGCCTCGCTTGGGGCATCGGGTGAGCGGATGGATACCGGTTTCCCGAGCGGTTCCGTCAGCAGCGCGACGCTAGGCGGCCTTCAACCTGGCGAGAATCGTACGTAGGGATCGGCTTCCCATACGATGGTGTTAGGAGTCAGCCGTTAGCCATCCCCGCCGAGCACCCCCGCCAAGGAACTAGCGATTTGCCCGGCGTCGGCGGGCTTCTGCAAGAAACCGCGAACACCAGCTGCCATCACACGTTCGCGGATGCCCGCTTGTGGAAATGCCGTCATGAAGATGATGGGGAAGGAGCGTTCAGACGCGACCAGATGCATTTGCAACTGCTCGCCGCTCATCCCAGGCATCTGGACATCAACCAGCAGGCAGTCCGGCTCTTCGATGGCTGGATCGTTCAGAAAATCCTGCGCGGAGGCGTAACCGCGAACATGGTAGCCGAGAGCACGAAGGAGGCTTGAGAGCGAGGTGCGGACCCCTTCATCATCGTCCACGATCGCGATTGTGGGTATGTGAGGCATTCCGAAGCCAATCACGCCAATCTCGCAGGAAGCGGGCAGCGATGCCCCAGCTTTGGCGTTTATGCAGGCAGAATGAACGAAGCGGAATCATACAGAGGTTTGCGCTGCCGGCAGCTCAAGCTCTCGAAGCGCCGAGGGCTTCGGCCTTTCGCACGAGGTCAGCGAGCGATCGCACCTGCATCTTCCGCATGACGTTGCCGCGATGAATCTTGACGGTGATTTCGCTGATACCGATGGCATTTGCCACCTGCTTGTTCATCAAACCTGCCACGACGTGTGCCATAACCTCGCGCTCGCGGGGCGTGAGCGTTTCGTACTCGATCCGCAGATCGTGTTTGGCTTCGAGTTCGTGGCGCCGAGACCGGTCTCGTGCGATCGCGAGTGTCACCGCGTCGAGCATGTCTTGCTCGCGAAACGGCTTTGCCAGAAAGTCGACCGCACCCGCTTTCATTGCCCGAACCGACATCGGGATATCCCCATGTCCCGTCATAAAGACGATCGGCACGTTGAACCCATCACGTACCAGCTGCTCCTGAAAATCCAGGCCGTTGAGACCAGGCAGTCTCACATCAAGAAGCAGGCAACCGGGAACGCTCGGCAACGCGTTCGCGAGCAGCTCAGCCGGCGACCCGAAGAGCAGGGTCGCCAATCCGACAGAGCGAAAAAGGCTGTCGAGGGCATCCCTGACACCAGGATCGTCATCGACCACGGCCACAAAAGGTGCCGACGCGACAGCGACAGATCCGGTGCTCACGGTCCGCAGCCGTGTCATGGCGCGACACTCGTGTTCAGTGCCGGAAGCGTCAGATGGAAGGTCGCGCCGCAGCCCGAGGCGCTCGTTGCTTTCAACTGCCCGCCATGGGCTTCGACAAGTGTCCTGCTAATCGCGAGGCCCATGCCCATCCCATGGTCCTTGGTGGTGAAAAATGGATCAAATAGTCTCTCTTGATCGCCCTCGGCAATGCCCGGACCGGTATCGCTAATCTCTATCGCGATGGCATCAGCGTCAGAACGGAACGCCTGCAGAGAGATGTGCCGGCCACCCAGAAGCCCAGCCATGGCCTGCACACCATTTACCAGGATATTGACTAGCACTTGCTGGAGTTGGACCTTGTCTCCCTGAATGGGTGGGAGGTTCGGCTCCAACGCGAGCCGCAATTCGACCTCCCCATGTTGCAACTCCCGTTCAACCAGCAAGACCGCCTCGCCAACGAGCGTTGCGACGTTGAGTTGGCTCGATTGAGTTGGTTCCTTGTTTAGGAATCCGCGAATGCGAGTGACGATCTCGCTGGCACGTTGCCCCTCGGAGATGACTCGCCCAATCGCCGTATCGACCTCCTGGATATCGGGCGGGTTCCTCTGCAACCAGCGTCGGCAGGCTTCCGCATTCGTAACAACCGCCATCAGCGGTTGATTGACTTCGTGCGCGATCGACGCGGTCAATTCACCCAGCGTCGTAACCCGGGCGGCATGGGCAAGCTCCAAGCGCGCCAAGTGCAACGCATCTTGCGTCCTTTTGCGCTCAGTCACATCCGTGTGCGTTTCAAGGACTCCAAGTGCATCGCCCTGTCCGCCCGGTTGCAGGGCCCATCGGCTTGCAACCATCAGCCGCTCGCCTGACTTCCCGAACTGTACGAGCTCCCCTTCCCATCGTCCGGTAGAGAGCAATCCGCGCTCGATCACGTGACGATGTTCGGGGTACTGCGTCGCAAGGAGCTCATCCGCTGAGCGTCCGATCGCTTCGGCGCTAGACCAACCGTAGACATCCTCTGCGGCGCGGTTCCAGAAGGTGATGAGGCCCTCGCTGTTCCGCACGAAAATCATGTCGTGGCTCAGGTTCAAGAGCTTGGCCTGATCCGAGAGCGTTTGCGTGGCCTCTTGATTGCAGAGGGCCAGCATCGTCGCCATTCCTATCGCTGAAAGGCTCACAAGGGCGCGGAACGCTGGCGAACCGAATACGAAACCGTGTGCGTGCAAGTAAGATATCAGTGTCAGGATCAGGCTCAGTATTGCGGCCGAGACGATATCCTGTTGCCGCCCTGTGCGCATCGCGATGAGGATGACAAGGACGTATAGGACGGCAACAGCGCCTTCCAATTGTGTCCATGTATCGATGGTGAAGATGCCTGTTGCCAGAAGAACGGCCGCAAAACGGCAGCTGTTTCGCTTTCCGGCAGAAGGCGAAACAAAAATTTCGCCAAACGATAGCTTTCGGCGTGATCGTATCGAGACCCGCCGATCAGCGAACGATTCAGACGACATCTGGTGCGACAGCCTTTGATGATATCAGCGCAGCCAGCAAGGTAATTTATCGCTGCAGGCGGAGCTTGCAGATTAGCGTCACGGTTTGACTGGAATCGCGATGAGCGTGGCTCCAGCTGCCATCGCTGGACGCAGTCCAAATTCCCAGGGCCGAAGCGATCCGCCCCGTGCCGCTCACATCGCTTTATGCCGCCGCGGCGAGTGTGAGCGATCGCCCGAGAAACGGAATCATACAAGAGTTTAAGAAGGCTGGCATCATGATCGCACCGCAGGGGAATAGAGCCTCCTCGCCCCCTCCCCGATTTGCGTCGAAGATCGAGGTTGAGCTGGTCCAACGCCCTTGGCCTCCGCCGACTTCCCCCAATGCAAACTGAAGTATGAGGCAATCACCCTTGTGGTCGATTCACCGCTCGTCCCGCCGGCCGTAACGTCAGCTCCGAAAGCCCGTCAACGGTGTCCGACAGCGATAATGGCGTCAGGCGCGCGGGGGTCATCACCATTGGAGGTCGCTCATGAACAACGCTTCGGGCCGTGCGAACCAGACTGCTCCACTGCAAACGCCGACTGATCTCGGTGCGCAAGCCACTGTGGATATCGCGGCAGCGTTGACCGGCGTCCTTGCCGACATGTTCGCGCTTTATCTGAAGACGAAGAATTTCCACTGGCACCTCTCGGGTCCCCACTTCCGCGACTACCACCTGATGCTGGACGAGCATGGTGACCAGATCTTCGCTACCACCGACGTGCTTGCCGAGCGCGCCCGAAAGGTGGGAGGGACCACGTTGCGCTCGATCGGACACATCGCGCGGATCCAGCGCCTGCCCGACAATGACGCGGACTATGTAACTGCCCAGGACATGCTGGCGGAGTTGGCGGACGACAACCGCCGCATGGCGGGTTTCCTGCGCTCAGCCCACGGTGTTTGCGAGAACTACAACGACGTCGCGTCGACGAGCTTGATCGAGGTCTGGATCGACGAGGCGGAGCGCAGAGCCTGGTTCCTTTATGAAATGACGCGCCCCACGCGCTGAGCGACCCGCCAAACCGATCCCGGCCTTTCCGATGCCAGCGCATGAGTCGCCCATGACAGTCCTGCCACCCGGAAGCGTCGCCCCGCAATTCACCCTGCCGGCGACGCCCGACCAGAAGCTTTCGCTCGCGGACATGCGAGGCAGCCCGGTCATCCTGGCCTTCTATCCGGCCGATTGGAGTCCGGTCTGCGGCGATCAGATGGCTCTCTACAACGAGATCCTTCCCGAATTCCATCGGGCCGGAGCCCAGCTTGTCGGCATATCCGTCGACGGGGTCTGGTGTCACGCGGCCTTCGCGAACGATCGCAAGCTTCACTTTCCATTGTTGGCGGATTTCGAGCCAAAAGGTGAAGTCGCCGCGCGCTACGGTGCCTATCGCAAGATCGAAGGCATCTGCGAACGCGCGCTTTTTGTCGTCGACCGCGAGGGGGTGATTTGCTGGAGCTACGTCTCGCCGCTGGGGATCAACCCTGGAGCAGACGGCATCCTCGAGGCACTCGACAAACTCAACGCCCGATCTCCGGCGCAAGGAGTTCTGCCATGAACGGTCTCGCGATCCCAGTCGACAACCACGATCACACGCAGGGACCTAGGAACGCGCGCGTCACTCTGGTCGAATATGGCGACTATGAATGCCCCTATTGCGGAGAAGCCTATCCCATTCTGAAGGCCGTGAAGAACCTCATGGGCGACCGCCTGCTGTTCGTGTTTCGCAATTTCCCGATCTCCGAATTGCATCCCCACGCGCTTCGCGCCGCCGAATTCGCGGAGGCCGCGGCGACGAAAGGTCGATTCTGGGAAGCACACGATACGCTCTTCGAGTACCAGCAGGCGCTCCAGGACCGCGATCTCCTCGATTACGCGCGGAAAATTGGCCTGGACACCGCCCCTGTGGAACGAGGTTTTAATGGCGGCTTTGACGAGAAGATCAGGCGTGACTTTCTCGGAGGAGTTCGCAGCGGTGTGAACGGCACACCGAGCCTCTTCATCAATGGACAGCGGTACGACGGTCCGCGCGACGTGGAAGCCCTGTTGAATGTCTTGATGAGAACTGGCGCCGAGGATGTCGCCAGCCAACCGGCCTAGCAATCACAAAGCGCAGCGGCAGCGGGAGAGCTGCCCCTTTCTCTCCCGCGGATCTGGCAATCACCGGATCCGAACCCCGCGGCACCGGCGTGTGTTCCTTAGCGGAACACGCGCCGGTCAGAATATTGGTCATTGTGCGCGTTCGCGATCTGAGGCCGCAAAAAGCGGCGTAAAACGTGTCGCGCGAAGGTGCAGCCTAGCCCTGCCCCACTTGCCTCCTCCAAACACCAGGCGTCACGCCGGTGAACCGGCCGAAGACGCGCGTCAAATGACTCTGCCCGCCGAAGCCGCAGCAAATGGCGATCTCTTCGAGCGATAAATCAGGGCGAACGAGCAGTTTCTTCGCCTCCTCGACGCGAAGCTTCATCAGATAGCGATGCGGCGCCAAGCCGGTGTTTCGCCGAAAAGCTCGCGCGAAATGGCTAGGCGTCAGCCCGCACTCCTCGGCGATCTGCGCGATACTGAGGTCCGTGGCGAAGCGGGCATGCAACATTTCCTTGGCCCTGCGCTCCTGCCAACTCGCCAATATGCCGACACGCGCTTGCGTCAGACGACGCATTCCGCCGTAAGTCTCGCCGAAGTGCGTCAGCAACCCCAGCGACAGCTGATCGATCAGCAATGCGTTGGCGGAAGCAAACTCCGACGCAACAAGCAGGCTTTCCGACAGAGCAGCCGTGATGGGGTCGGGCTCGTCGCGTTTCCACCGCAGAGTATCCACCCGCCGTGCCGCGTGATGCTCCGCCAACTCCTCCAATGCCTCGGCCGGAACGTAGAATTGCAAAGCATCAAAGCGACCACCAAACTCGCATTGGGGGCTGTCTCGCAAATCGATGACGCTCACCGTTCCAGCCGAAAAGCAATCAGAGTAGCGCTTGTGCCCACTCAGCCAGCACGAATGCCTCTGCAGAGGATGGAGTTGGTGGAGGATCGAGAACGCAGCCTCCGTCGGCACTGGGGCAGTTCTGTTGCGCGTTTCCTTATCGCAGGTCAGGCGCGTGACCGCCAATCCAAGACGGCCACCAGGCCGAAACTCAGCGACAGTGCGGCCGGGCATTTCAAGGTGTGATGTGATGCGCTCGCCGTAAAAGCCCATCGCGGCCGTAGCGGACTGCGACGGCATAATGGGCTCCTCTAGCCCGCCCGCTAAATCTTGCCCCTGAATCATTGGCCCCCACCGTATTCGCCTGCGACCGGGCCCGTTCCTTCGTCGGCGTTCGCAGGTTGCGACTGACGACCGGTACAGCCGTCCTGAAGCTACGTAAATCCTTCATCGACAGGCAATTCAGACGAAGGTTTGGGCATAATTCTCCTTTTTTGATCACACGACGAAAATCGTCAAAGCCCAGCGCATTATGACAAGAGGCATGTCCCTCAAGCTGGCAGGATACCTGCCAGCCAACAATGGGGCGCTCGATGATCACCTCACACTCGAAGCGATTGATCGCCACGGTCCTCGGTTTGACGTTCCTCGCGACCGGATCTCCGGCGGGGGCTCCTCAAGCCGGCAAACAGGCACCCGGCTATTATCGGATGATGCTCGGCCAACTGGAAGTCACAGCGCTTCTCGACGGGACTCATCCGTTTCCAATCCCCACGACGCTGACCGTACCGCGGGAGCGGGCCCTGACAGGCGAAGATCGACCTCTCATGTCCCACGCACGTCCCGGCACTGCCGAAGCACTTCTGGCCCAGGAACGTTTGGCACTGCCTTTCGAGGGCTCGATCAACGCGTTCCTTGTCAATTTGAACGGACGGCTCGTGCTCATCGATAGCGGAGCTGGAGCCCTCTATGGAAAGTGCTGTGGCCAGCTCCTGGCGAACCTCAGAGCGTCAGGTTATGCGCCTGAGCAGATCGACGACGTCTTCATCACTCATTTGCATACCGATCACATCGGCGGTGTCGTAGAGAACGGGCAGCCGAGCTTTCCAAACGCAACGCTTCACGTCTCGAAGCAGGACGTGGACTACTGGCTCGATAGCGCCAACGAGGCGAAGGCACCTGCCATCCTTCGGAGCATGTTCAACGGGGCGCGCAGTGCCCTTCGCCCCCATCAGGAGGCGGGTCGCCTCGTTACCTTTAACGGCGAGGGCGAGGTTTTGCCGGGAATCAAAGCCGTACCGACCCCAGGCCACACACCGGGCCACACGTCCTACCTTGTCGGAAGCGGAGGTGAACAGTTGCTCGTCTGGGGAGACATCGTCCATGTCTCCCCCATCCAGTTTCCCGACCCGGCCGTCACCGTGACCTATGATAGTGATGCGTGGAAAGCAGAGCAGAGGCGCCTTTCCCTTTTCGCGGAAGCCGCCACAAAAGGCTTCTGGATCGGCGCAGCTCACATTTCATTTCCAGGCCTTGGGCATATTACCGCTCGCGATGGCCACTACAGGTGGCTGCCTGCCAACTATACGACGCGCGTAGATCAAGCTGTCGGCGCCCAACCTTGATAGAGGCGCTTCGTGAAGCGTCTCAGCGAACTCTGTCGAGCGGCGGCAAAATTCGCAACAGCTCGTCCTGGCGATCTTCCAAGCTCGGCGGAAAGATCAAGCGCGTCCCCAGCGCTCCAGGTGTTTCATCAATGAGAAAACCAGGACCATCCGTCGAAATCTCGATCAGCAACCCGTCTGGTCCGCGGAAGTAGATCGAACGAAAATAATAGCGGTCCTTGACGGGGCTTGAGGCGATCCCAAAACGCTCTTGGAGTTCTTTAGCCATAGTAGCCAATTCGGCTTCGTCGTTGGCTCGGAATGCAACGTGATGGATGACGCCGGCACCGAGTCTGGGGCGAGACCGATTGCGCCGCTGATGCAGATATAGCCGTCCTCCCGCTTCGTCATGCGCCGCGAACTCGATTTGATCGCCCTCGCGTCCGACTTCGGCGAAACCAAGCACTTCTGTCAGAATTCGCGCCATCAGCGTCGTTCCGCGTACGCTCATCGTAACACCTACGAGTTGGCGAACGGCGAAAGCCGGCGGAATATGCGGTTGAGACCAGGAGGCTTGTTCCGCCGACGCTCTGGCCACCAAGGCCAGCGGTGTGCGGTCGGGATCCTCGAAATTGAGTTGAGCGCTTCCGCTCAATGACTGCCGCTGCTGGAACGGTACGCCAAAATCGGTCAGCCGCTTCGCCCACCAGCCAATCGCATCAGGGGCAACTGAGAAGAGGACGTATTCGCCGTTGTCGCCGCGGTCTTCCGCTTCAGCAGCACTCACCCACGAGAAAAAGGAAAGACTGCCGCCGGGCACCCCTTCCGCATCTCCATAGATGAGATGGTAAGCTCCCGGGTCCTCGTGCGTCACAGTTCGCTTTACCAAGCGCAGCCCGAGTACTTTCGTATAGAATTCCACGTTCCGTGCTGCATCTGTGGCAATGACGGTGACGTGATGCAATCCGCGCCCCTTCACGATCGCGATCCTCCGTCAAAACGGCATCGCCTTTCGAAGGTGAGGACGCGGCCACGGCTCGGTGTCCCATGCGTCACCCACAGGACAATTCGAAGGCACATTTTGGCCGGCGTCTTGGACAATAGCGCTATCATTTGGACGGGAACGTCGGCATCTCTTCCGTGGTCGAAGGATCGTATTCCAGAAACCGGCACTTACTCAATTGGAAGCCCTTCTCTCAATATCCAGCTTTAATTGCCGAGTAGGATAGCGAGGCGCGGCAAATCGGCAATTCGCGCAGAAGACCGACAAGCCGCATCTCTGAACCCTGTCTAGCCTCAAAGAATTGCATCGGCACGAAGCGCCGCGCGACGGAGAGACTCGACATGACGACACTGGCGACAAAAGACGGCACGGAAATCTATTTCAAGGATTGGGGAACGGGTCGCCCCATCCTCTTCAGTCACGGATGGCCACTCAGCGCCGACATGTGGGACGACCAGATGCTCGCCGTCGCCTTGGCGGGTTATCGCGGGATCGCTTTCGACCGCCGGGGCTTCGGCAGGTCGAGCCAACCCTGGACCGGCTACGACTACGATACCATGGGCGATGACATCGCCGCCCTGATGGAAACGCTCGATCTGAAGGACGCCGTGCTGGTCGGCTTCTCAATGGGCGGCGGCGACATCGTGCGCTACATCGCTCGACACGGCGCAAGCCGCGTTTCCAAGCTCGTGCTGATCAGCGCGGTGACGCCGCTATTCATGAAGACGGCCGACCACGACGGCCCCGATAAGTCGCTATTCGACGGCATCAGAGCCGGGCTTTTGCAGGATCGACCGCCGTTCTTGGAGAACTTCAATCCACTTTTCTACGGAACCGAGCGCGGCCATAGTGTCTCGCCCGCCATATTCCGACTGACAGTACAAATCGGACTTCAGGCCTCGCTCAAGGCGACGATCGACTGCGTCACGGCATTTTCGGAAACGGACTTCCGGCCCGACATGGCGAAGATTGACGTGCCTGCCCTCGTCATCCATGGCGGCGATGACATGGTGGTGCCGCTGGAGGCGACAGGCGCCCTAGCAGCCAAGATGATCAAAGGTGCGAAGCTCAAGGTCTATGAAGGCGCGCCTCATGCCACGACCGTGACACATAAAGACCGCCTCAACAGCGATCTTCTTTCCTTCATAGCAGAATAGCAGCCGCCGGCCGGAGCGCGGCCTGCGCCTCCGGCCGTTCCTGTCGCCTGGCATATCCTGACGATCTCGATCGACGACACGTCTTGGCGAAAATTCCAATACAGTCAGGACGGATTGCCTCTCTATGCAGGGATCACGCGCATTTAAATCGAAGCTATTTCTGAAATTTTTGGAACGTATGCTTCATTCAACGGCGTATCAACGGAATAAAAAAACGCTCAAAAATGTATAGTATCCCGCTGCGACCGGAAACAATTCTCGCCGGAGGAAACTATACGTCGCATTTAACGTCCAGATCATGTCAAAAAATCTTCTAAAATCTGACTATAATCGAGATAAGCGATGAAATTTCCTTCTCTTCCCATTTTTCTGAGCTTAAACGGCGGCTACATCGATACGCTGGGTTTTCTTTCTCTTTCAGGTCTGTTCACTGCACACGTTACTGGAAACTTCGTAACCCTGGGCGCAACGGCTGCACTCGGCCTCAGCGGTGCCCTGTCTAAGGTTCTGGCCCTTCCCATGTTCTGCGTCGTCGTCTTCGTATCTCGCCTGATCTGCCTGAAACTTCAAAGTATGGGCCGCTCGCCTATCAAGCCGATGCTTGTGGTGAAGCTGGCCCTGCTGGCTGCCGTGGCAATTTACGCCCTCTCTCACGGGCCGTTTCAAGCGGACGGAAACGTCGTCACGCTTGTGGTTGGGC
Organism: Allobosea sp. RAF48; assembly: GCF_052114025.1. Classification (NCBI taxonomy): domain Bacteria; kingdom Pseudomonadati; phylum Pseudomonadota; class Alphaproteobacteria; order Hyphomicrobiales; family Alloboseaceae; genus Allobosea; species Allobosea sp. RAF48. The sequence goes on from NZ_JBFRDZ010000019.1 coordinate 81,402, forward strand.
TCGCGCTTGTTTCGGCCATGGCAATTCAGAACGGACTTCACAGAGCGCATCTGCCCAAGGCATCTCCCTCAACATTGATGACGGGCACAACAACGCAGATCATGCTCGATCTCGCAGATCTTCTGGCTGGCTCGAAAGCCGAAGAGGTCGCCACCACCAAAGCGCGGGTCAAAAAAATGGCCGCGGCAGTAGTTACGTTCGCCTTGGGGTGCGGCTTCGGTGCGGCAGGTTACATGTTCGCACCGGCCGCTGCCTTCAGCCTGCCAGCTGTTCTCGCGGCAGTCGCCCTGTTCGCCAGCACAGCCGGCGCCGAAGCCAACTAATGCATCCTCTTCCAGGTCGCCTCGCCGATCCATTCCCTTTCTATCAGAAGGAACATAGCAGTGGATGTTGGTAGTGAATCTGGCGGCTTGGCAAATCTGATCGCACCAATTCTTAGTCCGCTCGCGACTGGTCTTGAATTCTTCGGTGTCGGCGTGATTCTTGCCGGCGTGGCGATCGCAACCGTCGTCTATATTCGTGATCTGATTCTTGCATCCAGTCATAACGCTTACGACAGGTATCGCGCTAATCTAGGGCGAGGAATCTTGCTCGGCCTGGAAATACTGATCGGCGCAGACATCATCGCCACGATCATATCTCCGCTTACCTGGGAGAGTGTTGGCCTTCTCGGGCTGATTGTCCTCATCAGGACATTTTTGAGCTTCTCCCTTGAAGCTGAGATAGAGGGACAATGGCCGTGGTCTCGAAACTCGAGGAAGAGAGCGAGGACGCAGTGACGTCGGGACGGCGCGTCCAGTAGGCCCAAACGGCCATCATATCCAGCGAGGCGTTCGAACGACGTTTAGGCTCGGCCTCCAAGAACAGAGCGAATTGGAACTCCAATAAGGGATCAAAGCGGGCGCGTCTGTGTCACGTAGATCTCGAAGAAATCGGAGAAGGTCGCGACGCGCAGCGGCAGGCGCTCATAGGGCGGGTAGAACAGCGTCAGCCAGAGCTCGCCCGGCGACCATGCCTCCAGGACCTGCACGAGACGACCCGAGGCCAGCGCATCGGCCACGATGAAGCGCGGCAGCAGCGCGATGCCCTCGCCGTTGACGGCGAGATCCGCCAGGAGGTCGCCGCTATCCGCCCGGAAGCGGCCGGCCGCCCGTATCGTGCCGCGCTTGTCGCCTTGCCTGAGTTCCCAGCTTTCGCCGGCAGGGTCGGTGCCATAGGCCAGCAATTCGTGCTCGGCGAGATCCTCGGGGCTGCCTGGAACGCCGCGCGCTGAAAGATAGCCCGGCGCGGCGACCAGGAGACGCGGCACGGGACAGAGCTTGCGCCAGATCGTCGATTTATCCGTCGGCACGCCCGAGATGCGGATGGCGAGGTCGACGCTGCCGTCGAGGATGTCGACGAAGCTGTCGGTCAGGCTGAGCGCCACCCGGACGGAAGGGTGGACCAGCCCGAACTGCGTCAGCACCGACGGCAGCACCTTGAGCCCCAACGACAAAGGCGCGGCGACGCGCAGGGCGCCCGCGACCAGCCCCTGCGTCTCGCGCGTCTCCTGCGCCGCCTGTTCCAGCCCGGCGGTGAGCGGGCGCACGCGCTCGGCATAGAGCGCGCCGGCTGCGGTCAGCGCCACCGTCCGCGTCGTGCGGATGAAGAGCTGCACGCCGAGCCGCGCCTCCAGCGCCGCGACGGCGCGCGTGGCTGCGCTCGGCGTCATGCCGAGAGCGGTCGCGGCGGCCGCGAAGCCGCGCTTCTCCGCCACCGCCAGGAATACACGGACCGCTTCGAGCTCGCCGATCAAGAGATCGTCCCATCATCGCGATTTGAGCAATAATAAGCTGAGAGAAACGACTATTCAAGCAACAAGACACTGGGTCCATCTTCCTGCTCACACCGGACTGAACCCCGGCAAGGAATTTGGAGACAAAGCGATGCTCAAGCAGATCAAGGGTCTTCACCACGTCACCTCGATGGCGGCGGACGCCCAGACCAACAACAGCTTCTTCACGCACACGCTCGGCCTGCGCCGGGTCAAGAAGACCGTCAATTTCGACGCGCCGGACACCTATCACCTCTATTACGGCGACGAGATCGGCACGCCGGGCACGGTGATGACCTATTTCCCCTTCGCGCAGATCCCGCGGGGACGGCGCGGCACCGGCGAGGTCGGCGAGACCCAGTTCGCAGTCGCTCCCGAGGCGCTGGCCTATTGGAAGGAGCGCCTGGAGAAGGCCGGCGTCGGCGGCGTCAGTGAAACCGAGCTGTTCGGCGAGAAGCATCTTCGCTTGCAGGGCCCGGACGGCGACGGCTTTTCGCTGGTCGGCGTCGCCGGTGACAAGCGCGCGCCCTTTGCCGGCGGGCCGGTCCCGGCCTCCGAGGGCGTCCACGGCTTTCGCGGCGTGACCTTGCGCCTGCAGGACGAGGGTGCCACCGGCGAATTGCTGAAGTTCATGAACTACGAGGTCGTCGACAAGCAGGGCGCTGTGACGCGCTATGCCGTGCCGGGCGGAAACGGGGCCGATATCGTCGATGTCGAGACGCTTCCGGACGCCGACAGGGCGCGGCAGGGCGCGGGCTCGGTGCACCATGTCGCCTTTGCCGTCGACAACAAGGCGGCGCAGGCCGAGGTGCGCAAGGCCCTGATGGATACCGGCTACCAGGTCACCCCGCAGATCGATCGCGACTATTTCTGGGCCATCTATTTCCGGGCGCCGGGCGGCGTGCTCTTCGAGATCGCGACCAACGAGCCTGGCTTCGCCCGGGACGAGGATACCGCCCATCTCGGCGAGGCGCTGAAGCTGCCGCAGCAGCACGCCCATCTGCGTGCCGAGATCGAGCGCATCCTGCCTCCGCTCAAGGACTGAACCGACCAGGCGCCCCGCCCTCCGCGGCGGGACGCTCAGCAAACCCGCAAGGAGGTCGCGATGAACATCCAACCGAACATGCAGCCGGACAAAAACGCTTATCACCACTATGCCAAGCCGGCAGCGCCGGGCGCTCCGCTGGTCTTTGCCTTCCACGGCACGGGCGGCGACGAACGGCAGCTCTCCGGCCTCGTGGCGCAGATCGTGCCCGGCGCGGGCATCGTCGCGCCCCGCGGCGACGTCTCCGAGCACGGCGCCGCCCGCTTCTTCCGCCGCACCGGGGAAGGCGTCTACGACATGCAGGACCTCGCCGCGCGCACGCAGAAGATGATCGGCTTCATCCGCGCCCATCGCGCCGCCAGTCCCGGCAGTGAGGTTTATGGGATCGGCTATTCGAATGGGGCGAACATCCTCGCCTCCGTCCTCTTCGCCGCGCCCGAGCTGTTTGACCGCGCCGTCCTGATGCACCCGCTGATCCCCTTCGAGCCCGCGCCGCAGCCGGGCCTGTCGTCGGTCGCGGTGCTGGTCACGGCGGGCCGCCGCGACCCGATCTGCCCGGCGCCGCAGACGGAGCAGCTGGAAAGCTGGCTGGCGGCCCAGGGCGCCGCGGTCGAGACGCACTGGCACGAAGGCGGGCACGAGATGCGCGAGCCCGAGATCATGGCCGCTACGCGTTTCCTCTCGGCATAAGCGGTCGCCAGCCGCATCGCCCGCGAAGCGAAACAGGCGGCTCCAGCGGGCGGAAGCTTGCCCGAGCCGGCCTGCATGTCTCCCTGGCTGCGACGCCAGGCACCTGGGCTTGTACCCGCGAGCTGCCGGAAAACCCGCGTGAAATGGCTCTGGTCACCTGAACGCGTCCTGGCAACGCTACGATTGGAATGCCCTAGGGCGGCTGCACCGGCAGTGGGGTCAATGAGTCGGTTCTGTCTGGATAGGCGTTAATGGTGGTTTTGTCCGCCAAGCTCCACGCGCGCCCTCCTCCCGCCCAGTCGCAAAGAGCTGCTGCATGTAGCTGCGATCGAAGTCCGATTTCGGCGTAGCAGTGAAACTGTTGGGGATGGCGGCATAGAACAGCTTCGCTCCTCCGGCTGCCGTTTGCAGTTGCAGCCTCACCAAGTCGGACACGGTCTGGTATTTAACAAGGGTTTCAATGGCACGCTTGGCGACCCCGATCGCGGTCTCCTCGGTCGTCTCATATTGCGGTAGCAGCCGACCGTTCCTGATCAAATAGAGCTTTCGAGAGCGAATGGCGCCAAACCGCCGGCGCTCGAATTGGTTCAAGCCGATATCTGGGGGAGCAAAGAAAATCTGCGCCACTGTCCCGCCGTCAACGTGCAATTCCTGCCGACGTTCACCGTCCACCTGAACGTCTATGCGTACCGGCGGAAACACCGCCGGAATCGCTGCCGAAGCGAGCAGGATTTCGACCATGCGTTCCCGTCGTTCTGGTCGGCTGCCTGCCGCAATGGCCGACAGGTCCCATACCACAGGGCGCTGCGCATCAATGTTGGTCGTCTGAATCAGAAGCCGCCGCCCAAGACGATATTGAACCGCGATGTCCTCAATCATCTCGTCAGTCAGATAGCGGTCGATCAGATTCCTCAACGGCGTATTGTCGTAGAGGCCTCGCCCGAGTACGCCGAACACCCCAAGACTGGTGTAGATTTCAGCGTCGCCATAGAGGGTGAAGACCTCTTGCAACGGCCCGTCATAGCGAGATCCGAGGAAAGCAAAGGGCGCGGCCAAGGCCCCGGTGCTGACACCCGTGACGACCTCGAATTGCGGGCGATCGCCTCGCTCGGTCCATCCCGTCAGATACCCGGCCGCAAACGCACCATCCGCGCCTCCCCCCGATATCGCGAGGAAATTGGCTTGGCGCAAAGCGCTGGCCGCGCGCTGGCCGGTTCGGACCGCACGATAGGTCTGGTCATATTGCCGCTCGATCACCGCGCGGATTTCGGGCGTGACCAAATCCCCCCAAAAACGCGCGAGGTCCACATGCTCAATGCGTGCCGAGGCGGCCAGTGAGGCAGGCACCGAAGCTCGGTTCGGACCGCTAACGCAACTTGATACCAACATCGCGACAAGGAGTGTCGGCGATAGCAAACGCGCCTGTGTCGTCCTCGTTCGCAGCGATGGCATGGCACTCACCACAGATTTTCTCTTTAGCCCGGCTTGATCATGTCGCGGGCATAGGCGAGACCGATGCCATAACCGCCGGCGAACTCCTCCACGATCGCGCGCGCACCATCATAGGTATCGTGACGAGTCCAATCGCGCTGTAACTCCAGCAGCACCTGGATCCAGCTCGTCATATGAATTCCGGCCGCCTGCATGCGACGCAACGCGAGTTCATGACTCTGAGGTGTCAAGCCTCCGCAGGCATCGCCAACCACGAAAACTTCGTAACCTTCTTCGGCGGCCGAGAGAGCTAGGAAGTTGACGCAAGCTTCGGTCAGCATGCCGGAGATCAGCAGCCGCTTGCGGCCCGTCGCCACGATGGCGTTACGAGCGGCGTCGTCCTCCCAGGCATTCATGTTGCGGCGGTCGATCGCGCTGACATCGGGGATAGCCCGCTGCAGGGCTGGCATCATCGGCCCGCTGTAGACTTTGGTCGCCGAGGTCGAGGCGACGATCGGCAGCCCGAAAACCTTCGCGGTCTTAGCCAGTGCCACGGCGTTGTTGAGCAGCACCTGACGGTCCTCCGAACCGACACCGAAGGCGAGCCCCGCCTGCTGGTCGACAAAGACGAGCGCGCAATTCTCCTTGTCGAGAAGCGACTTCACCATGATCCCGATCCTTTCGGCCGCATGAAGTATTGAGCCACTGCGGGCGCTCATGACGCGCCCGCAGTGGCAGAGCGATCAGTTCACCTTGGCGGCGTTCGGCCCGATGGTTTCGCCATGGGTGACGCGCTCCGGCGCGTTGTGAACCATGGTGTAAGCGTAGTCGACACCCATACCGTAGGCGCCGGAATGCTCCTTCACGATCGCCATCACGGCGTCATAGGTCTCGCGATGGGCCCAGTCGCGCTGCCATTCGAGCAGCACCTGCTGCCAGGTCACCGGGACGGCGCCGGCCTGCACCATGCGGTCCATCGCGTACTTGTGTGCATCGCTTGAGGTGCCGCCGGAGGCATCCGCCACCATGTAGATCTCGTAGCCGCCCTCAAGCATGGCGCAGAGCGCGAAGGTGGTGTTGCAGACCTCAGTCCAGAGACCAGCGACCACGACCTTCTTGCGGTTGTTGGCGGCGAGCGCGTCGCGGACATTCTGGTCATCCCAGGAGTTCATCGAAGAGCGCTCAAGGATCTTGTTCTCGGGAAACACCGCCAGCAGCTCGGGGTAAGTGTGGCCGGAGAAGCTGGTGGTCTCGACCGTGGTGATCGTGGTCGGGACGTTGAAGACCTTCGCCGCCTTGGCGAGGCCGACGACATTATTCTTCAGCACCTGCCGGTCGATCGACTGCACGCCGAACGCCATCTGCGGCTGCTGGTCGATGAAGATCATCTGGCAATTTTTTGGGGTGAGGACTTCCAGGTACTTGGACATGATTTCTCTCCAATGACGATCCGCCGATCAGGCTTCGGGGCTGCTGCCCTACCTCAAGCATGGCATCAGCATTATCTCCCGAGAAATGTTCTGCGGATTGTCGATCCGCGGCGCGGATTGACGATTTGCGCGTTGTCAGAAGGACGGCCGCACCCAGCCGGCTGCAAGGGAGTCGGAGACACCGCTGGCCTGCCGGATTCGAGCGCGGTCGAGATGGCCGAGATACCGCCTGCCGCGGCCGTGGTGCGCGGAACGGGCGCGATCGCCGGTCCGTAAAAGGCATCGGCCTTGGCCTGCTTCCGAAGCGGGTCCAGCCCACCGTCAGCTTCACTTTGGGCAGGAGCGTCAGTCAAATCGCGCGGCGAGCACTATTGGCCAATAGGCCACTCAATTATTAGTTGCATTGACTCACATCATGCCGACGCGTGATACAATTTTCCTCGCACCGTTACAGTTACTACTAGAATCGCTGCGATCAACTCCAACACATAGGAAGCAAACATGCTGCTTATTAGCACAAAAGCCGCTGTCACAAGCAGGAACCAATGCCTTGCCCCCTGCCCAGATAATCGATCGCGAACCAACCACAGCGCGGTCAAATACACGGCCACTGGGACGCTGATCGATAGAGCTGCTTCCGACTCGATAGCGGCTCCATTACCGGCAGCAAAAAAAGCCGAAAAGCCTGCCGCCGTCGCCGCGCCACCCGCGAAGAGGAAATAATGGCCGTAGGCCCAAGTAAAAACGACGATCGGCTCGCGGCCAATAAGCTGCTTATTGCGGTCGAAATAAAGCCCCCACATTGAAAAAGCGATGATGAAGCAAAGGCCTGCGAGTAAGAAATGCTTGAAGTCCGGCGCGCCTGAATCCGCAACAATCATTGAAATTGCTACAAAGCATTCGCCGAGAACAATGATATTGAACAGATTATACCGGTCGATGATGTGACCGTGGTGCCAGTTCGATGGCCTATTTCGCTCTGCAAATGCGGGGATAGCCAACTCCCCAACCGCCCCGAGTAAAAAAAGAGGCAGGTAGCTCGCTGCCTGTGGCGGCACAGCAAAGATCAGCACATGCCAATATAACTGCATGACAGCGATAGCGGCAGCATAGCGCAGCGCTGTTGGGCGCTCGTTTCGATCCCCGTTCGCCACACCCAACCAAAGGGCGATAAGGCCGAGCCTCATGATGGTGAAGCCAACCAGCTCCAGCCAGATAGGCTGACCGCCGTCATCGTTGTGAATACCTCCGGCCAGCGTGAACGAGCCGAATATGATGACCAGTGATAAAAAGCGAAACGCGGCCGATCTGTTGTCGTAACCTGACGCGAGCCAAGTGTAGTTCATCCAGGCGAGCCACGCCATGAAGAAGCTCGAAGCAAACTTAACCGCACCAAGCGCAAAACGATCTCTGTCTATGTCCTCCGTCAAGCCATGCGCGGCAGCGGCCACTGCGACGACGGTTGCCAGATCGAACATCAGCTCTAGCGAAGTAGAGCCCCGATGGAGCTCGTCACGATCGCGCGCCGTCAATCGAAAGTAAGCTATCCGAGCCATGTCGGCCCCCCACCTCTGGTGAAGCCGCCAGTGCCGTTCTCAGCTCCAGAGAAACTCCGGATCACATCCATATGTCATCCGGACTTTTGCGTTGTCTGCGGAGAATAGAAGATGCCGATCAGAAGGAGCACGAGAGCCGGCAACGCCATGCCGGCCACACCAACCGTGATCTGAGCCAGGGCCCCAGCTGCGCAACCTGCCACAAAGCCGAGGACCAGGATGATCGACGTTAGCGATTGCCCCCGCTCCTCGGGCTTTTCGGCATAGCCAATGATGCGGCGGGCGATAGCGACAGCCAGTCCGGCGATATTGCCCGTCATCAGCGAAAACGGAGCGCCAAGGCCAGCATCTAGGCGTTGGATGGCGGTCAACATCCCCATCGCGAAGACGGCAAGAAGGGCACACGCGGACAGGGGACCCGCATCAAGGAACGCAAGAAGGGCGGACGTCGCAAATGCGACTGCCGACAGCATGAGGGTCCAAAAAGTCGCGCGCTCGATGGGTCCAATCCACGCGACCATAATCGCTGCCGCACCTGAGCCCAGCATGAAGAGAGGGAAGGTCATAAGTTGCAGGCCGCGCAGGCCGCCTTTCTCGTGACCAACGACGCCTAGCCCCAGGAGCACAACGTTGCCAGTAACCAGTCCAACGAACAGGCCACCCAAGTGAATAAAAAACAGCGCGTCGGCAAACCCAGAGACAAACGAGAGCCCCATCGAATTGTGCTTGCTACGAAATATACCTATCATTGCAACATCTCCCAAAATCTACGTAAGATAATTGCCATCTCTTCTTGGACGATTAGACACTAAGCGGTAAGACGTGATGTCATCCTCGAAGAGGGCATTTTGTGGGTTTTCCACGCGGGCCGTCGCAAACAGATGCGCGGGAACCGGCGATCGCTAGGGCTTGACGACGCAGCCCGCCCTTTTCGCTGTCGAAAAGGGCGGGTACCATCTGCTCCTCTTTAGATTAAGGCTCAGAAGGACAGCGTCGCCCAGCCGGCCGCAAAGGAGCCGGAGACGCCGCCGGCCTGCCGGATTCGCTGACCGGGCTCGTAGGCCACATAAGTGCCACCAAGCGTGAGATGATCGGTTGGACTCCATTCGAGCGTGGTCGAGACTTGATGGCCGAGATACCGCCCGGCGCCGCCCGCGGTGCGCGGAACGGGCGTGATCGCCGGTCCGTAAAGGGCATCGGCCTTGGCCTGCTTCCAGAGCGGGTTCCAACCCACCGTTAGTTTCACTTTGGGCAGGAGCGTCAGGGTGATGTTCGGCTGGATGTCGATGAGGTTGGCCGGCGCCGTCAGATTGGCTTCGGAAAAATAGGGCAGCTTCGGGTAGAGCGGGTTGAAGGTGCCGAGCGTGCTGTCGTGCAAATTGCTATCGCCGCTGATCGTGTCGGCGTTGAAACCCAACCGCGGCGCGAAGAGCAGGTCTGCGAAGGTGTAGCCGAACTCGCCGGAAACGGTCCAGGCGCGGATGTCCGAGCGTCCGAAATGGCCGAACTGCCAGGCGGCCTCGACATTCCAGTCAAAGCCGTTCGCCTTGCCGAAGAGCCGGGTCCCGATCGTGTGGCGATGCTCGTCCGCCGTGCCTTGGGCAAAGCGGGCGTTCTGACGGTTCAAGCCGAGATAATAGAGATCGGCCTTGAGGGCGGGGATACCAGGCACCGGACTCGTGCCGTAGACGCCCCAGAAGGCCTGCCCAGGGTCAGACTTATCGTCGAAAATTCCGGTCAACGGCAATACTGGCCGCACCAGGAATGCATCGATGCGCGCCTCGGCCGAGGCTATCCAGGCAGCGCGGACGCCGTCGAAGGCCCGTCTGACGTTCGGGCTCTCGCGCACAGAGACTAGCCGTGAGGAACCAAAACTCATCTCTTGCCGCCCGCCGCGAAGCATGACGTTGCCGTTGGCCGTCGGCAATGTGAGTTCGCCGTAGCCCTGCAGCAGGTCGAGTCGGTCTAGCTGGGTCGCTGGCGGCGGTCCGTTCCAGATTGGCGCTTGCCCGCTGACGAACTCGACGAAGGTCTTCAGATAGGGCCCGAGCCGCAGATCGGCGGAAAGGAAGGAGCGGATCAGCAGGCCGTTATTGTGCTCCGGTACTGCCAGCCCGAAGACAGGGTGGCGTGAGAACTCGGCGCGGGCGCGAAGCTGTCCGCCGAGGCTGAGCGTGACGGCACCGTCCGATGTGAGCGGAATATTCTTGAGCCGGTCGTACTGGTACTTTTCCAGCGGAGCGGCTGCGTTGTCGGCTTGCGCTGCCGCCCCCCCGGCTAGCGCGAGCCACCATCCGGCAGCGAGTGCAATCGCAGGCGGCCGCATCACGACCTCATGTCGTTATGCGCGACGAGGAGAAATCCTCCGACGAGGCCGAGATGTTCGAAGAAGCCGTTCATCGCCATCATCCGTGCCTGACCTGCCGGCATTTCCCAGAAGCGAAGTGCCATGAAGGTGGCGGCGAGCGTGAAGGCTGCGAGCGCGAGCGCCGCAAGCCAGCGCCAGCGGCCGAGTAGGATCAGCGCGCTCATCGCGAGTTCGAAGACGATCACGCCGACCGCGAAGAGCGGTGCAGGCGACAAACCGAAATGGTTCATCTCGGCAATGGCGCCCTCGAAATCGAGGATCTTGGTCACCGGCCCCTGGATATAGGCGGCACAAAGCAAGAGCAGTGCGCACCAGCGCAGCACCGAGGAACTACCTTCCGACGAACGCTCCAGACGCGACGTCACCATAATAATCTCCTGTTACGCATCAGCGCCAAGCGGCCGGCTCCGACGCCGGCAAGGATCAAGAATCCCCCGGCGAGACCGAGATTCTTCAGGAAGTGGATCGTCTGCATCTCGGCGGCGGCCGCGTCGGGCACGCCCCAGAAGGCGTGGAAAACGACGGCCGTTACGATGGTGTAGACGGCGAGCCCCAGGGCAGCGAGGCGCGGCAGCACACCGAGCGCCACCGCGGAGGCGCCGAGCACCTCTGCCGCCGCTGCGATCACAGCGAGGGCGAAGGGCGACGGAAAGCCCTTCGCCGCGATGACCGCCGCCGTGCCAGTGAGGTTGCCCCATTTGCCGAAGCCGCTGACCAGATAGAGCACGACGAGCATGAGGCGCCCGACCAGCAAGCCGACGTTGTTCACCTCACACCGCCCAGCAGGCGCACCCAAGCGCACCCCAGAAGCTCCTGAGGTCGGCGACCGGCAGCTTGCTGGACCAGGCGCCGGCATGGTCGTGGCCATGGACGTTGCAGGAACTGGCGCAGCCGCAGTTGGTCATGGCCGCCCGGCGCAGCGAGTTCTTGCCGGCGCCGTCAGGCTCGCCCCAGGCGGCATAGCCCTTGAAGGTGCGCACCGGCGACCAGTCCGGCATCGCCGGCGGCGGGGCGCTCTCGTCGGCGCTAGCGAAATCGCGCGCGCCATAGACCACCTTGCCACCGACGACGGTGAGATCCGCGCTAATGAAGGAGATCTCGTCCTCCGGGCAGGCGAAGAAGTCGCGATCCGGCACGATCAGGTCAGCGAATTGACCGACCGCGATCTGGCCCTTCTTGCCCTCCTCGTTCGAGAACCAGGTGACGTTCTCGGTCCACATCCTCAGCGCGGTCTCGCGGTCGAGGCAGTTGCGCTGCGGCGTGAGGCGCAGCCCCCCAACGGTCTTGCCGGTGACCATCCAGGAGAGCGAGACCCAGGGGTTGTAGGAGGCGACGCGGGTGGCGTCGGTGCCGGCCGAGGTCTTGACGCCCTTCTCCAGCATGCGTGCCACCGGCGGCGTCGCCTCGGCGGCGGCGGCGCCGTAGCGCTCGACGAAATACTCGCCCTGATAGGCCATGCGGTGCTGCACCGCGACGCCGCCGCCAAGCGCGGCGACGCGGTCGATCGAGCGCTCCGAGATCGTCTCGGCATGGTCGAAGAACCAGTTCAGCCCCTTCAGAGGGATATCTTTGTCGACCTTCTCGAAAACATCCAACGCGCGCGAGATCGTCTCGTCATAGG